>JAFEFT010000017.1:83226-119980 GCA_018240435.1 Pseudomonadota bacterium
CGGTTGCTGCGGGAGTGACTGGCGGGCGGATGCCGGCGGCGGGCGCTGGTGTCGGGGCCGGCACCGTCGGTGCGGGACGGGATGCTGCCGGCAGCGCGACCGGCGCCACTGCCGGGGTGACCGGCGTCTGCGCCTGTGCAGGCGCCGTCGACGCGGCGGGCGCCGGTGTCGGTGCCGCCGCGGCATGGGCGGCGGGTGCCGTGGGCGAAGTCGCGGTCGAGGCGGCGACCGGCGAAACGCTTGCGGTCACGGTCGGCGATGCCGGTGGCGCAGCGCTCGCATTCGCCGCAGGGCGTGTGCTCGGCGCGACGGCAGCGTCGCGCTGGGCGGTTGCCGGCGTCGCTGAAGCCGGCGTCGTCGTCACCGGCATCGCTGCGGCGGCTTGCGCGGACGGCGCTGGCGGCGAGGCGAGGTTGCTTGCCGCAGCGACGCCGGCCGGGGTGGCGGTGGCCGTCGGCAGCGGATGCGCCGCCGTCGTCGGCATCGCTGCCGCCGTCTCGGCGCGTCGTGCGGGTGCGTCCGTCGGCGAAGCTGGTGTCGCGGCGACTGCCGATGCCGGCGCAGTGACCGGCCGCGGCGTCGGCGCGGCCGGGGCGGAGGAAGATGTGGCGGCAGGCGGTGCAGAGCGCGCCGGCATCGGCATCGTGCTGACCACCGGTGCGGTGGCGGTGCCGTCGCCGGTTTCGTCGGTTTCTTCCTCGTCCAGATCGATGGCGAGTTGCTCGTTGCCGGCGCCGGCGGCTGCGTTCTCCGGACGGCGACGGCGGCGGCCGCCACGACGACCCCGACGGCGGCGCGCGGGATTGCCTTCGCCCGCGCCCTCGACGCCAGTGGCGGCGGCGACCGGTGCCACGCCGGCAGTGGCGGGCGTGGTGCCGGCGGCAGCGACGGGCACGTCGTCGGTCGCTGCGACGATGGCTTTCGGTTGCGCTGCGGGCGTCGGCGCCTGCGGAGTGGCTGTCGCGGGGGGACTCGGGCGCGTTGCTTGCGACTCCGTCGCCGGGCGCTCGGCGCGCGGCGGGCGTGGCGGTGCGTCGGTGCGCAGCCGGCCGTCTTGCGGCGCTTGGCTGCGTTGCCCGCCTTGCGTCAGCCGGTTGCCGGGTTTGCCGCCCTGATTCGGGTGCTGGCCCTGACCCGCCTGCGGCCGCCGTTCGTTGCCGCCGCGCGTCGACTGCCCGTCGCGGGGCGGGCGCGGTTCGCGCGTGGGCGTGGAAGGCGCGTTGCCGGTCGTCAGCGGCGGTGGCGTCGGTGCATTGGCCGTCGCCGGCGCGACGGCCGGCGTTGGCTCGGCATGCGGCTTGCTGCCGAAGATCTTCAGGATGCGGGCGACGATGCCCGATTGCGGCTTGGGCTGGGCGACCATCGTTGCCGGTGCCGGCATCGGCGCCGGCGTGACGGCTGCGGCCGGTTGCGGCGCGCGTGCGGCGACCGGCTCGGGTTCGCGTTCGCGCACCGGGGCCGGTGCCACCGGCTGCACCTTGGTGACGGCCGGCGCGGGGATGTTGAGATTGGATTTGGTCAGCGCGTGTACCGCCTGCTTGCGCTGGCTGCCGCGCTGGTAGCTGGGCTTGCTCGATTCTTCGCCCAGCTCGTTGCTGCGCAGGCGGCTGACCTCGAAATGCGGAGTTTCGAGATGGCGATCGGCGACGACGATGATGGGTGCATCGTGGCGCTGCTCGATCTCGATCAGGGCGCGGCGCTTCTCGTTGAGCAGGAAGTTGGCGATCGCCGGCGGTGCCTGCACCAGCACCTGGCCGGTGCTTTCCTTCATCGCCTGTTCTTCGGCCAGGCGCAGCACCGACAGCGACAGCGATTCGACGCTGCGCACGCGGCCGTGGCCCTCGCAGCGCGGGCAGACCACCTGCGAGGATTCGCCCAGGCTCGGGCGCAGGCGCTGGCGCGAGAGTTCGAGCAGCCCGAAGCGCGAGATGCGACCGATCTGCACGCGCGCGCGGTCGTGCTTGAGCGCGTTCTGCAGGCGGTTTTCGACCTCGCGCTGGTGCTTGTTGGCGGACATGTCGATGAAATCGATCACCACCAGCCCGCCGAGATCGCGCAGGCGCATCTGCCGGGCCACTTCTTCGGCCGCTTCGAGGTTGGTGTTGAACGCGGTTTCCTCGATGTCGCCGCCCTTGGTGGCGCGCGCCGAGTTGACGTCGATGGCGGTCAGCGCCTCGGTCTGGTCGATCACCAGCGAGCCGCCCGAGGGCAGGCGAACCATGCGCTCGTAGGCGTTTTCGATCTGCGATTCGATCTGGAAGCGGTTGAACAGCGGCGTGGTTTCGGCGTACAGCTTGAGCTTGCGCAGGCTGGCCGGCATCACCTGCTGCATGAAGTCGCGGGCTTCGTTGTACATCGGCTCGCTATCGACCAGCACCTCGCCGATGTCGGCGCGCATGTAGTCGCGCAGGGCGCGGATGATCAACCGCGATTCCTGATAGATCAGGAACGGCGAGGGTTTCGACAGGGCGGCGTCGGTGATCGCCTTCCAGACCTGCAACAGGTAGTCGAGATCCCACTGCAATTCTTCGGCATCGCGGCCGACGCCGGCGGTGCGGATGATGATCCCCATGTCGTCGGGGATCTTGAGCACGTCCATCGCTTCTTTCAGCGCGGCGCGGTCGTCGCCCTCGATCCGGCGCGAGACGCCGCCGGCGTTGGGCGAATTGGGCATCAGCACCATGTAGCGGCCGGCCAGCGAGATGAAGGTGGTCAGCGCCGCGCCCTTGTTGCCGCGTTCTTCCTTTTCGACCTGGACGACGACTTCCTGGCCTTCGCGCAGCAGTTCCTTGATCCCCGCCTTGGCTGGGTCGACGCCTTCCTGGAAATAGTCGGGCGAGATTTCCTTCAGCGAAAGAAAGCCGTGGCGATCGGCCCCGTACTCGACGAAAGCCGCTTCCAGCGACGGTTCGAGCCGGGTGATGCGGCCCTTGTAGATATTGGATTTCTTCTGTTCCCTGGACGCCTGTTCGATGTCGATGTCGTACAGGTTCTGGCCGTCCACGATCGCCACGCGCAGTTCTTCTGCCTGCGTGGCATTGATCAGCATCCGCTTCATTGTCGATTCCTCACGCGCTCTACCGCGAGGAACGCCGGGGGCTTGCGCCCTGCAATCCTTACCGTCGCCGTCGCCTTTCGGGCATCGGGCCAGCCGGGTGATCTCCAGCGCTGCAAAACCACACGGCGAACCGCACGGGAGCGCTTGTTGCATGTTTGGGGGTCTGCCGGGATGGATTCCGGCAGCAAGGCCGGCGCACCTGCGCCGGGGCGATCGAGTCCGCGTGCGCTGGCGTACCATGACGCCCCATGGCGACGGTGGCCGGTGTCACGGATCGGGCAGGGTCGATGTGGCAAACCCTGCAAAATCAGGACGTTTTCGCTCGAAGTCATTGTAGCAGATCGAATTGCCGCCGTAACGGATACCTTGTCGATGACCCTTGAACCGCCTGCAAGCGGCGTCCGCACCGCCACCGTTCCCGACGACCGCGAGGGCCAGCGGCTGGACAACTTCCTGCTCGGCCAGCTCAAGGGCGCCCCGCGCAGCCTGATCTACAAGCTGGTGCGCAGTGGCCAGGTGCGGATCAACGGCAAACGCGCCAAGCCCGACAGCCGGCTCGAAGGCGGCGACCTCGTGCGTATCCCGCCGGTGGCCCTGAACGCCGCCCAGCCCGCCAGCGCGGCACCGGCGTCGATGCTGGAGCGACTGGAAGCGGCAATCGTGTTCGAGGACGAACGCCTGCTCGCGCTCGACAAGCCCAGCGGCGTGGCCAGTCACGGCGGCAGCGGCATCTCGTTCGGTGCCATCGAGGCGCTGCGGCAACTGCGGCCGCAGCAGGAACTCGAACTGGCGCACCGGCTCGATCGCGACACCAGTGGCGTGCTGGTGATCGCCAAGAAGCGCTCGGCGCTGACCGAGTTGCAGGCATTGATGCGCGAGGACGACGATCGCGGCGTGCCCGGCCTGCGCAAACGCTATCTGGCGCTGCTGGTCGGGCGCATGGCCGGCAACGACTTTACCGTCGACGCGCCGCTCGACATCGGCCTGCGCCAGGGCGGGCAGCGTCATGTCCGGGTCGCACCGGGCGGCAAGCCGTCGGTCAGCCATTTCCATCTGATCGAACGCCGCGGCGGCCACAGCTATGTCGATGTGCGCATCGAAACCGGCCGCACCCACCAGATTCGCGCCCACGCTGCCCACCTCGGCCACGCCGTGGCTGGCGACGACAAATACGGCGACAAGGACGTGAACCGGCGGCTGAAGGAGCAGGTCGGCCTCAAGCGGCTGTTCCTGCACGCCGCCTGCCTGGAGTTTTCGCTGGACGGCGGCCGCCGGCCGTATCGGATCGAAGCGCCGCTGGCGGCCGATCTGGCGCAGGCGCTGGCGCGGCTGGGTTGAAGCGGTAGGTCGAAACCGCTGAAGCGGCGATTTTGACCGGAAAAATGGCGCTCCCTACGAGATTCGAACTCGTGTTACAGCCTTGAGAGGGCCGTGTCCTGGGCCTCTAGACGAAGGGAGCGGGGTATCGGGCGAGCCGAACGGCTATTATACCAGCGCTTGCCGGCCCGGCCGCAAGCCTTCCACCACGCAAGGATCAGCGGCCACGCCGCGAGCATGACGCCCGCCACCGACCCCACTCCCATCGCTTCGACGCCGCAGATCGTTGCGCGCGAGGCCCACGGCATCTCGCGCAAGCAGATCAGTCCGAACGCGCTGCGCGTGCTCTACAAGCTCGGCGAAGCCGGCTTCGACGCCTATCTGGTGGGTGGCGCCGTGCGCGACCTGCTGGTCGGTGGCCAGCCCAAGGATTTCGACGTCGCCACCAATGCCACCCCCGAGCAGGTGAAGGCGTTGTTCCGCAATTGCCGCCTGATCGGCCGCCGCTTCCGGCTGGCGCATGTGTTCTTCGGGCCGGAGATCATCGAAGTCGCCACCTTCCGCGCCAACAGTGACGACGGCAGCGGCGATCGGGAAATGCACGAGGACGGCCGCGTGCTGCGCGACAACGTCTACGGTTCGATCGAGGACGATGCCGTGCGCCGCGATTTCACCGCCAACGCGCTCTATTACGGCGTGCGCGATTTCGCCGTGCGCGATTTCGTCGGCGGTTTCGCCGATGTGCAGCAGCGCCGTTTGCGCCTGATCGGCGACCCCGATACGCGTTATCGCGAAGACCCGGTGCGCATGCTGCGCGCGGCACGGCTGTCGGCCAAGCTCGGTTTTACCATCGATGCCGCGACCGCCGCGCCGATTCCGACGCTCGCGCCCTTGCTCGCCGAAGCACCGCCGGCGCGTTTGTTCGACGAGATGCTCAAGTTGTTCCAGAGTGGACACGGGCTGGCGAGTTTCGATGCGCTCGAACGCCTCGGCCTGCTGCCGGCGTTGCTGCCCGAAACCGCTGCCGCGCTCGCCGTCGATGGCGAGGGTCGCGCGCGCGCGATGTTGCGCAAGGCGCTGGAAAACACCGATGCGCGCGTGCGCGCCGGCAAGTCGGTGACGCCGTATTTCCTGTTCGCGGCGCTGCTGTGGCCGGCGTTCCGCGCCGAGCTGGGCCAGCTGGCGCACGAACACCTCGATCCGCTGGCGATGCAGCAGCGTGCCGCCGATCGCGTCACCTTGCATCAGGCGCAGCGCATCGCCCTGCCACGGCGCTTTTCCATTCCGATGCAGGAAATCTGGCTGCTGCAAGGTCGCTTCGACATCCGCCAGCGCAAGCGCGTGCTGCGCCTGATGGCGCATCCGCGATTCCGTGCCGCCTACGATTTCCTCGCCCTGCGCACCATCGAACAGCCCGAGCTGGCCGGCCCGGTGGCGTTCTGGACGCAGGCGCAGACGATGCCGCAAGAGAAACTGGCCGAACAACTCGCGCACCTGCCACGCCCGGCGCAGCCGGCCGATGCGGCAGACGATGCCGGCAACGGCAAACGCCGTCGGCCGCGGCGACGCAAACGCCACGCATCGGCGTCGGATCGTGGTGAGCCAGACACTTCGCCCTGAGCTGGCGATGGCGACGAGCGCCAGCGGATGCGTCCGCGCCTGCATCGGCCTCGGCGGCAACGTCGGCGACGCCGCCGCCGCGATCGAACGCGCCCTGATCGCCCTCGATGCGGTGCCCGGCACCCGCCTGTTGCATCGCTCGCGGCTGTATCGCACGCCGGCGTGGGGCGTCACCGCGCAGGCCGATTTCATCAACGCCGCGGCAGTGCTGGAAACCGCGCTGCCGGCGACCGAACTCCTTGCCGCGCTGCTGGCGATCGAACGCGCGCAAGGGCGCGACCGCGCGGCCGAGAGTGCGCGCTGGGGTCCGCGCGTGCTCGACCTCGATCTGTTGTTGTACGGCGAATCGGTGATCGCCGACCAGGGGCTGTGCGTGCCGCACCCGCACCTGCACGAGCGCGCCTTCGTGCTGGTGCCGCTGGCCGAGATGGCGCCGGAGGCAATCGTGCCGGGGCGTGGGCGGGTGGTCGATCTGCTGCACCAGGTCGATGCCAGCGCCATCGTCGCGCTGGAGCCGGCTTCGAGTCGCGACTCGGAAAACTGCTGTTAGAGTAAGGCGCTGCAATGACAGGTGATCGTGCGATGTACGCTTCCGACGACAAGCCCAAGGCGCGCCCGGCGGTGACCGTGCCGTCGCTGCGCCAGGCCAAACGCGAGGGCCGCAAGCTGACCATGCTCACCGCCTACGACGCCGGCTTTGCCCGCGCCGTCGATGCCGGTGGCGTCGATACGGTGCTGGTCGGCGATTCGCTGGGCATGGTGGTGCAAGGCAAGGCCAGCACCTTGCCGGTGACCGTCGCCGAGATCGTCTATCACACGCAATGCGTGGCGCGCGGGCTGCGCAGTGCGTTGCTGATCGCCGACATGCCGTTCCAGACCGGGGCCAGCCCGGAGCGCGCGCTCGACGCGGCCAGCGCGCTGCTGGCGCAGGGCGGGGCGGCGATGGTCAAGATCGAGGGCGCCGGCCATGTCCTGGATGCGATCCGCTTTCTGGCCGAGCGCGACATCCCGGTGTGCGGGCACCTCGGCCTGACCCCGCAATCGGTGAACAAGCTCGGCGGCTATTCGGTGCAGGGCCGCGAGGAAGCGGCGGCGCAGCGATTGTTCGACGACGCGCTCGCGGTCGAGGCGGCCGGCGCAGAGTTGCTGGTGCTCGAATGCGTGCCCTCGGCGCTGGCCGAGCGCATCAGTCGCGCCTTGCAGATTCCGACCATCGGCATCGGTGCCGGCGCCGGTTGCGATGGCCAGGTGCTGGTGCTGCACGACATGCTCGGTCTGTCCAGCGGCCATCGCCGGCCGCGCTTCGTCAAGGATTTCCTCGCCGAGGGCGGTTCGGTGGTGGGTGCGGTGAAGGCCTATGTCGCGGCGGTCCGTGATGGATCGTTCCCCGGCCCCGAGCACGGCTACGCCTGAGCCATGTTCACGTTCACCGATCTGCCTGAACTTCGCGCGCGGGTGCGCGCCTGGAAGATCGAAGGCCTGCGCGTGGGCTTCGTGCCGACGATGGGCAACCTGCACGCCGGCCATATGGCCCTGATCGATCTGGCGCGCGAGCACGCCGACCGCGTGGTTGCCAGCGTGTTCGTCAATCCCACCCAGTTCGGCCCGAACGAGGATTTCTCACGGTATCCGCGCACCCTCGATGCCGACGCCGCAGGTTTGGCGGCGCACGACTGCGATGCGCTGTTCGCGCCGACGGTGGCGACGATGTATCCATATGGCACCGGCAACGAAGTGAAAGTGCAGGTGCCGGACATCACCACCATTCTCGACGGCGCGCACCGGCCAGGGCACTTCGATGGCGTCGCCACCGTGGTCGCGCGCCTGTTCAACATGGTGCAACCCGATGTGGCGGTGTTCGGGCAGAAGGATTACCAGCAGTTGCAGGTGATTTCGCGGCTGGTGCGCGATTTGGCATTCCCGATCGAGATCGTTGCCGCGCCGACCGTGCGTGCCGATGACGGGCTGGCGCTGAGTTCGCGCAACCAGTACCTGTCGCCGGCCGAACGCGAAGTGGCACCGACGATCCACGCGACCCTGCTTTCGATGCGCGAGGGCGTGCGTGGCGGTCGAACCCTGGCGGCGGTCGAAGCGGCGGCGACGGCCAGACTGGTGGCTGCCGGTTTTGCCGTCGATTACGCGACCATCCGCCGCGCCGATCTGGGTGCGCCCGCCGACCATACGCGCACGGGCCTGGTCGCCCTGATCGCCGCGCGGCTGGGCAACACCCGTCTGATCGACAATTTGCTTCTGGACTGATGAGTCCATAAATTGACCGACCCGTGACCGGTTTCGCGAATTGCGCGGCGTCATGTTGCAGTGCGCAAAACGTGAGCCTACACTCGCGCGCAAGCGGCCTTGCCGCACCTGCGCCTGCCGGAGCCACACCATGAACCTGACCCTGCTCAAGGCCAAGATCCACCGCGCCTCCGTCACCCACGCCGAGCTGCATTACGAAGGCTCATGCGCGATCGACGAACGTCTGCTGGACCTGGCCGGCATCGTCGAGCACGAGCAGGTGCACATCTTCAACGTCAACAACGGCGAGCGCTTCGTCACCTACGCGATCAAGGCCGAGCCGGGCAGCGGCACGATTTCGGTCAATGGCGCCGCTGCCCACCGCGCCAGCCCGGGCGACCTGGTCATCATCTGCGCCTACGGCCAGTTCGATGCCGCCGAGGCCGCCGCGCACAAGCCGCGGCTGGTCTACGTCGATCGTCACAACCGTTTGACCCATACCAACGATTCGATGCCGATGCAGGCGGCATAGCGCGCGGTCGGCGCACGGGGCGCTGGCGCCGCGGGCATGTACGACACCATCTTCCTGCACGCCGGCCTGCCCAAGACCGGTTCGACGCGGGTGCAGCATGGATTGCATGCGCTGGCGCGCGAGCGGCACCTGGGCGCACTGGCCTATCCAGAGGTCAACGCCGAGTTGGGGCCGGCCAATGGCGCCCGCATCGCTCGCGAAATGGCCAATGCAAGGGTCGATGCGCCGCTGCGGAGCCGGTTGGCCGCCTGCGTCGACGAACTGCTCGCCGCCGCGCCGGCCGGCAGGCGCCGACTGCTGATTTCCAGCGAACATCTGTTTTTCGCCAGCGCCGAGGCGATGGCGGAGTTGTGCCGCCTGCTCGCGCCGCAGGCGCGGATGCTGCGGTTGCTGGTGTGCGTGCGGCCGCTGCCGGCGTGGACGTGGTCGATCCATTCGCAGCTGGTCAAGGCCCATGCCTGTGCCGAGCCGTTCGATGCGCGCTGGCTGCGCGATTGGAGCGATGCCTGTGCCGATGCTTGGCTGAATCTCGATCGCTGCCCGATCCCGGCCGAAGTAGTGCCCTACGACGAGCGCGACCTCTTGCCGGCCCTGCTGGCGGTGCTCGGCGAAGACCCGGCGATCGCCACGGCGGCGCCGGCGGGGCGCGTCAATCGCGGCCTGACCACGGGCGAACTGGCGTTGTTGCAGGCGATCAATGCCGCGTTTGCCGATGAAGGATTGTGCCGGGCGATCAGCGATGAGTTCCTGCGCCGTTGGCCGGAGCAGGTGCGGGCACCATTGCCGACCGCTGGCGCAGATGCCTTGGCGATCTTCGCCCAGGAGCTGAACGCGCAGCTGGAGCCGCTGCGCAGCCCGACAATGATGGCAGTGAAGCAGATCCTGTTCGGCGCCGGGCCGCCGGCGCACGGCGCGCCGGAAGTCCAGAACCAGGATCCGGCCGAACTGCTGGCGATCGCCCTGCGGTTCGTTGCCGCGCAGCAGGCCGAATATCGCGACGACGGCCGCCACTTCGCCGCGCTCAAGCGGGCGGCGCGCGAGATGCAGGCGACGGGCGACCGCTTCGATCCGATCCACTACCTGCTGATGTACCCGGATCTGGCCGTGCATGAGGTCGATCCGGAGGTGCACTACCGCAACCACGGCCGCGCCGAAGGGCGTGCCGGCGCGCTCAAAAGCCGCTATCGGGACTGAATTGCGGCGCGTGCAGGCCGAGATCGGCGTCTCAGGCCCGCTCGTGCCGCGCCAGCGCCCATTGCACGTGCTCGCGCACCAGCGCCGAAGCGTGATCGGCGCGAGAACGCAGCGCGGTGACGACTTCCGGTGTGGTCGGCGCATTGCCCAGCCCCACCGCGATATTGCGCAACCAGCGTTCGTGACCGAGCCGGCGGATCGCCGAGCCTTCGGTTCGCGCCAGGAATTCTTCCTCGCTCCAAGCGAACAATTCGACCAGGCTGGCCGTGTCCAGGCGATTGCGGGCGCGAAAATCCGGCTCGGCGGCGGCCTTGGCGAATTTGTTCCACGGACAGATCAACTGGCAATCGTCGCAGCCGAACACACGGTTGCCGATCGGTGCGCGCAGCGATTCGGGGATCGATCCTTCGTGTTCGATGGTCAGATAGGCGATGCAGCGACGCGCATCGAGCTGCCACGGCGCGGTGATCGCCTGCGTCGGGCAGATCTCGATGCAGCGCGTGCAGGTGCCGCAATGGGTGCTGGCCGGCGCGTCGGCCGGCAGCGGCAGGTCGGTGTAGATCTCGCCGAGGAAGAACCACGAGCCGGCATCGGCATCGATCAGCACCGTGTGCTTGCCGATCCAGCCCAGGCCGGCGTTGCGCGCCAGCGCCTTTTCCAGCACCGGCGCCGAATCGACGAAGGCGCGATAGCCGAACGGGCCGATTTCGGCGGCGATGCGCTCGGCCAGCTTCTGCAAACGGTTGCGCATCAGCTTGTGATAGTCGCGACCGCGCGCATAGCGGGCGACATAGGCGCGCTCGCCAGCGGCCAGCGTCGCCCAGTCGGCGTCGGTTTCCGATGTCGCGTAGTCCATCCGCACCGAAATCACCCGCACCGTACCCGGCCGCAGCGCTTCGGGCTGCTCGCGCAACACGCCGTGGCGCGCCATCCATTCCATGTCGCCGTGCCGGCCGGCATCGAGCCATTGCCGCAGATGCGCGGCATCGTCTTCGAGTGCGACGTCGGCGATGCCCAGGCGCGAGAAGCCCAGTTCCTGCGCCCACGCACGGATGCGCGTGACGAGTGCTGCGCCGTCGACGATGGCGGGCGGTTCGGGTCCGGACATTGCGCAAGTATAGAATCCGGGCATGTTCCGGCATCTCCCCTTGTACGACGTCGCCACCGCGCGCGCGATCGACCGCGCGGCGCAGGTGGCGCTGCATCTTTCCGAATACGGATTGATGCAGCGTGCCGGCGCGGCGGCGTGGCGGGTGCTGGCGCGGCATTGGCCGCAGGCGCGGCGGATCGGCATCGTCTGCGGACCGGGCAACAACGGTGGCGATGGCTATGTGCTGGCGCGACTGGCGCGCGCGGGCGGGTGCGAGGTTTTCGTGCGGCGCTTGCCCGATGGCGAGCCGCGCGGAGAGACGGCGCAAGCGGCGGCGCAGGCATGGCGCGAGGCCGGCGGCGAGGTGCAGGTTTTCGACGGTACGCTGCCGGCGGCGGATTTGTGGGTGGACGCGCTGTTCGGTATCGGGCTGGCGCGCCCGCCCGAGGGCTCGGCGCGCACCCTGATCGAAGCGGTCAACGCCGCGGATGCAGACGTGTTCGCGCTCGATGTGCCCAGCGGCGTCGATGCCGACAGCGGCCACGTCCCCGGCGTGGCGATTCGCGCGGCGCGCACGCTGACCTTCCTCGTCGACAAGCGCGGCCTGCATGCCGGGGCCGCGCTGGATCGAGTCGGCGCGCTCGAGGTGGATGATCTGGGTGTCCCGGAATCGATCGTCGCCGCGCATTCACCCGCGGCCCGGCGCGTCCGCGCCGACGCGCTGGCGCATTGGCTGCCACCGCGCGATGCCGACTCGCACAAGGGCGATTTCGGCCATGTCCTGTGCGTTGGCGGCGAGCACGGCACCGCCGGCGCGATCGCGCTGGCGGCGGAAGCGGCGCTGCGTGCGGGTGCCGGGCTGGTCAGCGTCGCCACCCGCGCTGCGCACGTTGCGATGTTGCTGGCGCGGCGGCCGGAATTGATGGTGCGCGGCGTCGAGGAATCGGCCGAGTTCAGGGCGGCGTGCGAACGCGCGAACGTGCTGGCGGTGGGGCCGGGGCTGGGCACGGGCGAGTGGGGCAGGGCGCTGCTGGAGGCGGCGCTCGCCAGCGGCAAGCCGCTGGTGCTCGATGCCGACGCCCTGAATCTGCTCGCGAGTTCGCCGTGCGCGGCACCCGACGCGGTCCTCACCCCGCATCCGGGCGAGGCCGGACGCCTGCTGGGGATTTCCACGACGGAAGTGCAATCCGATCGTTTCACTGCCGTTGCGCGACTTTCGGCGAAATTTGATGCGGTTGTCGTACTGAAGGGTGCTGGCACGCTCGTTGCCGCACCCGGCGAGTTGCCCGTCGTGATTGCGGCCGGCAACCCCGGCATGGCCAGCGGTGGCATGGGCGATGTGCTGACCGGGGTGATTGCGGCGCTGCGTGCGCAGGGGCTGGGCGCGTTCGCGGCGGCGGTCTGCGGCGCGTTGCTGCATGCCGCCGCCGGCGATGCCGCGGCGGCCGCGGGCGGGCCGCGCGGGCTGCTGGCCTCCGATCTGTTCCCCCATCTGCGCCGTCTGGCCAATCCATGAATCTGAATCTTCCCGATCCCGATGCCACCGAGCGGCTCGGCGCGGCATTGGCCGCGACACTCCCGTCGCGCGCGGTCGTCTACCTGCACGGCGATCTGGGCGCCGGCAAATCCACCCTCGCGCGCGCCCTGCTGCGCCGGCTTGGCGTGGCCGGCGCCATCCGCAGCCCGACCTACACCCTGATCGAGCCGTATCGACTGGCCGATGGCGGCGAGGCGGTGCATCTGGATCTGTATCGAATCGCGGCCGCCGACGAGCTGGAGTTTCTCGGCCTCGATGCGCTCGCCGCGAGCGCCGATCTGTGGTTGGTCGAATGGCCCGAGCGCGGGCGGAATGCTTTGCCGGACGCGGACTTGCATGTGCATCTAAGGCAAGCGGGCGATGTCCGCGCCGCGCGATTGCAGGCGGCGTCGGCCGACGGGGAGGCGTGGCTGGCGCGGCTCGAAAAGTCCCCCAACCTGCACGACCTTTCTGTGGCGAATTTCAGATAGTCATCCCAGGTGCCGGATTGCAAAGGAAATATCTCTTGAATTCCGGTGCGGACTGGAGTATCTATCGCGCCCATGCGCAGCCATCCGCTCCTCGTCGGGCTTTGCGTCGCCCTGTCGTCGGTACTGGGCGGCATCGCCTGCGCGGCGCAGCCAGGTGAGGTCGGCGCGGTCACCGTCAGTGATGCCGACGGCTGGACGCGGGCGTCGATCGATGTCGCCGCCGATGCCCGTTACGACGTGTTCGCGCTCGCCAATCCCGATCGACTGGTGGTGGATGTCCACCACGCCCGGCTGGCCGGCGATTTTCGCGTGCCCGGCCCCGACGGCGTCGTCGCCAACGTGCGTACCGGCAAGCCGGTGCCCGGCGATGTGCGATTGGTGTTCGACCTGACCGCCAGGATTCGCCCCAAGACCTCCCTGCGGCCGGGTGCCGATGGTGCCCGGTTGGTGATCGAGCTGCGCGATCCGGCGCGCAAGCCCGTGGCGACGGCCGCGGCGGCACGGGCCGTGGCACGGGTACGGCCGGCGCGGGCTGAAGCACCCGGTCCGGAGTCGGACGAGAGTGCGGACACCCGCGCGCAATCCCGCACGACGGCGGTGGTTGCGGCTCCGGTTCACGCCGACGCGATCACGGCGACGGTGCGTCGGGATACGCCGATAGTGGCCGTCCCGGCTGGATCGGACGATGCGATCGCGGCGTCTGCGTCACCGCAGCCGGTGCCGTTGGCTTCTGCTGAAAACGACGAAGACTCGCGGTCGTTCGACGCTGATGACCGTAATTCAATGCAGATACCCGGCAATGATCGACGCCGCGGTGCCAGCAAGCCGGTCGATCCGTCGCCCACGACATTGCCGACAACCGGCACCGCCGGCACCGACGACGGCCAAGGCACGGCCGTGGCCGAGCTCGAACGCCCCGGCGCACGCACCCTGCGCGATGTGCTCGGCGCCCGCCTGCGCCCGATCGTCATCGCCGTCGATGCCGGTCATGGTGGCAAGGACACCGGCGCGCAAGGCTACAGCGGCACCTACGAGAAGAACGTCACCCTCGCCACCGCTCGCGAACTGGCGCGGCAGATCGACGCCACTCCCGGCATGAAGGCGGTGCTGACCCGCGACGGCGATTATTTCGTGCCGCTGGCCGAGCGCTATCGCAAGGCGCGCGAGGCCAAGGCCGATCTGTTCATTTCCGTCCATTGCGATGCCGAACCCGGGCACAGCGCCACCGGTTCGTCGGTATGGGTGCTGTCGCAGCGCGGGGTGACCTCGCAGGCAGCCCGTTGGCTGGCCGATCGCGAGAACGCGGCCGACCTCGTCGGCGGGGTCAAGTTGTCCGACAAGGACGACACCCTGGCCTCGGTGCTGCTGGATCTGTCGCAAAGCGCGACCATGAAAGCCTCCGAGGATGCCGCCGAGCGCGTGCATCAGGCGCTGCGCGACATCGGCCGCACCCACAAGGCGCATCCGGAACACGCCAATTTCGTCGTCCTGCGCTCGCCGGACGTGCCCTCGATGCTGGTCGAAACCGCGTTCATCACCAATCAATCCGAAGAACAACGGCTGAACAGCCCGGCCTACCGGGCCAAACTGGCACGGGCGATCCTCGATGGTGTCGAAAGCTATTTCATCGCGACGCCATTGCCGGGCACGCAATTCGCCGCCCTGCACGCGCGCGGCGCGCGCGAGGCGCGCGTGGCCAGCGTGATCCCGCCGCGAGCCGTCGATCCGGCGCCACCGCCTTCGCGTCAGGCAGCGCCGGTGATGCTGGCGACCGCCGGCGGCGATGAGCAGGTTCACGTCGTCCAGCAGGGCGAGAGCCTGCGCGACGTCGCCGGCCAGTACGGGGTGAGCCT
Organism: Pseudomonadota bacterium; assembly: GCA_018240435.1. GTDB lineage: Bacteria > Pseudomonadota > Gammaproteobacteria > Xanthomonadales > Xanthomonadaceae > SZAS-103. The sequence goes on from JAFEFT010000017.1 coordinate 98,136, forward strand.
GATCCGCTTGCGTGAGTTCAATCACCTGCAAGGCAATCAGGTTCGTCCCGGGCAGGCCTTGCGCATCCCGGCGCGATCGAACAACGGCTGATCGCCGCGCCGGCGCGGACGGCGAACTTCACCGCAGCAACTTGCGCACCTTGCCCAGGGCTTCGATGAAGCGCTCGATCTCGGCGTGGGTGTTGTAGAACGCCAGCGACGCGCGGCAGGTCGCCGGTACGCCATAAAAGGCCATCAGCGGATGCGCGCAGTGGTGGCCCGAGCGCACCGCGACACCTTCCAGATCGAGCAGGGTGGCAAGGTCGTGCGCGTGCGCGCCTTCGATCAGGAAGGAGATCACCGCCGCCTTGTGCGGCGCGTTGCCGATGATGCGCAGACCTTCGACCCTGGCCATTTCTTCGCTGGCGTGCGCGAGCAGTTCGGCTTCGCGCGCCTCGACGTTGGCCATGCCGATGGCGTCGAGGTAATCCACCGCCGCGCCCAGGCCGATGAAACCGGCGATGTTGGGCGTGCCGGCTTCGAACTTGTGCGGCGGGTCGTTGAAGATCGTGCCCTCGAAGCGCACTTCGCGGATCATCTCGCCGCCGCCGAAAAATGGCGGCATCGCCTGCAGATGTTCGCGCCGCGCCCATAGCGCGCCGGTGCCGGTCGGGCCGCACATCTTGTGCCCGGTCAGGGCATAGAAATCGCAGCCGATGGCGGCGATGTCGATCGGCCGATGCGGCAGTGCCTGCGAGCCATCGATGAGGCTGACGATGCCGCGTTCGCGCGCCATGCGGCAGACCTCGCGCACCGGATTGACGGTGCCGAGCACGTTGGAGACGTGGGTGACGCCGAGCAGTTTCACGTCGGGCGTCATCGCCGCGCGCAGCGCATCCAGATCGAGCACGCCTTCGGCGGTGATCTCGGCGACTTTGATGCTGGCGCCGGTGCGCTGCGCCACCAGTTGCCACGGCACGATGTTGGCGTGGTGCTCCATGCGCGTGAGCAGGATCGCGTCGCCGGGCCGCAGCCGCGGCAGCGCCCACGAATAGGCGACGAGGTTGATCGCCATCGTGGTGCCGCTGGTGAATACCAGATCGTCGCGGCGCACGTGCAAGTGCGCGGCGAGCCGATCGCGCGCTGCTTCGTAGGCGCTGGTGGCCTGTTCGCCGAGCGTGTGCACGGCACGCGAGACGTTGGCGTTGTATTGGCGGTAGTAGCCATCCACTGCCGCGATCACCGTCTCGGGCTTCTGCCCGGTATTGGCGGAGTCGAAATAGACCAACGGCTTGCCGTGGACCTCGCGCCGCAGCAGCGGGAAGTCGGCGCGCACGCGCTGCCAATCGACCGTCGCCGCAGCCTTCGCCTCGGGCGCGACGTGGCGGTTGCCGCTGGCGCTCATGCCTCGCCCTCGAGGCGTTCCAGTGCTGCATCCAGAGCCGTGCTCGCGCGTTGCCGCAGATCGTCGTCGGGCATCGTGGCCAGCACCTGGCGGGCGAACGCCGCCGTCAGCAGGCGCCGCGCCTGCACCAGGTCGATGCCGCGCGAGCGCAGGTAGAACAGCGCGCGTTCGTCGAGTTGGCCGACGGTGGCGCCGTGCGCCGCCTTGACCTCGTCGGCGTGGATCTCCAGCACCGGCTGGGTGTCGATCTCCGCACCCGCGGACAGCAACAGGTTCTTGCTCGACAGCCGCGCATCGCTGCCATCGGCGCCGGGCTGGATGACGATGCCGCCGTGGAACACCGCCCGCCCGCGCCCGGCCGCCATGCCGCGCCAGACCAGGTCGCAGGCGCTGTCGCGGGCGCGATGCTCGATGCCGATGCGGGTGTCGAGGTGGCGCGTGCCGCTGGCGAGCAGCACGCCGTGCGCCTGCGCGCTGGCGCGATCGCCGGCGAGATGGATGTTCAATTCGTGCCGCGACAGCGCCGCGCCCAGCTCCAGATCGAGACGGCGATAGCGGGCATCGCTGGCCAGCGTCGCTTCCGTGCGTGCGAGCAGGCTGGCGCCATCGGTTTCGTGCTGGATGCGCAGGTGTGCCAGCTCGGCGCCGGCCGCCAGATCGATCTGCGTGATGGCATTGCCCAGATGCGTGTGTGCACCGGCGGCGAGGTGGTGTTCGATCAACGTCGCCTTGGCGCCGGCATCGAGCGTGATGTGGTGCCGCAGGTGCCAGGCGATGTCGCCGGCGGCTGGCGCACCGACGAAGACCAGATGGATCGGCACCTCGCTGGCCGCCGCGTGCACATGCAGATGCACGCCATCGTCGGCGAGAGCGGCGTTGAGGCGGTCGAATACCGCATCGGCGCGCGCATGCTGCGGCGCGATCGATGGCGCGATCGATGGCCCGATCATGGCTTGTGCACCATCGCCTTCGACGGCGCGCGAGCGCAGGCTGACCTGCGCCGGCAGGCCCTGCAAGTCGCTCGCCGTGGCATCGATGCGGCCGTTGACGAATACCAGGCGCGGTGCCGGAATGCCGGCCAGCATGGCGGCGTCGATGGTGCCCGCCGGCGCGCGTGGCGTGAAGACGCGTTGTCCCAGCGCCTGCAACGAAGTGTACTTCCAGCGTTCGACGCGCTTGCCGGGCAGGCCGTCACGCAGCGCCGCCGCCAGCAGCGCCGCGCGCGCGGCATCGCCGGCAAAGCCGGCCGCCAGCGATTCGAGCATCGCGCTCATGCGCTTGCCTGCGCGACCGGCGCGATGCGCTCGCGGATCCAGGCGTAGCCGTGCTCCTCCAGCGCCAGCGCCAATTCGGGGCCGCCGGATTCGACGATGCGGCCATCGGCCAGCACGTGCACCACGTCGGGCTTGATGTAGTCGAGCAGGCGCTGGTAATGGGTGATGACGACGAATGCGCGCTCGGGCGAACGCAGCGCATTGACGCCGTCGGCGACGCTGCGCAGGGCGTCGATGTCCAGGCCCGAATCGGTTTCGTCGAGGATGGCCAAGGTCGGTTCGAGCACGGCGAGCTGGAAGATCTCGTTGCGCTTCTTCTCGCCGCCGGAAAAACCTTCGTTGACGCCGCGGTTGAGCAGGTCGTCCTTCAGATGCAGCACCTTGAGCTTCTCGCGAACGCGGCGCAGAAATTGCATGGTGTCCATTTCCGGCTCGCCGCGCGCCTTGCGCTGCGCGTTGAACGCCGCGCGCAGGAAGTAGGTGTTGTTCACGCCGGGAATCTCGACCGGATACTGGAAGGCCAGGAACAGTCCGGCGGCGGCGCGTTCTTCCGGCGCCAGCGCGAGCAGGTCGCGCTCGTGGAAGCGCACCGACCCGGCCGTGACCTCATAACCGTCGCGCCCGGCCAGCACATGCCCCAGCGTGGACTTGCCGGCGCCGTTCGGGCCCATGATCGCGTGCACTTCGCCCGGCTTCACGGCCAGCGTCAGGCCCTTGAGGATGTCCTTGCCCTGGACGCGGGCGTGGAGGTTGTCGATGGTCAGCATGAGTCATTCCTTGCCGCGTCTGCGTTCGAATTCGTCCAGGTCGGCCAGATCCTTGGGGCGGCCGGACGCACGTTTGTTTATCAGCAGGTCCTCGAGCGCGATCAGCGGAATTCGCACGCCGCCGAGCGATGCGTAGGTTCGGCGTGGATAACATTCCGCGAAATCCCGCCCCGAGATCCATGTAAGCAGGTCGATCCGGTTGGGTGGGCGGCCCATCATCAGCACGGCCTTCGGATCGAGGAGGTCGTCTCTGGAAAACTGGGTGAACCCGAATTCGGCGAGCGCCGCCAACGCACGCTGCGCGTTGTCATCGGAACGTTCGAGCCAGAAATCGATGTCTTCGGTCATGCGCACGTAGCCGAGCGCATTGACCGCGACTCCGCCGACGATCATGTAGCGGACTTCATGCTCGTCGAGCAATCGAATGAAGTCTTTGAAATCCTGGATCAGTTCCATGACAGTCCTCAATGCTGCGCTGGCGCAATCGCAGAAAAAGCTCCAGACGTTCGTCGGCGCTGAAGTGCGCGTATTCGTCCACCAGGCTCGGTTCTTCGCCGATGCGGCAAACCCGCGCGACCCGTTCGATGCGTTCGCACGCGAGCGTTACCCTGGATCCGATATGCGTGGTGTCGCTCATCCGACCGCCCCCTCCAGCGAGACTTCCAGCAGCTTGCGCGCTTCCACCGCGAACTCCATCGGCAGCTCGCGGAATACCTCGCGGCAGAAGCCGTCGACGATCATCGACACCGCATCTTCCTCGCCGATGCCGCGACTGCGGCAGTAGAACAGTTGATCTTCGGAAATCTTCGAAGTGGTGGCTTCGTGCTCGACGGTGGCGGTCGGATTCTTCACCTCGACGTAGGGGAAGGTGTGCGCACCGCAGCGCTTGCCGATCAGCAGCGAGTCGCAGCGGGTATGGTTGCGCGCGCCTTCGGCCATCTTCTCCACGCGCACCAGGCCGCGATAGCTGTTCTGACCGCGGCCGGCGCTGATGCCCTTGCTGACGATCTTGCTCTTGGTGCGCTTGCCGATGTGGATCATCTTGGTGCCGGTATCGGCCTGCTGGCAGTGGTGGGTGAGCGCCACCGAGTGGAACTCGCCGACCGAGTCGTCGCCGAACAGCACGCAACTCGGATATTTCCAGGTGATCGCCGAGCCGGTCTCGACCTGCGTCCAGACGATCTTGCTGCGCTTGCCGCGGCAGGCGCCGCGTTTGGTGACGAAGTTGTAGATGCCGCCGACGCCGTTCTCGTCGCCCGGATACCAGTTCTGCACGGTCGAATACTTGATGCTGGCATCGTCGAGCGCGACCAGTTCAACCACCGCCGCGTGCAGCTGGTTTTCGTCGCGCATCGGCGCGGTGCAGCCTTCCAGATAGGACACGCTGGCGCCTTCCTCGGCGATGATCAGGGTGCGCTCGAACTGGCCAGTGTGGCCGGCGTTGATGCGAAAGTAGGTGGACAATTCCATCGGGCAGCGCACGCCCCTGGGGATGAACACGAACGAGCCGTCGGAAAACACCGCCGAATTGAGCGCGGCGAAATAGTTGTCCTTCTGCGGCACCACCGTGCCCAGATACTTGCGCACGAGTTCCGGATGCGAGCGGATGGCATCGCTCATCGAGGTGAAGATCACCCCGACCGCGGCCAGTTCCTGCTTGAACGTGGTGCCGACCGAAACCGAATCGAATACCGCGTCCACCGCGACACCGGCGAGCTTGGCGCGTTCGTGCAGCGGCACACCGAGCTTGTCGTAGGTTTCCAGCAGCTTCGGATCGACTTCGTCGAGCGATTTGGGCCGGTTCTTCGGTTGCGAAAAATAGCTGATCGCCTGAAAGTCGATCGGCCCGAGCTTGAGCTTGGCCCACTGCGGCGGTGTCATCGTCAGCCAGTGACGGTAGGCCTTCAAGCGCCATTGCGTCATCCATTCGGGTTCTTCCTTGCGCGCCGAAATCGCGCGCACGACATCCTCGTCGAGCCCCGGCGGCAGGCTCTCGCTTTCGATGTCGGTGACGAAGCCGGCCGCGTATTTGCGTTCGAGCTGGCGTTCGAGGGTGGTTGCGGCAGCTTCCATGTCAGGTGCTCGTCACGTGCACGGGGATGGACTTGCGGCGGCGCAGCGGAGCCGCCGTCGTCGCCGGCGGTTCGAGCATCTGCGCCAGCGTCACCGAGGCCAGCGCGTCGATCACCACGTCGTTGATCCGCCGCCAGTTGGCGCGCACGCCGCAGTGCTGCTCGATGCTGCAATCGCCGTCGTGCAGGCTGCATTCAGTCATGCCCAGCGGCCCTTCGATGGCCTCGACGATGGCGATCAGGCGAATCTGCGTGGCCGGTTGCGCCAGCCGGTAACCGCCGCTGGCGCCGCGAAACGCCGCCACCAGTCCGGCCTGCGCCAGCGCCTTGAGCAGCTTGCTCACCGTTGGCGTTTCCAGATGCGCGCGCTCGGCCAGTTCGGCGGTGCTGTGCACGCGCTGCGGCGCCTGCGCGAGCAGGCTCAGCACGAGGCTGGCGTAGTCGGTGAGTTTGGTGACGCGGAGCATGGCGGCGACGAGGCGGGCGCGCGTGGCGATCGAATCAGTACCGAAATTGTACGTTTTCGCGACCGGGCTCGCCAGTCGAACGGGCTGCCGTCGCTTGATCCAGGTCAGGGCCGGGAGCCCACCCCCGGCCTGCGAGCGTCATCGTGGTGAAGTGCCGGGCGCGACACCGGTGCGATGGTGCAGGGGCGGGGCGCATGACCGGGGCGCATGGCCGGGCGCGATCGCGCTACAGTGCGCACCCGAACGGAGACGCGCCGATGACCACCGCCTACGACTTTTCCGCCTGCGACATCGATGGCAACGAGCGATCGCTGGCCCGCTACCGCGGCAAGGTGCTGCTGATCGTAAACGTCGCCAGCCGCTGCGGTTTCACGCCGCAGTACAAGGGGCTGGAGGCGATGTACCGCCAGCACAAGGATCAGGGGCTGGAAGTGCTGGGTTTTCCCTGTGACCAGTTCGGGCACCAGGAGCCGGGCGACGCCGAGGAGATCAAGAGCTTCTGCGCGCTGACCTACGATGTCAGTTTCCCGATGTTCGCCAAGATCGACGTCAATGGCGCCAACGCGCATCCGCTGTGGAAATGGCTGAAGGAAGAGAAGGGCGGGCTGCTGGGATTCGATGGCATCAAATGGAATTTCACCAAGTTCCTGGTCGGCCGCGACGGGGCGGTGGTCAAGCGCTACGCGCCGACCGATACGCCGGAGAAGATCGAGCGCGAACTGGCGCCGGTGCTGGGCGGGGCGTGAGCCGATGATCCGCCTCGCGCACGCGGTGCTGGTGATCGCCGACATCAGCGGCTATACCGACTTTATCGTCAATCGCGCGGTCAGTCTCGTGCATGCCGAGCAAATCGTCAGCGATCTGCTCGATGCGATCGCGCAGTGCAGCCGGCAGCCACTGGTGTTGAACAAGTTCGAAGGCGATGCCGCGCTGTTTTATGCCGAATCCGGCGAGGACAGGCCGGCGGCGGCGGCCGATGTCGCCGCGCAGCTGGGCGCGATGTTCGACGCCTTCACCCGGATGCGCGGTCGCATCGCCGCGGCACGCCGGGGCTGCGGCTGCGATGGCTGCCAGAACGTGCATGCGCTGCGCCTGAAGGCATTCGTGCATTGTGGCGAGATCGCCATCAAGACCTTGCGCGGTTTCACCGAGCTGGCCGGCGAGGACGTGATCGTCCTGCATCGGCTGCTGAAGAACGACGTCGATGGACGCGAATACGTGCTGGTGACCGCGGCGGCCTGCGCGCTGTGGCCGCCGGCGTCGGCCGGGCAGACGCATCGGGCGAACTGCGAGGGCGTGGGCGAGGTCGAGGTGCGGGTGTTGTCCCCGGCGCAGTTGCCGCGTGCGCCGGCAGCCTGATCGGCTCGCGTCGTTGCTGCTGCGAGCCGGCTTGCGCGGGCCTGCTTCCGCGTGCCTTGCGCTGGCGCAGTTCGCCCCCAGATCAGCCGGCGCTGCCGATCCGGTTCGTTCGGTCTGCGGTTCCCTTTACTCATTCGAGATATCCCATGCAGATCGCCGAGCACACCGTTGCATCGTTCCACTACACGCTCACCAATCCCGACGGGGAGGTGATCGACGCCTCGCCAGACGGTCAGCCGCTGGCCTATCTGCACGGCGCCGGCAACATCGTGCCGGGGCTGGAGCAGGCGATGGAGGGACGCGCTGCCGGCGATCGTTTCGATGTCGTGGTATCGCCCGATCAGGGCTATGGCGTGCGCGATCCGGGGTTGGTGCAGGTGGTGCCGCGCGCCGCGTTCCAGGGCGTCGACGTGATCGAGCCGGGCATGCAATTCCAGGCCCACAACGGGCAGGGTGCGATGGTGGTGACAGTCGCTGCGGTCGATGCCGAGGCGGTGACTGTCGATGGCAATCATCCGCTGGCCGGAGTGCCGCTGCATTTTTCCATCGAGATCGCGCAGGTGCGTGCGGCTACCGCCGAGGAACTGGCGCACGGTCACGTCCACGGTGCCGGCGGGCATCACCACTGAGCGGCCGCGTGGGTGAGCGTTGCGGTTGCGTCCGTTCGTGGTTCGACAGGCTCACCACGAACGAAATTGAACCGGCACGAACGAGATTGAACCGACACGAACGGAATGAACCGACGCGAACGGAATGAAGCGGCACGAACGGTACCCGAGAGCCGTTCGCCCTGAGCCTGTCGAAGGGTGAGCGGCGAGCCGCAGCCCTGGTATGTGGAACCAGGCACGGCTCGCCTGGGGCCGTCTGCACGGCGCCGTTCACCGCCCGCTCCGGTCGGGATGATGGATTCGTCGCGACCGCTGGATCGGTGCCGTTCCTGGTTCGCCACACGACCATGAGCGACAATGAGCGATGGCGCTGATCACCTTCCAGAACGTCCACTACGGCGTCGGCGGCCCGCCGCTGCTCGATGATGTCGTGCTCGGCATCGAGGCGAACGAGCGCGTGTGCGTGGTCGGTCGCAACGGCGAGGGCAAATCGACCCTGTTGCGCCTGCTGGCGCGGGAAATCGTCCCCGACGATGGCGAGATTCGTATCGCCGAGGGCGTCCGGATCGGCCATTTGATGCAGGAAGTGCCGGCGCAAATGGCCGGCAGCGTGTTCGATGTCGTCGCCGACGGGCTGGGCGAACTCGGCCAATGGCTGGCGCAATTCCATCGTCTCAGCCATGCCGCCGCGGTCGATGCCGAGGCACTGGCGGCGGTGCAGGCACGCATCGAGCGCGCGGATGGCTGGGATCTGGATCGCCGTGTCGAACAGGTCATCGCCCGTCTGCAGCTGCCCGCGGAGGAAGCGTTCGCTGCGCTCTCGGGCGGGATGAAGCGGCGCGTGCTGCTGGCGCGCGCGCTGGTGGCGCAGCCCGACGTGCTGCTGCTCGACGAGCCGACCAACCACCTCGACATCGCCGCGATCGACTGGCTGGAGGAATTCCTGCGCGGCTTTCGCGGTGCCATCGTTTTCGTCACCCACGACCGCCGTTTCCTGCGCGCGCTGGCCACGCGCATCGTCGAGATCGATCGTGGTGCGGTCACGTCCTGGCCCGGCGACTACGACAACTACCTGCGTCGGCGCGAAGAGCGCCTCGACGCCCAGGCGCAGGAACAGGCGCGTTTCGACAAGCGGCTGGCGCAGGAGGAAGTGTGGATCCGGCAAGGCATCAAGGCCCGGCGCACCCGCGACGAGGGCCGCGTACGCCGGCTCGAAGCGATGCGCCGCGAGCGTTCGCAGCGGCGCGAACCGGTTGGCAAGGTCAAGCTGGCGGCGCTGGCGACGCCGGCTTCGGGCAAGAAGGTGATCCAGACACGGGACGTGTCGTTCGCCTATGGCGATCGCGTCGTCGTAGCCGGGCTGAGCACCACCATCGTGCGCGGCGACCGCGTCGGACTGATCGGCGCCAACGGCGTCGGCAAGACCACCCTGATCCGCCTGCTGCTCGGGCAGCTCGAACCGCAGGCCGGCGAAGTTCAGGTCGGCACCGGACTGCAAGTGGCCTACTTCGACCAGCATCGCGCGGCCCTGCGCGAGGATTGGAACGCGCTCGACAACGTTTCCGAAGGGCTGGAGTTCATCCAGACCGCCAGCGGGCGCAAGCACGTGCTGGGCTATCTGCAGGACTTCCTGTTCACGCCCGAACGTGCGCGTGCGCCGATCACCCGCCTGTCCGGCGGCGAGCGCAACCGCCTGCTGCTGGCCAAACTGTTTGCGCAGCCGTCCAACCTGCTGGTGATGGACGAGCCGACCAACGATCTGGATGTCGAAACGCTGGAGCTGCTGGAAGAACTGCTGGCCGATTACCCGGGCACCTTGTTGCTGGTCAGCCACGACCGCGATTTCCTCGACCGGGTGGTGACCAGCACGCTCGCATTCGAAGGCGATGGCCGCATCGGCGAATACGTCGGCGGCTATTCCGACTGGTTGCGACAGCGGACGGTGCCGGACGCGGCCGCGGGCCTGCCTGCGGGCAGGGCCGATGGCATGCCGGCAACGCGCGCCAGTGCGGACAAGCCGCCGCCACGGCGCAAGCTCGGCTTCAAGCAGCAGCGCGAACTCGAAGACCTGCCGGCGCGCATCGAGGCTCTCGAAGCCGACATCGCCGCGCGCATCGCGGCGATGCAGGACGCCGGATTCTATCGCCAGCCGTCGGCGCAGATCGTCGCCGCGCAGGCGCAATTGGCGGCGCGACAGGGCGAACTGGAGGCAGCGTTCGCACGCTGGCTGGAACTGGAAGGTGGCTGAACGGCGTTGCGGCGATGGATCGAGGCGACGGGCGGAAGTCGCGCATGCTGCGCCGCAGCAGTCCAGGCAACGGCGAAGCCCGCATTTTCGCTCGCTTTGCGGCCATTTCTGCACTACACTTCGCGCGCTGGCGTTGCAGGTCACTGTAGATCGTGACCCGATGCGTGTCTGATCGTTCGATCCGCTCCATCGTCTCCATCGATGTACTCCTTGCAAGACCAGTACCACCGGCCGGCGACGGCCAATCAAGACAGCAAGTATCAGGAGTGATTTATGTCGGATCGTCAGATGGGCACCGTGAAGTGGTTCAACGATGCCAAGGGTTTCGGTTTCATCGCCCGCGAGAACGGTGAGGATGTGTTCGTGCACTTCCGCGCCATCCAGGGCACTGGCTTCAAGAGCCTCAAGGAAGGCCAGAAGGTCAGCTTCAAGGTCGTGCAGGGTCAGAAGGGCCTGCAGGCGGAGGAAGTGACGCCGATGTAATTCCTCGGCGCCCTGCGCCCGGATTCCAGCCCGGAGCGGCAACGCTCCGGGTTTTTTGTTTGTCGCGGTCGGGCCGGTTCAGCGCGCGACGCGCGCACGGCAGGAGGCATCGATCGCGACCCGCGTGCCGGCAGCAATGCCGCCGATGTCGTGCTGGTTGACGATCAGCTTGCGGCCGTCGTCCATGCGCACGTAGATGTCGTGCCCGCCGCTGGCCGGCGTGGCCGCCTGGCTGCCGGCGCCCTTGCCATCGTCGGCGAGTACGCCGCCGAGCACGCCGCCTTGCATCATCGCCGTGGCCGTGTGGGCGTCGCTGCCCACGCGCACCACCACACCGCTGCCGGCGACGCAGCGCGCGCCATTCGTGGATGGGTTTGGCGTGGTCGGCGTTGCCGTTGCTGCGGGCGCCGTCGTCGCCGGCACGTTGATCTCCGACGAGGTGCGGTACGGCGCTTGCGTGGCGCAGCCGGCGAGCGTCAGGAGCGCGATGGCGACGAGCGGAAAGCGGCCTGGCGACATCGTCAGTCCTTGAATTCCTGATGGCAGGATTTGCACTCGCGCCCGATCTTGGTCATCGCCGCGCCCAGCGAGGCGCACTCGGTCGGCGGCGTGGCAAGGCTGGCGTCCAGGGCAGCGCGCAGGTTGCTCGCCTTCTGCCGGAAGTCGGCTTCCTTGTCGATCGGCAGGAAGATCGGCTCGATGTCGTTCGACAGCGTCCGCAGTGCCTGCAGGTGCGGCAGGTTGTCGGTGGCCGCGCAGCGGTTGGCCTTGAGGTTGGCCTGCAGCGCGTCCATGTGGAAATCCTGCATGTGCATCAGCACCGTGGTCATGTGCGGACCGCTGCGCATTGCACCCATCGCCATCACCGTGCCGATGATGCCGATGACCAGTCCGAGCGAAAGGGCGATGAGAACGGCGCGGCGCATGCAGACTCCTGCGTCAGGTGGGGGTGGGGAATGCAAGAACGCGCGCACGATACCATGCAGCACCTTTCGACCGCCTTAGCTGCCATGGATGATCGCAACCGCCTGTATCGCGAACGCTTCGCCGGCATCGATCGCCTGTACGGTGCCGGCGCGGCGCTGCGGCTGGCCGATCGCCATGTCGCCGTGGTCGGGCTGGGCGGCGTCGGCTCGTGGGTGGTGGAAGCGCTGGCGCGCAGCGGCATCGGTCGGCTCACCCTGATCGATGCCGACGATGTCTGCGTGTCGAACTGCAATCGCCAGTCGCATGCGCTCGACGGCCAATTCGGACGCGGCAAGGCAGCGGTGCTGGCCGAGCGGGTGCGCGCCATCAACCCGCTCGCGCAGGTCGATGCGGTGGCCGAATTCCTCGTTGCCGCCAACATGGAAGCGATGCTGGCGCGCGGCTTCGACCTGGTCATCGACGCCTGCGACAGCCTGCGCAGCAAGATCGACCTGATCGTCGCCTGCAAGCGCCGCAAACTGCCGCTGGTGGTGTCCGGTTCCGCTGGCGGTCGCACCGACCCGACCCTCGTGCGGGTGCGCGATCTGAGCCGCACCGAACACGACGCGTTGCTGGCGCTGGTGCGCAAGAAGCTGCGTGGCGAGCACAAATTCCCGCGCAATCCCGCGCGCTATTTCGGCATCCCGGCGGTGTATTCGCTGGAGAACGTGAAATATCCGCAGGCTGACGGCAGCGTCTGCGGCTTGCGCCCGGCGCTGGGCGCGGATGCGGCGATGAAGCTCGATTGCGGCGGCGGCCTGGGTGCGGCGATGCACGTCACCGGTACGTTCGCGTTTGCGGCGGTGGGAAGGGCGATGGAGGTATTGCTCAAGCCGGCGAAGGCTTGACGCGCGTTACGGTGCGTTCGGCAGCGCAAACAAGCGGCGCGCGTTGGAACTGGTCGCCAGTGCGATATCTGCGGACGCCGCACCGCGCAACTGCGCCACGCAATCGTGGATGATCGGCAAGCGCGCCGGCTCATTGCGCTGCCCGCGATGGAAGGCATCGGGTTGATCGGGGGCGTCGGTTTCCAGCAGCAGCCATTCGATCGGCATCGTTGCGACGATGCGGCGCAGCCGTCGCGCCCGCTCGTACGTGACCGGGCCGCCAATGCCGAGGTGGAAGCCGAGCTTGAACAACTGCCGCGCCTGCTCCTCGCTGCCGGAAAAGCTGTGCACCACCCCGCGCAGCCCACCGATGCGGCGCAGGCTGGCGATCACCGCGTCGAACGCCTTGCGTGCGTGCACGATCACCGGCAAGTCGAAGTCGCGGGCGATCGTCAGTTGCGCTTCGAACAGGAATTGCTGGCGTTGCGCATCCAGCCCTTCGACGTGGAAATCCAGCCCGCATTCGCCGACCGCGATCGGGTTGCCGACGCGCAGGACGTGACGCAGCGCCAGCAGGTGTTCATCGCGATGCGCGGCCAGATACATCGGGTGCAGGCCATACGCCGGAAACAGGTCGGACCGCCGCGCGCACAGCGCGCGCAGCTTCGGCCAGCCGCTGGCGGCGATCGCCGGGATGATCTGCCCGTTCACGCCTGCCGCGCGCGCGCGCGCGATCACCGCATCGCGATCGGCATCGAATTCCGGCGCGTCGAGATGGCAATGGCTGTCGATGAGCACGGGAATCGGGAATCGGGAATCGGGAATCGGGAATCGGGAATCGGGAATCGGGAAGCGGGAAGCGGGAAGCGGGACAGGGCGCCGGTGCGGGAAGGTCGGATCGCCATGGCGAACATTCGCCTGCCCGCGGTGGCGTTGCCAGCCTCGCAACCTCCGGGGGTTACCGCGCCGCCGACACCCCGGTAAAATGCATGATTCCCTTACATCTTGCCGGCAGCCCCCATGGCCCTGAATCCGCTCGACCTGTACGACATCCGTTCCTTGCTCAGCGAGGAGGAGCGCGCGGTGCAGGATACCGTGGCGCGCTTCACCGACGAGAAAGTGTTGCCGATCATCGGCGACTGCTTCGAGCAGGGCCGCTTCCCGAAGGAACTGATCCCGGAGATCGCCGGGCTCGGCCTGCTGGGTTCCTCGCTGCCTGAGCAGTACGGCTGCGCCGGTCTGAACGGGGTCAGCTACGGTCTGATCTGCCAGGAACTCGAACGCGGTGATTCGGGCATCCGCAGCTTCGTCAGCGTGCAGTCGTCGTTGTGCATGTATCCGATCTACGCCTACGGCACGGAAGAACAGCGCCAGCGCTGGCTGCCGGGCATGGCGCGCGGGCAGATCATCGGTTGCTTCGGCCTGACCGAGCCGCATGGCGGCTCCGATCCGGCCAACATGAAGACCAACGCCAGGCGCGACGCCAGCGGCGACTGGATCCTCAACGGCGCCAAGATGTGGATCACCAACGGCAACCTGGCCGACATCGCCATCGTCTGGGCGCAGACCGAGGACGGCATCCAAGGCTTCCTCGTCGAAAAGGGCATGGCCGGTTTTACCGCGCAGGAAGTTCACAAGAAGATGAGCCTGCGCGCCTCGGTCACCTCGGCGCTGTTCTTCGACAACGTGCGCGTGCCGGAGGCCAACCGCCTGCCCAACGTCAGGGGCCTGAAGGGGCCGCTGGGCTGCCTGACCCAGGCGCGCTACGGCATCACCTGGGGGCCGATCGGCGCGGCGCAGGCCTGCCTGAACGAGGCGCTGAAATACGGTGCCGAGCGCATCCTGTTCAATCGTCCGCTCACCTCCAACCAGGCGGTACAGATCAAGCTCGCCGAGATGGCGCGGCAGATCACCCTGGCGCAGCTGTTGTCGTTGCAGCTCGGTCGCCTGAAAGACGCCGGTGCGATGCAGCCGACGCAGGTGTCGCTGGCGAAGTGGAACAACTGCCGCATGGCCATCGACATCGCCCGCGAAACCCGCGACATCCTCGGCGGCGCCGGCATCACCACCGAGCACTGCGCGATCCGGCATGCGCTGAATCTGGAGTCGGTGATCACCTACGAGGGCACCCAGACCGTGCACCAACTGGTGGTCGGCCGCGAGCTGACGGGTATCAACGCGTTCTGAGCTTGCCTGGCCGTTCCCCTGCGCGGTCGGGAGAGACAGGGGGTGGGCGACGGAGCGCAACCGCGTTACGGGACATCCGGTTTGCCCCATGCCTTGAAAGCGGGATCCGGATGGGTCGAATTCAGGATCATGGTCATCGAGGATCTCTGGCGACTCGACCCCTCACCCCCACCCCTCTCCCGGTGGGAGAGGGGCTTTCAGTTGTTCCCTTCTCCCTCCGGGAGAAGGTGCCCCGAAGGGGCGGATGAGGGACGGAGCTGCGCACGCGAATGAAGCACGAAGACATCCGCATCGAAACCGAACGCCTGTTCCTGCGCCTGCCGCGCGCCGAGGATTTCGACGCCTACGCGCAAACCTACGCCGACGCCGAAGTGACCCGCCATCTCGGCGGCCCGTTGCTGCGTGCGGCGGCGTGGCGCAAGTTTCTGCAAGGTCCCGGTGCGTGGGCGATGCAGGGCTTTGCGATGTTTTCGGTCGTTGAAAAATCCAGCGGGGCATGGCTGGGTTGCGTCGGGCCGTGGCGACCGGAAGGCTGGCCTGGCAACGAGATCGGCTGGGTGCTGCATCGTCGCGGCTGGGGCAAGGGCTACGCCACCGAGGCGGCGATCGCGGCGACGAACTGGGCGTTCGCGAACCTCGGCTGGGACGACATCATCCATTGCATCGACCCGGACAACACCCCATCGCAGCAGGTGGCGCGTCGGCTCGGCTCGTCCATCCTGCGCCGCACCCACATGCCCGAACCCTTCGCCGATCATGTGGTCGATGTCTGGGGCCAATCGCGCGCGCAATGGTTCGCCCGCCATCGTCAGGAGTTACGCGCATGATCACCGTCCATGGATATTCGCCATCGGGCCATTGCCACAAGTTGCCGATGCTGCTGCCGCACTTGCGCTGCGACTACCACTGGGTCGAGACCGACAGCGCGCACGGTGCCACGCGTACACCTGAATTTCTGGCGAAGAATCCCAACGGCAAGGTGCCGAGCTTGATCGCCATGCCGCCCTATGCCGCCGAGAATACCGCCTTGATCGCGCAGTCGCGCTGAATCATTTCATCCGCAAATGACGCAAAGATCGCGAATGAAATCACTTGATCTCCATTTCGCGTCTTGCGCGTCCTTCGCGGACCACTTTTCTTTCGTCGCATCCGTAGCGAGTAGCACATGAACGCCATCGCCCAGCCCATTCCCGCCCGCCACAAGAGCCTCAATCGCGCCGAAGTGTGCGATGTCAATTTCACCGAGTTCGTGCAGAACTGGCAGGGCCGCGTGCGGCCGCGTCCGGACGCCGACGAGCCGGTCCTGCCCGGCAGCCTGTGCAGTGCCCGCGATTTTCTGGAACTGTTCGAGTCGCAACTGATCTCGCGCCATCTCGATCTGATGGCGCGGGTGCTGAGGGTGAAGAACAAGGTCTTCTACACCATTGGTTCCTCGGGCCACGAGGGCAATGCGATGGTCGCGCGGCTGACGCGACACACCGATCCGGCCTTCCTGCATTACCGTTCCGGCGCGTTCATGGCCGAGCGCTTCCGCAAGTTGCCGGGGATGGATCCGATCATGGATTCGGCGCTGTCGTTCGCCGCATCGAAGGACGACCCGGCCTCGGGTGGTCGCCACAAGGTGTGGGGCAGCAAGCCGCTGTGGGTGCTGCCGCAGACTTCGACGATTGCGTCGCACTTGCCCAAGGCGCTGGGCACCGCGGTTGCCATCGAGCAGGCGCGGCGCATCGGCCACGCGCTGCCGATTCCCGATGACAGCATCGCGATCTGCTCGTTCGGCGACGCATCGAGCAATCACGCCACCGCGCAGACCGCGTTCAACACCGCTGGCTGGACGGCCTACCAGAAGCTGCCGGCGCCGGTGCTGTTCGTCTGCGAGGACAACGGCATCGGCATCTCGGTGAAGACGCCCAACGGCTGGATCGAGCGCAACTTCGCGCAGCGGCAGGATCTGGATTATTTCTACGCCGACGGCTTGGATCTGGTGGCCGGCTACGAAGGCGTGGCGCGCGCCGTGCACCACTGCCGCAGCACGCGCCGGCCGACCTTCCTGCATCTGCGCACCACCCGCATCATGGGCCACGCCGGCACCGACTTCGAAATCGAGTGGCGCAGCATCGAGGAGCTGATGCAGGTCGAGGCCGGCGACCCGCTGCTGCGCTCGGCGCATATCGCAATGGCGTCGGGTCTGTACACGAAAGAATCCTTGCTGGCGCAGTACGAGGCGATCCGCGGCCAGTGCTTTGCCGCCGCCGAGGAAGCCGACCGCCGGCCCAAGCTGACCGCGTTGTCCGATGTGATCGCGCCGCTGGCGCCGTACACGCCCGCCGCGGTGCGCGCCGAAGCGCAGCGCGCCGACTTCGCCGATCAGCGCGTCGCGGCATTCGGTGGCGAAGCCAAACTGCCGGAAAACCTGCCGCCGCGGCATCTGGCGCTGCTGATCAACAACGCCCTGCACGATCTGTTCTGCAAATACCCCGAATCGCTGCTGTTCGGCGAGGACGTGGCGCAAAAGGGCGGCGTCTACACCGTCACCAAGGGCCTGCAGAAGACGTTCAAGGGCGCGCGCGTGTTCAACACCCTGCTCGACGAGACGATGATCCTCGGTCTGGCGCAGGGCTACGCCAACATGGGGATGCTGCCGATTCCCGAAATCCAGTATCTGGCGTATTTCCACAACGCCTGCGACCAGATCCGCGGCGAGGCCTGTTCGCTGCAATTCTTCAGCAACGGCCAATACCGCAACCCGATCCTGATGCGCATCGCCTCGCTGGGCTATCAAAAAGGGTTCGGCGGGCATTTCCACAACGACAATTCGATCACCGCGCTGCGCGACATTCCGGGCCTGGTGGTCGGTTGCCCGAGCCGCGGCGACGATGCGGCGACGATGCTGCGCACGCTGGCGGCGCTGGTGAAGGTGGACGGCCGGGTGTGTGCCTTCCTCGAACCGATCGCGCTGTACATGAGCAAGGACCTGCACGAAGCCGGCGACGGCGGCTGGCAGTTTTCCTATCCGCCGCCGGGCGAGGCGATGGAACTGGGTGCCGAGCGCGTTTACGCCGAGGACGCCACCGATCTGGTCGTCATCACCTACGGCAACGGCGTGCCGATGAGCCTGCGCGCTGCGAAACAGATCGAAGCCGCGCACGGCTGGAAGGTGCGCGTGGTCGACCTGCGCTGGCTGCAGCCGCTCAACGAAACGGCGATTGCACGGCACGCGGGTGAGTGCGCGCGCATCCTCGTGGTCGACGAAGGCCGGCGCAGCGCGGGCGTGGGCGAGGGCATCATTACCGCCATCGTCGAGGCCGGGCACGGTGCCAAGCCACTGCGCCGCGTGGTCGGCGTGGATACCTACACGCCGCTGGCCGGCGCGGCGCTGCTGGTGCTGCCGGGGGAGGCGGACATCGTCGCTGCCGCGGCCGAATGGGGTTGAGGTTGGGCGCTATCGGGGCAGTGCAACCCGCCGCTGGCAGGTGGGCGATGGCGGCGTTGGTTGCGTGATCGAGGACGGCGTGATGGCCAAGGCGCTCGCTGCGCGAGCGCGCCAGGGATGGTCATGAAAGGCGCTGGATCCCTGCTTGCGCGGGGATGACGACTCGGCGAAGGCGTGGCCGCGATGCGACCACGCGCCAAATCGTCACTTCACGGGCATGCCGGGTTGCGCACCGGAATCGACGTCGAGCAGGTGCAGGTCATCGCCGCCGCTGCCAGCCGACAGGATCATGCCCTCGCTGACGCCGAAGCGCATTTTGCGCGGGGCGAGGTTGGCGACGAACACCACCTTGCGGCCGATGAGTTTCTCCGGCTCGCCGTAGGCGGCGCGAATACCGGAAAAAATCTGCCGTTGCCCAAGTTCGCCGGCATCGAGCAGGAAGCGCAGCAGCTTGTCGGAGCCGTCGATGAAGCCGCATTCGAGCACCGTGCCGATGCGCAGGTTGAGCCTGGCGAAGTCGTCGATGGTGATGGGGCCGGGACTCGGGACTTGCGGGCCGGGACTCGGGGAAACGGGAGCCGTGGCGGCGGGCGCTGCGGCGGGTCGGGTTTTGCCGGATTCTTTTGCAGCGCGCGCGGCCACGGATGCCGATTGATTCGTGGCGTCCGCCACGGCGTTGCCTGAACTCCCTCCCCTGCTTGCGGGGGAGGGTTGGGGTGGGGGCGAGGCTTCCAGATGCTGCTTGCTGGCTTCGATCATGGCGTCGACATGCTTGCGGTCGACGCGGGTCAGCAGGGGTTCGTATGGCGCGATGGCGTGGTCGAGCAGCGGCGTTTGCATTGCCGCCCATTCCGCCACCGGCGCGGCGAGGAAGCGTTGCGCGTCGCCGGCGATGCGCGGCAGCACCGGCGCGAGGCAGGTGGCGAGCACGCGAAACAGGTTGATGCCCTGCGTGCACACCGATTGCAGTTCGGCGTCGGCACCGTCCTGCCTGGCGATCACCCACGGCTTGCGTTCGTCGATGTAGCGGTTGGCTTCATCGGCCAGCGCCATCGTCTGCCGGATCGCGTGGCTGTATTCGCCGGCGGCGTAGGTCGCGGCGATCGCGCGCGCGGATTCGACGAAACGCGCATACATCGTCGCATCGGCCAGTGCACCGGCGAGCTTGCCGTCGAAACGCTTGCAGATGAAGCCGGCGCAGCGGCTGGCGATGTTGACGAACTTGCCGACCAGGTCCGCATTCACCCGCGCCACGAAGTCGTCGAGATTGAGGTCGAGGTCGTCCATGCCCGCGCCGGTCTTGGCCGCGAAGTAGTAGCGCAGGCATTCCGGATCGATCCCGGCGTCAAGGTAGGTGCGCGCCTGGATGAAAGTGCCGCGCGATTTGGACATCTTCGCGCCGTTCACCGTGAGATAACCGTTGACGTGCAGCGCGGTCGGCATCGTCAGGCCCGCGCCCTCGAGGACTGCCGGCCAGAACAGGCCGTGGAAGTTGACGATGTCCTTGCCGATGAAGTGGTGCAGTTCGGCCATGGTGCCGGCGCGAACCAGCGCGTCGTAGTCCAGGCCGTCGCGCTCGCACAGCGCCTGCAGCGCGGTGAGGTAGCCGATCGGCGCGTCCAGCCAGACGTAGAAATACTTGCCCGGCGCGCCGGGAATCTCGAAACCGAAATACGGCGCATCGCGCGAAATGTCCCAGTCGCGCAAGCCGCCGTCGGCATCCAGCCACTCGCGCAGTTTGGCCTTCACCGACGAATGTGCGACGTCGCGTTGCAGCCACGCGCGCAGGGTATCGGTGAAATCGCCGACCTTGAAAAAATGATGCTCGGAGGCGCGCAACTCGGGCGTTGCGCCGGAGACGACCGAACGCGGATTTTTCAGATCGGTCGGCGCATAGGTGGCGCCGCAGATTTCGCAGTTGTCGCCGTACTGATCGGGCGTGCCGCAATTCGGGCATTCACCGCGAATATAGCGATCCGGCAGGAACATCGACTTCACCGGATCGTAGAACTGTTCGACGCTGCGCCGGGCGACGTGGCCGCCGGCGTCGAGCTTTGCGTAGATCGCCTCGGTGAGCTTGCGGTTGCGCGGCGAGTTCGTCGAGTCGTAGTGGTCGAAGGCGACGTGGAAATCCGCGAAGTCCTGTTCGTGCCGCACTTGCACGTCGGCGACGAACTGCTCCGGCGTCGTGCCGGCTTTCTCGGCGGCGAGCATGATCGGCGTGCCGTGGGTGTCGTCGGCGCAGACGAAATGCACGCTGCGCCCGGCCATGCGTTGCGCGCGCACCCAGATGTCGGCCTGCACGTAGCCGACCAGATGGCCCAGGTGCAGTTCGCCGTTGGCGTAGGGCAGGGCGCTGGTGACCAGCGCGGTGGGTTGGGCAATGGACATCGTGATCGGATCGCCAGTAATCGACCTCGCATTATTTCATACGCAAAGGCGCATCCGGCGCGCGGCTGGCATCGCATGGCGCGCCCATGCGCCGTCGTCGCGCCGCGTTGGCGATGCGCGCTGAATGGCGAGTGGCGCATTCCCCGTCGGTCGTGATGGCGCGGTCGTGATGGTGTGTCGCGATGCCGCTGCCGGATGTTCCGTTGTGGACTAAAATGGTCCTCTTTTCAGGATCGACTACGATGTCCGACGACCTCCGCACCCGCCTCACCGTTGCCCTCGCGGGCATTCCCGATCCGCATGCCGGCGCCGACCTCGGCGCCACCGGCGCCGTGAAAGGCATCGGCATCGACGGTGGCAAGGTCGCCATCGAGATCGTGCTCGGCTATCCGGCCGCCGGCTGGCAGGCGGCGCTGGCCGAACAGGCACGCACCGTCGCGCTCGCCGTGGCGGGCGTCGCGCAGGCGACCGTGGAGGTGCGTTCGCGGGTGGTCGCACACAAGGTGCAGGGCGAGCTCACGCCGTTGCCGGAGGTGAAGAACATCATCGCCGTGGCCTCCGGCAAGGGTGGCGTCGGCAAGTCGACGGTCGCCGTCAACCTCGCGCTGGCGCTGGCGGCGGAAGGCGCCAGGGTCGGTGTGCTCGACGCCGACATCTACGGCCCGAGCATCCCGAAGATGCTGGGCCTTGAAGGTCGCCCGGACAGCCCCGACGGGCAGTCGATCGAACCCAAGATCGGCCACGGCCTGCAGGCGATGTCGATCGGCCTGCTGGTGGGCGAGGACACGGCGATGATCTGGCGCGGGCCGATGGTCACCCAGGCGTTGCAGCAGTTGCTCGGGCACACGCGCTGGAGCGGGCTGGATTATCTGGTGATCGATCTGCCGCCGGGCACCGGCGACATCCAGCTCACCCTGGCGCAGAAGGTGCCGGTGTCGGGCGCGATCATCGTCACCACGCCGCAGGACATCGCTCTGCTCGATGCGAAAAAAGGGCTGAAGATGTTCGAGAAGGTGCAGGTGCCGGTGCTGGGCATCGTCGAGAACATGGCCGTGCACGTTTGCTCGAACTGCGGCCATGCCGAGCATGTGTTCGGGCAAGGCGGCGGGCAGCGCATGGCAGCGCAGTATGGCGTGCCGCTGCTGGGCTCGCTGCCGCTGGACATCGGCATCCGCGAGAATGCCGACGGCGGCCATCCAAGCGTGGCCGCCGACCCGGACTCGCCGGCGTCGCAGGCGTTCCGCCTGATCGCGCGCAACACCGCCGCGCGCCTGTCGCTGCAGGCGAAGAACAAGGCGATCGCGTTTCCGAATATCGTGGTGCAGAACACCTGAGAGTTCGGGAATCGGGACTCGGGACTCGGGACTCGGGAATCGGGA
>JAFEFT010000017.1:120046-121547 GCA_018240435.1 Pseudomonadota bacterium
GAATCGGGAGTCGGGAATCGGGAGTCGGGAGTCGGGAATCGGGAATCGGGAATCGGGAATCGGGAATCGGGAATCGGGAATCAGGACTCAGGACTCGGGACTCGGGACTCGGGACTCAGGACTCTGAACTCTGAACCCGGAACTCTGAACCCGGCAGCTGGAAGCCGCAAGCGACGGCCGTTGCGGCGTGGTCGTTGCGTTGGCTCGGGCAGGAACGAGCGATGGTGGCTGCCATGATTCCACGGGCGATGATCCTGGCGCTGTTGCTTGCCAGCACGGCGGCGGCGCACGCCCAGAATGCGGGCAGGCTGGTCGCTGCGGCGCGGGCGCAGGTCGGCGTCACCACCGGTTACGATCCGGCCTATGTGCGCATGGCCTATCCGGGCGGTGACGTGCCGCAACGCACCGGGGTCTGCGCGGACGTGATCGTGCGCGCCTTCCGCGCCGACGGCATCGACTTGCAAAAACTCGTTCACGAAGACATGTCCGCGCACTTCTCGCGCTATCCACCGCTGTGGCAGTTGCGCGCGCCGGATGCCAACATCGACCACCGCCGGGTACCGAACCTGGAGACCTACTTCCGGCGGCATGGCGCGGCGCTGGCAATCACCGCGCTGGCCAGCGACTACCATGCCGGCGACGTGGTGAGCTGGCGCCTGCCCGGCGGGCTGGCACATGTGGGCATCGTGTCGGATCATCGCGCCGGTGACGGCTCGGGGCGGCCGCTGGTGATCCACAACATTGGTGCCGGCGCGCAGGAGGAAGACGTGTTGTTCTCGTGGACCATCGTCGGGCATTTTCGCTGGCAGTGGCCCGCGCCAGCCCGTGCGGTGGTACGGCGATGAGTTGCGCCGTACGACGCGCGGCGGCGGTGGTGTTCGTGCTGGCGTGGCTGGCGGGCAGCGCGGTCGAGGCCGCCCCGGCATCGCCGCGGATCGTCGTCGACAAATCGGCCCGGACCTTGCAGGTTTCCCTCGGCGAGCGGATCGAAGCGAGCTATCGCGTCGGCCTCGGCCTGGATCCGGTATCGCGCAAGCGCAAGGAGGGCGACCGCGCGACACCGGAAGGCAACTACTTCGTCTGCGCGCGGCAGCCGCACTCGGCCTTCTTCGTGGCGCTGGTCATCAGCTACCCGAATGCCGAGGACGCCGCCATTGCGCTGCGCGAACGCCGCATCGACCGCCGCCAGTATCGGCGCATCGCTGCCGCGATCGCTGCCGGCCGCTGCCCGCCATTCGACACCCCGCTCGGCGGCTGGGTGGAAATCCATGGATCGGGCTCGGCATCGGACTGGACCTGGGGCTGCATTGCTCTGGACAATCCCGACATGCGGGCCGTGTTCGACCGCGTGCCGGTCGGCACGCCGGTGCTCATCCAGCCCTGACGGAGGACGGAAGACAGAGGACGGAGGACAGAGGACAGAGGACAGAGGACAGAGGACAGAGGACAGAGGACAGAGGACAGAGGACAGAAGGTAGTCGGTGAACAGTGGATTGTTGGT
>JAFEFT010000018.1 GCA_018240435.1 Pseudomonadota bacterium
ACAACTATCGTGACAACGGGGGACCGGGCACGGAAGCAGACCCAGGGGAAACAAGGACACGCACCAAATCCCAATTCCATCCGGGAAACAAGGACACGCACCAAATCCCAATTCCATCTACCAGCCCCCATCGCGATGAATTCCCCTTCGCACGGACGATCTCGCAGCTTGCGGAAACCTCCCGCAAACCCATCGCCCACGCGCCACCCTCCCGTGCGGGCAACAAGACTTCCCAGCCAATCAGCCCACCGACTCGATCGCCTTGGCGAATCCGACTCCCTTGACCCAGCGCTGCCGCAGCTTTTCGGCCGCGTCGATCAAGTCGCCGAGTTGGCCCACCACCCGCCAGTAGCCCGAGCCGATGCCCTGCACGCGGCTGAGCCAGCGGTCCGGCCTGGCGTCGAGGCGATCCAGAACGCCAGCGGCCTCCGTGGCCAGCACGCCACGCTTGCCGGGGCGGATCTGCTGGCCGGTCCATTCCACCAGATCGACATAGGCGCGCAGCGTCAGGCCGAGCGGGATGGCGTGGCCGGCGACAGGGTGCAAGGGCTGCGTCGGTGCGGGCTCAGGCTCGCTCAGGCGGCTGCGGAGGCTGGTGTGCGCCGAGGCCATCACGTCGGTCGCGATTCCGGCGCGGATCGGATTGAGATCGACGTAGGCCATCGCGGCCAGCAAGGCGCGCTCGTCGCACAGCACCTGCGCCTTGAAGCGACCTTCCCAGAACCGTCCGCTGCAATCGTCTTCGGCATTGGCCTTGCGCGCCACCGGCTCGGCCAGGCACTTCATGAACCACGACAGGTCGGCCAGCCGTTGCCGCAGCACGGTCAAACGCTCGGGTTGCTCCAGCAGCCGCGCGATCTTGCCGGCGCGGGCCGCATCGGAATCCTCGCGCGGCGGGAACAGGCGCACCCAGCGCGCCGCCACGTCAGCCTCCGTCCAGTCCGTCTGCCAGCCCGGGTCGAACTGGACGACGACGTGCAGATGGTTGCTCATCACCGCATAGGCGTGGATGGCGACCGCAAAGCACTCGCCCAGC
The DNA here is from genome assembly GCA_018240435.1 of Pseudomonadota bacterium. GTDB lineage: Bacteria > Pseudomonadota > Gammaproteobacteria > Xanthomonadales > Xanthomonadaceae > SZAS-103. The sequence goes on from JAFEFT010000018.1 coordinate 1,037, forward strand.
CGCCGCAGGCGCTGCTCGATCCAGGCCTTGCGATGCTCGAAGGATTGGCCCGTGTAGTGATCCTGCCCGCACAGGAAGGCGCGGCGGACGCAGCGCTGGACGCAGTGGTAGCATCCAGCGGCACCGGGGGCGATCAAGGCGCGGCGGGCGGTGGTCATACGCTGATCTTGCGCCGTCGGCCGTGGCGGGGATGTAGGAATGATCTGAATCGCGGGTAGGGGAGGGATGAGATGTGGGTCCCGGTCTGCTCCAATTGGTGTGTGTCCTCGTTTCCCCCGCAGCGCACGGCAATCGCGTCGGCGCGATCGTCCAAGAATGCGAAGCGCACGCTTGCCGGGTGATCGCCGAAGGCCACGCGCAGCACGCGAGCTTGGCGGTCGGCGGCGGGGCGGGCGGTGACGGCTTGGGCAGATGATTTCACGGCGTGGCGATTATAGCCGCTGCCTCGCCGCGGCTTGGCCGGGCTGATGTGTGGTGTTGGGTGTTCGCGAGGTTCGAGCGCGAGCACGACCTACGATGTGCTCGACAACATTCGCACGACACAGGTCGGCAACACCGCCAGCTATCTGAACACCTAAGCCTACGACCCGGCCACGTGGCATCTGGCCACGATCAGCAGCCACGTCAACTGGACGCTGGGGTACGATGCCCACGGCAACGTCACCGGCAAAGGCGCCGGCAACGCCGCTTACGTCTTCGACGCCGCCGACCGCATGCAGGCGGTGACGGGCAAGGAGAGTTATCGTTACGACGGCTATGGGCGGCGGGTGAAGGTGACGCGCACCAGTGACGGCAAGACCGACTACCCGATCTACACGATGGGAGGGCAGCTGCTCACTGAGGACGATGCGCGCAGCAACCGGCGGATCGACTACGTGAGCCTGAACGGCTCGCTGGTGGCCAAGCGCACGGCGACGCTGGGCAAGAGCAACTGGAGCACGGCCTACGAGCACACCGACGCCCTGCACAGCCCGAACGCGGAGACCAATGCCACAGACACGGCGACGCGGATCGAGCACTACACGCCGTATGGCGAGCCGGGCGACCACCAGTACGTGCAAGGGCCGGGGTTCACCGGGCATGTGACGGATGCGGCGACCGGGCTGACGTATGCGCAGCAGCGGTATTATGATCCAGTGATGGGGAGGTTTTTGAGTGCTGATCCGGTGCTTCCGAACGACAACGGCGGGAGCTTTAATCGATACTGGTACGCGAGCGACAACCCTTACAGATTTACCGATCCTGATGGACGGGATGAAATCGTGTTCACGTGGAAGCCTGGTGTGGATGCGGTAGGGCACTCCGCGATTGGTTATCAAAATCGCGATTCTGCGGGCAACCCGACAGGAACATACACGGTCAAGAGCCTTTGGCCTGCCAAAGCAGTGGACCGAGAAACCATGACGGCGCCAGCAAAATACAAGACAGACATAGTCAAGGCGGCTGATATTGCGAAGTATCAAGGCGGAGGCGAGGGCAAGGGCGCGGCAGGCATCGTGCTGATCAAGGGCGATGCCAAGCAAGACGCGGCTGTAGCTGCAGCTTTGGCAAAAGGAGAATTGAGCCACACCTACAATGCCGGCATGAACATGAACACGTGTTCGACCTATGCCGCTGCAGGTGTGGCAGCCACAGGTATCCAAGTCAATCAGACCGGTACCGTGAGCTCGACCCTGCTGGGGATGCCTGTTTCAAGGTCGGGCGTGGTGACTCCTCTTGCCGTCTACAATTCGGTGGTGGGCAGCGGTGATCCCAGGGTCAGCGTGATCAAAGCAATTCCACCGGGAGAAACGAGTCCGGACTTGAAAATCAAATAGGCCATATTGCATGCGTGGTTTTTTCGTTTTCTTCCTGATGGCGCTGATCGTCTCGGCATGCGTGCCCCATCCTATGGGGGGCTCCCATCAAGACATCAAGCTGAGAATGGAGGTGGCCTATTCACTGCTTGGCGATATTTCTGGCGCGCATCGCGTGAGAGCGATTTACCGTGTGCCATCGAACATCACCACAGAAGCCGTAGCGGATGACGAAGTCACTGCAACCGTCCAATGTGATCGCGATGTATGCGCAATTGTTCGCATCGTGAAGCGTTTGAGCGCAGCGTCGAAGCCAGCAGGCATGACGATTTCTGGGAGAATCTTCGGAACAGATGCACAAACACACGGCGTAATCTTGGTCCTGGATCCATTTCCTGTAGAAGTGCCACAGACACTGTATTCGCAGTTGGCGCAGCAGCCGGGGCGGACCAAGATTGTTTCAGTGGCGTATAGGCAGTTAGAGGGTGCCCTTGTCTTTCACGATCTTCGGCTGGTGGGTGAAGAAGCACGCGATCCTGTTCAGTGGAAATGAGAGGTCGGAGGGAAACCGACAGCTAAGGACAGCCACTATTTCCAGATCGCGACGGAAACAAGGACACGCACCAAATCCCAATTCCATCTACCAGCCCCCATCGCGATGAATTCCCCTTCGCACGGGCAACCTCCCCGCTCGCGGCAACCACCCGCAAACCCATCGCCCACGCGCCACCCTCCCGTGCGGGCGACAGGACTTCAAGGTCAATCAGCCCACCGACTCGATCGCCTTGGCGAATCCGATCCCCTTCACCCAGCGCTGCCGCAGTTTTTCGGCCGCGTCGATCAAGTCGCCGAGTTGGCCCACCACCCGCCAGTAGCCCGAGCCGATGCCTTGTACGCGGGCGACCCAGCGTTCCGGCCTGGCGTCGAGGCGATCCAGAGCGCCAGCGGCCTCCTTGGCCAGCACGCCACGCTTGCCGGGGCGGATCTGCTGGCCGGTCCATTCCACCAGATCGACATAGGCGCGCAGGGTCAGGCCGAGCGGGTTGGCGTGGCCGGCCACCGGGCGCAAGGGCTGCGCCGGTGCGGGCTCAGGCTCGCTCAGGCGTCTGCGGAGGCTGGTGTGCGCCGAGGCCATCACGTCGGTCGCGATTCCGGCGCGGATCGGATTGAGGTCGACGTAGGCCATCGCCGCCAGCAGGGCGCGCTCGTCGCACAGCACCTGCGCCTTGAAGCGGCCTTCCCAGAACCGTCCGCTGCAATCGTCCTCGGCGTTGGCCTTGCGCGCCACCGGCTCGGCCAGGCACTTCATGAACCACGACAGGTCGGCCAGCCGTTGCCGCAGCACGGTCAAACGCTCGGGTTGCTCCAGCAGCCGCGCGATCTTGCCGGCGCGGGCCGCATCGGAATTCTCGCGCGGCGGGAACAGGCGCACCCAGCGCGCCGCCACGTCAGCCTCCGTCCAGTCCGCCTGCCAGCCCGGGTCGAACTGGACGACGACGTGCAGATGGTTGCTCATCACCGCATAGGCGTGGATGGCGACCGCAAAGCACTCGCCCAGCCGCCGCAGGCGCTGCTCGATCCAGGCCTTGCGATGCTCGAAGGATTGGCCCGTGTAGTGATCCTGCCCGCACAGGAAGGCGCGGCGGACGCAGCGCTGGACGCAGTGGTAGCATCCAGCGGCACCGGGGGCGATCAAGGCGCGGCGGGCGGTGATCATACGCTGATCTTGCGCCGTCGGCCGTGGCGGGGATGTAGGAATGATCTGAATCGCGGGTAGGGGAGGGATGAGATGTGGGTCCCGGTCTGCTCCAATTGGTGTGTGTCCTCGTTTCCCCTTCGTTTCCCCTCCAATTGGTGCGTGTCCTCGTTTCCTCTCGTTTCCTGCATCGGAATCCTCGCGCGGCGGGAACAGGCGCACCCAGCGCGCCGCCACGTCAGCCTCCGTCCAGTCCGCCTGCCAGTCCGGGTCGAACCAATTGGTGCGTGTCCTCGTTTCCTCGTTTCCTCGTTTCCTTTCCCACGATCATCCCCGAAGGATGACCGCTCAGGCTCATGTGTCGTTGGAATCACGGAGCCTCTTCCAGGCTCATGTGTCGTTGGAAGAGGCTTGCTATTGACGCCTCCGGTCGTCGCCATTAGACTGCGCGTTCGCCAGCACGTGGGGCTATAGCTCAGCTGGGAGAGCGCTACAATGGCATTGTAGAGGTCATCGGTTCGATCCCGATTAGCTCCACCACTCGTTCGGCTGCGCTGATGTGCAGCAAATCAAGCAAGTTGCAGCAGGTGCGGATGGCTTGGCGGTAGCCGGCGTGCGATTGGCGATGCCGGTTGGCCGCGTCGGCTGGCAAGCGCCGCGCCGGCTGTCATCGTCATCGTGGCAATCGCCTCTGTCCCCATCGTCTAGAGGCCTAGGACACATCCCTTTCACGGATGCGACCGGGGTTCGAATCCCCGTGGGGACGCCAATGGAATCGACAAGAAAGGGCTGCCGCAGGGCGGCCCTTGTCGTTGCTGGGCGATTTCCGGGACATCGGCGGCGCTTCGCGCAAGCGGCTGTGAACACGCCGATCCAACTCGGCAGCACCGCAGCGACCGGGCAATGCCGGTGGCAGAGGTTTTCGTCGGTCCCTGTTACTCTTGCCGCTGGCGTCGCCGTGCGCGAAGCGACACAAGACGAGGTGCAAACGATGGCTGCATCCGCTGCTGGCATTGCCTCCGATGCCTTCGTGTTCTTCGGTGCCACCGGCGATCTGGCGTACAAGAAGATCTTCCCGGCCTTGCAGGCGCTGATCGCGCGCGACGGGCTGGATGTCCCGATCATCGGCGTGGCGCGTGCCGGCTGGACGCTCGCACAGTTCCAGGAGCGCGCCCGTGCCAGCATCGAGAGCAATGAACGCATCGACCCGGCGGCGTTCGCCAAGCTGCTCGCCAACCTGCGCTACATCGACGGCGACTACGCCGATCCGGCGACGTTCGCGCAGTTGCGCCAATTGCTGGGCGCGGCGCAACGGCCGATCCACTACCTCGCCATCCCGCCCAGCCTGTTCGCCACCGTGGTGAAGGCGCTGGGTGCCTCGGGTTGTGCGCGCGACGCGCGGGTGATCGTGGAGAAGCCCTTCGGCCGCGATCTGGCGTCGGCGCAGGCGCTCGATGCAACCTTGCACGAGGTCTTTGCCGAGTCGTCGATCTTTCGCATCGATCATTACCTCGGCAAGGAGGCGGTGCAGAACCTGCTGTACTTCCGCTTCGCCAATACCTTCCTCGAACCGATCTGGAATCGCCACTACGTCGATTCGGTGCAGATCACCATGGCCGAAGATTTTGGCGTGCAGGGGCGCGGGCGCTTCTACGAGGAAGTCGGCACGATCCGCGACGTGATCCAGAACCACCTGCTGCAGGTGCTGGCGCTGCTGGCGATGGATGCGCCGACCGGGCGCGACGTCGATGCGCTGCGCGAAGAAAAGCTGCGTCTGTTTCGCGCCATGCGCCCGCTGGAGCCGCGCGAGGTGGTGCGCGGCCAGTTCGTCGGCTATCGCGACGAGCCGGGCGTGGCGGCCGATTCGCAGGTGGAAACCTTCGCCGCGCTGCGCCTGCACATCGACACCTGGCGCTGGGCCGGGGTGCCGTTCTACATCCGCGCCGGCAAGAACCTGCCGATCACCACGACCGAAGTGCTGGTCGATCTCAAACGTCCGCCGGTGCCGATCTTCGACGAGATCGGCGCGCGCGATTCCAACTACTTCCGCTTCCGGCTCAGCCCGGAGGTGTCGATCAGCGCCGGCACGCGGGTGAAGAAGGTCGGCGAGGACATGGTTGGCGAGCGCGTCGAGCTGGTCGCCCGGCGGCAGCTTGCGCGCGAGATGTCGCCCTACGAGCGCCTGCTCGGCGACGCCATCGCCGGCGACGGCGCGCTGTTCACCCGCGACGATTCGGTCGAGGCGGCGTGGCGTGTGGTCGAGCCGGTGATCTCCGGCGTCCGCGGCGTGCACCTGGAACCACCGGCGCCCTACCAACCGGGCACCTGGGGGCCGCCGGCGGCAGCGAAAATCGTCGCCGCGCGCGAAGGCTGGCACGATCCGCAGCCGGAGGCGAATGCGCCGTGCTGAATGCGGACACCGTGATCTTGTTCGATGTCGACAACACCTTGTTCGACAACGATCGTTTCAAGGCGCAATTGAGTGCGCGCCTGCTCGCCGATCTCGGTGCCGACGCCAGTGCCCGTTACTGGCAGCACTACGAGGCGCTGCGCGCCCAGGCCGGATACGTCGATTACCTGCAGGCGCTGCAACGACTGCGGCTGGAGATCGAGGAAACCCCGCCGCTGCTGGCGATGGCGGGCTGGCTGCTCGACTACCCCTTCGCCGGCAACCTGTACCCGGGCGCGCTGGCCGCGATCGCGCACCTGTCCACGTTCGCCAGCACCGCGATTTTTTCCGATGGCGACATCGTCTTCCAGCCGCGCAAGATCGAGCGTTCCGGAATCGCCGAGGCGGTGCAGGGCAGGGTGCTGGTGAGCGTGCACAAGGAGCGTTCGCTGGATGTCCTGCGCCAGCGCTTCCCGGCATCGCACTACCTGATGATCGACGACAAGCCGCAGTTGCTGGCGGCGATGAAGCGGGCCATGGGCGCGGCGTTGACGACGGTGTTCGTGCGCCAGGGACACTATGCCGCCGAGGCCGATGTCGCCGCGTTGGAACCACCACCCGACCGCACGGTCGAACACATCGGCGCGCTGTGCGCGGTCGATGCGGCCTGGCTGACGAACATTCACGTCCCGGCGCCGACCGGCGCCGCGTGATCACCCCCACGAGGATTGAGCATGAACAACACGCAAGCGTTGCACGATCTCGGCCAGAGCCTGTGGCTGGACAACATCACCCGCGAAATCCTCGATGACGGCACCTTGCGCCGCTACATCGACGACTACTCGATCACCGGCCTGACTTCCAACCCGACCATCTTCGACGAGGCCATCGCCGGCACCGCCGCCTACGACGCCGACATCGCCACGCTGGCAGCGCGTGGCATCGTCGGCGAGGATGCCTTCATCCATGTGGCGCTGGACGATCTGCGCCGTGCCGCCGACCTGTTCGCGCCGATCCACGCCGCCACCGGCGGCGTCGACGGCTGGGTGTCGATGGAAGTTTCGCCGCTGCTGGCGGCCGATACCGCCGGCACCGTCGCCGCCGCCAAAGCCATCCATGCGCAGGCGCAACGGGCGAATCTGTTCGTGAAGATTCCCGGCACGCCCGAAGGCGTGCCCGCGATCGAGGAAGCGATCTTCGCCGGGGTGCCGGTCAACGTCACCTTGCTGTTTTCGCGCGAGCAATATCTGGCATCGGCGCAGGCCTGGCTGCGCGGCATCGAGCGTCGCCTCGCGGTCGGGCTGGATGCGAACGTCGCCTCGGTGGCGTCGGTGTTCATAAGTCGCTGGGACAAGGCGGTGGCGGGGCAGGTAGCCGAGCCGATCAAGAACCAGCTCGGCATCGCCATCGGCCAGCGCACCTTTCGCGCCTATCGCGAATTCCTCGCCAGCGAACGGGTGCGCACGGTGCTCGCCGCCGGCGCGCGGCCGCAGCGGTTGCTGTGGGCCAGCACCGGCACCAAGGATCCGCAGGCATCGGACGTGCTGTACGTCGAGGCGCTGGCCGCGCCCGACAGCATCGATACCATGCCGGAAAAGACCCTCAAGGCCTTCGCCGACCACGGGCACGCCGATCGCGGATTGAGCGCATCCGATGACGGCGAGGCGATGCTGGCGCGCTACGCGCAGGCGGGCATCGACCTCGACGCGCTCGCCGCACGCTTGCAGGTCGAGGGCGCGGCGTCTTTCGTGAAATCCTGGCAGGAGATGCTCGGCCGCATCGCCGCCAAGGCGCGCAGCCTTGCCCAATCCGGCCATCTGGGCACAATGTGAGCCAGCAACGTCACCCGCCGCATCGCAGCCGCGGCCGGGCGCCGTCGCCCGTATCTGACCATCCCGCCGATTCCGGAGATCGCCGATGCCCATCGGATCCACCCCGCCACCGCGCACGCCTGCCACCCCGCCTGCGCGACCGTCCGCGCCCCCGACCGCGGGCAAGCCGCCGGCAGCGCCAAGCGCGCGACCGGGCAAGTCGATCCGTCCGGCCAGCCGCCCCGAGTGGCTGGCATTGAAAACCCACGCCGGCAAGGTTGCCACCACGCACCTGCGCGACATCTTCAAGGCCGATGAACGCCGCGGTTCACGGCTGTGCGCCGAGGCGCTGGGCACCGGCATCTACATCGACTATTCGAAAAACCGCGTCACCGACGAAACCATGCAGCTGCTGATGAAGCTGGCCGCCGCCAGCGAGATCGGCAAGCACCGTGATGCCATGTTCGCCGGCCAGAAGATCAACACCACCGAGGACCGCGCGGTGCTGCACGTGGCGCTGCGCGCACCCAGGTCGGCGATGTTCAACCTCGACGGCCGCAACGTGGTGCCGGAAGTGCATGCCGTGCTCGAGCAGATGATGACCTTCGCCGGCAAGATCCGCAGCGGCGAATGGCGCGGCAACTCCGGCCGGCGCATCCGCAACGTCATCAACATCGGCATCGGCGGCTCCGACCTCGGGCCGGTGATGGCCTACGAGGCGCTCAAGGCGTTCAGCCAGCGCGAACTGACCTTCCGTTTCATCTCCAACGTCGATGGTGCCGATTTCCACGAGGCCACCCGCGACCTCGATCCGGGCGAGACGGTATTCATCGTCTGCTCCAAGACGTTCACCACGCTGGAGACCCTGACCAACGCGCAGGCGGCCAAGGATTGGGTGGTCACCACCATGCGCGATCCGAAGGCGGTCGCCAAGCATTTCGTGGCGGTGTCCTCGAACCTGGAGGAGGTCAGGAAGTTCGGCATCGACCCGGCCAACATGTTCGCGATGTGGGATTGGGTGGGCGGGCGTTATTCGATGGATTCGGCGATCGGGCTGTCGACCATGATCGCCATCGGTCCGGAGAACTTCCGCGCGCTGCTGGCCGGCTTCCACGCCATGGACAACCACTTCCGCACCGCGCCGCCCGAGCGCAATCTGCCGATATTGATGGGCATGCTCGGCATCTGGAACACCAACTTCCTGTTCGGTGCCGAAACCGTGGCGGTGCTGCCGTATTCCAACTACCTCAAGCGCTTCCCGGCCTATCTGCAGCAGCTGACGATGGAGAGCAACGGCAAGCACGTCGATCTGGACGGCATGCCGGTGGCCTTCGAGACCGGCCCGATCTATTGGGGCGAGCCGGGCACCAACGGCCAACATTCGTTCTACCAGCTGATCCACCAGGGCACCCGGCTGATTCCCTGCGATCTGATCGGTTTCTGCCAGCCGGTGGAGGGATCGTCGCCAGCCCAGCACGACCTGCTGATGGCCAACCTGTTCGCGCAGGGCGAAGCGCTGGCCTTCGGCAAGACCCTGGAACAGGTCATTGCCGAGGGCGTGCCGTCGGCGCTGGCGCCGCATCACGTCTGCCAGGGCAATCGCCCCAGCACCACCATCCTGGTCGAAAAGCTCACGCCGCAGACGCTGGGCTCGCTGATCGCGCTCTACGAGCACGCCGTGTTCGTGCGCGGGGTGGTGTGGAACATCGACTCGTTCGACCAGTTCGGCGTCGAACTGGGCAAGCAGCTGGCCAAGGGCACCGCCGCCGAAATCGCCAGCAGCAAGCCCGGCAAGAGCGCGCACGACAGCTCCACCGCCGCCTTGATCAAACGCTATCAACGGTTCCGGAAGGCGCCGTGACCGCACCGGGCTCGGATGGGGTCAGGGTCGTTTGACGATCGTGATCGCGTCACCGGCCTTCGCCGCCGGCAAGCGTTAAGGAAGGTCTGAATAAGTCTTGTCATCCCTGCGAAGGCAGGGATCCAGTGACTCTATGTTGTTGAAATAAAAGACACTGGATTCCCGCTTTCGCGGAAACGCTTTACAACGGCGAAGCCGGTCAATGACGATCAAAAACAAAGTTGTTCAGACCTTCCCTAAACGAACCGGACCCCATTCACTCACTGCCATGAACCACTTCGGCCCGAACGTGCTGCGCCTGGTGCGCGCGCATATCGACACCTACCAGCAGCCGGTGGTGTTCATGCACCGTGATTGCGGGGTGTGCCGCGCCGAGGGCTTTTCCGCGCTCACCCGGGTGCTGGTGCGCAGTGGCCGGCGGCAGATCGTGGCCACCCTCAATGTCGTTCTCGACGATCGTTTCGGGCTGGACACCGCAGCGCTGTCGGAAGCGGCCTGGCTGGCGCTCGACCCCGAGCCGGATGCGCGCGCCGTGTTCAGCCATGCCGAGCCGCCGCGCTCGTCGGCGGCGTTGCGCGCCAAGGTCTTCGGGCAACGCCTGCTCGAACCGGAGTTGCTGGGCCTGATGCGCGACACCGTCGACAACCAGCTCTCGGACATCGAACTGGCGGCGTTCGTGACCGCCTGCGCCGGCGACCGGCTCGACCTGGACGAAACCGTCGCGCTCACCCGGGCGATGGTTGCGGTCGGCGAGTGCATCGACTGGGGCGGCGGACCGGTGTTCGACAAGCATTGCGTCGGCGGCCTGCCCGGCAATCGCACCACGCCGATCCTGGTGGCGCTGATGGCCGCCGCCGGGCATCGCATTCCCAAGACCTCCTCGCGGGCGATCACCTCGCCGGCCGGCACCGCCGACACGATGGAGGTGATGGCGCCGGTGGCGCTCGATCTGGCGACCATGCGCCGTGTCGTCGAACGCGAGGGCGGCTGCGTGGTGTGGGGCGGCAACGTGCGCCTGAGCCCGGCCGACGACGTGCTGATCCGGGTCGAGCGGCCGCTGGATTTCGACAGCGAAGGCCAGCTGGTGGCCAGCGTGCTGTCGAAAAAAGTCGCCGCCGGCTCCACCCACGTATTGATCGACATGCCGATCGGGCCGACGGCGAAGGTGCGTTCCCTGCAAGCCGCGTCACGACTGGAAGCGCGCCTGCGCGCGACCGCACGCGCGGTCGGGTTGGCGCTGACGGTGCTGCATACCGACGGCGTGCAGCCGGTGGGGCAGGGCATCGGCCCGGCGCTGGAGGCGCGCGATGTGCTGGCTGTGCTGCGCGGCGATGCGCAGGCGCCAGCCGACCTGCGCGAGCGCGCCCTCGACCTGGCCGGCGCCCTGCTCGCCACGGCCGACGGCGGCTCGCTGGCGCAAGCCCGCACCCGCGCCGCCCTGCTGCTCGCGCAAGGCGTGGCGCTGCGCAAGTTCATGGCCATCTGTGAGGCCCAGGGCGGATTCCGCGAGCCCACGACGGCGCCGCATCGACAACCGGTGTTCGCCCATCGTGACGGCTGCATCCGGGCCATCGACAACCGCCGTCTGGCGCGCGTGGCCAAGCTTGCCGGCGCCCCCGGCAGCCCCGAAGCCGGGGTCGACCTGCATCATCGCATCGGCGCACCGGTCCGCCGCGGCGACACCCTGTTCGAGATCCACGCGCGCACCGCCGGTGAATTGCAATATGCACTGGACTACGCACTCGCCCATCCGGCGATCATCGCGGTGGAGGAGGGCGCATGAAACCCATGCTGTTGTCGTTTCCGGCGCAGGTCGAGCTGGCGCGAACGCTGGCGGCCGAACTGGATGCAACGCTCGGGCGGCTCGATTGGCGACGCTTTCCCGATGGCGAGTCGCTGGTTGCCGTCGACGAGGCCGTGGCCGATCGCGAAGTCGCCATCCTCGCCAGCCTGCGTGACCCCGACACCCTGACGGTGGCCTTGCGCCTGGCCGCCGATGCTGCGCGTGAACTGGGCGCGCGCCGCGTCGGCCTGATCGCTCCCTACCTGGCCTACATGCGCCAGGATCGCCGCTTCCATCCCGGCGAGGCGGTGAGCGCGCGCTCGTATGCCCGCCTGCTGGCGCAGGGCTTCGACTGGCTGGTGACGATCGACCCGCACCTGCACCGCATCGCCTCCTTGTCTGAAGTCTTCCCGATTCCGACTCGCTGCGTCGCCAGTGCTCCGTTGGTCGCCGACTGGATCGCGCAGAACGTACCCGATGCCATCGTCATCGGCCCCGACGAGGAAAGCCGGCAATGGGCGGCCGCCATCGCCGCCCGCGCTGGCGTGCCGGTGCAGGTGTTGCGCAAGATCCGCCGCGGCGATCGGCAAGTCGAAGTCAGCCTGCCCGATGCGCAGGCCGCGCAGGGGCGCACCGCGGTGATCGTCGACGACATCGTCGCCTCCGGCCACACCGCGATCGCCACCGCACGCCACTTGCGCGGGCTCGGCTTGCGCGTGGTCTGCGTGGCCATCCACGCCGTGTTCGCCGGCGACGCCTGCCAGCAGCTGCTCGCCGCCGGCGTCGAGCGCATCGTCAGCACCGATGCCATCGCCCATCCGAGCAACACGATCGGCATCGCCGGGCTGCTGGCGCCGGCGGTAGCCGAACTGTGGGCCGAACCTGCCGACGGCCGTTGCCCGACGGCTGCCGGGTCGAGCCCGCGTTCCGGCGCGGCCTAGGGAAGGTCTGAATAAGTCTTGTCATCCCTGCGAAGGCAGGGATCCAGTGACTCTATGTTGTTGAAATAAAAGACACTGGATTCCCGCTTTCGCGGGAATGACGATCAAAAACAAAGTTGTTCAGACCTTCCCTAGCCGCGATTGCCTCGCGGCGGGTGCATGTGCCGCATGCGATCGCGCACGGCGGCGATCAGGCGTTGCGGCCGGATCGGCTTGAACAGGAATTCATCGCCGCCGGCATTGGCCGCTTCCAGTTGCGAGTCCGGATCGCTTTCGCCGGACAGGAACACGATCGGCAGCCGTGCCAGCACCGGATGGTTGCGGATCAGCATCGTCACCTCCACGCCGTTGGCGTAGGGCATGTGCAAATCCATCAGCACCAAGTCCGGATGCAGCACCTCCAGCGACTCGATCACCCGGCGGGGATCGTGCTCGACGAACGCCTGCATGCCGGCCTTGGTCAACACCGTCTGCGCATAGAAGGCGTCGGCGCGGTTGTCCTCGACGATCAGCACGCGCGCCGTCTCCGCTGGCGCCGTGGCATGCAGCGCCAGCAAGCGGCTCGCCGTGTCGTCGATCTGGAATGGCGGTGCGAGCAGCAGATCCACCCCGGCGCGGTGGGCATCGCGTCGCGTTGCGATGTCGCCTTGCACGGCCATGGCCACGAGGTGGATGTGCCGCTGCGGACGCAGGCGTTGTTGCGCCTCGCGGCGCAGGTTGCCGACCGCGGCCAGCTCCGGCAGGTGCGAGGGGTCGACCAGAATGACGTGCGGCAGCACGCACAACACGAGCTCGAACAACTGGTGAAAACTCGCCAGCGTTTCGACGGCATAGCCGTCCGCGCGCAGCCGCTGCGCCAGTTCGTTCGCGAACTCGTTGTCGTCGCTGATCTGGTAGATGCGGCGCAGCCCGGTTTCGGCCGGCAACGGCGGCTCGTCGGGTGCGAACATGTCGGTCGGCTCGGCGCGAACGCTGGCGCCGGCGGGCAGGGCCAGCGCGGCGGCATCGCTGCCAGCCGTTGGCGCGGCCGATGGCGCGGTGCGCAGCGCGTCGCCACCGGCAAGCGGCCAGCCCTCGGCCATGCCCGCCAGCGCCGCTGCCGCCGTCGTCACCTGCTCGAGCATTGCCATCGACTGTTTGCGGCTGGGCTTGCTCATCCGCGTGATGTGCTCGCCAAGATCCTGCGCCAGCTGCTGCAGATGGCGCTGGGTTGCGATCACTTCGTGGCGGCCGCTGGCATCGGCCAAGCGCTGTACGTCGCCGCGCAGCACCAACATGCCGGAGTGTTCCCACCCCCCGCTGGTATAGCGCCGGATCCGCTGCTCGAAGGCTTCGATGCGTTGCGGCAGGTAGCTCAGAAACGCCTGGCGATCGTCGTCAGGGCGCGCTGGATTGGGGGCGGGCTCGACCATGCGGATCTCCCCGGGATCATGACTCGTCGACCGCGTGATGGTCGCGACCGGAACGCCGAAGGGCTTGACCGTCGGGACTGTAGCAGAACCCGGCGCATGGCTTGCGGTTCGACGACGGCGAACGCCGGCGGCGATGGCCCGCGCAGCAACCCGTGCCGGGCCGTCGGCAGCCACCCGTCTTGTTTGCAGCCGACGATTTTCGAAACGGCAGGTCATGGCAGCGGTTCATGCGTCGCTGCCGGCGTTCATGGTCGACGGATGCGTGCATTGCAGGCTGGCCGCGACACCCCGACCGCCGGCGACATCGCGCCACCGGCGATGACGTATCCTGCCGACGCACGCGGCCGTTGCTGCTGAAGGCAACCACGGCCCGGCAACCGCACCGTTCCCGACCCGGACTCACCGATGACCATCGCCGACGCCTGCATCCTTGTCTCATGCCTGCTGCCCATCACCTGCGCGCTCATCGCCAAATCGCCCGGCTTCGGCAAGCGCCGTCGCGACGGCGGCTTCGACAACAACAATCCCCGGCAATGGCTGGCGGCGCTGGGCGGCTGGCAGGCGCGCGCCAATGCCGCGCAGCAGAACAGCTTCGAGGCATTGCCGCTGTTCATCGCCGGCGTGCTGGTCGCCGAGCGCCTGCAAGCGATGCAATCGCGGGTGGACATGCTGGCGGCCGCGTTCGTGGTGCTGCGGGTCGGCTACATCGGCGCCTACCTGGCCGATCGGGCCTCGCTGCGCTCGCTGCTCTGGCTGGGCGCCATCGGCGCCTCGGTGGCGCTGTTCTTCATCGCCTGATCGTCAGGCCTGCGGCGCGGTCCTGCCGTCCGATCCGCTCGTCGGCGCTGGCTCCGGGAAGTGCAGCAGTTCCGCGACCGGCATTGCCTTCGCGTACAGCCACCCTTGCGCGTACTGCACGCCACGGGAACGCAGGAATTGCGCCTGCTCTTCGGTCTGAACCCCTTCGGCGATCATCGCCAGATTCAGCGACTTCGCCATTTCGATGATGTGGGGGACGCTTCAGAAAACGGAAAATAAAGCACGCTAAGCAATTGAAATCACGACTTTCCACGCCTAGTAGATCTGTCAGGCGACAGTGGCTTCAAGGCCCGTTCGCTGTCAAAGCGAATTTCAACACTCGCTTTGCCCATTCGTATTTTTATCCAGTCGGTGATGCGCTTCTGTGCATCAGCTGGTAGAGCATTGCGACTGCTGAGATTCAAATATAGCAGTGGCTGACTCGGCCCATCCGCTGAGACGACTACACCTTCGCCAATGATCATTTTGGTAATCTCAGGATAAAGCTGGCGTAGTTCCTTGCCAACACCTTCGGCTTGATCGAAAACGGCGTTACGTTTGGCCAAATCGGTAGTGAGTTTTTGGACTTGGAAATCGCGCAGCTTGACTGCTGCTTGACTCTCGTGCAGAAGATCGGACAGTAAGCTGGACTTAAGCTCCGTTACGTTGAGTCGATGATCTCCCATCTGATGCAGAATGATCTTGGTGCCACCGAGATTGGCACCAGCGAGCTTGGCTTCAATGTTCGCAAGCATATCTTTTCCAATTGGATCTCCCACAAGAGAAACATCGATGGTGCGCTGGGCTGGATCGATTTTTGAATCAACAACTTGGGCGCTCTGAAATACGAATTCCCTGCGAATGAATTCTTGCGCGTTGCTTCGGAATACCTCGTCTCTGACTAGTTGAAATGCCAGATATGTACTTGGCAACGCGGTAAGCAACGCAAGAAAAAGCAAAATCGACTTTGTTTTCTTTGCAATAGCAGCGGTTGCAAATCCATGTTTTTTGAGGCCTATGGCGCGAATACCTACAACTGTTGCCAGGGCAATGAAAACACAGTTGATGGTATATAGGTACATTGCGCCGCCAGCAAAGCGCCATTGGCCAGTAGCGATCCCAAAACCTACGGTACATGCTGGCGGCATTAGCGCCGTGGCGATAGCCACGCCAGGAATAACGTTGGACTTTTCCTTGCGCGTGATTCCCACAACGCCAGCGAGCCCGCCAAACAAGGCGATTAGCACGTCCCAAAGCGTTGGGGCAGTACGCGCCAATAATTCTGATTGGGCCTGCTGCAAAGGAGAGAGCCAGAAGTACAGTGCTGAGACGATAACGCTGATCAGTGTGGCCACGCCCAAGTTGATCAGTGAACGCTTTACCAAATCAAAATCGAAAACGGCTGCTCCCAAGCCAGCGCCCATGATGGGGCCCATCAATGGTGAGATCAGCATCGCCCCGATAATGACGGCTGCGGAGTTAACGTTTAGGCCAACCGAGGCGACAAAGATTGCAAACACCAGAATCCATGGTGTGGCGCCACGGAGTTCAATACTTTCTCGGATACGCGACTCAATTTCGGCATCATCAGCCTTGTCGTCACGCAGGTTGAAGCGCTCTCTCATGATGTGACGAACACGCAATGAAAATGGCAAAGCCGCTTGTTGCTGATTCATTCTCAGTTACCCATTCAGCTAATAGTTACATCTCGCCAATCAGAATGCTCGAACGAGCACCTTACCTTTTCCGGCGTGCTTTACCTCATACATAGTCTCGTCCGCCAGACGTAGCATTTCTTCCAGATTCCTGCCCATGCTTTCGAAACATGCCACTCCGATACTGACTCCGGCTGGCTTGTGGAGATCAAGCGCATCTGTGAGGTCCTCATGCAGTCGAATGGCCCACTCATGCGATTTGCCCGGTGTAGATTCAAGAGCAAATATGCAAAACTCATCTCCGCCGATTCGCCCACAAATATCAGACGCCCGCTTTGTTTGCTGAAGCCTTGCGCCGATTTCGCGCAATGCAGCATCGCCCGCTTTATGTCCTTTTGTATCATTGAGTTGCTTGAAACGATCCAGGTCGATAAACGCGATGACAACCGAGGCGCCAATTCTCTCAGCAATACTCACTTGCTGAGCCGCCATTTCCATGAAACCTCGCCGGTTCAGAAGCCCGGTTAGTCTGTCCATTCGGGCCGTGTTGAATTCTCTCTGCAGCAGCACCATCACCCCTCGGGTTAACTCGACGGTAATGCCGTAGTTGACTAAATGAACCAATGCATTAAGCAAGGGAACAAGGAGAGATTCAAGAAATTTTCCTGATGAATAATCCGCGTACCCCCATAGCGCAGAGGCGAAGACAGCCAATAACCATCCGGCTGTCCTACCGGAAATCCATGTGCCAACCAATACCGGTAGTAACATTAATGATGCGAAGGCGAATTGTGCCTGGGTAGCAATTCGAAAGATGCCCAAGGCGATGATCACAGCGAGGCAAATAAACCAGCCCAATATACGCACGGTGCGTGATGTGGATATGACATTTTGAGAATATAAAAGCATGTGAATTTTTGCCTGCAGATAATCACTTCGACTACTCAGAACGATACAAATCAACTCTGTGCGGCGCCAATTGGATTGTCTCCAACGGCATTTCCACTTTTGCTGCTACCAGCGCTTTGAATATGGCCTCCCGCAATGCAAAACGTTTCTCAATATGCTTTCGTTCTTCTTTAATCCATGCCTGCAACTCGACTGCTATGTTGTAGTCATTCAGGGAAGCCACGACCATTCTTGGTGCAGGTTCCTTTAGATAGTCAGGATCCTCCTGAATCAAATTCAGCAGAATGCTGCGAACAAGGTCTAGATTTTCTGTTACGGCCACGTTGACTCTTATATCAATCCGCAAGTTTGGGAAGTTGGTATAAGAAGCGATAGTTTTATTCATTACCACAGAATTAGGTACTGCCAGCATACGGCCATCGTTTGTCACAATACGCGTTGTTCGCAAGGTGATGCGATCAACGCGACCATATTGGCCATCAATTTCAACCAGGTCATTAATGGTAAATGGTCTGTCCAAAAAAATGAGAAAACCTGAAATGACATTCGACAAAGTCCCCCGTTGTCACGATAGTTGT
>JAFEFT010000019.1 GCA_018240435.1 Pseudomonadota bacterium
CCGCGAAACCAGCAAGCGTTGGCGTGGCGTGCACCACTGGAAACAGGCGCTGCAGACCTTCCAGATTCTTTTCGGCGAGGACCGGGTTCCGGTGACCGGCTGACCCACCCTCAAACCGCAGTTACACAGTTGACTTGACAGACCCAAAGGGCAGTTACACAGTTCAATTTACAGACTCGCGTGTCCTTGTTTCAGACTCTCCATCACAAACAGAATATTTTTCCACTCGAATGATCCTTAAAATTTTTGCATCATATAATAAAAACTCCACATGCAGCGCATTTCTATTGTTTTTTTGAATCTTTCCAACAAGCATAGCAATAACGATACGCCCATTACCTTGTCGTTTGAAAGTTTCTTGCCAAAAATGATTCAGTACTTGAGCATTTTTCCGATTATTTTTTTCATCGGCTATCACCACAATCCCAGCACCACCATACGGCACCCTAGAAACGGCAATCATTCCATCAATTGAGGTCATAATTATCGCCGTTGTCCGAACAATTTTCCCCTCGTAAGAACTTGATTTCAGCAACAAAGGACAAATGTCCGTCTTAATTATTCGATCCCGAGCCGGCGCGCCCGACGTCAAAAGAAAAAAAAAGGATAGCAAAATACGTACGCGCGAATACATCATCTGCAGTCTCCGCCATGTTCACACCAAGCGGCGGTAGACGTTTGAGCCTCCGACTCCACATTCGCAGTGTTTACACCTCCGGCTTTTGTCCATGTAGGCATGCTAACTCCTAGCGCCCAGTATGCATAAGCTTCCGTCAAAGCTGCGTTGCGCTCTGTCCAAAGCTCCTGCTCGCGGGTAACAGGATTTCCCGAGGAATGATAATAAATAATTCCATTGAACATCGCGCCCGAAGAATCGGCATATAAACTACTTTCATGTCGATCATAAGCATCAAGCCCGTGCCTCCCTTCATGAAAAAGAGTACCTGCGAGCATTGCATTTCCTTTGATCTTGGAAAAATTGATAGTTATAGTTGTTGTCCCATCCTCATTTCGCAACGCCCCGCCCACCCCGCCGTTTTTGGGGTTACCATCAACTATCGAAACTCCATTTTTTACGTTTGCAGCGCCATAAAAACTTCGGACATTGTGCAAAGCTGTAAACGCATGCAATCCGTCTATGCCACGTATCGACGATAGCCGCTCTTCGCGTGCACTCTTAAACGCACCAGAAACACGTGCGCATGCTGCCTTCGATGCCGTACACATATACCTTCCATCTGGGTCCACAAACCGATACGAATTGTTATTGGCGTACCAGTACCGATTAAAATCCCCACCCTTGTCGTCAGCTTGAACCGGATCAACCGACAAAAACCTCCCCATCACCGGATCAAAATACCGCTGCTGCGCATACGTCAGCCCGGTCGCCGCATCCGTCACATGACCGGTGTACCCCGGCCCCTGCACGTACTGGTGGTCGCCCGGTTCGCCGTACGGCGTGTAGTGCTCGATCCGGGTGGTGGCGCCGGCGGCATTGGTTTCCTCGGTCGGGCTGCGCAGCGCGTCGGTGTGCTCGTAAGTCGTCGTCCAGGTGCTCGTGCCCAGCGGTGCGGCACGTTTGGCGACCAATGATCCGTTCAGGCTCACGTAGTCGGTGCGGGTGTTGGCCCGCTGGTCGTCCTCGGTGAGCAACTGCCCGGCCATCGTGTAGATCGGGTAGTCGGTCTTGCCGTCACTGGTGCGCGTCACCTTCACCCGCCGCCCGTAGCCGTCGTAACGATAACTCTCCTTGCCCGTCACCGCCTGCATGCGGTCGGCGGCGTCGAACACGTAGGCGGCGTTGCCGGGGCCTTTGCCGGTGACGTTGCCGTGGGCATCGTACCCCAGCGTCCAGATCACGTGGCCGGCGATCGCGGTCAGGCGCCCGGTGGCCGGATCGTAGCTGTAGGTGTTGAGATAACCGGCGGTGTTGCCGACCTGATTCGTGCGGATGTTGTCCAGCGGGTCATACGTCGTCGTGGCGCTGATCCACCACTGGTTCGGGGCGTTGGTCTGCGTCAGCCGATCCAGCCCGTCGTACGTCATCGTCCGGCTGTCGGCGCTGCTGGCGGTGCCATCGACGATGCCGGCGACGTTGCCGTTGGCGTCGTAGCTGTAGGTGTCGTCGAGAATCGCCGGCTTACCCGGTTGCTGATCGAGGCTGCGCAGCGGCAGCTCGCGGGTGTTTTGCGTCAGCGTGTGGACGATGCCGTTGCCGTAGGTGAACCCGCTCATGCCGCCGTTGGCGAAGTAGGCGATCGCGCTGGCGTACGCGCCCGCCTGCGTCGGCTGGCCGAGCGCGTTGGGGGCGCTGGCGATCACCAGACCGTCCGGATAGGTCAGCTGGCTGGCGTGGCCCAGTGCATCGTAGGCGTGGCCGATCGTGCTGCTGCGGCTGTCGAGGGCGAGCGTCTCGGTCAGCGGCAGCCGGGTTTTGGTGTAGCTGTAACTCCACTGGGTGAAGGCCGCGCCGCTGCCGCTGCCCAGGGTCTTGAGCGCACCGTCGTTGAAGTAGCTGTAGCTCAGGTTGTCCAAGCCGTCGGGCTGGCTCACCGCCAACACCCGGTTGCGGGCATCGTACGTGCGCGGCGTCTGCGAACTGAGCGGAATGCTGGCGCGGTCGGCCTCGCACTGGCTGGGCGTGTCCACCGCCGTCAGCGTGCTGCCAGTGCTCGTCCAGATGACGTTGTGCGCGGCATCGTAAGCGGCAAAGCTCGCCCCCGTCTCCGGCTCGATGCGCTTGCACAGGCGCTGGTGGGTGTCATACACGAAGCTGCGCGTTTCGCTGATCGGCGCGCCGTTCCAGGTGCCGCTGCGGGTGATGCTCTGCGGCTTGCCGAATACGTCCCTCGCCATCGTGGTGGTCACGCCTTCGGGCGAGACGATGGCCGTCGGATGCGACGTGTCGGGGCCGTCGAACACCTGGTAGGCGGTGCCGGTCACAAAGCCGCGCGGATTGGTCACCTGGGTGATGAAGCCCGGCAGGTAGGCGTAGCGCGTGGTCAGCGGGCCGAGTTCGGAATCGAGCGTGCTCGCCATCGGCCGGCCGAGGCCGTCAAAGGTGGTGTGCACGCCGGCCAGCGCGTCGTTGTAGTGGATGAGGCTCGCCACCGGGCCGGACGCGAAGGTGGTGCGGCCGGCGAAGTCGAACGCCTTGGTACTGAAGCGCTGGGTGGCGGCGACGTTGCCGGCATCGAAGGACTCGGTCAGCACCGGCTGCCAGAGGCCGTCGAACCAGGTGACCTGGGTGGCGTTGCCGGTGGTCACCGTCTGCTTCCAGTGGCCGGGCTGCAGGCCGAACTCGGTCGCGTTGACCGGCGCGAAGGTGATGCTGGTCGGCTTCCACGCCACCGTGTCGCCCGCCGGCGGGGTGATCGCGTTCAACCGCCCCAGCGCGTCGTAGCCGAAGCTCGTAGTCGCCGTGGTGGTGGTGTCGGTCGGCGTGGCGCCGATCGGGTCGGTGATCGACGTGATGTGGCCGAAGTCGTCCACCATCGCCGTCTTGGTGGTGCCGTCGGCGAACTGCAGCGATTGCGGCACGCCCCGATGGTAGTTGCCCAGCGTGGTGACGTGGCCGTTGCCGTCGGTGACGGTGTGGATGCTGCCGTCGGACCAGAACGTGTAGCTCGCGTCGAGCAGGCCCCACGAGGTGATGCTGGTCGGCAGCGCCGTGGCCGGGTCGTAGCTCTTGCTGTAGACCTGCGTGCCGGTGTCGGTGTTGGTCAGCGTCGCCGGCTGGTTCAACACCCAGTGCGTGGTGTCGTGGTACAGCGTGGCCACATCGGTGCGCGTGTACAACGTCGCGCCGGCGCTTTGCGATCTGGCGGTGGTGCCCAGCGGATTGGCGTAGCCATCGAAAGTATTGACGGTGGACTGGAAGCTGACGCCGTCGCGGGTCTGGACGTGGCTGAGCTGCGGGTGCCATTCCTCGCTGAGGAACACGTTGGCGCGATGGTTGGGCGCGGTGCCGACGAATTGCGGATACGGCTGCGCCGCGCCGCTGGGCACGCCCACGTAGGTGGTGGCAACGTCGTCCAGCACGGTCTGCTGGCCGCTGCCATCGACGGTGTAGGTTTGCACGTCCTGCAACTGGCCTTCGGTCAGCTCGAACACATTGCCGAAGGTCGAGCGCACATGGGTGCCGTCGGGTGCCTGCACGTCGGTCCAGACCGAGGTCGGACATGGACCCGGGGTGCACGGCGGTCCGGGCGGGGCGAAGCTCTGGTTCGGTGCCGAGTAGGTGTAGGACCACGTCGACGAAGTGGCCGGCGACAGGGTCGGATCGGTCAAGGTCTTGCTGATGAGCGCCCATTGCTTGCGCGTCCACGGATACATCGGATCCGGGCCGGTGCAGTACGGCGCTTGCGACAGGCCACGAATCAGCGGCAGGAACTGGAACACGCCGCGCTCGCCGGACGGATGGGTGGCGGTAAAGGTGTAATGGCCGTAGATGCCGTTGGCAGGGGGCATCAACGCCAGGGGAATGGGGTCGACGCGACCGCACATCGACGAATTGGGGTCGTTGCCATCGCTGTTGCCGCCCGGCGGCGGCGGCTGCATGTGCAGCACCAGGCTGCCGGAATATTGATAGCTCCATGCCGACCCGTCCGGCAGGGTGACACCGCTGAGCACGTTGCCGCTCGGGTTGTCGTTACCGTCCGGCGTGATGGCGGTATAGGTGTAGGCCCAGGTTCGCGAGCTATCCGACGGGCTGGACGGGTTTTTCGCCAGCGCCGAATGGATGGTGCCGTCGGCATTCCAGGTCAGGTCGATCTCGCGGCCGTCGCTGGCGGTGATCGAAACCAGCTGCTTGCCGTTGTAGGTGTACTTCACCCAGTTGCCGAAGCGATCCACCACGCGGCTGGCGAGCAGGAAGTACTTGGCGCGCCAGAAGACGTGGTAGGGGTTGCACCCAGAGTACTCACATTCGGCGTAACTCCACTTGACGGCAGAGTCCAGCCCCGGCAGCGACGTCATCACGTCGAAGGTGTACTGCGTGCCGTCCGGACTGGTCGCCACGAAGCCTTCGCCGCCCTGCCCGGTGGTATCGGCCGAGAGCGCCGGCAGGCAACCGACGCTCCACAGGTTCTTGGTCACCCAGGGATACGGGCCACCCGCGATCGGATGCGGGCTGCTGGCGTTGTTCACCAGCAATTCCTGCGAGCCCGCGCCGGGCACGTGCATCGTGATGCCGCTCCAGTAATTTCGTCCGAGAAACTTGAAAATCGCGCCCCCTTCTTGCACGACGATGTCCGGCGCCGCGGCCGCGGTGGCGCTGGTGGCCGCCGAACAACGCTGCGTCGTGCCCGCGTAATTGGCCCCCGTCGCCATCCACCCGGCGGTGCTGTAGTAGGCCTGCAGGTAGGGCACATCGACTTCCCAGTTGGCGAAACTGGGCAAGGGACCGGAATTGTCCGGCTCGGCGGCATCCAGGTGTCGGCCAAGGCTGACCGGCAGCTTGCCGTTGCCGGGAATCGAAACGTCGGTGACATCGAACGAAGTCTGGCCGCTGTACAGATCGACCTGTTCGCCGAACAGGTTGTCACCGATCGCCCCAATCGTGTCGGAGGGCCGGCTCAGGCGGTTGTACTCCAGATCGGGATTGGAATTGCCGGCGGCCTGCACCGACAACGACGAGACCACGAACAGACCCGCGAGCAAGGCCCGCGCCGTACCACGCACACGCATCCGGATTCTCCCCTTGGGCTTTCGCACCCCGCGCGGCCGACGACTCCGGAATCGCGAGGATTCCCGGCATCGCCCATCCGTCTTGCCGCCGCGACCCAAGCGGTTCGGGCGCAATCACGGCACGGCTCGCGAACCGGCGACCGTCGCAGGGGCGCGCAGAATACCCCCCCCCCGACGTTAAAATATCCTTTACGACCTGCCCGATACCGCGGCCGCCCAGCGCCCGCGCCATGCGATCACTCCGCTCCAATCCGAGCACTGACGCATTGCGGGTGGCGGCGAGGAGTGAGTCGAACCTCGCGAACACCCAACACCACACCAACGCCCGGCCAAGCTGCGGCGAGGCAGCGAACGCCCGGCCAAGCTGCGGCGAGGCAGCGGCTATAATCGCCACGCCGTGAAATCATCTGCCCAAGCCGTCACCATCCGCCCCGCCGCCGACCGCCAGGCTCGCGTGCTGCGCGTGGCCTTCGACGACCACCCGGCAAGCGTACACTTCGCATTCTTGGACGATCGCGCCGGCGCGATTGCCGTGCGCTGCGCCTGGCTGGCCGGGCCGCGCCTGCCGGAATGCTGGCAACTCCCGGACGCCTTGCGCGTCGTGCGTCTGGAACGCGACGAGGCCGCCGGCGACATCACTGCCGCCACCGCCGCCGCCTACGCCGAGCTGCTCGATCGCGTGCGCGGCAGCTCGCATCCGCACCTGTTGCGGCTGTGGAATTATCTGGGCGACATCAACGCCGGTGCCGGCGACGACGAGCGCTATCGACGATTCTGCGTCGGCCGTGCGGCGGCGGTCGATGCCGGGTTCAACGAGGCGCCGCCGGCGGCCACCGCGATTGGCCACGATGGCGGCGCGGGCGTGTTGCAGGTGATCGCGCTGTGCGGCGACGCGCCGGCGATCACCCTGGAAAACCCGCGACAGACGCCGGCCTGGAGCTACCCGCGCCAGCACGGCCCGGTGTCGCCGGGGTTCTCGCGCGGCGCCCTGCTCGCTGCCGACAGGGCCGCGCCGTGGCTGCTGGCATCGGGCACCGCCAGCATCGTCGGCCATCGCTCGCAGCACGTCGGCGATGTCGGCGAACAGCTGCACGAGAGCCTGCGCAATCTCGCCGCCTTGCTCGCCGCCGGCAGCGAGCGCGCCGGCCGCCGCTTCGCCCTGCCCGGCTGTCAGGCGCTGCGCGTCTACCTCCGCCACCGCCACGACCTGGCGCGCGCGCAGGCGGTGATCGCCGCCAGCGGGCTGGCAGCCGAGCGCGTGGTTTACCTTCGTGGCGACATCTGCCGGCGCGAGCTGGATGTCGAACTCGAAGGCGTATTCGCCGCCGACTGATTCGACCGCAGGCCGCCGACGCGATGGCCTCACGCGCCGACAACGGCCACTTCGACCAGCCGCCCGTTCTCCATCCGCAGCACGCGATCGGCCAGCGCCAGGCTGGCCGGGCGATGGGTGATCAGCAGCACCGTGCGGTGACGCAGCAGGTCGTGGCACTGGGCGATGAATTCGCGTTCGCCTTCGGGGTCGAACATCGCCGTGGCCTCGTCGAGGATCAGCACTGCCGGATCCTTGAGCAGGGCACGGGCCAGCGCCACCCGCTGCTTCTGGCCGCCGGACAGGCGCACGCCCTGATCGCCGACGAGGGTGTCGTAGCCATCGGGCAGCATGCTGGCGAACTCGTGCGCGCGCGCCGCCACCGCCGCCTGCTCGATCTGCGCGCGGCTTGCGCCGGCGCGGCCGTAGGCGATGTTGTCGGCAATCGACGCGTTGAACAGCAGCACGTTCTGCGACACCAGCGCGATGTGCCCGCGCAGATTGCGCAGGCGCAGTTGGCGGATGTCGATGCCATCGAGGGCGATGCGGCCGGCCTGCGGATCGGCCAGGCGCATCAGCAGGTGCGCCAGGGTGCTCTTGCCGGCGCCATTGGCGCCGGTGATCGCCACCGTCTCGCCGGCGCGGACCCGCAGATCGAGCCCGCGCAGCACCGGCTCGCGGCCGGGATAGGTGAAATCCACTCCGGCAAATTCGACCTCGCCGCGCACCGACGCCAGTTCGCGATCGCCCTCGTCGGGCTCGGGCGCTTGCGCAAACACGTCGAGCAGCCGCTGCGCGCTGCCGCGGGCGGTCTGCAATTGCCCGTAGACGCTGGCCAACTGGCTGACCGGCTGGGTCAGCAGCAGGCCGTACAGCAGCAAGGTCACCAGATCGGCCGGTCGCATCGCTGCCGCGAACACCGCACGGCTGCCCAGCCACAACAACGCCACGATGCCCAGCGAGGCGAGCAGGCGCACGCCCGGGCCGATCAGCGATTGCATCCGCAGCAGACGGATCTCCAGATCGCGCAGGCGGTGCGACTGGTTGGCGAAACGCGATGATTCGACCGCCTCGCCGGTGTGCGCCTTGATGATCGCCAGCATCGCCAGGTTCTGTTCGGCGATCGCCGCCTTGCCGGCATAGGCCTGCACGATCTGCCCCGACAACGGCCGCAGGCGGCGGCCAACGATCAGCAGGCCCAGATAGAACAGCGACACGGCAGCCGCGATCGCCAGGCCGATCCACGGCTGGATGCGCAGCATCACCAGCAAGGCGCCGGCGCAGGTCAGCAGCAGCGGCAGCAGCGGCGTCAGCACACCGGTGAGAAAGCCGGTCAGGCGCACCACGTCGTCGGTCAGCAGCGACAGCACCTCGCCGCGCTGGCGCTGGTGGTGCCAGGCCAGCGGCAGTGCCTGCAGGTGGTCGTAGACGCGCTCGCTGGCGTCGGCGATCAGGCGCATGCCGGTGGCCTCGATCGTCACCGCATGGCCATAGGCGAGCGCGCACTGGGCGGCGATCAACGCCACCCAGATCCACAGCAGGCCGGCGACCGGATGCGCATGCAGCAGCGCATCGGAGAAGCGCCCGGCCAGCCACGGCATCGCCAGCGCGACGGCGCTTTCGGCCAGCAGCAGGGCGCAGGCGGCGACCAGCGCGCCACGATACGGTCGCGCCAGCGCCAGCAGCCAGCGCCACCCCGGCGCTGCGGCGGGCGCGCCGTTGGCTATACTGGCGGCCATCCTGCCGTCCGCACCATTGCTCGCCATCGCCCCATCCACGCCCCGCCCATGACCACCGTCATTACAGCACAGCCACTGACGCTGACGACCCGCGCCAGCATTTCCACCGAGGTGCTGGTGCAGGAAACCGGCGACGAAGCCGTCCTGCTCGATCTGGCCGGCGAACAATATTTCGGCCTCGATCCGGTCGGCCTGCGCATCTGGCGGCTGCTGGAAGGCGGCGCCGATCTGCGCGGCGTCTGCGACACCCTGCTCGCCGAATACGACGTAGGCGCGGCCCAGGTCGAGGGCGACGTGATCGCCCTGGTCGGGCAGTTGCGCGATGCCGGGCTCGTCACCGTCGGCTGAACCGGATCGATCGCTGCCGCCCTCCGCGTGGGCGCGGTGGCGGCAACTGCCGGCGCGCGACAAGCGCGACCTGTTGCTGCTGATGCTGCTGCTGCCCTGCGTGCATGCCGCGCTGGCGCTGTTCGCCGTGCGCCGCGTGCGCGGCTGGCTGGAGCGCCACTCTGCCGGCCGCACCGCGGTGGCGTGCACGCCCGAGCGGCTGGCGGCGGCGCAGCGGCTGGCCGAGCTGGCGGCGATCGCCGGCCGCCGTGGCGCGGTGGCCGCCAGCTGCCTGCGCCAGGCATTGATCGTCTGGTGGTGGCTGCGCCGACGCGGGCTGTCGCCGCAGTTGCGGATCGGCACCCTCGGCAGCGGCACCGAGTTCGCCGCGCACGCCTGGGTCGAACTCGACGGCGTCGCGCTGGCGCAGCGCGACCCGCGCCACCGCGCGATCGCCGGCTGGTGACAGCGGCGGCGCCCGTTGCCCGGCCCGGCGCCGTCAGGCGGCTTCGGAACGGGCGTGGATCGACTCCAGCAACGCCACCAGATCGCCGATCTTCATGCCACAGGTATCGGGTAGCGCCGCCTCGAAGCCAAAACCGGCGAGGTTGAACCGGCGCAGCCGCGACGGCTTGCCGGCACCTTCGACATAGTTGAAGCCGACCATCTGCTTGCCGGCCGGCGGCAGCGTCATCACGCCGAACCCGGCCACGTCCGCCCACGCGATACGGTGCCGGCGGTACAAACTCTTCATCTCGAAGCCGTTTTCATCCAGGCGCAGGCAACTGGCGCCGGGCAGCAGGTTCACCACCGCGATCGCCGTGCCCAGCCCGAAGAAAACCACGCTGGCACCGCCCCAGAGGGCATCGGCACCACCGTCGCGCATCATCACCGCGCCCATCGCGGTGAATGCGGCCGCGATCAGCGCGACGGCCATCCACTTCGTCCGCGACGGGCGCAAGGTCAAGGGCAACGCCGGCATCGCGACCGTCGCGCTCAATGCAGTTCGCGCAGGAACAGTTCGTCGATCCGCCGGTATTCGTCCAGCCACGCGTCGGCGTGCTCGAAACCGTGCCGCTCCAGCGGATACGGCGCCAGCGACCAGTTGTCCTTGTGCAGCTCGATCAGCCGCTGCGCCAGCCGCACCGAATCCTGGAAGAACACGTTGTCGTCCATCATGCCGTGGCAGATCAGCAGCGCGCCCTTCAGACCGGCGGCGTATTCGATCGGCGAGCTGGTCCGGTAGGCCTGCGGGTCGATGTCGGGGGTGTTGAGGATGGCCGCGGTGTAGTCGTGGTTGTATTCGCCCCAGTCGCTGACCGGGCGCAGTGCGGCGCCGGCCTTGAACACGTCGGGGGCGCGGAACATCGCCATCAGGGTCATGAAACCGCCGTAGCTGCCGCCGTAGATGCCGACCTTGTTCGCATCGCCCTGCTGGGTGTCCACCAGCCATTTCACGCCATCGCGATAATCATCCAGCTCGGGGTGGCCCATGTCGCGGTAGATCGCGGTGCGCCAGTCGCGGCCGTAGCCGGCCGAACCGCGATAGTCCATCGCCAGCACGATGAAGCCCTGCTGCACCAGCAACTGATCGAACATCTGCTCGCGGAAGTAGTAGCTCCAGCGCGAGAAGGTGTCCTGCAGGTAGCCGGCGCCGTGCACGAACATCACGATCGGATAGCGCTTGCCGGGTTCGAGCGTCGCCGGCCGGTACAGCTTGGCCCAGATCGGCGCGGCGCCGTGCGTGGACGGCACCTGCACGAACTGCGGGGCGAGGAAATTGCGCGCCTTCCAGGCGGCGGTGCGGGTGTCGGTGAGCACGCTCGCCTTGCCGCCGCCGGCCGGCACCACCGCCAGTTGCGGCGGCAGGAAGGTGCCCGAATAGCGCACCAGCACCTTGGACTGGTCGGGCGCGAGGCTGAAATCCTCGACGCCGTGCAGGTCGGTGATTTCCTTCACGCTGTCGTCGCGCAGGTTTTCCTCGCAGACCTCGTAGCCGCCCGGCCATTTGCGGTTGCAGACGAACCAGACGCGGCTGCCATCGGCGGAGAACTGCGGCGACGAGGCTTCCCAGTTGCCCTGGTTGCGCGCCCGCGCCGCCTGCCCGGGCACCACCGTGTACAGGTGCGAGTAGCCGCTCTGCTCGGACAGCAGCCAGATCGTGCGGTTGTCGGGCATCCAGCCGAAATCGCTGAAGGCGAACGAATTGATCCACGCCGGATCGCTCAGGCGATGGGCGCTGCGCAGGCTCTTGCCGGCGAAGTCGACGGTGGCGATCCAGCGATCCTTGTTGTCCACCGACAGCAGTTCGAGCGCGGCCTGGCGGCCATCGGCGCTCCATTGCATGGCAGCGGCGCGCAGCGCGCGGTGGCCGGTGAGCGGCGGCTTGCCGGCGGCCTTGCGCAGCGCCGCCAGCGGGTCGTCGTCGATGCCCGGCAAGGCGGCAATGGACAGATCGGCGACGCTGCCATCGCCGAGGTTGACCAGCTTGAACGATTCGGCCGGCGGCGGATTGCGGCCGACGCGGGTGCGCTCGGGCTCCTGTTCCTCGTAGCCTGATTCGGTGACGAACTTCTGCAGCTTGCCGATGCGGCCGGCATCGGCGCCCTTGGCCGAAGTCGCCACCAGCAACCAGCGGCCATCGGGCGAGAGCGAGGAGGCGTCGATGGCGACGTCGTCGCCGAGGTAGACCGGCGCCGGCGCGCGCGACGGGTCGGCGGCGCGCAGCTGCTTGTCGTGGTCCTTGCGCAATTGGCGGTCATCGTGATCGGCACGCAGGGTGGTGAACAGGCGCAGCTGATCGGCGCGCATGCCATCCGCCGGCGGCGGTGCATCAGGATCCTTCTCGGCCTTGAGCACGGCCACTGTCTCGACCACGCGCGGCCCGAAGCGATAGCGATGCCAGTTGTCGCCGACCCGCCAGATCACCCCGTCGCCGCCGGCGGTGAAGGCCAGATCGCTGGCCGGCGCTGCGCCGCGGGTGACCTGGGTGAGCGCGCCGTCGCGCAAATCGCGCACGAACACATCGCCATTGCGGACGAAGGCGCTGCGCCGGCGGCTGGCGTCGTAGACCGGGTTGGCGACATCGGCGCGCGCCAGTTCCGGATCGGCCAGCCGTGCCATCGGCGCCCCGCCGCCGACCGCCACCGCGTACAGGTCGCGCACGCCGTTGCCGCTGCGCTTGAGCGGGAATATCGCACGGCGGCTGTCCCAGCTCCACCACCCGGCATCGACCGGCGGGCCGATCCAGTCCGGGTCGGCCATCGCCTGTTCCAGCGTGATCGGCGTCGGCGCCGGCGATTGGGCGAGCGCGCTGGTGACCGCCAGCGACAGGGGCAGCAGGAAAGCCATGCGCATCGGATATCCCCGTTGGTCGATGATAAATGCGCAAGCGTAGCAGGCGCGATTCACCGCGGACTGCGCCGGAAGTCACGGCCATCGCTTTATCGCCGGGCCATTTACCGCCACAATCACCTCATTTCGCCGCGCCCGCCCATGCACGCCTTCGTCTACAAGAGTCGCCGCAAGGCCGACACCTACGTCTATCTGCGCGAACGCAATGGCTTTGCGCTGCTGCCCGAGCCACTGCGCAGCACCCTGGGGCCGCTCGATTTCGTGCTCGATCTGGCCCTCGATCCCGGACGCAAGCTCGCTCGCGAGGACGCATCCAGCGTGCGCGCCAACCTCGCCGCGCGCGGCTATCATCTGCAATTCCCGCCTGTCGGCGGCGGAGATACCGATGGCCATGCCTGAGCGCCCGGCACGGCAACCGTTGCGCGCCGCTCTGGCGCTGCTTGCCGGCATCGGCCTGTCGCTGGCGCCGCTGGCGGCGGCCACACCGTGGCTGCTGCTCGGCCCTTGGCTGGCGCAGCCGCTGTATGCACTGGGAACGGCATGGTGGCTGGGTTCGCGGCCGGCCGGCGAGGACGCCGCGCGCTGGCTGCCCGATGCCATCGCGTTGGCGGTGCTGTGGGCCGGCGCCGGTGCGCTGGCGTATTTCGCGATGGCCTGGCCATTGCCGATGCTGCTGGCCAGCGGCAGCCTCGGCGCCGCGCTCGGCACCAGCGCCGCCACCGGCATCGCCCTGATCGTGCTGTGGCGCTATTGGCCGGTGTTCGCCCGCGCCGAGCGCCACGGCGGCGGCCTGGCCGACCTCTATGAAACCGCCACCGACGAGGGCGTGATCGAAACCGGCGCCGGCCTGCTGATCGCGCTGGCGATCGCGGCGATCCTGGCGCTGTGCCTGTGCGCGGCCTGGGGCGGCATCATGTCGCCGCTGGGCAGCACCATCCTGTACGCCACGCAGGCCGTGCTGGCGCCACTGCTGCATGCACTGATCCACAAACTCGGCGCGCAGCCGCTGCGCAGTCGCATCGTCGCCGAGCCGGCGCTGTCGGCGCCTGCCCGCACCGCCCTGCCGATGCCGGCGCCGATCCCGTTCGAGGATCTGGGCGATCCGGATCTGCGTGCCTATTCGGCGGCTCGCGCCGGCCGCGCCGACGAAGCGATCGCCGCCCTGCGCCGCGGCGCCGATCCCTCCCGACTGCCCGATCCGGATGATCGCGACCAGCGCAGCCTGATCGTGCTGGCCAGCGTGATGCCCGATGTCGCCCTGCTGCGCGAGCTGATCGCGCGCGGCGTCGACATCAATCGCCAGCACGCCGGCCTGACGCCGCTGCTGGCTGCCACCCGCGACAGCTGGCACGGGCGCATCGAGACGGTGACGACGCTGCTGGCCAACGGCGCCGACACCCGCCTGGTCGACCGCGAAGGCAACACCCCGCTGCATCACGCCGCACGCAGTTCCGATGCCGACGTCGCCGCCCGCCTGCTCGACGCCGGCGCCGAACTCGACGCCCTCAACGAGGACGGCTTCAGCCCGCTCGGCGTGGCCTGCCAGGCCGGCAACTGGCGGCTGGCGCGCTTTTTGCTCGAACGCGGTGCCCGTCCCGAACCCGATCGCGGCCAGCCGGCCATCCTCGCCGCCGCTGCCGGCGAGGACGACGCTGCCGGCGTCAGCCTGCTGCTGCGCCATCACGGCCACGTCGATGCGCGGGGCGATCATCAGGCCACGGCGCTGATGCTGGCCTGCGACGCCAACAATCCGGGCATCGTCGATGCCCTGCTGACGGCCGGCGCCGAGGTCGATGCCGTCGATGCCGAGGGCATGACGGCGCTGATGCACGCCGCGCACGGCGGCGCCGATGCCGCGATCGAGCGCCTGGCCAGGGCCAACCCCGATCCGCAGCGGGTCGATCACTTCGGACGCAATGCGCTGGCCTTCGCCTGCGCCTCGCAAACGGCCGAACCGGCGCTGATCCGCAGCCTCGTCGGGCTGGGCGTCGACCCGCATCGGCAGAGCAACGACGGCCGCCGCGCCATCGACCACGCCCTGGCGGCCGGGCGCTGGCGGCTGGTGGTCGAACTCGATCCCAATTACCCGCTGCCGGAAAGCATCGCCGAGGATCTCGCCGCCGGCCCGGTCGAGCGCAGTCCCGAGCAGCTGCTGCGCGATGCGCTGGCGGCGCGTCGCTTCGAGCAGGCCGAAGCAACGCTCGAACTGGGCGATGCGCGCGCACTGGCGAGCTCGCAATTGCGTGATTTCGTGCTGGAAGCCGATCTGGACGTGTTCGACTGGCTGCTCGCGCACGGCGCCGATCCGGAGGTGCGCGCTGCCGGCGAGGACACGCTGGCGATGAGCCTGCTCGACCGCGGCGGCAGCGGCACCGGTGCCTTGCAGCGGCTGCTCGACCGCGCCATCCCGGTCGCCGGCGCCGGCGGCCTGGCGCGCTACCTGCATGCCTGCATGCTCAGCGAAACCAGCGCCCGCTCGCGCGAACAGCTGGCGTTGAGCCTGCTCGACCGCGGCGCCGATCCGTTCGCCACCGTGGTCGGCACGCCGCCGCTGCATTTCGCGATCCGTCTGGGCTGGCTGCGGCTGGCCGAACGGCTGCTCGCCAGCGGCATCGCCCCGGATGCGCGCGACGGCCGCGGCATCACCGCGCTGCAATTGGCCTGCACCCTCGGCCGCGAAGCCGCGGTGCGCCTGCTGGTATGCGCCGGCGCCTCGCCCGACGCGCGCACGCCCACCGGCGAAACCGCGCTCGGCATCGCCCTGGCGGCCGAGCGCAGCGATCTGGTGGCGTGGCTGGACTGGCGCGGCTGGCGGCTGCCGCTGCGGCCGCTGCATCCCACCGACCTGCCGGCAGCGGCGATGGTCGGCGATGCTGGCGCGGTGCGCCGCCTGCTCGATCTGGGCATGCCGATCGACACCGTCGATGCGCAGGGCTGCACTGCCCTGCTGCGCGCTGCCGGCAGCGGCCACCTGGTGGTGGTGGGCATGCTGCTGCAACGCGGCGCCGACAAGTCGATCGCCTCCAACACCGGCGCCACCGCGCTCACCGCGGCGATCAGCATGCGCCATCCGCAGATCGTCGAGATGCTGCTGGCACAAGGCGCAGTGGTCGACCGCCCGCTGCCCGGCGGCGTCACCCCGCTGATGCTCGCCTCGGCGCTCGGTCTGCCGGACATGGTCTCGCGCCTGCTCGCCAAGGGCGCCGACATCGCCTTGCACGACGACCGTGGCCTGGGCGCGCTGCATTGCGCGTGCAGCTATGCCTTCCAGGCCCACGACCGCCAGCGTGTACTGGCCCTGCTCGACGATCTGCTGCTCAACGGCGCG
The DNA here is from genome assembly GCA_018240435.1 of Pseudomonadota bacterium. Taxonomy (GTDB): domain Bacteria; phylum Pseudomonadota; class Gammaproteobacteria; order Xanthomonadales; family Xanthomonadaceae; genus SZAS-103. Next base: position 15,749 of record JAFEFT010000019.1, read on the forward strand.
ACGATCGAGGCGGCCGCGAACAACGGCCAGACGCCGCTGCTGGCGCTGCTCGGCGCCGGTGCCGATTCCGGTGCCGCCGGCGACGAGGAGGTGATCGCCGCCGCGCTCGAACGTCTGCTCGGCGAAAACGCCTCGCTGGAAGCACGCGATGCCCGCGGCTTCACCGCCATGCACCTGGCCGGGATGCACGGCCTGGGCCGCATCGCACAACGGTTGATCGATGCCGGCGCCGACCGCCGCCCGCGCGACAAGCTCGGCCGCACACCCTACGACCTCGCCTTGCAGCACGGCTACGCCGACGTCGCCGCCGAGTTCGAACCGCTGCGCTCGGCGGCACCGCCGCTGCCGAGACTGGCGCGCAAGGAGTGATCAGCCGCCGCCGTCGAGCCGATCATCGACCTAGGGAAGGTCTGAACAACTTTGTTTTTGATCGTCATTCCCGCGAAAGCGGGAATCCAGTGTCTTTTATTTCAACAACATAGAGTCACTGGATCCCTGCCTTCGCAGGGATGACAAGACTTATTCAGACCTTCCCTAGGCCGCGCCTCCCGCCTGCTCATCGGCCTCGAACAATTGCTGCAATTCCTGTCGCGCATCCTTGGCACTTTGCAGCAGCGCGCCTTCGTCGTCGGCCACGAAATACTGCTCGTCGAGCACCTTCTGGTCGTGCGCGCGGAAGCGCTCGACCCGATCGGCGGCGAGCGCCGGTGAAAATCCCAAACCCTCCAGCACCTGCCGGGTCATTTCCAGGCTGCTGAACAGCGTCTCACGCACGACGGCGTCGACGTGCAGATCCATCAAGCGGAACGCGTGCCGGCGGTTGCGCGCACGCGCGTAGACCTTCAGGTGCGGAAACAAACGCTTGACCACGCGCGCGGTGCGAATGCTCATCTCCGGGTCGTCGTTGGCGACCACGAATACTTCGGCATGCTCGGCGTGCGCGGCACGCAGCAACTCGGCGCGGGTGGGATCGCCGAAGAAAATCTGGTTGCCGAAGCGGCGCATGAAATCGACCTGCTCGGCGCTGTTTTCCAGTGCGGTGAACGGAATCTTCTGGGCGAGAAGTACGCGACCGACGATCTGCCCGACGCGACCGAAGCCGGCGATGATGACGCGCGGGCGCTCGATGTCGATGGTGTCGAACGGACGCGGCGGCGTCTTGGCGGGATGGGCGACGATCCAGTTCGCGGCGGCCAGCACCAGCAGCGGCGTCACCGCCATCGATAGTCCAACGACCACCACCAGTTCGTCACGCAGTGCCGCGTCGATCAGCCCGACCTTCTGCGCCTGCCCGAACACCACGAAGGCGAATTCACCGCCCAGCGAAAGAGCCGCCGCCAGCATCAACCCCGAACGCGCGCGCAGCTTGCCGATGCGGCCGAGCCCGAACAACAGCGTCGCCTTGATCGCCAGCAACGCCGCCACCCCGGCAGCGATGGTCAGTGGCTGGCGGGCGACCAGATGCAGATCCAGGCTCATGCCCACCGCCATGAAAAACAGCCCGAGCAGCAAGCCCTTGAAGGGCTCGATCTGCGCTTCGAGCTCGTGGCGAAATTCGGAATCGGCCAGCAGCACGCCGGCGATGAACGCGCCCAGGCCCATGCCCAGCCCGGCCTGCTGCATCAGCCAGGCGGTGCCGGCGACCACCAGCAGCGACGTCGCGGTAAACACCTCCGGCATCTGGGTGGCGGCGACCATGCGAAACACCTGCCGCAGCAGCAGGCGACCGACCACCACCACGCCGGCAATGGCACCGACCGCGCGCAATGCCGCTTCCCACATCGGCACGCCGGCGCTCGCGTCGGGTGATGCCGCCAGCAACGGAATGGCGACCAGCAGCGGGATCGCGGCGAGATCCTGGAACAGCAAGATGGCGAACCCGAGCCGACCGAAGTCGGTGCTCAACTCCTTGCGTTCGGCCAGCAGTTGCAGGCCCACCGCGGTGGACGACAACGCCAGTCCCAACCCGACCACCGCCGCCGCCTTGCCGCCGATCCCGTACGCCAGCATCGCACCGGCGAACGCCGCGCCGGTCAGCAGCACCTGCAAACCGCCGAGGCCGAACACCTTGCGCCGCATCACCCACAACCGCGCCGGCGACAGTTCCAGGCCGATGATGAACAACAGCATCACCACTCCGAACTCGGAGGCGCCGAGGATGTTCGCAGGGTCGCGCACGAGCGCCAATCCCTGCGGCCCGAGCGCGACTCCTGCGGCGAGATAGCCGAGCACCGCACCCAGCCCGAGCCGGCGGAACAACGGCACCGCCACCACCGCGGCAAGCAGGAAGACGAGGATGATTTCGAGCGGGCCGTGGCTGTGCATGCGCACAGGGTACGCAAGGCTTTTGGCGGCGGACAGGGGTAGAAACCCTGGACTCGGGACACCGGACCCGGAACTCGCGGCCCGGAACTCGGGAGTCGGAAGCAGAGACACCCATCTGATACCATCGGTAGTATCATTCAGGCATAAACGCGAAGGCGAAATTACTCGCCACGATCGTCGCCAACCCCAAAGCCGTGCGTTTTGCCGATGCCTGCAAGGCGGCGCAGCATCTGGGCTTCACGCACAAAGGCGGCGCCGGATCCCATGTGGCTTTCCTGCGCGCCGGCGAACCGATGGGTCTGAATTTCCAGAACCGCGGTGGCCTCATTCCGCCTTATCAGACGCGGCAACTCATCGCCATGATCGAAAAATATGGAGGCGCGCCATGACCCACTACCCGTTGAACATCTTCTGGTCGGACGAAGACGATGGTTTCATCGCCGAGGTGCCGGATCTGCCGGGCTGCGCGGCGTGGGGCGCGACCGAGGCCGACGCCGCGCGCGAAGCGCGCGATGCCATCGCCGCGTGGCTACAAGCCGCTGCTGCATCTGGCCGCGCCATTCCGCGCGCCAGCACCGCGGCGCCGCTGTCGCGCTACAGCGGGCGCTTTGTGGTGCGCGTTCCACGCAGCCTGCACGCCCGCCTCGCCCGCGAAGCCGCGCAACAAGGGGTCAGCCTGAATCAATGGGCAGCGAGCAAGCTGTCCGCATGATCGCTGCGCGGCTGACCGCACTGCGTCAAAACAACGCCGCGTCCATCTCCATCAGCGCGGTCGCGCCGGATCGCGCCTGATCGATCATGGCTTTGCTCTCGGGATACAGCTTGGCGAAATAGAACCGCGCGGTCATCAGCTTGGCCTGATAGAACGGATCGCCGCTGTCGATCTTGCGCAGCGCCGCTGCGGCCGCGTGGCACCACGAGAACGAAAACACCAGATGCCCGATCACGCGCAGGTACGGCACCGCCGCCGCGCCCATCTCGTCGGGGTTGCGCGCGGCCTTGCCGGCGATCTCCATCGTCAGCTGCTGCACCTTCATCGCCAGCGCCGCCAGTGGGTCGGTGAACTCCTTCATCGCCGGATTGCCGGCGTGTTCTTCCAGCAACTCCTGGATGACCTTGCCGAATTTCATCAACTTCGCGCCGCCGTCGGCGAGCACCTTGCGGCCGAGCAGGTCGAGCGCCTGCACGGTGTTGGTGCCCTCGTAGATCATGTTGATGCGGGCATCGCGGACGTATTGCTCCAGCCCGGATTCGGAAATGTAGCCGTGGCCGCCGAGCACCTGCATCGCCAGCGTGGTGCATTCGTAACCGTTGTCGGTGATGAAGCCTTTCACCACCGGCGTCAGCAATGCGACCAGATCGGCATTGTCGGCGCGCACCTTTTCACTCGGATGCTTGTGCTCGCGGTCGATCGCCAGCCCGGCCCAGTAGGTGAAGGCGCGCGCGGCTTCGACGTAGGCTTTCTGCGTGAGCAGCATCCTGCGCACGTCGGGATGGACGATGATCGGATCGGCCGCCTGCTCGGGCTCTTTAACACCACTGAGCGAGCGGCTTTGCAGCCGCGTCTTGGCGTAAGCCAGCGAGTTTTGATAGGCCACCTCGGCCAGCCCCACCGACTGCATGCCCACGCCGAGGCGCGCGGTATTCATCATCACGAACATCGCGTTGAGACCGCGATGGGGCTCGCCCACCAGCCAGCCGCTGGCGCCGTCGAAGTTCATCACGCAGGTGGCATTGCCGTGGATGCCCATCTTGTGCTCGATCGCCCCGCACACCACCGCATTGCGCGCGCCGGCCTCGCCTTGGCCATCGGGAATGAACTTGGGCACCACGAACAGCGAAATGCCACGGGTGCCGGCCGGCGCATCGGGCAATCGCGCCAGCACCAGATGGATGATGTTCGCCGACAGGTCGTGCTCGCCCGCGGAGATGAAGATCTTGCTGCCGGTGATGGCGTAGCTGCCGTCGGCATTGGGTTCGGCGCGGGTGCGGATCAGGCCCAGGTCGGTGCCGGCCTGCGCCTCGGTCAGGCACATCGTGCCGGTCCAGTGACCGGAGACGAGCTTGGGCAGATAGATCGCCTTCTGCTGCTCGGTACCGAAGGCCATCAGCGCGTTGTAGGCGCCGTGCGACAGCCCCGGATACATCGACCACGCCTGATTGGCCGAGTTGAGCATCTCCAGCATGGCGTTGTGCACCACGTGCGGCAGCCCCTGCCCGCCATAGGCCGGATCGGCACCCAGCGCCGGCCAGCCGGCGGCGACGAAGGCGTCGTAGGCTTCCTTGAAGCCCTTGGGCGTGCTGACCGAGCCATCGTCATGCCGCGTGCAGCCTTCACGATCGCCGGATTGATTGATCGGGAACGCAACCTCGGCGCAGAACTTGCCGCCTTCCTCCAGCACCGCGTCGATGGTGGCGCGATCGATCCCGGCGTGCGGGTCGAGCTTGCGCAGCGCGGTTTCCACGTCGAGCAGCTCGTGCAGGACGAACTGCATGTCGCGCAGTGGCGGGGTGTAGTGCGGCATGGGATGGCTCCGTGGGCGGATGGTTCATCGTACTCTGGCACGAGCGATCCGAAGGTTTGCTCCAACCGCATCCTGGCCCGCGCGAGCCCGCACCGCCACGGCCGGTCGGTGCCGCCAGCACCACCGTGCGCCTATCCTCTATCCTGCCCGCCAGTCACCATCGGCGATCGTCATCGCCTACCGCATCCAATCATGCTCAAGCACCTGCGCCTGCAAGACCTCGCCGTCGTCAGCGAAGCCGAACTGACGCTGGCGTCCGGCATGACCGCGATCTCCGGCGAAACCGGCGCCGGCAAGTCGCTGCTGGTCGATGCCCTGCTGCTGCTCACCGGTGCCCGCGCGCAGGCGCAGATGGTGCGCCACGGCGCGGCACGGGCACAGATCGAGGGTGAATTCGACCTGCAAGACGCCACCGCGGCCGCCGCATGGCTGCGCGAGAACGAACTCGACGACCCCGACGAGCCCGGCATTTGCCGCCTGCGTCGGGTCATCCGCGCCGACGGCGGCTCGCGGGCGTGGATCAACGGCAACGCGGCGACGCTGGTGCAACTGGCGCAGATCGGCCAGCGCCTGGTCGAGATCCATGGCCAGCACGAGCAGCAGGCCCTGCTGGTGCGCGGCGAACAACTGGCCCTGCTCGATGCCTTCGGCGGCCACGCCGCGTTGTGCCAGTCGGTACGCGACCTGGCCGGGCAGTGGCGCCAGCTCGATCGCCAACTCGCCACCCAGGGCGATCCGGAGGCACTCGCGCAGCGGCTGGAGGAACTCGACCGGCAGCTGGCGCGACTGGATCGCCACGACCTGGATCCCGTCGCGATCGCCGAATTGCTGGCCGCGCACCAGCGGCAGACGCATGCCGCGCAGCTGCTCACCGGCAGCGCCGAGGCACTGGCGCGCCTGGCCGGCGACGATGGCATGGCGATCGACCGCGCGCTGGCGCAGGTGCATGGCGGGCTGCAACGGCTGGGCGAGCACGATGCTGCGTTTGCCGAGGCGGCGGCACTGGTCGATGCCGCCGGCGTCCAGCTCGCCGAAGCCGGTCGCCTGATCGAGCGCGCGCGCGATGCCATCGACCTCGATCCACAGCGCCTGCGCGAACTGGAGGACGAGTTGTCGGCGCTGCACGAACTGGGGCGCCGCCATCGGCTGCCGCTGGAAGGGCTGGCGGCGATGCGCACGGCACTGGCCGCCGAACGCGACCGCCTGCGCGATGCCGGCGACGGCGCCAGGCATCTGCAGGCGCAGCGACAGGCGCTGGCCGATGCCTGGCGCGCCGCCGCCGCCGATCTGAGCGCCGCACGCAGCACCAGCGCTCGCGACCTGGCGCAGCAGGTGAGCGCGTTGATGGCCGAACTGGGCATGGCCGGCGGCCGCTTCGACGTCGCCCTGATCGCCGCCGACGCCACCGAACCATCGCCGACGGGCACGGAACAGGCGCAGTTCCGGGTCGCCGCCAACCCCGGACAACCGCCGCAGCCGCTGTCCAGGGTCGCCTCCGGCGGCGAGCTGTCGCGCATCGCGCTGGCGATCGAGGTGGCGACGCTGGGCATGGACCTGGTGCCGACGATGGTGTTCGACGAAGTCGACAGCGGCATCGGCGGTGCCATCGCCGAAGTCGTCGGTCGCAAGCTGCGGGCACTGGGCGCACGCCGGCAGGTGCTGTGCGTCACCCACCTGGCGCAGGTCGCCGCGCAGGCACACCAGCACCTGCGCGTGCACAAGGACAGCGACGGCGCCACCACCCGCAGCGACGTGCAGGCGCTCGATGCCGCCGCCCGCGTCGACGAGATCGCACGCATGCTCGGCGGCATCGCCATCGGCGAAGAGGCGATCGCGCACGCCCGGCAGATGCTCGCCGACGCCGCGGCGGCGCCGTAGCAGGTCGCGCCGCAGCGGTCGGGCATGCCCGCGCGCAGCAGCCGCATCTGCGCGCGCAGGCATCGCGGCTGATCCGCAACATCGACGAGCCGCCCCCTGGCATCCCTGCCCGCGCAGGCACCTGCGGCGGCCATCTTTCCGCACCGCGCGCCACCACCTGAAGCACCGCAGCGTCGCCGACTTCGCCAGCACCGGCGCGGGCGAAATGATCGCACTTGCAATATTGATATCATTCTGATATCTTTCTATCGAACCGGACACGACTGGCATTTCGCCACCCGTCGGTGCGGATTCACCCACAGGAGCCGTCATGAGCACGCCCAGCGACAGCCTGACCGAACGCGAGGTCTCCTCCCTGCCCGGCATTCCGACCCTGATCGCCGTGCTCGTCGCACTGCTCGCCGACGGCTGGTTCGGATTGGGTTCGATCGCCGCCAACGATCCGCTGCAAACGGTTGCCGCCACCCTCGCCGGCATCGTTCTGTTGCTGTGCTTCGGCGGCTTCTTCAACGTCGAGCCCAATCAGGCGGCGGTGCTGAGCCTGTTCGGCAAGTACGTCGGCTCGGTGCGCCAGCAGGGCCTGCGCTTCGCCAACCCGTTTTACGCGGTGAAGAAGATCAGCCTGCGCATCCGCAACTTCGAGAGCAGCAAGATCAAGGTCAACGAATTGCAGGGCAGCCCCATCGAGATCGGCGCGGTGATCGTCTGGCAGGTGGTCGACTCGGCCGAGGCGGTCTACAACGTCGACGATTACGAGAGCTACGTGCAGATCCAGTCGGAATCCGCACTGCGGCAGATGGCCACCAGCTACCCTTACGACAATCACGACGACCCCAACGTCGTCTCCCTGCGCAGCCATCCGGTCGAGATCGGCCAGCATTTGATCCAGCAACTGCGCGAACGCCTGCAGCAAGCCGGCGTCACCATCGTCGATGCCCGCATCAGCCACCTCGCCTATGCGCCGGAGATCGCGCAGGCGATGTTGCAACGGCAGCAGGCCGACGCCGTCGTCGCCGCGCGCACCCGCATCGTCTACGGCGCGGTGAGCATGGTCGAAATGGCGCTCGGCCAGCTCAAGGAAAAAGGCCTGGCCGAACTCGACCCCGAGCGCCGCGCGGCGATGGTCAGCAACATGCTGGTGGTGCTGTGCTCCGAGCGACCGGCGCAACCGATCGTCAACACCGGAACAATTTATTAGTGCATTCGAATCGACGCCTCCCCCGCTTGCGGGGGAGGTTGGGACGGGGTGCTCTTGCTCGGGATTCGGAACTCGGAACTCAGCCAAACGCCCGCGCACTAGTCGCCAGGGTTCCTTCCCCCGCCTGCGGGGGAAGGGCAGGATGGGGGCGATCTGTACCGATCACCTGTTCGCTTGGCGTCACAGGGAAAGCGCCCCCATCCCAACCTTCCCCCGCAAGCGGGGGAAGGAGAAAACCCAGCACGACTCGGAACTCTGAACTCGGAACTCGGAACTCGGAACTCGGAACTCGGAACTCGGAACTCGGAACTCACCACTCATGATTCACGAAAAGAGAGCCAACCATGACCGCCGTCTTCATCGCCCTCTTCGTCGTCCTCATCGCCAGCCGGAAGCGACGCGCGCAATCGCCGCGCTGACCGCATGACCGAAAAAAAATCCTACCCGCTGCGCATCGGTGCCGACGTGCTGCAAGCCATGCAGCGCTGGTCGGACGACGAGCTGCGCTCGCTCAATGCGCAGATCGAATACGTGCTGCGCGATGCGCTACGCAAGGCGGGGCGATTGAAGAATCCGGAAACCGAGCCCAAGCGCCGCTGATTCGGCGCGCATCGAGGAGACACGCAGCATGAAAGCCCTGCTCACCACGCTGGCCATCGCCATCGCCATGCCCGCGCTATCGACCACGATCGCCATTGCCGCGCCAGCACCCGGCGTGCAGCCCGCGACCGACCCGACGGCCATCGCAACGTCGCTGCTCGATCAACTCGACGCCGGGCGCTACGCCGCCGCGCATGCAAGCTTCAGCCCGGACATGGCCAAAGCGGTGGGCGCGACGCAGTTGCAAACGATCTGGAAATCGTTGCCGCAGCAGTTCGGTGCGTTCCAGAAACGCGGCGCGGCGAGCGTAAAGCAGGTCGATGGAATGAACGTGGTCACCATCCCGCTGGCGTTCGACCGCGGCACCCTCGACGCCCGCATCGCCATCGACGGCCACGGCAAGGTCGCGGGCTTCCTGATCCAGCCGGCACCACCGCCCGCCGTGGCCGCGCGCACCGACCTGCCCGCGCACGAGGTGAGCTTCGCGCCACCGGGCCGCAGCACCTTGCCCGGCACCGTGTTGCTGCCCAAGGGCGCCGGGCCGTTTCCGGCAGTGGTGCTGGTGCATGGCTCCGGGCCGAACGATCGCGACGAAACCGTCGGCGGCACGCGCGTGTTCCGCGACCTCGCCGAGGGTCTGGCCGATCGCGGCATCGCCTCGCTGCGCTACGACAAGCGAACCAAGGTGCATCCCGACGAGTTCAAGGGTGCCTTCAGCATCGACGACGAAACCACCGACGATGCGGTGGCGGCAGTCGCCTTCCTGCGCACGCAGCCGGACATCGACGGCAAGCGCATCTACGTCGTCGGCCACAGCCAGGGCGCGATGATGGCCCCGAGGATCGCACAAGAGGCGACAGCGCAGGTGCGCGGACTGGTGCTGATGGCAGCGCCGGCGCGGCATCTGGAAGACATCCTCGTCGATCAAAACGAATACATGGCGCATCTGCAAGGTGCGCCCGACGCAAAGACGCAGGCGCAACTGGAGGCTCTGAAAAAAGCGGTCGCCGCGGTCAAGGCGATCACCGCCGCCACGCCGGCGACGCAGCACTTCCTGCTCGACCTGCCGGCGAGCTATTGGCTGAGCTTGCAGCACTACGATGATGTCGCGGTCGCCCGCACGCTCACCCAGCCGCTGCTGATCCTGCAAGGCGGGCGCGACTTTCAGGTCACCGCGCCCGACTGGAAACGCTGGCGCGACGCCTTCGGTCACGATCCGCGTGCGAGCTTCCACACCTATCCGGCGCTCAATCACCTGTTCGTCGCCGGCAAAGGTCCGGGATCGCTCGCCGAGTACGCCACGCCGGCGCACGTCGATCCGCAGGTGATCGCCGATATCGCGCGCTGGATCGGCGCACACTGACGCGATTGCCGGCCACCGGATCCGACCATGATCCGTCGCTTCGACATCATCGAGCCCGACGGTGACCCGCGCCTGGCGCTGGCGCTATGGATGTTTCTGCCAGCCGTGGTGGTGCTGGCGGCGGTGTACATCCTGGTCAAGCCGACGCCGCCGCCGTTCCTGCCGATTCCGATCGTGGCGGTGATGGCCTTGCAGATCGTGATGATCGGTCGCTGGATCGAACGTCGGCAGGTCGAACTCGACGACGATCTGCTGCGCGTGCAGGCCGGCAGCGGCAAGCTGGAGATCGCGGTGACCGACCTCGATCCGGGCCATGCCAAGGTGCTGAGCCTGGCCGAGCATCCCGAGTTCAAACCGTTCATGCGCACCGGCGGGCTGGCCTTGCCCGGCTTGGCGCTGGGCTGGTTCCGCACCCGCAAGCTGTTGCGCCTGTTCTGCCTGCTCACCGACCGCCAGCGCGTACTGATGTTGCCCGCCCGCGACGGCAAGCGCGTCGTGCTGCTCAGCCTCAAGCGCCCCGACGAACTGCTCGCTGCACTGCGCGCAGCCGATGACCGCCGCGCGCAGCAACGGTAAGCTTGCGCGCATGAAACATCCCGAACGGCGATTGCTCAACACGCTGCATGTCGAAGCCGTTCCCGCGTGGCTGGCGCGCGCGCGCGGCAACGCCAGCGCACGCCGGCTGGCGCAGGCCGACTGGCTGTTGCGGCGCAAGCGCGATGGCCGCTTCCTCGCCGCCATCGCCGGTGCCGCGGTACATCCGCTCGATGGTGTACGTCTGGCCGCGGAACCCGGCGTCGGCGCAGCCTTGACCGCGATCGCCCGCGATGCCGGCACGATCGTCGAGCTCGATCCGAATGCGCAACCGTTTTCGGAATTGGCCATCCCGGCCGATTACGGCACCGTGCATGGGTTGCACGCGATTGCCGAACCGGCGGCGTTGCAACTGGCCGAGTTCGATCGCTATCGTCGCCCGTTATGGCTGCATGCGGATGCAGCGCGGGCGTGGCGCAGCCTGCGCGGCGCCGCCCATCGCGACGGCGTGATGCTCGATGCGATCTCCGGCTATCGCAGCCACGCCTACCAGTACGGCATCTTCGCGCGCAAGCTCGCACGCGGACAGACGCTGGCGCAGATCCTCACCGTCAACACGCCGCCGGGCTACAGCGAGCACCATTCCGGACGCGCGCTCGACATCGGCGCGCCGGGGCAGCCGCCGGCCGAGGAAAGCTTCGAGGCGACGCCGGCATTCGCGTGGCTGACGCAGCACGCCGGCGCGTTCGGCTTCACCCTGAGCTATCCGCGCGACAACCGGCACGGCATCGTCTACGAGCCGTGGCATTGGGCTTTTCGCGACCGCTGATCGCCGGCGCGCGAGTGCGCCGCCGCGTCAATCCTGCGAGCGTCGCACTGGTTTGGCCGCGCCATTGGTCGCGCGCGGCGTCCTGGCAGGCACCGTTTTCTTTTCCTTCGTGACCACCGTGGTCACTTTCGTCGCATCGGCGATCCGCCACAGATACAGCCCGGCCAGCGTGCGATACGGCCCCCAGACTTCGCCGCGCGATGCCAGCTGCTTCGGCGTCGGCATCGCATCGAGGCCATCGACGATCTGCGCGCCCTTGCGAATGCCCAGATCGTCCACCGGCAGCACATCGGGCCGACCGAGACGAAACATCAACATCATCTGCACCGTCCACGCGCCGATGCCGCGCACCGCGCCGAGCGCGGCGATGATGGCGGCATCGTCCATCGTCGCCATCGCCCGCACGTCGGGAATCTCGCCGCGCTCGCTGCGCGCGGCCAGATCGCGCAGCGCCAACACCTTGTTGCCCGATACGCCACAAGCGCGCAGGCCGGCATCATCCACCCGCGCCAGCGAATCGGCGTGCAGCACTCTGGAAGCCGTCGCCACCTCGACCCGCGCGACGATGGTCGCCGCCGCCTTGCCGGACAATTGCTGGTAGAGGATCGAACGCGCCAGCGCATCGGTGACATCGAAGCGTTGCCGCCAGCGGGCATGCGCGGCAATGGTGTCCACCTTGCCCATCCACTTCGCCAGCGCGCGATCGCGCCGACGCAGGTGGGCATGTGCGAGCGCGACGTCGAACCCTCTGGAGATGCGCTTCATCGCGGTGCTCCGTTCGTTGTGCTTGGCGACGCTGCGGTTGCGCCAGCGCTCGGCGCGACGTCGTCAGGCGGCCGGCCGGCGTCGCCGCCACCACGCAAGCCAGCCGGCGATCAGGCTCAGCAGCAGCGGCACACCGAGGATGTCGAGCAGTTTGATCCGTGTTTCCATCGCCTCGATGCTGGCGTTGAGCTGCCGCTGCACGTCGCGCAACTGGCTGCGCACCTGCTGGCGCTGCTGCTGGAACCGGGTCAACTCGGCACGCTGGCCGGCATCGAGCGCGGCCGTGCCTTCCTTGCCTGCCTGCAGTTGCGCCAGACGCACTTCCATCGCCTTGAGCTGGTCCTGCAATTGCTGTTGTTTGCCGCGCAGGTTCTGATCGGCGCGCTCTTGCATCTTCAGGATGCGGGTGAACGGCCGCACGAAGCCCTGGCGCGCGCGCAGGCCGATCAGATCCGGCGTGCCGACCAGGTTGTCCACCGCGTTGGCGACGAAATCGCCGTTCTTGGCGAACGGATTGAGCAGACGGCGACCGAAGAAATCCTGCGCGCGCACCCACATGCGGTCGCTGAGCACGTCGGTGTCGGCGACCACGATGATGTTCGCCTTCTGTCGCGCCTGCCCGATGTGGCCAGCGTCGTGGCGATCCGGGAAGGCGCTGGCAAGCGGGCCGGCGAAGCGTGCGGCCAGCACAAACGCCTTGCCGGCGGGCTTGTAACCTTCGGCCAGTTGCTGCGGATCGCTCTGCAGCCGGACGCGATCGGCGTCGACCAGATCGGCGCCGGTGGAGCTCAGCGCCAACGGCTCCATCGCCAGCGTGCTGCCCGGCGCGAGCGCGAGCGCGCCGGCGGTGGAGAAGTTGAGCGAGTCCAGCTGCGCCGAGACGACGTCGTCCTGGTTCAGGCCATCCCTGGTCAAGCCGATCAACACCGGGTTGGCGACCAGCTGCCCGGTCTGGCGATCCTGGACCTGCAAGGCGTTGCGTGGGTCACGCACCACCTTGCCAGGGTCGAAGGCGATGCCCCAGCCCTTGAACAAGGCGGCCGGATCCGACGCCACGACCGGGGTCAAACCGCCGCCCGGCGCCGGCCGTGGCTGGCTTTGCGCCAGCGGATCGGCCTCGGCATCGGGATCGACGAACACCAGCAGGCGGCCGCCACGCATCACGAACTGGTCGATGGCGTACTGGGTGTCCGCGGACAGATCCTTGGGATGGATCAGGATCAGCAGGTCGACGTCGCTGCCGATCGAAGTGGGATTGGCTTGCAGCCGACGCAATTCGTAGGACTTGGCCAGTTCGCCATCGATCGCCCAGCCCGGCGTCACCTGACCGCTGGCCGGATCGAAGCCCGGGCCACTGGGCAACGACGACAGCACCGCCAGCACCGGCTTGTGCGCGCTCGCCAGCGACACGATCAGGCGGGCGATGTCGTACTCGAGGAAAACTTCCTTGCCCGGCTCGAAGAACGGGTCGATCGAGCGCGTGCCGCGCGCATTGCTGCCGACCAGCCCGAAATAGATCGGAGCGCTGTCCACGCCCACCGGCACCGCCTGCAGGCCCGCCTGCGCCGCCTGATCCTCGGCATCGCTGAAAGGCTGCGGATCGATCACGTCCAGGGTGATCGTGCCATGCGACCGCGCCGCCATTTCCTGCAGCAGCTCGCGCACCCGCTGCGCATACGAGCGCAGGCCGGGCAGGTTGCGCATCGCCTTGTCGGAAACGAACAACTGCAGGTGGATCGGCTCGCGATTGCCCTGCAGGATGTGCAAGGTGCCCGGCGAGAGCGTGTACAAGCGGTTGGCGGTCAGGTCCAGGCGCGCGCCGCGCAGCAGCGTCCCGCTGGCGAACACCAGCGCCACGAAGGCGACGGCGAGCAAGGACAGGGCGATCGGCAGCGGCAGGCGTCGGGCCATGTCAGTCCGCCTTCCTGCGTTCGACCACCAGCACGCAAGCCAGCAGCCAGGCCACGATCGCCAGCGTGAAGAAGGCGACGTCGCGCAGGTCGAGCAGGCCGCGCGCGATCGCCTCGAAATGGGCCAGGAAACTCAGCTGCGCAATGGCATCGGCCAACGCCGCCGGCAGCAGCGCACGCACCACTTCCTGCACCAGCGGGTAGCCCATCAGCAGGAACACGAAGCACACCGCAGCGGTGAGGATGAAGGCCACCACCTGATTGCGCGTGGCCGCCGACAGGCATTGGCCGACGGCGAGAAAGGCCCCCGCCATCAGCCAGCTGCCGATGTAGCTGGCGGCGATCACGCCGTTGTCGGGGTGGCCGAGGTAATTCACCGTCAGCCACATCGGGAACGTCAGCACCAGCGCCACGCCGAGGAAGCACCAGGCGGCAAGGAACTTGCCCAGCACCACCTGCCAGGTCGGCAACGGCAACGTCAGCAGCACCTCGATGGTGCCACTGGCGCGCTCCTCGGCCCACAGCCGCATCGCCAGCGCCGGCACGATGAACAGATACAGCCACGGATGGAAGGCGAAGAACGGTTGCAGATCCGACTGCCCACGCTCGAAATAGCCGCCGAGGTAGAAAGGCAAGGCGGCGGCGAGCATCAGGAAGATCACCGTGAACACGTAGGCCACCGGCGTTGCCAGGCAACTGCCCCATTCGCGGCGGAATACCGTCCAGGTCGCGCTCATCGGGCGCCGTCGCCGAGGGTGAGGCTGCGGAAGACATCGTCGAGCCGGCCGCGTTCGCGGCGCAGATCGGCACAGGCGACGCCGCGCATCGCGAGGCGTTCGCCGATCGCCGCCGACAGCTCGGCGCCGGCGACCGGGATGACCACGAGGCGATCGCCGGTTTCCTCGGCCTCGATCGCCTTCACGCCCTGCATGCCCTCCAGCGCCGAACGCGCCGCCACGCTGTCGCCGACTTGCAGCGATACCGCGCCGTGATAGCGCGATCGCCGTTCCAGTTCCTCCGGCGTGGAATCGACCTTGATGGCGCCTTGCGCGATCACGATCACGCGCGTGCACAGCGCCTGCACTTCTTCGAGGATGTGGGTGGAGATGACGATGGCGCGATCGCGCGCCATCTCGCGGATCAACCGCCGCACGTCGTGCTTCTGGTTGGGATCGAGGCCATCGGTGGGTTCGTCGAGCAGCAGCACGCGGGGGTCGTGGACGATCGCCGCCGCCAGCGCGACGCGACGACGAAAGCCCTTCGACAGCGTATCGATGCGCTGACCGAGCACCGACGCCAGCGCCAGCCGCTCGACCACTTCGGCGATACGGCGCAGGCGCGTCGCCGGCTCCAGCCGGTGCGCATCGGCGACGAAGCGCAGGAAGGCCTGCACGCGCATCTCGCCATAACTGGGCGCACCCTCGGGCAAGTAGCCCAGGCAGCGTCGCGCCGCCAGCGGCGCGGCGGCGACATCATGGCCGCAGATGCGGGCGCTGCCGCTGCTGGGCGCCAGAAAGCCGGCCAGCATCCGCATCGTCGTCGACTTGCCGGCGCCATTGGGGCCGAGAAAACCCATGACCTCGCCGGCGCCGACGGCGAAGCTGATGCCATCGACGGCGGTGGTGCGCCCGTAGCGCTTGCTCAGTTGCGAGGTTTCGATCATCGGGAAGCAACGACCGTGGCCAGGCCCGCACGCCATCGGTGACGGCAGGCGAACCCATGCGATCGCCTTGCGACCGGCATCGATCGGGAAAGTTCCGCGGCACGCGCGCGGCGCGTCGAGGCCACGCGCCCGGCCCGGCTCGTCACCGGCATCACCCGGAACGGATTACTTGGCGCCCGCCGCCTTGATCGGCCAGAACAGGTTGAAGCTGCCATCAGGCGTGAACGAGGCGGCAACGCCCTTGTTGTAGGTCTCATAGGGGTGATCGCCCAGCGCCACCGAGTGCACCACCGCCCACGCCTTCATCTGCTGGCGCATCACCGACAACTGCCCCATGTGCCCGGCGTAGGTGGTGGTGACCGCCGTGCCGGCCGGCGCCTGCACATACTTCACCGGGTTGCCGCCGGTGGCGTCGATCTTGATGTCCAGCGCCGCCGGCGTGGCGTCGGCGGCCGTCGGCGCCTCGCCCTTCTTGCGCACCGGCACCGCCAGTTCGAACGAGTAGACATCGGCACCGAAATCGTCGGTGATGACGCGACGCGGGCCGGCTTCCTCGAGGCCGTTCTTTTCCATCACCTGCTGCAGCCATTTGTCCTGCGTCATCATCGCCGATTGCAGCTCGGCGTTGTCGCGCTTGGCCTTGGTCGGCGCCACCAGCAGGTTGGCGGCCGGCGTCTTGACCACCGTCGGCGCCACTTCGAGCTGGGTGTAATCGAATTTGGGAATGGTGTTGATGAAGTTGTTGAGCGTGTTGAGCGAGGACTTCATCGGATCGCCGACGCTGCGCGAGACATACAGGCCCGCGTAGCGGCCAAACAGGTTCCAGCCGTAGTCGACGTCGTATTCCTGGGTGATCTGCACCGCTTGCTTCTGCGGGCCGACCTTCTCGAAGACGAATTTCATCCGCTTGTTGTCGCCGTAGTCGCCGTTGTTGACCTCGATGCTGATGCTCTTGCCCGGGTCGATGGCGGTGATGCGCCAGGAGCCACTGCCGACCAGCCCGCTGGCGGAGGCGTAATCCATCTGCGCACCGACGCCGGTGGCGGCGCCGGAAAAGGTGAATTTCGTCTGCGGATCGGCCGAATGCATCGGCATCCACTCGGGCGCATGACCAAAGCCGGACAGCAGGTCGAACACCACCGGCAGCGCGCGGCTGGTTTCGATCGACTGCGAAACGTGCCGCTTCTCGGGCAGGAAAACGCCGACCACGACGAAGATCACCACGCAGATCACCACGGCGATCAGGAACTCAATGAAACGAATCATTCGCGGTCTCCAGAAAGTCGGTCACGCCCGGCCAGCCCCATGACCGGCGGGTGCGGCCCGGCGACGGGGTTCCCGTCGCGGGGCGGCAAGGCGGCAATCCTAGCAGATTGTCGCCGGTTTGCTGGCCGCCGACCGCGCGATGGGTGACGCGCGCGGCAACTCCGGGACGACCCGCCGTGGCCACCCGCCGGGCAGGCGGCCACGGCGACAGCCGATGCGGTGGCGGCCGATGCGGTGGCGGCCGATGCGGTGGCACCGCCCGCGCGCGCTACACCAGGCCCAGCTCGAACGCCTTGAGCACGGCGCGGGTGCGATCGCGCACGCCGAGCTTGGACAAGATGTTCGAGACGTGGTTCTTGACCGTGCCTTCGGCCACCCGCAGCGAATTGGCGATCTCCTTGTTGGAAAACCCGCCGGACATCAGGCGCAGGATCTCGGTCTCGCGATCGGTCAGCGGATCGGGGCGATCGAGGCTGACGAAGGAGTTGTTCATGTGTTCCAGCCCCGACAGCAGGCGCTGGGTCACCGCCGGCTGCACCAGCGAGCCGCCGCTGGCGACGGTGTGGATCGCCGCGACCAGTTGCTCCAGCGACACGTCCTTGAGCAGGTAGCCGCGGGCTCCGGCCTTGATGCCGGCCAGCACCAGTTGATCGTCGTCGAAGGTGGTGAGGATGATCGTCGGCGGCAGCTGCTGCATGGCACCCAATGCGCGCAGGGCTTCCAGCCCGGACATCACCGGCATGCGCATGTCCATCAACACCACGTCGGGCTTGATCTGCGGTATCAACTCGACCGCCTGGCGGCCATCGGCGGCTTCGGCAACCACTTCGACATCGTCGGCCAGCGCCAGCAGCGAGCGGATGCCCTGGCGCACCAGGGTCTGGTCGTCCACCAGGCACACGCGGATCATCGGGCGTTCTCCATGGCAGGTGCAGGGGTGATCATGCCGGCTTTTCCAGCGGCAAGGTGAGGTCGAGCGAAAAACCGCGGCCCGGCGCGGTGGCGACCGCAACCGTGCCGCCGTGCTGCGCCAGCCGTTCGCGCATGCCGCGCAGGCCGTTGCCGGGCCGGTGCTGGTCGCTGCCGCGGCCGTCGTCGCGCGCCGTCAGGGTGATGGTGCCGCCATCGCGACCCAGGCTCAACCACAGATTGTCCGCTTGCGCGTGGCGCAGGGTGTTGGTGATGATCTCCTGCGCGCAGCGCAGCAGCACGTTGGCCTGCTCGGGATCGTCGACGAGGAAGGGCTCTTGCATCTGCAGGTGGATCGTCGGCTCCAGCACGCCTTCGGTCAAGGTGCGCAGCGCCGTGCTCATGTCGACCGCGCCATCTTCGCGCAACTGGCTGACCGCCTCGCGCACGTCGGTCAGCAACAGCTTGGCCAGCGTATGCGCCTGGCGCACGTGCTCTTGCACGCGCCCGTCGGAGAGGTGGCTGGCCACTTCGAGATTCAGGCTCAGGGCAGTCAGATGGTGACCGAGCAGGTCGTGCAGGTCGCGCGAGATGCGCATGCGCTCGGACAATCGCGTGCTTTCGGCCAGCAGCGCGCGGGTGGCGCGCAACTCGTTGTTGAGCCGGCGCTGTTCTTCCCGCGCCTGCGCCTGATGGCGCGCCACCAGTGCGGTGATGAAGGTGAAACTCGAGTAGCCGACGAACAGCATCGCCTGCAACACCGCCTCGCCGGCCTTGAAGCCCTGCACCATGAAGATCGGGATCAGCGCCAGATGCTGCAACACCAGCCACGGAATGCCGACCGCCAGCGGCAGCAACCACGGCAGCACGCCGGCCAGCACCAGCAGCAAGATGCCGCCCAGGCCGCTGCCGCTGAAATGGCATACCGCGATCGCCGAGGCGGTCAGCACCAGCAGCAGCACGAGGTCGTACCAGCGCGGCCGGCGCAGGCCCAGCGCCCGCGTCACCAGCCAGTAACCGATGCCGAAGGCCTGATAGGCGATCAGCCACCAACGAAAGTTCTGCTCGGCGGCGAGTCGTTCGATCGTGTTTTGCGACGGCACGCTGGCCGAGGCCAGCAACAGCGGAATACCCACCATCGCCCACGTGAACAGGCCGGCGTAACGGAGCAACTGGGTGTGGCTGATCCGACTGAGCATGGCGGCATTCTGGGCCAACGCCGCCGGCGACGGACGGGCCCAAAGTCATGCCCGACGGCCGAGCCGACCAACCACAAGATGTTGTGCATCCACGGCCTCGAATGTGCATAATACGGTATCGGCGGGGTCGCATGGGGCGATCAGGCCGGGTTTGGGCGGTGGCCGCATGAGAACGGGGTCGGCATGAACAGGGTCATCCGCGACGTCCGCGAGAACGAACTCGATGCCGTGCTGGCGATGAACAACGCCGCCGGCGCCGGCATTCTCCCCATCGACGGCGCGCGTCTTGCCTGGTTCTGGCGCCACGCGGCGTATTTCCGCGTCGCCGAAGTGGATGGCCAGATCGCCGGCTTCCTGATCGCGTTGATGCCCGTTGCCGATTACGACAGCACGAATTTCCGGTGGTTCCGCGAGCGCTACCCCGAATTCGTCTACATCGACCGCATCGTCGTCGCCGGCGATCACCGCGGCGAGGGCCTGGGCCGCGTGTTCTACGCCGACGTGCAAAGCTTTGCCGAGGTGCGCTCGCCGCGCCTGGCCTGCGAGGTGTTCGTCAACACCGGCAACGATCCGGCGACGATCTTCCACCGCAGCTTCGGCTTCCGCGAAGTCGGCCAGCAGGTGCTGCCGGCATCGGGGTTGCGCGCCGCCTATCTGGTGAAGGATCTGTGCAGCTTCCCGTGGATCCAGCAGACCTATCTGGCAGAAGGCAGACCGGGCCTGCCCGACCTCGACTGGCTGCGCGCGCGCGCCCTGCCCGAAGCCGCTGCACCTCGACGCGCCACCGGAACCTGACATGGCCGCGCCCATTCCCGACTACGAGCAAGCTGGCGAGCTGAAGATCGGCCAGGTCGGCATCGCCAACCTGCGCATCCGCACGCTCGACGTCGACCGCCTCGTCGGCGAGATGCGCGAGCGCGTGCAGCGCGCTCCCAAGTTGTTCGAACGCGCCGCGGTGGTGGTCGATTTCGGATCGCTCAGCCGCTGCCCCGATGCGGCCACCGCGCGCGCGCTGGTACAAGGCTTGCGCGATGCCGGCGTGCTGCCGGTGGCACTGGCCTTCGGCACCACCGAAATCGAAAAACTCGCGCGTGAAATCGGCATGCCGCTGCTGGCGAAGTTCCGCGCCTCCTACGAGCGCGCCGCCAGTGCGCCCGCGCCCGAGCCGGTGGTGGTCGAGCGTGTGGTGGAACGGATCGTGGAAGTCGCCGCGCCGACGGCGCCCGCGCCGGAGCCGGTCGGGCCCGATGCGGCGACCGGCGAAATCGCCGCGCCCGCCGCCAGCGCGCCGGGCGAATTGCACGTCGCGCCGGTGCGCTCCGGCCAGCGCGTCTACGCGCAGCAGCGCGATCTCACCATCTGCGCCGCCGTCGGCGCCGGTGCCGAAGTCATCGCCGATGGCTCGGTGCACATCTACGGGCCGCTGCGCGGACGCGCGCTCGCCGGCGCCCAGGGCAACACCCAGGCGCGCATCTTCTGCCGCGAGTTCCATGCCGAGCTCGTGGCGGTCGCCGGACAATACAAGGTCATGGACGAGATCCCGGCCAGCCTCGTCGGCAAGGCCGTGCAGGTGTGGTTGCAGGGCGACAAGTTGCACATCGAGGAACTGATCTGATGACCACCGAAACCGAGAGCCCGATCATGGACCCCATCTCGCAAGTCAGCTCCAATCCCGGATCGCCCGTCGACGCACCCGTCGCCGAGGCCATCGCCCACGCCGCCGAAGCCGCCGTGGCGGCAGCGCCGGCCGCACCCAAGGTCGAACGCAAGTTCCTCGCCGAGGTTCTCGTCGTCACCTCCGGCAAGGGCGGCGTCGGCAAGACCACCACCAGCGCCAGCATCGCCTGCGGGCTGGCCCGTCAAGGCAAGAAGGTGTGCGTGATCGACTTCGACGTCGGCCTGCGCAACCTCGATCTCATCATGGGCTGCGAACGCCGCGTGGTGTACGACTTCGTCAACGTCATCCACGGCGAGTGCACGCTGCGCCAGGCGCTGATCAAGGACAAGCGCTTCGACAACCTCTATGTGCTGGCCGCCTCGCAGACGCGCGACAAGGACGCGCTGACGAAAGACGGCGTCGAGAAAGTTCTCGCCGATCTCGGCGACGACGGCTTCCAGTACATCGTCTGTGATTCGCCGGCCGGCATCGAGAAGGGCGCCTTCCTGGCGATGTACTTCGCCGACCGCGCGATCGTGGTGGTCAACCCCGAGGTCAGCTCGGTGCGCGACTCCGACCGCATCCTCGGCCTGCTGGCGAGCAAGACCCGTCGCGCCGAGAAGGGCCAGAAGGTGAAAGAACACCTGCTGCTGACCCGCTACAGCCCGGCCCGCGTCGAGAAGGGCGACATGCTGTCGATCAAGGACGTGCAGGAGATCCTCGGGCTGGAGGTGATCGGCGTGATCCCCGAGGCACCCGAGGTGCTGCAATCGTCCAACTCCGGCGAGCCGGTGATCCTCGCCGCCGAGTCCCATGCCGGACAAGCCTACACCGACGCGGTGGCGCGTCTGCTCGGCGAGAAGCGCGAACTGCGCTTCACCACCGCCGAGAAGAAAGGCTTCTTCGCCAAGCTGTTCGGAGGCTGAGCCATGGGAATCTTCGACTTCCTGCGCGGCAAGCCAAAAAACACCGCCAACATCGCCAAGGAACGCCTGCGCATCATCGTCGCGCAAGAGCGCAGCAGCCGCGGCACGCCCGATTACCTGCCGATGATGCGGCGCGAGCTGCTCGAGGTGATCCGCAAGTACGTCAAGGTCGATTTCGACGCGGTCAAGGTCGATCTGGTCAAGGATGGCGACCACGACGTGCTCGACATTTCGGTGGCGCTGCCGGAGAAAGGCGAGATGACGGCCGAGCCGGTGGCTGGCTGAGCCACGCGCATCGGGAATCGGGAATCGGGAATCGGGAATTGGGATTCTGGACTCGGGAATCGGAACTCAGAACTCGGAACTCGGAACTCGGGACTCGGGACTCGGGACTCGGGACTCGGGACTCGGAACTCGGAACTCGAAACTCGGAACTCGGGACTCGGGACTCGGAACTCGGGACTCGGAACTCGGGACTCGGAACTCGGGACTCGGGACTCGGGACTCGGGACTCGGAACCCGGGAGGCGGGATGAAACGGCGGGAGACGCCAACCTCGCCTGCTTTTCCTTCCCCCTCCGGGGGAAGGTGCCCGCAGGGCGGATGAGGGACAGGCCCATCCGCTCCCGCACCTCCAGCCGTTGTGCACAGCCCTCATCCATCACTGCCGCACCACTTTCTCACAATGGGAGAAGGGCAAGCTGGCCTCTCTCCGCGCGCGCCATGCAGACCCTGCACGACATCGGCTTTGCCGCACCCGCCGCCCTGCTCGCGCGCTACGGGTTGCGCCTGCAAGTGGTCGATGACGGCGCGCCGATCCCCGGCAGTTTCTGGGGCGAACCCGAAGCCGGCTTGATCGGCGAAGACGTGTTCGCCCGCGCCGACACGCCGGTGCATTCGCTGCTGCACGAAGCCGCGCACCTGATCGTGCAGCCACGCGAACGACGCATCGCCGTGCATACCGATGCCAGCGATTCGATCGCCGAAGAAGACGCCACCTGCGCCTTGCAGATCCTGCTCGCCGACGAATTGCCCGGCGTCGGCCGCCAGCATCTGATGGCGGACATGGATGCCTGGGGCTATACCTTTCGCCTCGGCTCGGCGCAGGCGTGGTTCGAGCACGACGCCGAGGATGCCCTCGCCTTCCTCGGCGAACGCGGTCTGGCACAGGCGGCGACGGCCGCGGCGCCGTCATGGCAATTGCTGCCACCGCCGCACCCCTGACGACGCCGTCTGCGGTCGGCGCCACCGCAGCGATGGCGCGGCGATGCCAATCACATTTGCCGCGTGCCGGCGATCACGAAATCGCGTCCGATTTGCGGGCGCGGTCACGTTTTCGCGATGGCAACCGGTGAAGACTCGATCCCGATCGAACCGGCCAGCCAAGGGAGGTGCATCATGATTCCCCAGCCCCTCGACAAACGCCTCCGGTTTGCGCTGCACGCACTGGGCCTGGCGATCGCGCTGGCGACAACCGCGCACGCGGCCAACGCACCGGTCACCGTACGCATCGACGCCAATGCCGGCCGCCATGCGATCAGCCCGAACATCTACGGCGTCGCCTACGCGCCCGATGCAGCCACGCTGGCCGATCTGCGCGCCCCGCTCGACCGCGAAGGCGGCAACACCACCTCGACCTACGATCGGCAGACCAACGCCTCCAACCACTCCAACGACTGGTACTTCGAGAGCATCCGCGAGGACAGCGGCGCCGTCGCCGGCGGCATGGGCGACGACTTCGTGACCACCGCCAAGGGCGGCAACGCACAGGCGATGCTCACCATCCCGATGCTCGACTGGGTTGCCAAGGTCGGCAGCGGCGGCGCCAAACTGGCCAGTTTCTCGCAGGCGAAGTATGGCGCCCAGACCGACGCCGACTGGCAGTGGTTCGCCGATGCCGGCAATGGCGTGCTGGCGAGCAACGGCCAGTACGTTGCCGGCAACGACCCCAACGACGCCTACGTCGGCAACAGCGTCGCCCTGCAGCAGGCGTGGCTCGATCATCTGCTGGCGCGCTGGGGCAATGCCAACCACGGCGGCGTCAAGTACTACATCCTCGACAACGAGCACAGCATCTGGCACGACACCCACCGCGACGTGCATCCGACCGGCGCCACCATGGACGAGGTCGCGCAGAAGATGCTCGCCTACGGTCACATGGTCCGCAGCCGCGATCCGGGCGCGATCATCCTCGGCCCCGAGGAGTACGGCTGGACCGGTTACCTGCTGTCCGGCTACGACCAGCAATACGGCACCGCCCACGGCTGGGACCACCATCCCGACAAGGACGCCCACGGCGGCATGGATTACATGCCCTGGCTGCTGCAACGCCTGCACCAGGACGAACTGGCCACCGGCAAGCGCGTGCTCAACGTGTTCACCCTGCATTACTACCCGCAGGGCCCCGAGTTCAGCGACGACGTCTCGACGTCCACCCAGCTGCTGCGCAATCGCTCGACCCGTTCGTTGTGGGATCCCAACTACGTCGATCAAAGCTGGGTCGGCGACAAGGTCAACCTGATCAACCGCATGAAAAGCTGGGTCGCCAGTTACTACCCCGGCACCCGGATCGGCATCACCGAATACAACTGGGGCGCCGAGAACCACATCAATGGCGCCACCACCCAGGCCGACATCTACGGCATCTTCGGCTGGAAAGGGGTCAACTACGCCACCCGCTGGACCACCCCGGACGCCTCCACGCCGACCTACAAGGCGATGAAGATGTATCGCAATTACGACGGCCACGGCGCCGGCTTCGGCGATACCTCGGTGCGGACGACCTCGCCCAACCGCGACAACCTGTCGGCCTGGGGTGCGTTGCGTGGCAGCGACGGCGCGTTGACGGTGATGGTGATCGCCAAGGTGCTGTCGGGCACCACCACGGTCACCATCGACCTTGCCAACTTCACCCCGGCCGCCAAGGCGCAGTGGTGGCAGCTGACATCGGCCAACGCCATCAACCGCCTCGGCGATGCCAACGTCGCCGCCGGCAAACTGGTCATCACCGTCCCGGCTCAGAGCATCAATCTGTTCGTCATCCCCAAGGGCTGAGGCACGCGCCATCGCCTCGGGTAGGCTTGGCGCATGGACCTGCGCACTCACGCCAGCCTCGACGAGATTCCGGCCGCGAAATGGAATGCGCTGCACGACGGCAGCGACCCGTTCATCAGCCACGCCTTCCTGGCCGGGCTCGAACGCCACGGCTGCCTGCGCCCCGACTGGGGCTGGGCGCCGCTGCATGCCACGCTCTGGGACGGCGATGACCTGATCGCGGCGGCGCCGGGTTACTGCAAGACCAATTCGCACGGCGAGTTCGTGTTTGATCAGGGCTGGGCGCTGGCGATGGAACGCGCCGGCCGCGCCTATTATCCCAAGTGGCTGTTCGCCATCCCGTACACTCCGGTCACCGGGCCGCGCTGGCTGGCGCGCACGCACGACCACAAGGCGCGCCTGCTCGACGGCATCGTGGCGCTGGCGGCGCGCCTGCGCATGGTCGGCATCCATGCCAACTTCCTGACCGACGCCGACTGCGCAAGCATTCCGGAAAGCTGGCTGGCACGCAGCGACGTCCACTTCCACTGGCGCAACGACGTCGGCTGGCGCCGCTTCGATGACCATCTGGCGGCGATGCAGTCGAAAAAGCGCAAGAACATCCGCCATGAACGCCAGCAGGTGGCCGCCGCCGGCATCGGCTTTCGCATCGTGCATGGCGACGAAGCCGGCGACGACGACATCGCCGCCATGCATGCGCTTTACTTGCGCACCTTCGGCGACAAGGGCAATTCGCCAGCGTTGACGCTGGCGTTCTTCCACCATCTGGCGCGCACGATGCCGCGCAACCTGGTGCTGATCCTGGCCATGCGCGCGGGCACGATCGTTGCCGGCGCGCTGCTGCTGCGCGGCGGCGATACCCTGCATGGGCGTTACTGGGGCAGCTTCCAGAGCATCCCCGGCCTGCACTTCGAGACCTGCTACCACCAGGGCATCGAGTACTGCCTGCGCGAAGGCCTGCGCGTGTTCGATCCGGGCGCGCAAGGCGAGCACAAGCTCGCCCGCGGCTTCCTGCCGGTGCTCACCCACAGCCGTCACCATTTGCTCGAACCCGGGCTGGACACCGCATTCGCACGTTGGTGCGCCGACGAGCGCGCCGCCAGCCAGCGTTACCGCGCTGCCCTGCAGGCGCATTCGCCCTATCGCCAGGCCGCCATCGCATGAAGCTGCATCTGCCCTTGCTCGATGCCGATCCGGCCTCGCCTTTCCCCGACCCGCGCTCGGCCCTGCGCGAGCCCGATGGCCTGCTCGCCTTCGGCGGCGATCTTTGCCCGCAGCGCCTGCGCAACGCCTATCGGCACGGCATCTTCCCGTGGTACTCGCCCGGGCAGCCGATTCTCTGGTGGTCGCCCGACCCGCGCACGGTGTTCGCCAGCGACGGCGTGCACCTGTCGCGTCGATTCCGTCGGCAATTGCGCGCACGACGCTGGACAATCACCGCCGATACCGCCTTCGCCACCGTCGTCACCGCCTGTGCCGACATGCCGCGCAAGGAAGGCGGCGGCACCTGGATCACGCCGGAAATGCATGCCGCCTATCTGGCCCTGCACGATCTCGGCCACGCCCACGCGATCGAGGTGTGGGACGACGAGACCCTGGTCGGGGGCCTGTACGGAGTGGCGCTGGGCCACATGTTCTTCGCCGAAAGCATGTTCAGCGCCCGCTCCGGCGGATCGAAAGTGGCGCTGGCGGCATTGGCGGTGATCCTGCACGCATGGGGCTGGCCGTGGATCGACGCCCAGGTCGAATCGCCGCACCTGCTGCGGATGGGCGCCCGCACCCTGCCACGCGAGGACTTCCTGGCGATCTGCGCGCAACAGACGGCACAGCCCGAAATCACCGGCCCCTGGCACGAGCGCATCGGCCGGCGCTCGCTGGAGTGGCTGCTGGCGAACCTGCCACCGGCATCGCACTGAAACGTCCGCTACCCGGATGGGCACGGCAGTTGCGAGGTCTGAGTTCTGAGTTCTGAGTTGCGAGTTGCGAGTTCCGAGTTCCGAGTTCCG
>JAFEFT010000001.1 GCA_018240435.1 Pseudomonadota bacterium
CTTGGGAAGGTCTGAACAACTTTGTTTTTGATCGTC
Organism: Pseudomonadota bacterium; assembly: GCA_018240435.1. Classification (GTDB taxonomy): domain Bacteria; phylum Pseudomonadota; class Gammaproteobacteria; order Xanthomonadales; family Xanthomonadaceae; genus SZAS-103. Next base: position 37 of record JAFEFT010000001.1, read on the forward strand.
ATTGACCGGCTTCGCCGTTGTAAAGCGCTTCCGCGAAAGCGGGAATCCAGTGTCTTTTATTTCAACAACATAGAGTCACTGGATCCCTGCCTTCGCAGGATTGACGAGACTTATTCAGACCTTCCCTTGCGAAGGCAGGGATGCGCCAGCGGGACAGACGAAGACCGATGCTGCCTCATGTCTGCCAAGATGGCAGCGTCCTCGCCGCCCGCCCACTGCCAACTGCCCACCGACTACCATCTGTCCTCTGTCCTCTGTCCTCTGCCAATGATCGACATCGGCGCCAACCTCACGCATGACTCGTTCGACCACGACCGCGACGACGTGCTGGCGCGCGCGCGCGCGGCCGGGGTGACGCGGATGATCGTCACCGGCGCCAGCCGCGAGCACAACCCCAAGGCATTGGCGCTGGCGCGGGCGCATCCGGGCGTGCTGTGGTGCACCGCCGGCGTGCATCCGCATCATGCGACCGAATACACCGACGAATGCGATGCGCAATTGCGCGCGCTGCATGGCGAACCCGAAGTGGTCGCGGTCGGCGAATGCGGGCTGGATTATTTTCGCGACTTCTCGCCGCGACCGGCGCAGCGCCGCGCGTTCGAACGACAGTTGCAGATCGCCGCCGACCTCGCTGCCAACGGCATGGGCAAACCCTTGTTCCTGCACCAGCGCGACGCCCACGCCGATTTCATCGCGATGATGAAAAATTTCGAAGGCCGCATCGGCGCAGCGGTGGTGCATTGCTTCACCGGCAGCCGCGATGAATTGTTCGCCTGCCTCGACCGCGACTGGCACATCGGCATTACCGGCTGGCTGTGCGACGAGCGCCGCGGTGCGCACCTGCGCGAGCTGGTGAAACACATCCCCGCGCATCGGTTGATGATCGAAACCGACGCGCCCTACCTGCTGCCGCGCACCGTCAAACCTGCGCCCTCACACCGCCGCAACGAGCCGATGCATCTGGCGCACATCGTCGAAGAGCTGGCGCGCGATCGTGGCGAAGCGGTCGCAAACACGGCGGCATCGACGACGGCGACGGCAACGAAGTTTTTTCGCTTGCCGGCGTGAGCGGTTGGCTCAACTCCGCAGCCCCACCCCGCGTTCGAGCAGCCACAGCCCGAGCAGCGCCAAGGCCACGGTGAAGCCGAGCATCAGCGCGAACGCCAGCCACAGCGGCACGTCGCTGATGCCGAGCATGCTGTAGCGGAAAGCGTTGACCATGTAGAAGATCGGATTGAGGTGGGTCGCGCCTTCGGCCCAGCCCGGCAGCAGCTTGACCGAATAGAACACGCCGCCGAGGTAGGTCAGCGGGGTGAGGATGAAGGTCGGGACGATGGCGATGTCGTCGAACTTCTTGGCGTACACCGCGTTGACGAATCCGGCCAGGGAGAAGATCGTCGCGCCGAGCACGATCGTGGCCACCATCACCAGCGGATGCGGCAGGTGCAGCGGCGTGAATCCCCAGGCGATCGCCAGCACGATCGCTCCGACCATCAGCCCGCGCAGCACGCCGCCGGCGACGTATCCGGCGAGGATCACCCAGTTCGGCATCGGGCTGACCAGCAATTCCTCGACGTGGCGGCCGAACTTGGCGCCGAAGAAACTCGACGAGATGTTGCCGTAGGCGTTCTGGATCACCGCCATCATCACCAGGCCGGGGACGATGAACTGCATGTACGAATAGCCGCCCATCGCGCCGATGCGGCTGCCGATCAGGCGGCCGAAGATCATGAAATACAGCGTCATGGTGATCGCCGGCGGCACCAGCGTCTGCGCCCAGATGCGCAGGATGCGGGTGACCTCGCGACGGGCGATGGTGGCCAGCGCGGTCAGGTTGGCGCGCAGCGGCGGCAACGGCGTGGCGGTCGGCAAGGGCAGCGCATCGGCCTTCATGCCGCCTCCTCGTCGCTGGCGCCATGGCCGGTCAGGCGCACGAACAATTCTTCCAGCCGGTTTGATTTGGTGCGCATCGAACGCACGCGGATACCGGCTTCATCGAACGCCGTGAAGACGCGGTTGAGATCCATCGTCCGTGGCATGTCCAGATCGAGCGTGTGCGCATCGGCCGCACATAGCGTCGCGCCGGTGATGCTCGGCAGCGCCGCCGGCAATTCGCCGTCGATGTCGAACAGGAAGCCCTCGACATCGAGTTTGGCCAGCAAGGCCTTGATCGGGCCATTCTCGACGATGCGGCCGTGGTCGATGATGGCGAGGTTGCGGCACAGGTTCTCGGCTTCCTCCAGATAATGCGTGGTGAGGATGACCGTGGTGCCGGCGGCATTGACCTCGCGCAGTGTCTTCCACATGCCGCGACGGATCTCGATGTCGACGCCGGCGGTGGGTTCGTCGAGGATCAGCAGCCGCGGCCGCGTCATCAGCGCGCGGGCGATCATCAGCCGCCGCTTCATGCCGCCGGAGAGGGTGCGCGAGGTGACGCTGGCCTTGTCGGTGAGCTGGGCGCGCGCCAGTTCCTGATGCGCCCGCGCGATCGCCTGCGCCCTTGGCAGGCCGTAGAAGCCGGCGTAATTGACGAGGATGTCGAGCGGCTTTTCGAACATGTTGAAATTGATTTCCTGCGGCACCAGGCCAATCTGGCGCATGCAGGCGCTGCGGTCGCTGGCAAGGTCGGTGCCGAACACGCGCACGCGCCCGCTGCCGAGGTTGACCAGCGAGCTGACGATGCCGATCAGGGTCGACTTGCCGGCACCATTGGGGCCGAGCAGGGCGAAGAAATCGCCCGGCTCGACGCGCAGGCTGACGCCCTTGAGCGCTTCCACGCCGTTGTCGTAGACCTTGCGCAGTTCGTCGATCTGCAACGCCGCCGGCGCGGATTCGGAACGCTCCATCATGCGATTCCAACGATGAGGACGGGCCGCGGGGCGTGCGGGACGGTAGTATATCGGGTCGGCCGCGCGCATCGCGGCAACGCCGTGTCGAGGAAACGTGCCCGCTCATTTCCCTTTGAGGCTCGTATCGAGCCGCATGCTCGCCCCCACCGTGCGCCACCTGGCCTTCGTCCGCGACGACGGCCAGCCGCTGGATTTCATTCCCGGCCAGTTCCTGCAGGTGCATTTCCAGCTCGACGATGGCAGTCCGGCCAAACGCAGCTATTCGGTGGCGACCATCCACGATCATGCGCTCGGCCCGGGTGAGTCGGTCGAAATCGCGGTCAGCTACGTGCAAGGCGGCGCGGCGACCCGGCTTTTCGAAGCGCTGCCCGAAGGCGGCCGCATCGAGGCCAGCGGCCCGTACGGGCGCTTCTGCCTGCACCCCGGCGACAGCAATCGGCGTTACCTGCTGATCGGCACCGGCACCGGCATCACCCCGTATCGGGCGATGCTGCCTTCGTTGGCGCAGGCGATGGCCAGCCGCGGCGTGCAGATCGTGTTGCTGTTCGGCGCGCGCCGGCGCGAAGAGCTGCTCTACGCCGACGATTTTCGCGCCTTCGCCGACGCCCATCCGGGCTTTCGTTTCGTGCCCTGCTTCTCGCGCGAGCTGCCCGAGGTGCCGCACCCGGACGTGCGGCGCGGCTACGTGCAGAACGCGCTGGCCGAGTTCACGCCCGACGCGGCGGGCGATATCGCCTACCTGTGCGGCAATCCGTTGATGGTCGACGCCTGCTTCGAGTCGCTCAAAGTAGCCGGTTTGCCGATCCCGAACATTCGCCGCGAGAAATACATCAGCGGCAAGTGACCTGCGGCGCCGTTTCCCGCTGAACCGCGGCGACGGCGACCGCCGTCACCGCGACGCCAGCCGCGCCAGCAGGGCATCGGCGCCGCGCGCCAGCAGATGCTGCGCCACCTGCCGGCCCAGCGCCTGCGGATCGCCGGCATCGCCGTGGGCATCCGCACGCACCTGCTCGCCGCTGTCGGCATCACCGACCAGGCCTTGCAGATGCAGCCGGTCGCCGTCGAGAACGGCATACCCGGCCACCGGCACCTGGCAGCTGCCGTGCAGGTGGCGATTCATCGCCCGCTCGGCGTCGACGCAGCGGCGGGTAGGCGCATGTTCGAGCGCGGCGCACAGCGCTTGCGTGGCGGTGTCGTCGGCGCGGCACTCGATCGCGATCGCGCCCTGCGCCACCGCCGGCAGCCAGGCGGGCGCGGTCAGACGTTGCCGGATGCGCGATTCCAGACCCAGCCGCTGCAAGCCGGCGCAGGCGAGCACGATGGCGTCGTAGTGGCCGTCGTCGAGCTTGCGCAGGCGGGTGCCGACGTTGCCGCGCAGGTCGGCGATGTGCAAGTCGCGCCGGCACGCGCGCAGCTGCGCCTGCCGGCGCAGCGAGGACGAGCCCACGCGCGCGCCGTGCGGCAGGTCGTCGAGCGAGCAATAGCGCGGGCTGACGAAGGCGTCGAACGGATCGTCGCGCTCGAGCACCGCGGCCAGCGCGAACGGGCCGTCGAGTTCCATCGGCACGTCCTTGAGCGAGTGCACCGCAGCATCGGCGATCCCCTCGAGCATTGCCACTTCCAGTTCCTTGAGGAACAGGCCCTTGCCGCCGATGGTTGCCAGCGATTGGTCGAGGATGCGATCGCCACGGGTGCTCATCGGTACCAGTTCGACGACCAGGCCAGGGTGCGCGGCGCGCAGGCGGGCGGCGACGTGCTCGCTCTGCCAGAGCGCGAGCGGGCTTTCGCGGGTGGCCAGGCGCAGGGTCGTCATCGGTGTGAGTGCCGGCAGAGGCCAGCGTCGTCGGCGCCGGCAGTGGTCAAGCGGCTGTGCATTATGCCGCAGCGCGGCGATTGCCCACGCGCCGGCGCCGGCCGCCGGGCGTGCCGACGTTCTGCCGACAAGGCCACGCGGACAATCCGTGGCTGGCGACGGCGCCTCACAAATGCCGCAGCTTCTCGCGCAGCCCGGGCAGGCAGCGGCGGCTGACTTCCAGCGGCGGCGCGCCGTCACGCAGGACGACGTGGGTCTGGCCGTCGAGGCCGCGGCGCAGTTCGACCACCGCCTCGGCGGCGACCAGACAGTTGCGATGGATGCGCAGGAAGCGTTCGCCGAATTCGGCTTCCAGCGACTTGAGCGATTCTTCGATCAGATCCTCGCCGCGGGCATGATGGACGACGACGTATTTCTCGTCGGCCTGCAGGTAGCGGATGTCGCCGATCGGGATCAGCCGCAGGCTGCCGCGCAGGCGCGCCGACAGGTGACTGCGCGGCTGGTTGCGCGGCATCTCGGGGGCGGCCTGGGCGGGGCGGCTGGCGACGTAACGGCGCGCGCGCTCGATGGCGCTGGCCAGACGCTCGGCGCGCACCGGTTTGACCAGGTAATCCACCGCCGCTGCCTCGAACGCCGACAGCGCGTGCTCGTCGTAGGCAGTGCAGAACACGATCGCCGGTGGCTGTTCGAGCCGGGCCAGATGGTGGGCGGTCTCCAGCCCATCCATCTCGGGCATGGCGATGTCCAGCAGCAACAGATCCGGGTGCAGCGATTGCACCGCATCGAGCGCCTGCCGCCCGTTGCCGGCCTCGCCGACCACATGCAGGTCGGCGTGCGCGGCCAGCAGCGAGCGCAGGCGCTGCCGGGCCAGGGGTTCGTCGTCGACGATCAACACGTCCATGCAGATCCCGGGGCAGCGGGCAACGGTGGCTAGTTTCCGCTCGCCGCCAGCCGCGCGTCCAGCCATGCGGTCAGCGCTGCGATCTCGGGCGGACAGACCTGGTGCGCCATCGGATAGCTGTGCCATTGCACCGCCATGCCCAGCGCCGTCAGGGCGTCGCGGCTGCGCCGGCCCAGTGTCTCGGGCACGATCGGGTCGAACTGGCCGTGCGCCATGAACACCGGCGTCGAGCGCGCCTCGATCGTGCTCTCGGCGATGCTGGCGGCGGCGAGCGGCAGGTAGGTCGACAACGCCACCAGCCCCGCCAGCGGCTGCGTGCGGCGCAGGCCGGTGGCCAGCGTGATGGCGCCGCCCTGCGAGAAACCGGCCAGCACCACCCGCGCCGGCGGCACCCCGCGTTCGCCTTCGCGGGCGATCAATGCCTGCACCTGGGCGATCGCCTGGCGCACGCCCGCCTCGTCCTCGCGGCTGGCGATGTCCATCGCCGCAATGTCGTACCAGCCGCGCATGCGCATGCCGCCGTTGATGGTGATCGGCCGTACGGGCGCGTGCGGAAACACGAAGCGCAGCGCCGGCCAGTGCGGGCGTACCAGCTGCGGCACCATCGGCGCGAAATCGTTGCCGTCGGCGCCGAGCCCGTGCAGGAAGATCACGCTGAAGCTCGGCGCGGCGCCGGTGCTGGTTTCGATGCCATCGAGCAGGTCGGACATGGTAGGTCGCTGGGCAAAGTCGCAACGATAGCGCATGCGGCGTCATCGCGATCGGATGGGGGCGGTGCTGGCGGCGCACTTTACAACGGCGTCGACCCGGCGCAATTTTTAGCGATGCAAAGGAAGGAGGCTTGCATGAAACGTTCCTGTCTCGTCCTCATTCTGGCGACGGTTTGCGCGATGCCGGTGCTTGCCGTCGAGCCAGATGCCGTCCGCGCCGCCGAAGCACGCGCGCTGCGGGCGCAGATCGATCAGATGGATACGCAGATGCGTGATCTGGCTGATCAGTTGCACGCGATCGAAACAGCGCATCCAACCGATCGCGATGGCCGCGATGCGCTGCGACAACGAATACACGACATCAGCAGCGACCAGCAATTGCTGGAAAGCCGCCTGCGCGAGCTGGAGCGGCCGCAAGCCGCCGGTAGTGCCGCAAGGACGAATCCGGTCACGCCGCCTCCGCCATCCTCTCCACCGCAGCCACAGGCGCCGCCACCGGTCGCAGCCGCACCGGCGGTTCCGCTGGGGCCACCTTTGCGCAAGGCAGCCGATCCGGCGATCTATCTCAAGGCCGCCGGCGATCGCCGCAGCATGTTCAACTACAACCCGTACCGCTGGATACCGGTCGGCACCCGGCAACTGGCGGTGTACAACGATTACAACGATGCCGTCCTGCTTGATCTGGAAAATGACTGCCCGACCTTGTTGACGGCGCGCAAGATCGATATCGAAAACTTTTCGACGCGCGTTTACGTGAACAAGAGCGCCGTCGTGGCCGATGGCGTGCGCTGCGTGATCGTCGGCATCCGCGAGCTGTATACCAACCGCCTGCCGTGACGCGCGTACCAGGCCGCAGCGTTTGGCCTGCCATCAGCATCCGCGCAGGCGGGCTGCCAGGCCGCCGGCGCGCGTGGTGCTGCGGTTCAGCGCCGCTGCCGTTGCCTCCTCGCTGCTCCATAGCTCGACGCGGGTGCGCGCGCGCGAGAGGGCGGTGTAGAGCAATTCGCGGTTCAGGATGGGATTGTCGGGCGATGGCGGCAGCAGCACGGCGACGTGGTCGTATTCCGAGCCCTGGCTTTTGTGGATGGTGATCGCCCAGGCGCTTTCGTGTGCTGGCAGTTGTTCGATGGCGACAGCGCGGACGCTGCCGTCGCTGGCGGCGAACCACACGCGCGGCACGCCCGTTGCGTCGTGCAGGCACAGGCCGACATCACCGTTGAACAGTTGGGCGTGGTAGTCGTTGTGGAGGATCAGGATGGCGCGACCGTGGTACCACGGGCTGTCGTCATCGCTGCCGCGGACGCGGCGCAGATGGCGATCGATCCGCGCGGCGACCGCCAGCGCGCCGAACGGGCCTTCGTGCAGGGCACAGAGCAGTTGCCGTTGCGTCAGGGTGCGCAATGCCGCACTGACGGCAGCGGTGGTGTGGGCGGAATCCCCGTCGGGATGCGGTGGTGCGGCGGCGGCCAGCAACGACTGGCTCCAGGCGTCGATGTGCCGGGCCAGCGTGGGCACATCGGTCACGCGATGGCGGATGGCGGCGTCGCCCGCTGCCTGCCAGGCGGCCCGGAATGCGGCCGCGTCGCCACTGCGCACGCTCTGGTGGATCGCCGCCAGCGCGTGCTGCGACCGGAACACATGGTGCAGTCGCACCAGATCGTCGCGCGGATCGGCCTCCAGCGCCGCCACCAGATCGGTCAGCACCGCGCCGGCTCCGATCGAGGCGAGTTGATCGGCGTCGCCGACCAGAATCAGCGCGGCATCCTCGCGCAGGGCATCGAGCAGGGCGCGCAACATCGCCAGGTCGATCATGGATGCCTCGTCCACCACCACCACGTCGGCGGCGAGCGGCGCACCGGCCCGCGGGCCGCCGTGGCCACCCATGCCGAGCAGACGATGCAAGGTGCTCGCCTCCTGCGGTATCGCGGTCAGGCACGCGGCCCCATCGGGCGTCGATGCGATGCCACCGTTGGCGCGCAGCGCCTGCGCACCTTCGCGCAATGTCTGGCTCAGGCGCTGCGCCGCCTTGCCGGTGGGCGCGGCGGCAACGATGTGCAGTGGCGTGCCTGCGCGGCGTTGCAACAGCAGCAACATGCGCAGCACGGTGGTGGTCTTGCCGGTGCCGGGGCCGCCGGTGAGCACGAACAGCCGCTTGCCGGCGACCTGACGCACCGCCGCACGCTGCGGCGCGACGGCGTCACTGGCATCGCCCGCAAACAACACGTCGATGTCGGCCGTGTCCACATCCAGCGTTTGCGCCGCATCCCGCCGCGCGCGTAGTGATGCGATCACTTGCGATTCATCGCGGCGATTGCGCCACAGATAAAAACGATCATCGGCATCGAGCACGAACGGACGCACCGGCCCTTCGTCGCTGGCCGCGACCATCGCTTCGGCGCGCAACGCGGCGATGTCCTCTGCGCTCAACGGCATTGCCCCGGCAACGCTCGCGCCGGCCTGGCGCAGCAACAGCGCGGTGTCGCCATCGCCATGCGCGGCGCTCGCGCAAGCGGCGGTGCGTGCCAGCAGCGCCGAGCCCCCGTGCACCAGCACCCAGCGATACACGGCGCGATCGAGCGGTCGCCAGCTTGCCGGCAGGGTGTGCGGTGTGGTGGCAAAAGAGTAATCGCTCATGCCATCACCTCGGCTTCGCCATGGGCCAGCGCTGCGTCGGCAGCGGCGACGAAGGCATCTGGAAACCGTTGTGACCAGACACCCGCATCGGCGCTCAGCCCAACCGCGCGCACGAACAGATACACCGCCGCGCCGAGCTGGCGACTGCGATCGTAGTCGGGCAGGCGCGAGCGCAGATAGCGATCGAGCGCAATGGTGTACAGCAGCGCCTGGAAGCGGTAGTGATGGCGATCCATCGCGTCGCGCAACGGGGCGGGCGCGTAGTCTTCCAGGCGCGCACCGAGCCAGTTGCTCTTCCAGTCGAGCACATGAAAACGGCCTTCGTGCTCGAACACCAGATCGATGAAGCCGCTCATCGTGCCGCGCAGCGTTGCGGGTGCCTGCTCCGGCAGCACGTCGGACTGTCCATGATCTTTGCAGACCTCGCGCAGACGTTTCATCTGCGCGCCATCGAGGGCGAAACAGAACGCCATCTCGTGCCGTTGCTGCGCGGGCCGAAGATCGCGCAGGCGCAGCGCAGCGCCGTCGGCCAGATGCAGCGGGGCGTCGAGCACTGCCTGCAATCGTGCCGCCACGAGCGCGGGCAGGTGCGGATCGTGCGCGAAGTCGATGCCGTTGTCGTGCAGACAGCGTTGCACCAGCGCGTGCTGGCTGCTCAACGACGCACCGGGCGATTTTTTCTCGAATACCGAATGCAGGGCGGTGCCGAATTCGGTACCTTTCCAGCGTTCCAGCTCGATCAGTTGCGGATGGGTGGAGGTGATTTCTTCACTCGCGTCGATGATCTGGTTCGTGCCGGCAGGCTCGTCGCTCGCCCCGCCGTTGTCGCCGGGCTCGGCGGTGCGGTGGACGAGGCTGCTGAAACTGTAACGCCCCAGGAACGGGCGCGGTGCCGGCACCAGTGGCCGCGCCGCGCGCAGTGCCGGCGATGCCGCTGCGTCGGGTTGATAGCTAATGGAGGTTTCCGGCCAGTCTTCCGACCAGTCGACATGCGGGCAAGTCCGTTCGAGTGGGTTTTCGCCCGCCCGCGACCGCAGGCGGGAAAGTTGAACCTGTAGCGCGCTGCGTTCGTGCTCGTTTTTCACCACATCCCGATCGAGCGCGTAGACATGGCAGGCGTACTGCGCGCGGGTGAGGGCAACGTAGAGCACGCGAAAGCGCTCGTCCTGACTTTCCCATTGCGCCGCCTCAAGGGTGGCGTCGTATTCCGGCCCGCCCAGATCGAGCAGGCGCCGCTTGCCATCGTTGGCCCGCGCCAGCGGGAAGGGGATGGACTTGCCCTTGTGCGCCCACAGCAACGGCAGAAACACGACCGGAAACTGCAAGCCCTTGCAGGCATGCAGGGTCATCAGGCGCACCCGCCTGGCATCGGATTCCACCCGCAACTGGCGCTCGTCGCCGGCCTCGTCATCGCTGTCGCCGGCGCGCTGTTCGGCCAGCCAGGTCAGCAAGCCCTGTACGCCATCGCCGTCTCGTGCGCGTGCCTGCAACAGCTCGCCCAGATGGCGCAGATCGGTCAGCCGGCGTTCGCTGTCGGCACGCCCGCCCAACGGCGCGGCCTGACTGGCAATCAGGCTGGCCAGCACGGCCTGAACGCCATCGCGTTGCCATTGCTGGTGCCAGCCGGCGAATTGCAACACGATGCGCTGCCACCCATCGGCATCGTCGGCAAGCGCCCGTATCGCGGCAAAATCGCGGTCGAAAAACAGCGGTGTCGCCAGCGCCGCGCGAAGGGCCATCACGTCGTGCGGATGCGCGATGGCGTAGAAAATCACCTGCAAATCGCGCGCGCTGTCGCTGGCGAACACCGACTGCGTGCCGGCACCGACGCTGGGCACGCCACACGCGGTCAGGCGCGTGCGCAGCGCGGCAATGTCACGGTTTGCCGGCAACAACACCGCCAGATCGCCCGGCGCCAGCAGCTCGCCGCCGATGCGGTGGCGGCGTTCCTGCAACATCGTGGCAATGTGCCTGGCGCAGGCATCGAGCGCTTGATCGCGGAGGTATTCGGCGCCTTCTTTCTTGTCCTCACTGCTGCGGCGTTGATGAATCGCCAGCGGCCGTGCGCAGGGCTGGCCGTCGATGGTGAGTGTCCTGTCGCCGTCTTTCGCGGCGCATGCCCTGGCCGGGATGTAACGGATCGCATCCTTGCCGTCGCGGCCCAGCGCTGAATCAGGCGCATCGAACAACTCGTTGCAGGCGGCGACGAACTCCGGCGTTGAACGGCGATTGACGTCCAGCCGCATATGCGTTCGCGCCGTCGCCCCGGCGCGTTGGTAGGCCGCGATGTCGCCGCCGCGAAACGCGTAAATGGCCTGCTTGGGATCGCCGATCATCACCAACGAGAGCCGCCGCGTGCAGGCATCGGCGGTTGCGTCGCCGGTGGTGGCCTGCGGCCAGAGGTGATCGAGGATGTCGAACTGGCGCGCGTCGGTGTCCTGAAATTCGTCTACCAGGGCGATGGGCCAGCGCTGGCGCACGCAAACCGCCAGCTCGGCGCCACCGTCACCGGCGAGCGCATCGGCGACGCGCGCGATCATCGCATCGAAGCTCAGCTCCGAACGCGCACGCAGGCGGCGCTCGCGTTCGCCGAGCAGCCATTGCCGTGCCTCGGCGAGGGTTTGCGCGAGGATCGGTGCCTGCGGGTCTTTCGGCACGCAGGCGAGCACCGCACGCGCCAGCACGATGGCCGGGTGCTGGCTCACCGCCGCCAGAGTTTCGGGCGGAACCTGATCGCGAAGAAGGATGTCGAGAGTCTGTTTTTTGTCTGTGCAAATTTTCGGCAATACGTTGACATCACCGGCCAGCAGATAATCGGCCAGATTCGACAGACGGTCTTTCAGAGTTCTTTTTTTGGATTGATGACGTATCGAATTCGCGCCATCGCGCAGCACCTGCGCGTTTTTGGCGGTCATCAAGGCCTTCAGCGCGGACAGATCGATGCAGCGCACATCCATCCCCGGCTCGCAGGCGCGGGTCAGGGCTTCGGTGAATTTCTTGTAGCCCGCTTGCGCCCACGCCGTTTCGCCGGCGCTGCGTTGTGCGGGCGGTGCCTGCACGATGCGCCGCCAGGCGTCGTCGCGCAGTTGCGCATCCAGCCCGTTGCCGGAGGTCATCGTGTCGGCGCTGAAATCAGCGCCGATCATCAGCCCGTGCTCGGCGATGATCTTGCCGCACAGGCCGTGCAGGGTGGTGATCGGTGCGCGATCAAACTCGGCCAGTGCCAGACGCAGATGCAGCGCATCGGCGGCGCGCTGCGACGGATCGGCGTGCCAGCACTCGTCCATCCAGACATCGACATCGTCAGAATCTGCCGCGTCGGCACGGGCATCTGCCGCATCGGCGCGCGCCAGCGCGCGCAGCAGGCGCGCGCGCAGGCGTTCGCGCAATTCCTGCGCGGCGGCACTGGTGAAGGTGGTCACCACGATCTGCGGCGGCAACAAGCGCTGTTGCAGGTGCAGGCGCAGATACAGCGCCGCAATCGTCCAGGTTTTGCCGGTGCCGGCGCTGGCTTCGATCAGCGCGCGCGCGCCATCGGCCAATGGCAGGCTGCGCCAGGTGACGGATGCGTCATTCATGCTGCGGCCTCCGCCGGCGCGTCGCCCAGGTCGATGGTGTGCGCGATCTGCCGGGCGATTTCGATCAGGTGCCGGCGGGCGTCGCTGTCATCGGCAAAGCATTCGTCGCCGGCGAGCAGGGCGGTGTAGCCGGGGGCGTAATCGCGCTCGCCGGTGTGGCGATAACCGCTGAGCCATGCTGCTTCGATGCCTGCTTCACGGGTCGCCGCCACCGCGCTCGTACGCGGGAAATACGACAGCGGCGCGGCGAGGGATGCCGCATGCAGATCGAGCAAACCGCCGATGCGAGCGTGCAGGTCGGCGCGCCGCGCCGCGCGTTCGATCGGCTGCGTACAAAAGCGTTCGTCCCAGGCGTTGATCGCCTGTTGCCAGCGCTCCCCGCCCTTCTTGTCGGCCTTGCAGACCGCCAGCAGTCGCAACGATGCGGTGTCGTCCGGGCCAGCCAGCCGTGCCAGCGCCCATTCGAGAAACAAACCGGCGCGCTTGCCGAAATCCAGATCGGCTTCCGTCTTGCCGGGGAACACGTCCATCACCCATCGCCCGTCGCTGCCGCGCATCACGCGCGAGGTCTGGCCGCATACGCGATGGCCGGCAACGACGACATCGATGGCCATCGGTTCGCAGGCAGGCATGCCGTCGCGAAACAGCGGGTGATTCGCGTAGCGGTCGAGCGCCGGGCGCACGTCCTGCACCTGTTCGGCCCAAAGCTGCTCGCCGGGTTCGCCCGGCGCGATCAGCGCGCGCGTGCGCAGCCACGCCGGCGCCGCGTCGGGCAATGCGTGTTCGGGGTCGGCGATGGCCTGCATGAAGATGCGCCGCCCGATGCGGTCGAGCGGTGATGCGTCCGCGTCGAGTGCTTCGTCTTCGCACAGGGCGTCATCGTCGAGCGCATCCAGTCGCAGCCCGATGTGCTGCTGGAAGAATCGTTTGGCCGGATCTTTCAGCCACGCCAGCACCTCGCGCAGTTGCACGACAGGCGGCGTCGGGCCGGCGCTGGCGTTGGGCGGCGTCGGCGCGCGCGCGCACGGCGTGCGTGGGATGGGATCGAGCGCGGCGCAGGCCGGATCGAACGAAAACAGCGCCGGGTCGGTGCCATCGAAATAGCGCGCATCGAACGGCTGCAAGGGATGCCGGACGAACCAGGGCCGCCGTTGCCGCGCCTGTTCGCGATTGGCGGTGCTGGCCGCATCGGGCAGCGGTGTCGGATCCGGGTCGAGCAGGGCGATCAGGTCGGCCAGCGGCGCGGCGGGATTGCGCGGCTTGCCGTCGCGCGCGCTTTCGCCGACGTAACTCAGATGCAGCATCTCGCGGGCCGCCATCAGGGTTTGCAGGAACAGCCAGCGATCATCGTGGCGGGTATCGCGATCACCGGTGCGCGGGTGCTCGCGCATCGGGTCGAGGCCGCCATCGTCGAGCGCGCGCGGCAGCGCTCCATCGTCGAGGCCGAGCACGGCGATCACGCGATGCGGAATGCCGCGGCGGGCGACCATGCCGCAGAACGCGACGCTGCCGGCGCGGTTGCGGGCGCGGCCCGACGAGGCCGCGAGTTCGGCCAGAAGATGATCGCGCACGGCTGCAAACGGCAGCGCAGGATCGAGGCCGCAGGCAGCCGGCTCATCACGCAGACGGGCGATGGCCTGGCGCATCGCCTGCCCGGCGCGCTGCGCAGCGACATCGCCATCATCGCTGCCACCGAGCAGCGCCGCGCAGCGCGCATCGAGCCACGATGCCCACGCGCTGGCGGGCCGCTCCAAGTGAGCAGCGGCATCCCACTGTGCCAATTCGCCGAGCAGCACCTCCAGCGCGCCGATCAGGATGGGCGAGGCGGCCAGCGGGGCGATCATCGTGGCGTCGGGCAGGGCCAACACCTGCGTTTCGTCAAGCTCGCCGACGAGGTGGCCGGCGAGCGCGCGATCCATGCCCCAGGCCAGCGTCTGCGCGGCGATGCCCGGCACCCCCTGACGGGCGCGGAACGACGCATCCAGCCCCCACGCGACACGGCTTCGACGCAGCAGTTCGACGATGCCGTCGGCGTCGCTGTCAGACAGTTCCAGACGCGCGCGGATCGGTGCGAGCGCGAGCAGATCGGCCACCTGCGGTGCGCTCAGGCGCGAACCGGGCACCGCGAGCAGGCGGGTGAATGCGGTCAGCAACGGCGGCATGCCATCGCCTTCGGCGCTGGCCAGATGCCACGGCAACAGCGCGTTGCGATCACCGGGCGGGCCAAACACCGCCGGCAGCAGCGGCGCGTAGGCAGCGATGTCGGGTGCCATTACCACGATCTGTTCGTGCCGCAGATCGGCGCTTTGCTGCATGGCGTCGAGCAGCGCGTCGCGCAGCACTTCGAGCTCGCGCAGGCGGGTGTGGCAGGCGTGTACGCGCAGCGAGCGATCATCGCGGCGGCTGGCGGTGGCCGGTGGATCAAGGCGCGGGTCGGCGCGGCGGATGCCTTCCTGCAACCATTCCAGGCGGTTGCGCGGCACGGTTTCGGCCTCGGCGCGATCCTGCCAATGGCGCTCGTCGATGGCGATCTCGCCGTCTTCCAGTTGCAGCAGAAAATGCTGACCGATGCGGCCCAGGCTGCCCAGCAGCGGATGGCTGGCCTGCACGAATGCGGCCTCGATTTCGCGTTGATCGTCGCCGCCGGTGGCGAGCCGACGCAGTTCGGTGCAGCGCGACGCCATGCCCACCCAGGATTCGCGGCACGGATCGGGCACATACAGCACCACCAGCCGCCGGCGCGCCAGCGTTTGCAGCAGCGCGATTTCGGTGGGCGGCAGATGCGACAGACCGAACAGGTGCAGCGGCGTATCGTCGCCCGGGCCGGCTGCACGCAGGCGTTCGCTGGCCTGGCGCAGCCGCTCGCCCCGGTGCGGCGTCGCGATGGCGCGGCGCAGCGTGCGCCAGATCGGTGCCAGCAACGCATCCTCGCCAGCGGCCAGCTCGCGCGGGGCGCGGTGATCGGCCCAGGCAGCGAGCCAGTCAGGGCGATAGACGAGGTATTGCACGAAGATGCGCGCCAGCCGCTCGGCCAGCGCGAAACGCCGGCGCGCACCGCCCTCGCCATCGAGGCGTTGGCGCAAGCGCGGATCGGAAATCTCACCCAGCGCGGCGTGGATGCGCCAGCGCAGATGCTCGCGCTGCCATGCCCGGGTGCCGTCGCCACGCTCGCCGAGCACCTCGCCCAGCAGGCTTTCGATCCACTCGCTGGGCGCAACCGCCGCGACGTTGGCAACGATGCCGCCCGGGCCGATGCGGCGGCACCATTCATCGAGCAACCATTGCCGCATCGCCGGATCGGCGACCACCACCCGCTGCGGTGCCAGCGCCGCCGCCGGCGGGCAGGCGTCGAGCAGCGCCAGCAGCGGGTCGAGCAGGGCTTCGAGGCGGCTGGCGCGGAACAGCCACAGGCCGTGAGCGGGGAGGTCGGGCGGCTGAATCACGCGCGGCGGCAGGAAGTCGGGAAGTGGCAAGGCTAGCGCGATCGCGTCTCGTGGGGTGAGACGGTTTGCTGCACCGATGCAACGATCTTCGCCATCGGGATGACGGCGAATGCCGGCACGGCTTTTGTTAGGCTGCCCGGATGGATCGAACACAAACCAGCCCGCCTTCGATGCTGGCACCCTCCACGGCGCGCGGCATCGGCTCGCGCCTGCGCCAGTACTGGCTGCTGATCCGCGGCCATCGCCCGATCGGCACCTTGCTGCTGCTGTGGCCGACGTGGTGGGCGCTGTGGCTGGCTGCCGACGGGTTTCCGGCGTGGCAGACGTGGGCGATCTTCACCGCCGGGGTCTGGCTGACCCGCTCGGCCGGCTGCGTGATCAACGATTACGCCGACCGCTGGCTCGATCCCCAGGTCGAGCGCACCAAGGCGCGGCCGCTGGCGACCGGTGCGGTGTCCGGGCGTGAGGCGCTGGCGGTATTCGCGTTGTTGATGCTGGCGGCGTTCGCGCTGGTGCTGCTGACCAACCGGTTGACGGTGCTGCTGAGCGTGGTCGGCGTCTTCCTCGCGGCGACCTATCCCTATCTCAAGCGTCATACCTACCTGCCGCAGGTCTATCTCGGGCTGGCGTTCGGCTGGGGCATCCCGATGGCCTTCGCCGCCACCCTGGGGACGGTGCCGGCGCTGGCCTGGCTGTTGTTTCTGGCCAACGTGCTGTGGGCGACCGCCTACGACACCTGGTATGCGATGGTCGATCGCGACGACGACCTGCGCGCCGGTGCCAAGTCCACCGCGATCCTGTTCGGCAGCGTCGATCTGGTCGCCCAGGGCGTGCTGTATGCGCTGTTCCTGCTGGCGCTGCTGCTGGTCGGCAGGCAGGCGCAGCTGGCGCTGGCTTACTACGGTGGCGTGGCGATCGCCGCGATCCTGATCGGCGTCGAGTTCCGCATGGCGCGTGGCCGCGATCGCGACGGTTGTTTCAAGGCTTTCTTGCACAACAACTGGGTTGGCGCCTGCGTGTTCGCCGGCTTCGTGCTGGGGGTGGCGATGCGCTGAGCGCCATCGCCGCGAGGTGGCCAGCCGTCGCCGGCTTGCGCTGCGTCAATGAAATCATCACGGGAACATGGAATTTTCCCGGCGACGGGGCGACACTCGATCCAGCCATCGGAGCCATGCCATGACTTCCCACTACCCGAAAACGATCGCCGCCATGATCCTGGCCGGCGCGGCAATGGCGCTCACGGCGCACGGCCAGCCCGCGGCGGCAGCCGATCCGGCGACGACGACGGCGCCCGAGGTCAAGGCGCCTGAACCTGCGCTCGCGGCCGGACTGAGCGATTACCGCCACGAACTGGCCCGCACCCTCGGCAAGGGCGACTCGCCGCGCGACTGGGCGCTGGCCGCGCAGTTGCTGGAAACCCAGCCGCCCAGCGGCGCCCGCCTGCGCGAGCGCCTGCAGCTGCTGCGGCGCGCCGCCGCCGCCGCACCCGGCGACCGGATCGTGCAGTCGGCGTGGGCGCGGGTGTGCGAGAACCGCCGCGGCTGCGGCGACCCGGGGGCATTGGCGCGGATCGATCCGGGCAATGGCGCGTCGTGGATACCGCCGGTCACCGTTGCATGGAAATCCGGCAACCTGCGCGCGGTCGATGCCGGGCTGGCGCGAATCGCCGCCAGCGGCCGTTTCAACGAGCACTACGGACAGGCGATCGGCGTCTGGCGCGAATTGTTCGCGCGGCATCCGCCACCGTCGCCGGCGCAGGCCGATCCGGCGCGGGAAGCCGACTACGTGCTCAGCCTGGCCCTCGACGAGGCGACCGCGATGGCGATCCCGGACACCGCGGCAATCATCGACGCGTGCAGCAAGGCGCGGCATCCGCAGGCCTCGTCGCGACGGTTCGCCAGCTGCGGTCGGGTGGGCCGGTTGCTGATGGATCGCGCGCAGACGCTGACCGGACGCATGGCCGGGGTCTTGCTCGTGCGAGGTTCGGAAACGGTGACCAGGGACGACGACGCACGCATTCGCACCATCGCCTGGCGTTTCGAGCAGATGGGCAAGGTGTACGCCCAGCTGGCCGCCGATCCGGTTGCCCGGCAGAACTACGTGAACATGGTGCAGGCCAACGACAGCGAGATGGCGGCGATCGGTTACCAGCTGGCGATCACGGGTTTGCCGCCGATGCCACCGGCCGGCTGGGAGCCGGCGGAAACCACGCAACCGGTGCGGCCACAGGCCGAGGCGGCCACTCCCTGACGATGCGGGCGCGCAGGCGCGCTCATCGCGGCGCCGTGCGCACCGGCACCCGCGCCGCCACCCAGGCATCGACGCGTTGCACGCCGGCGTGACGCAGCACGCGGGCGCACTCGTGCAAGGTGGCGCCGGTGGTCATCACGTCGTCCACCAGCGCAACGTGCGCCGGCAATTTGCCATCGCCGACCGCGAACGCGCCGCGCGGGTTGCGCCGGCGCGCCAGCGCGCCCAGTTCCGATTGCGCCGGCGTCGCGCGCATCCGGCGCAGGCCATCGGCGAGCAGTGGAATGGCGAATGCGCTCGCCAGCGGCCGCGCCAGTTCCAGCGCCTGGTTGTAGCCGCGTGCGCGCAGTCGCGAGCGATGCAGGGGCACCGCGATCAAGGCCTGGGGTCGCGGCGGTGATTCATCCAGGATGCGAGCGATGTGCGCGCGCATGGCCGCGGCCAGTTCGCGGCCGGCGGCGAGATCCTGATGGAACTTCAGTCGCGGCAGCAGCTCGGCGGCCGGAAACGCGTAGCGGAACACCGCGATCACCCGATCCAGCGGCGGCGGCTTGCGCAGGCAGCGGCCACAGGCCGGCGTCGCTTCCGGCATCGGCAGGCCGCAGCGGGCGCAGCAGGGCTCGTTCCACGGCAGCGCGGCGATGCAGGCCGCGCACAGGTCGTGGCCGGCGCTGCCGGCTTGCCCGCAAACGAGGCAGCGCGGCGGCAGCAGCACCCGGCCGATGCGCGCCAGGGTGCCGTCAACCGGCGGCAGGCGATCGAAGTTGACAGGAGGCGATGCCATTCCCAGACTTTCGCATTCCCGCACGCCACTTGCGAGCCTGCCATGCACCCGTTGAATCCGGTCGATGACGCCGTTCGTGGCGATTCAACCCGCACCTGTGTTCGTGCCGAGCCTGTCGAAGGTTCCGTTCGTGGCGCGCCCACCGAAGGTTCCGCTCGTGTTGTGCCCGTCGAAGATTCCGTTCGTGGTGGGCCTGTCGAAGATTCCGTTCGTGGTGAGCCAGCCAAAGGCTCCGTTCGTGGTGAGCCTGTCGAACCACGGACGGGCGCACGATCCGCCTCGCCCTCGCGCGAATCCGTGCGCGCGCTGTTCGACCTGCCCTTCACTGAGCTGGTATTCCGCGCCGCCAGCGTTCACCGTCAACATTTCGACCCGGCGCAGGTGCAGGTGTCGACGCTGTTGTCGGTGAAAACCGGCGGCTGCCCCGAGGATTGCGCCTATTGCCCGCAGGCCGCGCGCTACGACACCGGCGTGCAGGCGCACAAGTTGATGGATACCGACGAAGTGCTGGCCAAGGCGCGCGCGGCCAAGGCGGCCGGGGCGAGCCGCTTCTGCATGGGCGCGGCGTGGCGTTCGCCGAAAGATCGCGACATCGCCAAGGTCGCCGACATGGTGAGCGCGGTGAAATCGCTGGGGCTGGAAACCTGCGCCACGCTCGGCATGCTGAGCGCCGCGCAGGCCGGCGCGCTCAAGCAGGCCGGGCTGGACTACTACAACCACAACCTCGACACCGCGCCCGAGTTCTACGGCCAGATCATCCACACCCGCGAGTATCAGGATCGCCTCGACACCCTCGGCCACGTCCGCGACGCCGGCCTGAAGACCTGCTGCGGCGGCATCGTCGGCATGGGCGAGTCGCGTGATGAGCGCGCCGGCCTGCTGCATGCGCTGGCGAGCCTGCCGGCGCATCCGGACTCGGTGCCGATCAATCGCCTCGTGAAAGTCGCCGGCACGCCATTGGCGGAACAAGCCGAGCTCGATCCGTTCGAGTTCGTGCGCACGATCGCCGTCGCCCGCATCCTGATGCCGCGCTCGATGGTGCGGCTGTCGGCGGGACGGGCGACGATGAGCGACGAGTTGCAGGCGCTGTGCTTCCTCGCCGGCGCCAATTCGATCTTCCTCGGCGACAAGCTGCTGACCACAGGCAATCCCGATGTCGCCGCCGATCACGCCTTGTTCGCGCGCCTCGGCCTGCAGCCGATGACGATCGGTTGCGGCGATGGCGACTCGCCCTGTGCCTGTGCCGGCACCGCCCACGCCGATGTGCGGGCGAGCGAAGCGGCAGCGCTGGTCTGAAGTGAACGCGTCGGCAGCGGCGACGACGGCAGCGGACGAACGGCGGCCCGCGGCCGACGAACCGGGGCGATCCGTCCAGCGCGTCGCAGTTTCAAGGCGGCCATCGGCGCGATCATCGGGACAGCGCAACCAGAGGGGGGAAGCGCGCCCCGAACGGATCATGGACAACGACGGCCAGCAGCGACGAATCGATCTGCGCGCGCGCGTGGACTCGGCGCTCGAACGGCGCGTGGCCGACGACCTGCTGCGCCAGCGGCGCACCGTCAGCCATTGCCGGCAGGCGCACGTCAGCTGCGACGGCCAGCGCCTGCTCGATTTCGCCGGCAACGACTACCTCGGCCTCGCCCACCATCCGGCGATGGTCAGCGCGATGCAGGTGGCGGCGCAGAATTGCGGCGTCGGCGCCGGCGCCTCGCACATGGTCTGCGGCCACCATCAGGAACACGAGGCGCTGGAGCGGGCGATCGCGCAGTGGCTCGGTTATCCGCGGGCGCTGCTGTTCGGTGCCGGCTATCTGGCCAATCTCGCGGTGATGCAGGCGCTGTTGCAGGCCGGCGATGTCTGCCTGCAGGACAAGCTCGACCACGCCAGCCTGATCGACGGCGCGCGCCTGTCGCAGGCCCGGCTGGTGCGCTATCCGCACGCCGACGTGGTGGCGGCGCGACGACAGGCGCAGGCGCATGCCGAGGGCGCATTGCTGCTGGCCACCGACGGCGTGTTCAGCATGGATGGCGATGTCGCGCCGCTGGCCGAACTGGCCGCGCTCGCCGACGAGCAGCAAGGCCTGCTGTACGTCGACGAGGCGCATGCGATCGGCGTGCTCGGCCCGGATGGGCGCGGCAGCGCCGCCGCCGCCGGACTCGACCCACGACGCGCACCGTTGCTGCTGGTGACCCTCGGCAAGGCGCTGGGCAGTTGCGGTGCGGTGCTGGTCGGGCAGGACTGGATCATCGAACACGTCATGCAAACCGCGCGCGCGTACATCTACACCACGGCGATGCCGCCGGCGTTGGCGGTGGCGGCGCTGACGGCGGTCAAGCTGGCGCGCGAGCAGTCGTGGCGACGCGAGAAGCTGGCCGGCCTGATCGCGCGCTTTCGCAGCGGCGCGCAGGCGCTCGGCCTGCAATTGCTCGATTCGCACACCCCGATCCAGCCGCTGCCGGTTGGCGACAACACACGGCTGCTGCGGATTGCGCAGAATCTGCACGAACGCGGCTTCCTGGTCGGCGCGATCCGGCCGCCGAGCGTGCCGCCGGGGGGTGCCCGCCTGCGCATCACCCTCAGCGCCGCGCACGAGCCGCACGACATCGATGCCTTGCTCGACGCGCTGGCACCGCTGGCTGCCGAGATCGCCGCAGGCAAAGGCGATCCAGACCATTCGGTGGCCGGCTGATGCAGATTTCGACGCGCGGCAGCGGCCCGCCGCTGGTGCTGATCCACGGCTGGGCGATGCACTCGGACCTGTTCGGCCGCCTGCTCGACCGTCTGGCGGCACATCGCACCTTGCATCTGGTCGATCTGCCCGGACATGGCCGCAGCCGTGACGACACCTCGCCACTGGATCTGGAAACCTGCGTGCAGGTCATCGCCGATGCCACGCCGCCGGCGCCGTGGCTGGGCTGGTCGCTCGGCGGCCTGTTTGCGCTGCACGCCGCGCTGTCGTGGCCCGCGCAGGTGCCGGCGCTGGCGATGCTGTGTTCGACGCCGCGCTTCGTGCGTGCGCCGGATTGGCCGCGCGGCATGGATGTCGAGATCTTCCGCCGCTTCGAAGCCGATCTGCGCCAGGATGTGCACGCCACCATCGAGCGCTTCCTCGCGCTGGAAACGCTCGGCTGCGAAACCGCGCGCGGCAACGTGCGCGAACTGCGTCAGCATGCGTTCCTGCATGGCGATCCCGCGCCGGCCGCATTGACCGAAGGCCTGCATCTGCTGGAGAACACCGATCTGCGCGCGCGCCTGCCGACACTGACCGTGCCGAGTCTGTGGATCGGTGCCCGCCGCGATCGTCTGGTCGATCCACGCGCGGTCGCCAGTGCCGCCGCGCTGACGCCGATGGCGAGGCATGTGCAGCTCGACTCCGGCCACGCACCCTTCCTGACGCATGCCGAAGCGCTGGCGGAGGTGGTCGCCGGGTTTCTCGTCGACGCCAACGCAACACATCCGGTTCGAGGCAGGCGCGACGACGTTTCCGTTCGTGGTGAGCCTGTCGAACCATGAACGGCCAACCCCAAAGCCCCATCGACAGCGCCCGCCTGCGCCGAGCGTTCGCTCGTGCCGCCGACGGCTATGACGCCGTCGCCCACTTGCAGCGCGAAGTGGAGTCGCGCCTGCTCGAACAACTCGCCGCGCTTGAAGATCGCATCCCCGAGCGCGCGCTCGACCTCGGCGCCGGGCCCGGGCGTGCGGCGCGAGCGCTGCGCGAACGCTGGCCGAAGGCGCAGGTGCTGGCGCTGGATTTCGCGCTGCCGATGCTGCAACGGGTCGGCGCGCAAAAGCCGTGGTGGAAGCCCGGCGCGCAACGTCTGCACGCGATCTGCGCCGACGCCGCCGCGTTGCCGCTGGTCGATGGCAGTTGCGACCTGGTGTTTTCCAGCCTCTGCCTGCAATGGGCTATCGATCTGCCACGCACCTTGCGCGGCCTGCGTCGGGTGATGCGCCCGGATGGCCTGTTGCTGTTCTCCACATTCGGCCCGGATACCCTGCGTGAACTGCGCGACGCCTTCGCCAGCGCTGGCGCCGGCAACCCGGTTACGCCGTTCGCGCACATCCAGCAGGTCGGCGATGCCTTGCAGGAGGCCGGTTTTCGCGATCCGGTGCTCTACCGCGAACATTTCACCCTGACTTACCCCGATCCGCGCGCGTTGATGCGCGAGTTGCGCGCGCTGGGCGCGCACAACGCCCGCACCGATCGCCGCCGCGCGTTGATGGGCAAGGCGCGCATGGCGCGCGTGATCGAAAGCTACGAATCGCTGCGTCGCGACGGCACCCTGCCCAGCACCTGGGAAGTGATCTACGCGCAGGCCTTCGCGCCACCGCCGGGACAACCGCTGCGCGGCGATGGCAGCGAGATCGCCAGCGTGCCGTTGTCGGCGATCCCGATCCGGCGACGTGGCGGGTGAGGACTCCCGCAGCCCCGCGCAGGGCCGCGTCGATTACCCGCCGACTTCCGTGTTCATGTCCACCTCGCGCACGCCGCGTGCGGCGCGACAGGCTTCGACGAGGTTGCGGATCTGGTTCCACAAGGTCTCGGGTGCGCGCATCCCGGCCAGCACCACCAGCGGTTCGCTGTCCTGGGTGGTGCGCAGGCGGATCGTGCCCAGCCCGAAGATGCGTTCGGCCAGCGGCTGGGTGAAGTGGGAATCCTTGACCCGGTACAGCTCCACGTAGTCGGTGGTGCGGTTGAGGATGCCGCGGCGCAGGATCAGCCGCTGGTCGGTCAGGGTGATCTGCTCGCAGCGGGTTTGCAGCCAGCGCTTGCCGGCGACGATGGCCGGCACCAGCAACAGCAGCAATGGCACCCAGCTCGGCAGGCGCGACCCATGCACCTTGATCGCGGCCACCAGCAGCACCAGCGCGACCACGGCGCACAGCGCGTACAGGCCCAGATGGCGGATCTGCGACGGGGTGCCGCTCCAGACTTCCTTCTCGTCGGCAGGATGGGGTGTGTTCATGGCCGGATTCCAGATGTGGCGGGACAGGCAGCCTCGGCAGTGTGCCAGAAACCCGGTCGCCTCAAGGCGGCCACGGCAGCGCATCGAGATCGACATTGCCGCCGCTGAGCACGACGCCCACGCGCTGGCCGGCGAAGTGTTCGCGTGCGGCCAGCAGCGCCGCCAGTGTCACCGCCGAGGAGGGTTCGACGACGATTTTCAGATGCTGCCAGAGCAATCGCATGGCGGCGACGATCTGCGTTTCGCCGGCCAGCATGATGCCGTCGATGCGTTCGCGCAGGATGGCGAAGGTGATCGGTGCCAGATGCCCGCGCAGGCCATCGCAGATCGTGTCGGGAACCCGATCGTCGAGCAGGCGATTGGCGCGCAGCGAATCGTGGGCATCGGCGGCCTGTTCGGGTTCGGCACCCCACAACGTCGTGCGCGGCGACAGCGCGCGCGTGGCGATCGCGCAACCCGAGAGCAGACCGCCGCCACCGACCGGCGCGATCAGCGCGTCGATGCTGTCGCACTGGCGCAGCAGCTCCAGCGCCACCGTGCCCTGCCCGGCGATCACGCGCGGATCGGCAAACGGATGCACCAGTTCCGCACCGGTACGCGCGATCAGCGCGGCGGTCGCGGCATCGCGTGCGGCCATGGTCGGCGCGCAGTCGACGATGCGTGCGCCGTAACTCGCGATCGCCGCGCGTTTCACCTTCGCCGCATTCTCCGGCACAACGACTTGCGCACCGATGCCGCGCAAGCGTGCCGCGAGCGCCAGCGCCGCGCCGTGGTTGCCGGAACTTTGCGTGACCACGCCGCACGCGGCGGTCGCATCATCCAGCGCGAACACCGCGTTGCAGGCGCCGCGAAACTTGAACGCGCCGATGCGCTGGAAGTTCTCGCACTTGAAATGCAGTTCGCAGCCGGCGAGATCGTCGAGCGCATCCGCGCGCAGCACCGGCGTGATCTGCGCGTATGGAACGATGCGCGCAGCGGCGTCGAGGATGGCAGACAGATCGACCACGGCGTCGGTGGGCGTCGTGCCGGCGGCGGGCGGCGGATCGGTGCGCATCGGCCGCATGATAATCTTCCTGTCTGCACGATCACCTGTGTGGATACCTTGCGATGACCGACTCCGGCCCTTCCGGCCAGACCGAAACGCTGCTCGCCGATTACCGTGCGCCGGCCTGGCGCGTCGCCCATGCCGACCTCGCTTTCGATCTCGACGCCGAGGCCACGGTCGTCAGCGCACGCTTGCAGTTGCAGCCCGATCCGGCGCAGCCCGGCGCGCCGCTGGTGCTCGATGGGCAGGAGCTGGAACTGCTGGCCATCGCCCTCGACGGTCAGCCGCTGCCCGCCGATCGTTACCACCTCGACGACCAACAGCTGACCGTTCACGGCGTGGCCGCTGCCTGCGTGCTGGAAACCCGCTGCCGCATCCATCCGGCGCGCAACACGAGGCTGGAAGGCCTTTATCGCAGCGGGCAGTCGCTGTTCACGCAGTGCGAGGCACAGGGCTTTCGCCGCATCACCTGGTTCACCGACCGCCCCGACGTGATGCCGCGCTGGCGCATCACCCTGCGCGCCGACAAGGCCGCTTATCCCGTGCTGCTGGGCAACGGCAACCCGGTGACGCAGGCCGAGCTGGGCGATGGCCGCCACGAGGTGGTGTGGGAGAACCCGCATCCGACGCCGTGTTATCTGTTTGCGATCGTCGCCGGCCATCTGCACTGCCTGCGCAAGGACGTGGTCACCGCCGATGGCCGCGCGGTGGCGCTGCAGGTGTGGGCCGCGCCCAACGATGTGGCGCGCTGCGCCTACGCGCTGGGCGCGGTCGAACGCGCGCTGCGCTGGGACGAACAGCGCTTCGGCCGCTGCTATGACCTGTCCGTGTTCAACGTCGTCGCCGCCCAGGATTTCACCATGGGCGCGATGGAGAACAAGGGCCTGAACATCTTCAACGCCCGCTACATCCTCGCCGACGAGGACACCGCCACCGACGCCGACTACCAGGGCATCGAATCGGTGATCGGCCACGAGTATTTCCACAACTGGTCGGGCAATCGCGTCACCCTGCGCGACTGGTTCCAGCTCGCGCTGAAGGAAGGCCTGACCGTGTTCCGCGATCAGGAGTTCGTGTCCGACCTGCAATCGCGCCAGGTCAAGCGTATCGAGGACGTGCGCCTGCTGCGCTCGCGCCAGTTCGCCGAGGACGCCGGTGCGCTGGCGCATCCGGTGCGGCCCGATCGCTATCGCGAGATCAACAACTTCTACACGCTCACGGTGTACGAAAAAGGTGCGGAGATCGTGCGCATGCTGCACACCTTGCTCGGCGAGGAAGCCTTCCGCGCCGGCATGGATCGCTACTTCGCCGACAACGATGGTCGCGCCGCCACCATCGAGGATTTCATCACCGCCCACGAACGGGCCTCCGGGCGCGAGCTGGCGCAATTTGCGCGCTGGTACGCGCAGGTCGGCACGCCGCAGATCGAGGTCGAGGATGCCTTCGCGGACGGTCGCTATGTGTTGACGATCCGCCAGCGCCAGCGCGATGCACAGGCCCTGCCGCTGCACCTGCCGCTGCGTTTTGCCCTGCACGATGGCGACGGCCGGCCGCTGGCGGCCCGTTCCGTGCAAGCCGATGCGCGCATGCGCGAGGGCTTGATCGAGCTGCACGCATCGGTGCACACGCTGGTGTTCGAGGGGCTGGCGACGCGGCCGTTGCCTTCATTCAACCAGGGCCTGAGCGCGCCGGTAAAGCTGCGCTACGACTACCGCCCCGAGCAGTTGGCGCAACTGGCGCGTAGCGAACGCGACGGGCTGGCGCGCTGGGAAATGCTGCAACGGCTGGCGCAAGGCGTGCTGCTGGGCGAATTCGCGGCCGACGCATCGGCCGGCGCGGCGCTGTCCGACGCGATCGGGCAGTTGCTCGACGATGCCGGCGAGGATCCGGCGCTGGTCGCCGAATGCATGGCCCTGCCCGATTTCGACACCTTGGCCGACGCCCAGGCGCGGATCGACATCGACGGCCTGTTGACGGCGCGCAAGGCCTTGCTGCGGGAGCTGGCACACCGCCATCGCGACCGCCTGCACGCCCGTTACCACGCGCTGGCGCCGGCGGCGGCGGCCGGCCTGGATGGGCGCGCCATCGCCGCCCGCCGCTTGCGCAATGCCTGTCTGTCCTGGCTGACCGAAATCGACCCGCAGGCCCAGCTGGCACAGGCCCAGTTCGCGGCGGCGACCGGCATGACCGATCGGTTGGCGGCACTGCGCTGCCTGCTGCATGCCGGGGCCGAGGCGTCCAGCGCCGCCGAGGCGGCATACATCCAGCGCCATCACGACGACCCGCTGGCGATCGACAAATGGCTGACCGTGGCGGTGATGCGCCCGCATGCCGATGCCGCAGAGCGCGTGCGCGAACTGATCGATTCGAGCTGGTGGACGCCGACCAATCCCAACCGGGTGCGCGCCATCCTCGGCGGATTCTCGCGGATGAATCCGACCGCCTTCCATCGTGCCGACGGCGCCGGCTATGCCTTGCTGAGCGAACAACTGCCGCTGCTCGACCGCATCAATCCGCAGGTGGCCGCGCGCCTGCTCGCCGGCTTCGAGAGCTGGCGACGCTGGGACGACGCCCACGCGGCGCTGGCGCGCGCACGGCTGGAAACGCTGCGCGGGCGGCTGGCCTCGCGCGATGCCAACGACCTGCTCGGCCGGCTGCTGGCCGAGCCGGCGCGCTGACCTCGCCGCCGCGGTGCAATGCGCGCACGGCAGCGGCCGCTGCCGCAGCCTTAAGGGGCGATTCACCGTCGCAGGTCAAGACTCCGGGGCATTCGGAGGTGCGCCATGAACCGTCTTTCCCTATTCGGCATCGTCCTCGCCGCCGGCCTGCTCGGCGGTTGCGCCACCACCGGCGCGAGCTACACCAACGCCCGCGCCGTGCCCTATGGCAGCGGTTACTACGTGCCGGCGCAGGACGGCGAGGGCGATTACTACTACGACGCACCGTCCGCACAGACCGTCTATGTCGGCGGCATGTGGCAGTTCGGCTTCGGCATGGGGTTCGGCCCGGGCTGGTACGGGCCGGGTTCGCCGTGGTGGGCATTCGGCCCGGGCGGTGGGTGGGGTTATGGGCCAGGCCCGTGGTGGGGCCATGGTCCGGGTGGCTGGTGGAGCTATCCCTATGTGCCTTGGCAAGGCCCGCCGGCGCACGTCCCGCCGCCGGGCGGGGTGGTGGTTTCGGCGCCGGGCGCACGATCGCCAGTGAATTTGCAGCCCCGATCGCCGGTGCAGATGCAATTTCGCCCGGCGATGGCGCCGCCGCATGTGGCCGGCGGCATGCGAGCGCCGCCAATGCGTGCGCCACGTCACGGTTTCGACAATCGGCGGCGTTGACGCGGTCGCGACCCTTGCGCGCGGCCGGTGGCAGGGGGAAGATCCAGGCAGTGACACGCAGCGTCGCTTTTTGACGCAACCGACATGGCGCGAACTGCGCCGACCCTGCCCGACGCCCGGCAATCGGTACCGAAGGATCCCCCCTGTTCCTGAAAGACCCGCCGGGCGTCGGCATTTCTTGCACGATCGGGCGTCGTCACGAGGAAAATCCTGGCCGGGAGCCTCCCCCGAGACTCCCGGCCATGCCCCGTGGACGCCGTGGCCGTCCCTGTTCCCATCACCGGCCCGGTACGCGGCCTTGCCGGCCGCGGGTGCAGGCTATGAAAAGCACGATGCGTGCCAAGGCTCGCGGCAATGCTGCGCGCAGGCGTCGGCTCGCCGTTGCAAAGCGGCTTGCCCTGAGACGCGGTGCGGTTTTCCGTCGCCGCCGCCGTGACGGGTGCAGGTGCAGGTGCTTGAACCGCCGGCAGGCAAGCCCCATCCTGTTGCGGTGACCGACATCCTGCCCATGTACCCCGACTCCGCCCAGCCGGTGGCGCCGCTGGCGTTCACCGCCGCCGCCGCGCGCAAGGTCGCCGAATTGGTGCGCGAGGAGGGTAACGCCGCGCTCAAGCTGCGCGTGTACATCCAGGGCGGCGGCTGCTCGGGCTTCCAGTACGGGTTTTCGTTCGACGAGGAACAGGCCGAGGACGACATCGCCGTCCATACCGACGAGGCGACCTTGCTGATCGACCCGCTGAGCCTGCAATACCTGCTCGGCGCCGAGGTCGACTACAGCGAGAGCCTGCACGGCGCGCAGTTCACCATCCGCAATCCGAACGCGAAAACCACCTGCGGCTGCGGCAGCTCGTTCTCGGCCTGAATCACGTCCTTCGCGCATGGACGAATTACCGCCCGATTACGCGTTTTCACAGCCGCCACCCGATCACGCCGACCATCTGCGCGACGATCCCGTGGCGCTGCGCGCCTTGTGGCCCGATGCCGGCGTGCTGTTGCTGGACGAGCACGGCAACGTCGCGGCCAGCGCCGATGGTCAGCGCCTGGCGCCGTTGCGCGGCGCCGAACTGGCCGCGCAGATGCCCGACACGGCGCTGTTTCTGGCCCTGCACGAGGGCCGCGGCTGGTTCGCCTTGACCACCGCGACGTCGGTGGCCGAGGCCGGCACCCGCATCGACCTGCGCGCGGCCGCACTCGCCCTGCCCGCCTTCGAGGCCGGCCTGCATGCGCAGGCGCGGGCGCTGGCGCACTGGCAGGCCAGCCATCGCCATTGCCCGAGCTGCGGCCACGCGCTGCGACCGATCCGCGCCGGCCACGCCGCGCGTTGCGATCATTGTCAGTGCGAACACTATCCGCGCACCGATACCGCCATCATCGTCGCGGTCAGCGATGGGTCGCGGCTGTTGCTGGGTCGCCAGGCGACATGGCCGGCACGGCGCTATTCGGTCATCGCCGGCTTTCTCGAACCCGGCGAACGGCTGGAAGACGCGGTCGCACGCGAGGTCGCCGAAGAAGCCGGCGTGCGCGTGCGGTCGAGCCGCTATGTCGGCTCGCAGCCGTGGCCGTTTCCAGCCAACTTGATGGTCGGATTCGAGGCCGACGGCGAGCCCGACGAGCCGCGTTTCGGCGGTGAACTGGAAGATGCGCGCTGGTTCACCGCCGCGCAGATCCATGCCGGCGTGGCGGCCGGTGAACTGCTGCTGTCGCCGCGCTTGTCGATTTCGAGCTGGCTGATCCGGCGCTGGCTGGCCGGTCAAGGCGCGCCGCTGGCGAGGTGAACGTGCGCGGGTGGTACGTGGCCGCGCGCGGGGCGTTGTCCGCTGTCGCGTTCTTCCGCGTGGCACTATTTATAGAAAAAGTCGAGACGAACCATGAAGAGCTCGGTGAATTTCGCGACCACGAGCTGGAGCTTGGTTCTGGCTGCTGGCGAACGCGGCTCGGTGAAAGCCGAGCAGGCGCTCGAACGCTTGTGCGCACTCTATTGGTATCCGATTTTCGCCTTTGTGCGGCGACAGGGTCATGGCGCAGATGCGGCGCAGGATCTGACACAGGGTTTCTTCAGCGTTCTCATCGGCAAGGGCGAAATCGCCCGCGCCGACAGGGCGCGTGGGCGTTTCCGCTCGTTCCTGCTGGCGTCATGCCAACACTTTCTTGCCAACGAACGCGATCGCGATCACGCGCTCAAACGTGGCGGCGGTGTCGTTTCGGTGCCGATCGATATCGTCGCGGCCGAGCAGCGCTACGAACGGGCACTGGGGCACGCCGAAACACCCGAACGCTTCTATGATCGGCAGTGGTGCCTGACTCTGCTCGATGCCGTGCTGGACGATGTGCGTGCGCATTATGTCGCGGCCGGGAAAGGCAGGATCTTCGATGTGCTGAAGGTCTTTTTGACGGGAAACGAGGATGCCGGAAGCAGCGCGACCATCGCCCAAGAACTGGGAATGACGGCCGGGACCGTCAAGGTCGCCATCCATCGCCTTCGTCGTCGTTACGGCGAAGCGCTACGCGTGCGCATCGCCGATTGCGTGAGTACCGACCAGGACATCGAAGACGAGATCCGACACCTGCTTGCATCCCTCGGCCCGGCGCAAGAAGGCCTGTAATCTTTCGGACGGGTTGCTTCATGCAAGGGCAGGAGGAACCCACGATGAACACCAAGACCTGCTCGGCCTGCCGCGCCGAAATCCAGACCGACCATCCGCACGGACTGTGCGCTGCCTGCCTGCTGAAGAACGCGCTGGCACCGCAAGCCGCGTCGCTCTACACCACCCTCGCATGCGCGTCGTGTCATGGCATGCTCGCCGCCGACGCGCGTTTTTGCGCCCATTGCGGCGCGCCGGTGCCGGTCGATCCGGCGTTCGCGGGGGAGGCTGATCCAATCCGCGTGGCACTCGAGACCAAGCTGCAAGGGCAGTACCGCATCATTCGCCTGCTGGGCACGGGCGGCATGGGCTCGGTCTATCTCGCGCGCGATCTCGTGCTCGATCGTGAAGTGGCGATCAAGGTCGTCAAGGCCATAGGCGACTCGGCCGAGCTGTACGACCTGTTTCGCCGCGAGGCCCGAATCGTGGCCCGCCTGACGCATCCGAACATCGTCCCCCTGCACGCCTTCGGTGAGGTTGCAGGCATGCCGTACTTCGTCATGGGCTATGTACGTGGCGAAGCACTGGCGACCCGCCTGCGCCGCGACGGACGGCTGTCCGAGGAGGATGCGCGCCGGGTCATCGCCGAAATCGCCGACGCATTGAACCACGCGCATCGTCAGGGCGTCGTCCATCGCGACGTCAAGCCCGACAACGTGTTGCTCGAAGATGAATCGGGACGGGCATTGCTGACCGACTTCGGTATCGCCAAAGCGCTGGGCAAGGCGGAAACCGTGGCAGCGCCAGGCAGCATCATCGGCACGCCGCATTACATGTCGCCCGAACAGGCCTCCGGCCACGCCATCGTCGATGGACGCAGCGACATCTATTCGCTGGGGATCATGGCTTACCGGATGCTCGCCGGTCGTCACCCGTTCGATGGCAGCGAGCCGGCGGACATTCTGACCCAGCATTTGACGCAGGCACCACCACCTCTGCGTTCGCTGGCGCCGGCGTTGGCGGACTCCACGGTGCAGGCGGTGGAGCGTTGCCTAGCCAAGGATCCGGCGCAACGCTGGCCGGATGCGCGATCGCTCAAACTGGCGCTGGGAAAGATCGAAGAGGCGCAGCTTCCCGATCTGCTCGACGATGTGCAAGGCAGCGGCATCTGGCTGCTGACGTACGCAACGATCTGCCCGGCCGTCATCAATATCGTGATGATTGCGTCCGGCGTCGTGCCGTCGCCGCATGGATGGTGGTCGCCCTTCACCCAGCTGATGCTTTTCGTGGCGTGGCCGGTGTTGTTCTACATCGCTCACGTCCTGCGTCTGCGACGAAAGGGATTTCCGTTCGCGCAATCGCAACGCGCCATCTGGCGGGAGCCGGTGTGGTGGCCGTTCTGGTATCCGCGATCGTTGCGACGTCGCGGCAACGTAAGGGACAGGCTTCCGGTTTCGGTGCGGCGGGTTCGCGGCTGGTGGGCAGCTGGCGGGATCGTTGTCCTATCGTGTCTGGATTTGTTCGCGGGCGCGGTCAAGGTCTGGGCGTCCACGGCGGGCAGTGCGTTCGGAAACGGCTGGGGTGCATTCGCCGTCAACGTCGGGCCGGGGCTGATGTTCCTAATCGTTTATTTCGTCCTCATGGCCAGCGCGATGCGCGAACTGCGCCGGATGGGGCTGGGATCGGCCGACAGCAACCGCGTGTTGTACGTGTCGTTGAACCGCGCGCACTTCTGGGACCGGCCGCAGATTGCCGACGTACTTGCGCCCGTGCCGCAGATCGATGGCAGCCGGAACGCCGACACCCCGAATGACCATTTGCAAGCGATCCTGCGTCATGCCGATGCCATGTCGGGTACGCTGCAACCGCTCGGCGCGCAAGCTGCTGCTGCCGCTCGACAGATCATCGCATCGATCGACGAGATCGACCGGCAGATCGCCCGGCTGGCGCAGAACATGGATCCGGACGAAGCGGATCGACTCGCGACGAAGATCGAATCGCTCACAAACGCCGATGGATCGGACGATGAGCAGGCTTCGATGCGGGTTCTTCTCGAAAAGCAACTCGAACTGGTTCGCCAACTTTCGACCCGGATCGAAGATGCGACGGCGCGTCGCAGCCGGCGCGTCGAGATGCTCAAGATGCTTCGTCTGCATCTGGCATCGCTGCTGGTGCCTTCGAAAGAAGGCCCCGCCGACGTGCGTTCAACCAGCGATCGCGTGCAGGCGCTGTGCGAGGAAATCGAAGGGCGTGCAGAGGCGAAATTCGCGGCGAAAGCCGACGGAGAACATTGATTCGCGCGTCTGGTGGAGGCGAAGGCGAGTCGATCAGCGCGCCGTTGGCGAGGTGAACGTGCGCAGGTCAGGCTAGAATCGCGGCATGCACCGAGCGCCCGCATGTCCTTCGCCCTGATCGCCGTCGTCATCGTCCTGCTGGTCGGCCATGCCGCGCCGGCGCTGATGGCGTTGCGCCGGTTCGAGTGGCTGGTGGCGTGGCGGCGCTACCTCGAAGCGGCCTCGGCGCCCGACGGCGCGCTCACCGGCCGGCTCGGGCTGGTGTTGATGGCGGGCCTGCCGGTGTTGCTGGTGGCGCTGTTGCAGATCGCCCTGCGCGAGCCGTTGTGGGGCTTGCCCGGATTCGTGTTCGCGACCTTGCTGCTGTTCTGGTGCTGGGGGCCGCGCGACCTGGATGTCGATGTCGAGGCCATCGTCGAGGCGGGCGATGCCGATGCGCGTCGGCAGGCGACGGCGCACCTGCTGCACGAGCCCGGCGAAGCGCTGCCCGACGGCCACACCCTGGTTGCGGCGGTATTCGAAGGCGCGCTGCGGCGCTGGTTCGCGCCTTTGTTCTGGTTCGTGCTGCTCGGCCCGGCCGGGGTGCTGACGTATCGCATCTTCGCCCAGCTCGGAGTCGACCCTGCGCACGCCGAGGCAACCCCGACGCAGCGCGAGGACGCGCGCTGGCTGCTGTCGGTGCTGGACTGGCCGGCGGCGCAATTGATGGCATTGGCGCTGGCGCTGGCGGCCAATTTCGATGCGGTGTTCAGTGCCTGGCGGCAATGGCACGCGGAAGGCTGGCGGTTGGACAACGGCTTTCTCGCCGCCGCCGCGCGTGCCAGTGTCGACATCGAAATCGCCGAACACGACACCGACCTGCCCGAAGCCGACCTCGCTACCGCCACCCCGGCCTTGCTGGAGCTGCGCGACGCGATGAGCCTGGTCTGGCGGATGTTGCTGTTGTGGCTGGCGGTGCTGGCGATGTTCGTGATCGCACGCTTGTTCTGATCTTCCTGCGATGGGTTGCGCGCGGGCGACGGCTCCGACCGGGGCTCAGGCCATCTCCCCGCGCAGCGTGCGCACTTGCGTTTCCAGCGCGGCGGCGGTGGCCGTTGTCCCGTCCACCGGCGCGCCGACGATCAGCTCCACGCGCGCACGCAGCCGCCGCGGCATTCTCAGCCGGCGCAGCTGCGAGTCGCGGCGGCTCCACATGCTCGCCCACATGCCGCGCAGCGCCAGCGGGATCACCGGCACCGGGCGGCGGGCGAGGATGCGTTCGACGCCGCCGCGGAAGGGCGCGATTTCGCCGTCTTTCGTCAATGCCCCTTCGGGGAAGATGCATACCAGTTCGCCTTCGGCCAGCGCCGCATCGACGGCATCGAAGGCGCGTTGCATCAGTTCCGGATCTTCCTTGGCGCTGGCGATCGGGATCGCCTTGGCCGCCTTGAACATCCACGCCGCGCAGGGCGTGTTGAAAATCTTGTGGTACATCACGAAGCGCGCCGGTCGCGGCACCGCGCCGCCGATCAACATCGCGTCGAGATAGCTGACGTGGTTGCACACCAGCAGCGCCGGGCCTTCGTCGGGGATGCGCTCGATGCCGTCCACCCGCAATCGGTACAGCGCCCGGCCCAGCATCCAGCAAAAAAAGCGCATGCCGAATTCGGGCACCAGGGTGAAGATGTAGATCGCCACCAGCGCATTGAGCACGGCGGTCGCCAGCAGCAGTTGCGGCACGCTCAGGCCGAGCTTGAGCAAGCCCAGCCCGAACAGCGAAGCCAGCACCATGAACACCGCGTTGAGGATGTTGTTGCCGGAAATCACCCGCGAGATTTGCTCGCGCGGCGTGCGCGACTGCACCAGCGCGAACAGCGGCACGATGTAGAGGCCGGCGAACACGCCGATCAGCAGCAGGTCGATGCAGATTCGCCAGTGGCCGGGCTGGGCGAGGAAGGCCAACGCGCCCAGTTCATGCACGCGCGCCGGCGTGTGGCAGGCGAAATACAGATCGATGCCGAGCACCGTCAGGCCGAGCGAACCCAGCGGTACGAGTCCGATCTCGACCGTCCGCCCGGATAATTTCTCGCACAGCAGCGAGCCGATGCCGGTGCCGATCGAGAACAGCGCCAGCGCCAGCGTCTCGACGCTGCCGCTGCCGCCGAGGTAATCCTTGGTGTAGCTCGGTAGCTGCGCGGTGAACACCAGCCCGAAGAACCAGAACCACGAGATGCCCAGCACCGAGTTGAACACGGTGCGGTTTTGCGCGACGAAGCGCAGCGAACGCCACGTGGCGCGCGCGATGTTCCAGTCGAACGGCAGTTCGGGCGCGGTCGCCGGTGCCGGTGGTATCTGCCGGCTGCACAGGTAGCCGACGATGGCGACGGCGATCACCAATGCCGCCGCGGCCGGCGCGCCCCAGATCGTCATCGCCACGCCGCCGCCGATCATGCCGATCAGCACCGCCATCGACGTACCCATTTCCACCAAGCCATTACCGCCGACCAGCTCGGCCGGATGCAGCACCTGCGGCAAGATCGCGTACTTGATTGGCCCGAACAGCGTCGAATGCAGGCCCATCATCACCAGCACCGTCAACAGCAGCGGTACGCTTTTTGCGTAGAACGCATACGCCGCCAGCGCCATCGCCGCGATCTCGAACAACTTCACGTAGCGGATCAGCCGCGTCTTCTCGAACTTCTCGGCGATCTGCCCGGCGCTGGCCGAGAACAGGAAGAACGGCAGGATGAACAGTGCCGGCGCAAGGTTGGAGTAGAACGACACCGCGCCGTCGCTGAGCCCGATCTGGAATCCGACCAGGACGATCAACGCTTGGCGGAAGGCGTTGTCGTTGAACGCACCCAGCGCCTGGGTGAGGAAGAACGGCGCGAAGCGGCGCTGGCCGAGCAATTCGAATTGGTTGTGACCGGACATGCGCAAGATCCCCAAGGCTCGGCCGCAGTGTAGCCGGGCCGATGGATGCAGCGCGCCGACGTTGGCGGGGTAGGGCGGTGCGATGCCGCAGGTAGCGCGTGGGTCGACTGCGCGCTACCCACGTGTTTGGATGCAGGGTCGCCACGGCGCGCGCTGCGGTATCCGCAGCGCGACTTTCCGGACGCTGCGATCTGCGTGAGGCCCGGCGGCGAGGACCGCGCTGGTCGATTCAGCGCGCGCGGCGGTAGCGGTCCGGTGCTTCGTGCACGGCCTTGCCGGTTTCCAGTCGCAGCCGCGGGCGCAACCAGGCGGCGAAATCGGCTTCCGCGAGGCTGCCGTCGGCGAGGCAGAGCATTTGCAGGTATTTTTCTTCCTCACTCGCCGCCAGCATGGCATCGTTGATGGCGAGGAAGACGCGATAGCACACGTGCGCGGTGCGCTTGTTGCCATCGACGAAGGGATGATTGCGCGCCAGGCCGAAAGCCAGGCTGGCGGCGAGGTCGGCCAGGTCGGGTGGCGGCTCGCCATAGGCGAACAACTGCCGGGGCCGCGCCAGCGCGGACTGCAGCAGGGATTCGTCGCGCACGCCGTCGCCGCCGCCGTGTTCGGCGAGCTGGCGCTGGTGGATGGCCAGGGCGAGCTCGCGCTCGATCCAGACGATCATGGCGTGACTACTGCGCCAGCTTGCGCAGCAGGTCGCGATCCTCGCGCATGATCCGCTCGGCCACTTCCATCTGCGCGGCGAACACCGGGTCGTAGCGGGTCAGGCGGATGCCGTCGGGGGTTTCCACCGCGTACAGCTCGTCGCCCTTGTCCACGCGCAGGCGGGCGAGCAAATCCTTGGGCAGGATGACGCCGGCCGAATTGCCGATGCTGGTGACTTTGAGTTTCATGGGAACCTCGCGGGACGCACGTTATAACCGATGTTATACGCGATCGGCGGCGATGGCAATCCCTTCCCGTGCCTTCAGCCGCGCTCGCGGGCAATCGCGCGCCAGCCGATGTCGTGGCGGTGAAATTCGCCATCCCAGCTAATCTTCGCTGCCGCGGCGTAAGCCTCGCGTTGTGCTTGCGCGACCGAGTCGCCGAGCGCGCAGGCGCACAGCACGCGGCCGCCGGCGGTGACGATGCGGCCGTCGGCGGCGAGCTGGGTGCCGGCGTGGAAGACCTTGCTGCCGTCCGGCGCCGGTGCGTCGAGGCCGTGGATGACATCGCCGGTGCGCGGCGTGCCGGGATAGTTCGCCGCCGCCATCACCACCCCCAGCGCCGGGCGTGGATCCCATTGCGCGTGGGCGGTGTCGAGCCGGCCATCGATCGCCGCATCGACCAGATCGAGCAGATCGGATTGCAGGCGCAGCATCACCGGCTGGGTTTCCGGGTCGCCGAAACGGACGTTGAACTCGATCACCTTCGGCGCGCCGTGCGCGTCGATCATCAATCCGGCATACAAAAACCCGGTGAACGGCACGCCGTCGGCGGCCATGCCGCGCACGGTCGGCGCGACGATCTCGCGCATCACCCGCGCATGCACCTCGGGCGTGACCACCGGAGCCGGCGAGTAGGCGCCCATGCCGCCGGTGTTGGGGCCGGTGTCGCCATCAAAGACGCGCTTGTGGTCCTGCGAGGTCGCCATCGGCAGCGCGGTCACGCCATCGACCATCGAGATGAAGCTGGCTTCTTCGCCGGCGAGGAATTCTTCGATCACCACCCGCGCACCGGCCGCGCCGAAAGCGTTGCCGGCGAGCATGTCGCGCACCGCGGCTTCGGCTTCGGCCAGCGACATCGCCACGATCACGCCCTTGCCGGCGGCCAGGCCATCGGCCTTGATCACGATGGGCGCACCGACCTGCTGCAGGTGGGCGAGCGCCGCATCAAGATCGGTGAACACCGCGTAGTGCGCCGTGGGGATGCCGTGGCGGGCGAGAAAATCCTTGGCGAACGCCTTGCTGCCTTCGAGCTGCGCAGCGGCGGCAGTCGGGCCGAAAATGCGCAGGCCCGCCGCGCGGAAAGCATCGACCACGCCCGCCACCAGCGGCGCTTCCGGGCCGACCACGGTCGATGCAATGGATTCGCGTTCGACCAGTGCGAGCAGCCCGTCGATGTCGCTGGCCGCGACCGCGACGTTGCGGCACTTTCCTTCGGTGGCGGTACCGGCGTTGCCGGGGGCGACCAGCACTTCGTCCACGCGCGGCGACTGCGCCAGCTTCCACGCCAGCGCGTGCTCGCGGCCGCCGGATCCGATGACGAGGATCTTCATGGCGAGGATGCGCCGAACAGCTTGCAGTTGGGGGCTTTCATCGCGGTCAGCTCGAACACGGTCTTGCCGTCCTTGTCGAGGAAGCGGCGGGCGACCGTGAAATGGGCGTCCATCAGTGCCTTGTAATCCGGATCATTGCAGGCGGCGACGTTGAGATCGCCCTGTTCCTGATTGCGGATGATCGGCAGCTTGGCCGGATCGAGCTTGGCGACGGTGGCGAAAGGAATGCGGATGTCCACCACCAGCCGCTTGCCGTCGGCATGCGCGTGCTGCATCTGCAAGCCGTCGGCATAGGGCTTGGGCAGGCTCTGGTTGAGCTTGGCGGCGACGTGTTCGGGGTCGATCGGGGCCGGTGTCGGCTTGCAGGCTGCCAGCGCGGCGACGAGTGCGACCAATCCGATGCGGCGAAGGCGATTCATGGATCAGGCTCCGAGCCGAGGCAGAGGAGTTCAGTGGCGGAAGTGGCGGCGACCGGTGAACACCATGGCGATGCCGTGCTCGTCGGCAGCGGCGATCACCTCGGCGTCGCGCAGCGAGCCGCCGGGCTGGATCACGCAGGCGATGCCGGCCGCGGCGGCGGCGTCGATGCCGTCGCGGAACGGGAAAAACGCATCGCTGGCCATCGCTGCGCCAGGCACCGGCAGGCCGGCTTCTTCGGCCTTGAGCGAGGCGATCTTCGCGCTGACCACGCGGCTCATCTGGCCGGCACCGACGCCGATGGTGCGGCCGTCCTTGGCATAGACGATGGCATTGGACTTGACGTGCATGGCGACCTTCCACGCGAACAGCAGGTCGCTCAATTCTTCCGCGGTGGGTGCGCGCCGGGTCACCACTTTCAGATCGGCGATGGTGAGTGCGTCGCTGTCGGCGTCCTGCACCAGCAGGCCGCCGGCGATGCGCTTGAAGTCGTAACGCGAAGAGCGTGGTTCGACAGGCTCACCACGAACGGAATTTTCGACAGGCTCACCACGAACGGAATTTTCGACAGGCGCACCACCAACGGCCTCGTGCAGGGCACCACAGGCGAGCACACGCACGTTGGCCTTCTTCGCAAACGCGGCCAACGCATCGGGTTCGATCTCCGGCGCGATCACCACCTCGACGAACTGGCGCTTGACGATTTCGCGCGCGGTCGCCGCATCCAGCGGCCGGTTGCAGGCGATGATGCCGCCGAAGGCCGAGGTCGGATCGGTGGCCCAGGCGCGATCGTAGGCGGTGAGCAGCGTATCGGCGACGGCCACGCCGCAGGGGTTGGCGTGCTTGACGATCACGCAGGCCGGCCGGTCGAAGGACTTGACGCATTCCAGTGCGGCATCGGCATCGGCGAGATTGTTGTAGGAGAGCTCTTTGCCTTGCAGGAAGCGAGCGGTGGCGACGATGCCTGATGGCGCGTTCTTTTCGACGTACAGTGCACCGGACTGGTGCGGGTTTTCGCCGTAGCGCAGGGCGCTGGCGAGATCGAGCGAGAGATGGAACGTGCGTGGCCAGATTTCCGGTTGCGACGGCTCGCCCGCCCGTGGCGACAGCCACTGCGCGATCGCGCCATCGTAGGCGGCGGTATGGGCATAGGCCTTGGCCGCGAACCGGCGACGCTGGGCGGCGGTGGTGCCGCCGGCAGCGATGGCATCGACCAACTCGCCATAATCGCGGGGATCGACCACCACCGCGACGCGCTGGTGATTTTTCGCCGCGCCGCGCAACATCGCCGGGCCGCCGATGTCGATGTTCTCGACCGCATCGTCGTAGCTGCAACCGGGCTTGGCGATGGTGGCCTCGAACGGATACAGATTGACCACCAGCAAATCGATCGGCGCGATGCGATGCGCGGCCATGACCGCATCGTCGACGCCGTCACGACCGAGCAGGCCGCCGTGGATCGTCGGGTGCAGGGTCTTGACGCGGCCGTCCATGATTTCAGGGAAGCCGGTGACCTCGCTGACATCGCGCACGGCGATGCCGGCCTCGCGCAACGCCTTGGCGGTGCCGCCGGTGGACAGCAGTTCCACGCCGTGTGCGATCAGGGCGTCGGCGACGTCGATCAGCCCGGCCTTGTCGGAAACCGAAAGCAGGGCGCGGCGCACGGGCTGGCGCGCGGCAGCGGCATCATGGTTGGCCATCGGAGATCCCGGAAAGCGAGGCGCGAATTATACCGACTGGCGCCCACTCCGACCCGCAGCGTGCGCCTCAGGCGAGGTCGTACTGGCGCAGCTTCTTGCGCAGGGTGCTGCGATTGATGCCCAGCGCGGCGGCGGCGCGGCACTGGTTGGCACCGTAGTGCTCCATCACCTCGACCAGCAACGAGCGCTCGACTTCCTGCACGATCAGCGCATGCAGGTCTTCGGCGGGATGGTCGCCGAGGTCGCGCAGGTATCGGCGCACCGTGTGCCGGACGCAATCGCGCAGCGACAACTGCGAGGCGGTGGTCGCAGTCGGGCCGCCATCGTGCAGTGCATGGATGCCAGTCACGGGAGATCTCGCTCCGGTTGCATGTTGTCGCTGGTGTCGATTCGATGCGCAGACCGCGCTCGAATCGTCGTGGGGGGAGCGAGTGTACGCCCGGCTCGCAACGATGGCGCAAGCACGCGCGAAAAATATTTTTCTTGACAGCATTCACGCCGTGACACATTGCACCCCGTGAAGAAATACGGCGCGCAGGCATTGCCTATGCCGGCAATGCCGTGCGCGGCGTCACGGTTTGCGTGGCTGCGCGTTCAGCGGAACTCGATCACCCAGGTCACGGCGTCGGGATCGACCACTTCGAGCGTGGCGCTGGCCGACTGCCCGGGTTGCAACAGCGGCGACTCGGGCGCACCACCCAGGTATTCCTGC
Organism: Pseudomonadota bacterium; assembly: GCA_018240435.1. Lineage (GTDB taxonomy): Bacteria > Pseudomonadota > Gammaproteobacteria > Xanthomonadales > Xanthomonadaceae > SZAS-103. Next base: position 41,218 of record JAFEFT010000001.1, read on the forward strand.
GGGCGGAAGCGGCGCTTGCCGACGACGCGGCCATTGATGTCCGCTGCGGTCAGCTCCAGCAGCGGCCATGCCTGCGCGAAGTCGGCGGTGTTGCGAAAACTCACCGTCACCAGTCGCGCGCCTTTCACGCTCGGATGCGGGTTGAATTCCGAGGCGGTGGTCTTGAAGGCCGTCGGCTCGTGCCAGGGCGGCAGCGTGCAACCGACCACGTTGCAGATTGCTTCCACCCGCGGTCGCCAATCCGGATCGGCGGCCAGCGCATCGCGGTCGGCGATCGGCACGATCGCCAGCAGTACCGCCAGAAGCAGAAACGCCGCCAGCCACCAGCGCCACGGCGACGGTCCGCGTACGCGGGCACGGGCGAATTGCGGCACCGCGATGGTCGCGGCCGGGCGCGCACGCGTGGTGAACAGGTCGCCCTGCGGGCCATCGACCGGCGTGTCCCTGCTGGCGTCCGCCGCCTTGGTCGATTCGTCGATCTGATTGGCCAGCGCATCGAACGGAATCGCGCAAGTCGGGCAGACCATGCCGCTGCCTGCGCCCGGCGGACGATCGTCGGCGAGGTCGGTCACGTTCTGGCAATGTGGGCAGCGCGTGCGCATGCGTGCAGTGTAAGGGATCAGCGGCGCAGCCCGGTGATCCGCAGCCAGTCGCCCTGGCGGCACACCTGCAGCTCGTCGAACCATTCGTGGTAGCGCGCCAGCAAGTCGTCCTGCTGGCCATCGAGGATGCCCGACAGCGCCAGCCGCCCGCCCGGCCGCACGCGCGCGGCGATCACGGGCGCCAGTTCGTCCAGCGCCGAGGCGAGGATGTTGGCGAGCACCACGTCGTAGCCGGTGTCGGGCGCGTCGTGCGGCATGAAAACGGCCAACCGTTCGGCGACGCCATTGCGCTGCGCGTTGTCGATGCTGGCGATCAATGCCTGCGGATCGTTGTCGATGCCGTCGGCCTGCGCGGCGCCCAGCGCGAGCGCGGCGATGGCGAGGATGCCCGAGCCGCAACCCAGATCGAGCACGCGCCTTCCCTGCAAAGATCCGTCCTGCGCGAGTTGGTCGAGCCATTCCAGACACAGCGCCGTGGTCGGATGCGTACCCGAGCCGAACGCCAGCCCCGGATCGAGGCGAATGATCGTCGCCGCCGCGCCCATCGCGCTCGCCTCCGCCGGCAGTTCGGCGTTCCACGGCACGATCCACAGCGACCGCCCGAAGCGCAGCGGCGGGTAGTCGTCCATCCATGCCCGCACCCAGTCCTGATCGGGCAATGGCATGAACTCCGCGCCCGACCAGTCGAGATCCGGGTCGAACGCTTCCAGCGCAGCCAGCAGCAGCACCGGGTCGGCCTCCGCGGGAAACAACGCGGTCAGCGTCATCTCGTCCCACAGCGGCACCTGGCCGACGCCGGGTTCGAAGATGGCCTGCTCGTCGGCAGCATCGCGGTGCGCATCTTGCAAGGTCACCGCCAGCGCGCCGACATCTTCCAGTGCATGCTCGCAGCGCGGCTGCGCGGCAAGCGAACAGGACAAGGTTAGTTGCAGGAAGGGCATGCGCGCACTCCGGAGGTCCGGGATTCACCCCAACCCCATCCCCTTGTCCTTGCGCTCGGCGAGGCGTTTTTCGAGGTAATGGATGTTCTGCCCGCCGATCTGGAAATTCGGGTCGGCCATGATCCGTTGCTGCAGCGGGATGTTGCACTTCACGCCTTCGATCACCGTTTCCGACAGTGCCAGGCGCATCCGTGCGATGGCGCTGGCGCGGTCGGGGCCGTGCACGATCAGTTTGCCGATCATCGAATCGTAATTGGAGGGAATGCGATAACCGTCGTAGAGGTGGGTATCGACGCGCACGCCGGGGCCGCCGGGCGATTCGAAGCGCTTGATCGTGCCGGGGCAGGGCATGAAGGTGTCCGGGTCCTCGGCATTGATGCGGCACTCGATGGCGTGGCCGCGGATGACGATGTCCTCCTGCCGGATCGCCAGCGGCTGGCCGGCGGCAATCAGCAATTGCTCGCGCACCAGATCGACGCCGGTGATCCACTCCGTCACCGGGTGTTCGACCTGGATGCGGGTGTTCATCTCGATGAAATAAAAGCGGCCATCTTCGTAGAGGAATTCGAACGTGCCGGCGCCGCGATAACCGATGCGCAGGCAGGCCTCGACGCAGACCTTGCCGATCGCCGCGCGTTGCTCGGCGGTGATGCCCGGCGCGGGCGCTTCCTCGACCACCTTCTGATGCCGGCGCTGCATCGAACAGTCGCGCTCGCCGAGGTGGATGGCGTGGCCCTGGCCGTCGGCGAGCACCTGCACCTCGACGTGGCGCGGGTTTTCCAAAAACTTCTCCATGTACACCTGCGGATTGCCGAACGCCGCCTTGGCTTCCGCTTGCGTGGTTGCGATGGAATTGATCAGCGCCGCCTCAGTGTGCACCACCCGCATGCCGCGACCGCCGCCGCCGCCGGCGGCCTTGACGATCACCGGATAGCCGATCTTCTTCGCCATCGCCATGCATTCGGCGTGGTCCTCCGGCACCGGGCCATCGGAACCGGGCACGCAGGGCACGCCGGCGGATTTCATCGCACGGATGGCTTCGACCTTGTCGCCCATCATGCGGATGGTCTCGGCGCGCGGGCCGATGAAGATGAAGCCGGATTGCTCGACGCGCTCGGCGAAGTCGGCGTTCTCGGATAAAAATCCGTAGCCGGGATGGATCGCCTGCGCATCGGTGACTTCGGCCGCCGCGATCAGCGCCGGGATGTTGAGATAGCTCTCCGCCGACGGCGCCGGGCCGATGCAGACCGATTCATCGGCCATCGCCACGTGCTTGAGGTTGCGATCGACGGTGGAATGCACGGCGACCGTGCGGATGCCCAGCGCCTGGCAGGCGCGCAGGATGCGCAGCGCGATTTCGCCGCGATTGGCGATGACGACTTTGTCTAACATGTGATTTGTGAATCGTGAATCGTGAATGGTTGAAAGGCGCGCATCAGCGGGCTCCGCGTTTTTCGAGGGATTGGATAAGGGCAGTAAGTTTGGCGAACAACGAGTCGATGCGGGCATCAATGGCGGCGGCCGGTTCGACGTATTTGAGTCGCACGGAAATTTGCAGTTGGGTATCGAGTTCTGACAGCGATCCGCGTGCGATGGCGAGGAATCGCAGCAATTCCGGAGTCGAGCGACGCGCGGCACCCTCGGCGATGTTCGACGGGATGCTGACTGCCGATCGTCTGGCCTGAGAAGTCAGGCCGAAACGTTCGGAATCGGGAAATCCGGACGAAAAGGCGTAGACGGCCTCCACCAGCGCCATGGACTCCTGCCAGACATCCAGCGCTTCGTGCGGCCGCTTTACCGATTCACGATTCACGATTCACCATTCACGGCTTTCACTCGATGACAAACAACGGCTCATCGAACTCGATCGGCTGGCCGCTGCTGGCGAGGATGGCCTTGATCGTGCCGGAAACATCGGCTTCGATCGGGTTGAACATCTTCATCGCCTCGATGATCGCCAGGGTTTCGCCGGCTTTCACGGTCTGTCCGACCTTCACGAACGGCGGCGACTCGGGATTGGGCGAGGCATAGAAGGTGCCGACCATCGGCGAGCGCAGGACGTGGCCTTCGGGCAGTTCGCGGCCACCTTTGCCGAGGTGGGCCAGGTCGGGTGACGGCGCTGGCGCCGGCGTCGCGCGTGGGGCTTCGGCGGCGGGGGCGGGTGCCGCGGCGGTGTAGTGGGCCGGGGTGGCCGGCGCGGCCGCGAAGCCGCCCTTGGGCATGCGCGACAGGCGCACGCTTTCCTCGCCTTCCTTGATCTCGATTTCGGCGAGGTTGGATTCGTCGAGCAGGTCGATGAGTTTCTTTATCTTGCGAAGATCCATGGTGTTCGTTCCTGTGTCTTGTTCGCTGCAAATCATCTCTTGGTCTGTCGGCTGCCCGTGCACCATCTCGCGACTGGTCGCCCGGTTCCGGATGCGCCTCAACGCACCGGCTCGCCCCTGATTTCGAATTTGGGAAGGTTGAATTCGTCACGCGGCCAATGAGTTCGGTGGAGAAGTTCCGCCTGCCCTTGATCACCAGCCGATTTTGTCCCGGGCGACATAGCGATGGAAGGCGCAGTTGTTGGCGCGCCAGACGACGGCCTTCGTCGGGTTGGTCACCATCTCCGGGCGTCCCAGATGGTCGATGTGGATCGCGTAGAGCACGTTGTTGCGCACCATGCCGACCAAGGTGCCCGTCATCGCTCTGATTTGCAGGGAATTTCCAAATCAATCCGAATGTTTTCAGAACGACCATTCGCATTTAATGGAGCGATATTTCTATAAATATTTGATATTCCATCTGATAGACAAATTTTCACCTCATTTTTAGAAAACCAACTCACATGCTCGACTGTAAAAGCTCCTTCCAAAACTAAAACTCGATCCAGCTTTCCTTTGTTTCTTAAATTTACATAAACACGCAAATTGTCAGAAGTGATCGCGCCCTTCCCATAATACGTTTCTGCAAAAAGAAAAATATCAGGATCTTGTGAAGGATAATCCTTTACTTTATCAGGCTTAGCACATCCGCACATCAAAAACCCACAAGTTAGCATCATGACAACATGAGAACTCCGTTTCATTTATTGGCACCCATTCGCCGCAAGAGCTGCATTGCGAACAGATTTTGCGCTCAAATCCGAGCCCATCGGCCCACCTAGAGAAGAGAAGCTTTTTTGCCCTTTAATCGCGGACAAAATTGCGTAGGCACCAGCACCCATATCTAGTTCTTGAGCCGTCAATGCGCCAACCCCAATTGCATAGTACGCAAAATTGCCTGCTTGCCCTAATTGCGTAGCATCTCCACGGCCACGGAAAGTATTTTTAAAATCTATAGGTCCATTAGATTTGAAAATGTTGAAAAAAATTGCTTCGGTAGCGAATGTGGCCCCATTGCCAATCATCTGATCATTCGCGTTGGCCATGCCACTCATTTCGGCATTTAAGGCGCTTTGCATTTCCGCGTAATATTTCCTTACATAGTCTCCAACGGTCTTTCCATCTGGCAACTTTGTATTGCAATCAATTGGACAAAGACCAAGAAAATCGGCTCTATTGCCGGGATTCCCCCCCACATATGCATACGTATTGATCCCACCCGCCAACCCGATGGGATCGGACTCCACATAGACGCCCATGCTCGAATCATAGTCGCGGAAGCCGTTGTTCCACAGGCCCGTTTCGGCATCGAAGTACTGCCCGGGAAAGCCGAGGTTCAAGCCGCCGATGTTGTCCTGGGCGACATCGCGATGGAAGGCGTAGTTGTTGGCGCGCCAGACGATCGCCTGCGTCGGGTTGGTCACCATCTCCGGGCGACCCAGATGGTCGGTGTGGATCGCGTACAGCACGTTGTTGCGCACCATGCCGACCAGGGTGCCGCCGAGCCACAGGTAGTCGGTCATCCCGGCCGGCCCTCGTTCGGTCAGCAACGATCC
>JAFEFT010000020.1 GCA_018240435.1 Pseudomonadota bacterium
GGCTCACCACGAACGGAAAGTTCGACAGGCTCACCACGAACGGAAGGTTCGACAGGCTCACCACGAACGGAAGGTTCGACAGGCTTGCCACGAACGGAAGGTTCGACAGGCTCACCACGAACGGAGATTTTCGCTCGCCCCCTCGGCCCAGCCTCCGACACCCCTACCCACAATCGGATGCCCCGCATCCAGCACCCCCAGAACCCGACAACACCCACCACCGCCCACCACCCCGCACTTTTCCCGAAACCGTCACTGATTACTGCCCACTGTCCACCTTCTGTCCTCTGTCTTCTGCCTCCCCCCGATGCGCAAACGCCGCAAACTCAAAGCCGAAATCAACGTCGTTCCCTACATCGACGTGATGCTGGTGCTGCTGATCATCTTCATGGTCACCGCGCCGCTGCTCAATCTCGGCGTGGACGTGGATCTGCCGCGCTCGCGCGCCAAGGCGCTGGAGCAGAAAAAGGATTCGCTGGTGGTGGTGATCGACGCCCAGGGGCGCTATACCCTGGAGATCGGCGATCCGGCCACCGGGAAGACGCAGAAGCTGCCGGTGGCGTTCGCCGATCTTGCCCAGCGGGTGCGGGCGTTCCATGATCAGAACCGTGACGCGGCGGTATACATCGCCGCCGACGGCACGCTCAGCTACCAGAAAGTGATGGACCTGATGTCGTTGCTGCAACAGGCGGGCGTGCCGAAGGTGGCGCTGATGAGCCAGCCGGCGCGCAGTGAGGGCAGCGGGACGGAGCAACGCTGAGGCGATGGAAACCAATGCCACCCGGGCACGTGCGGTCGCCGGTTCGCTGGCGATCCACCTGTTGCTGGCGTTCGTGCTGTATTGGGGCATGCTGATGCAGCCGGAGATCGCCAATGCCCCCGGCGGCGGGGCGGTGATCGAGGCGACGCTGGTGGCCGCGCCGCGGGTGGCGCAGGCGGCGAGCAATCGCCACGCCGAACGCGCCGCCGCCAGGCCCGCGCCCACGCCGCCGCCACCACCGACGCCGACGCCGGTCGAGTCGCCGCCGGTGCGTGCGCCCGAGCAACCGATGCCGCGGCAGATGCAGTCGCAGACGCAGGTGCCCAAGCCCGACACCGTCGATCAGGACGAGGTACGTCGCACCGCGCAACGGGCCGCCGAGCGCGCGCAAAAGGAACAGGACGAGCGCCGCCGGCAGGCGCAGATCGACCTCGACCGCAAACAGCAGCAGTTGCAGGCCGAAAATCGCCAGCGGCAGGCGCAGGCCGACGCGATGGCCAGACAATTGGCTGCCATCCGCGTGCAACGTGCGCAGGCCGAACGCCAAGCCGCGTTGGCGGCCGAGCGCCTCAAGCAGGATCGGGACATGCGCCAGATGCTGGCGCGCAACGCGGCGCCGGCGGCATCGGCTGCCGCGCCGTCGCCGGCCCGTGCGGCATCCGCCGGGCCTTCCCAACTCAACGACGGACCCTACAAGCAGGCGATTGCCGACACCCTCAACCGCAACTGGAAGCACGATGGCGTGCCGGAGCGGACGCACTGCGAGGTCCATTTCACCCAGATGCGCGGTGGCGACGTGCTCAAGGTCAGTTTCGGCGCCTGCCCCTTCGACGCCTCCGCCCGTGCCTCGGTTGAAGATGCGCTGAAGAAGGAGCCGATGCCCTACGCCGGATTCGAGAAGGTGTACCAGCGCGAGGTTACCATTGACGTCTGTTATCCGGAGGATGCCTGCAAATGAAGCGATTCCTGACCTGCCTGTTGCTTGCCCTGGCCGCAATGATCTCGCCCGCCTTCGCACAGGGGCTGGACGTGGGCCTGGTGACCGGCAGCGACGCGGCGATCCCGATCGCGGTGGTGCCGATGGAATACCAGGGTTCCGGCGCCAAGCCCGATACCGTGGTGGCCGACGTGGTGCGCGCCGATCTGGCCCGCTCCGGCCAGTTCCGCGCCTTGCCGGTAGCGAGCATGGTCGAGCACCCGCAGTCGGCCGCCGACATGAAATATCCGACCTGGCGCCTGCTCAAGCAGGATTACGTGCTGGTCGGGCGTGTCCTCGATGGCGGCAACGGCGGCTATCGGGTCGAGTACGAGTTGTTCGACGTTGCCAAGCAACAGCGCATCCTCGGCCAGGCGATGACCGGGCGACCGCAGGAAATGCGCCGCGTCGCCCATGAGATCGCCGATCAGGTCTACGAGAAGATCCTCGGCGTGCGTGGCGCCTTCGATACCCAGATCGCCTACGTCACCGCGGTCGGCACCGGCAACAACATCAAGTATTCGCTGATGGTCGCCGACGCCGATGGTTACAACCCGCAATCGGTGGTCAACTCGCGTGAATCGCTGATGTCGCCGGCGTGGAGCCCGGACGGCCACAAGCTCGCCTACACCAGCTTCGAGCGCGGCAATTCGACCATCTACCTGCAGACCATCGGCACCGGCGCGCGCGAGGCGATCGCCTCGTTCAAGGGCATCAACGACGCCCCGGCGTTCTCTCCCGACGGCAGCAAGCTGGCGATGACGCTGTCCAAGTCCGGCCATCCGGAGATCTACGTGATGGATCTGGCCACCCGCCAGCTCACCCAGATCACCAACCACTACAGCATCAACACCGAAGCGGTGTGGATGCCGGACGGCAAGAGCCTGCTGTTCACCTCCGACCGCGGCGGCAAGCCGCAGATCTACCAGGTGCCGGTGACCGGCGGCGAGCCGACCCGGTTCAGCTTCCAGGGCGCCTACAACGCCCACGCGACCATTTCCTACGACGGCAAGAAGGTGGCGATGGCGCAGGGCAATGCCAGCGTCTATCGCATCGCCTTGCTCGATCGCAGCAGCGGCTCCGGGCGCTGGCTGATGCTCTCGCCCGGCAACCTCGACGAATCGCCCAGCTTCGCTCCCAATGCCAGCATGGTGATGTACGCCGCCAAGGAAGGCGGGCGTGGCGTGCTGTATGCCGTCTCGGCCGATGGCCGCGTGCGGCAGCGCCTGGTGCTGGCCGATGGCGATGTCCGCGAGCCCGCCTGGTCGCCGTTCCGCAACCGATGACACCGTTTCACTGAACCTGCTGCACCTCCCCGTTCCACTCCCCCCGAAACACCGAAAGGACAACGACAATGAAAACCAACAGGACCGTTCTGATCGTGGCCGCCGTCTGCATCGCGCTGGCGGCCTGTTCGAAGAAGAACGTCAAGGAAGGTCCGAGCGACAACGGCGTGCAGGCCGGCACCTCCGCCAATACCCAGGGCATCAGCGGGCCGACCGCAGGCGGCAAGTACACGCCGGCCGATCTGGAATCCGACTCCTGCCTGCGCCAGCGCGTGGTTTACTTCGATTTCGACAAGGATGCGGTGCGGCCCGAATTCCAGGCGATCGTGGCCTGTCATGCCAAGTACCTCGTCGATTGGCCGCAGGCGCACATGCGTCTGGAAGGCAACACCGACGAGCGCGGCAGCCGCCAGTACAACCTCGGCCTCGGCGAGCGCCGTGGTGATGCGGTGATGGCGGCGATCCGCGGCAACGGCGGTTCGGCCGCGCAGATGGAAGTGGTCAGCTACGGTGAAGAGCGCCCGGTGTGCACCGAGTCCAACGAGGACTGCTGGAGCAAGAACCGCCGCGTCGAAATCGTCTACACCGCGAAGTGACGACGATGCGCCCGTCGCCGGCAATCCTCGCGCTGGCCTGCGTGGCGGCTCTGGCCGCCACCGGCGTGCAGGCGCAGTCACGCCCGAGCCTGGCCGATCGCGTCGCCGCGCTGGAGGCGCGCGATCAATCGCAGGGTCAGCAGAACGTCGATCTGCTCAACCGCATCAGCCAGCTCGAAGCCGATGTCAAGGATCTGCGCTCGCTGGTCGAGCAGTTGCAGCACGACAACCAGCAAGCCGCTGATCGCGCCAAGGCGCAATACATGGACATCGACTCGCGGCTGAGCCACCTGGAAGGTAGCGGGCAGGCGAGCACGCCAGCGGCAACGCCTGCCAGCGCGCCGGCCGCGACCAGCGCGCGCCCGCCGCCGGTCGCCGCGCCGCCGCCACCGTCTGCCAATGGTGGCGACGAGGCGGCCTACAAGGCCGCCTTCGATGCCATGCGCGGCGAGCACTACGCCGATTCGGCCAGCCAGTTCAACGCGTTCGTCCAGCAGTACCCGGACAGCCCGCTGGTGCCCAACGCGTGGTACTGGATGGGCGAGTCCTACTACGTCACCCAGAATTACCAGTTCGCGCTCAAGGCGTTCCAGACACTGGTCGATCGCTACCCCGGTTCGGCCAAGGCGGTCGGCGCCTTGCTCAAGATCGGCTATTGCCAGGATGGCTTGCGGCAGCGCGAAGCGGCGAGGGCGACCTTGCGCCAGGTCATCTCCAAGTATCCGGGCAGCGACGAGGCCAATCAGGCGCAAGGCCGGCTGCGCGCGATGGCGATGGAGGCCGGTGGCTGAAATGGTGGGCGACGAAGCGGCCGGCGGTCGCGATCGCCTGCGCATCACCGAGATCTTCCACTCGCTGCAAGGCGAGGCGCGCGCCGCCGGCTGGCCGACGGTGTTCGTGCGCCTCACCGGCTGCCCGTTGCGCTGCGGCTACTGCGACACCGCCTACGCCTTCAGCGGCGGCGACTGGTGGCAGCTCGATGCCATCCTTGCCGAGGTGGCGCGCCACGGCGCCCGCCACGTCTGCGTCACCGGCGGCGAGCCGCTGGCGCAGAAACGTTGTCTCGAATTGTTGCAGCGCTTGTGTGATGCCGGATACGAGGTATCGCTGGAAACTTCCGGCGCACTCGATATCGGCGCGGTCGATCCGCGCGTGTCGCGGGTGATGGATCTGAAGACGCCTGGCTCGGGCGAGATGGCGCGCAATCGGCTGCAAAACATTCCGCTGCTCACCGCGCACGATCAGGTCAAGTTCGTGCTTTGCGACCGCACCGACTACGACTGGGCGCTGTCGATGCTGCGCGAGCATGACTTGCCGGCACGTTGTGAAGTGCTGTTCTCGCCCAGTTACGGGCAACTGCCACCGCGCGAACTGGCGCAATGGATGCTGGACGACCACGCGCCGGCGCGATTCCAGATTCAGTTGCACAAGGTGCTGTGGGGCGAGGAGCAGGGGCGATGAAGGCGTGAATCGGAAATCGGGAATCGGGAATCGGAGAGTCGGGAGTCGAAGTTGCCGTTCGTGGTGAGCCTGTCGAACCATGAACGGCGAGTGCGAGCAATGTATCGGAGGGGTGATTCATGAAACGAAACCCGCGCATCAACGTGCTGTCGCCAGTTCCATGAAACGCGCTGTCGTCCTCGTCTCCGGTGGCATGGATTCGGCCGTCGTGCTGGCGCTGGCACGCGAGCAGGGTTTCATCACCTACGCGCTTTCCGTCGCCTACGGGCAGCGCCACACCTCCGAGCTCGATGCCGCCGCGCGCAACGCGGCATCGCTCGGCGCCGTCGAGCACAAGATCGTCGCGGTGGATCTGCGCGGCATCGGCGGCTCGGCGCTGACCGCCGACATCGCCGTGCCCGAGCACGAGGCCGGCGCTTTGCCCGACGCCGGCATTCCGGTCACCTATGTGCCCGCGCGCAACACCATCATGCTCGCGCTCGCGCTGGGCTGGGCCGAGGTGCTGGGCGCGGTCGACATCTTTTGTGGCGTCAACGCGGTGGATTACTCGGGCTACCCGGATTGCCGTCCGGAGTTCATCGCCGCCTTCCAGTCGCTCGCCAACCTCGCCACCAAGGCCGGCGTCGAAGGCGCCGGCCTGCGCGTGCATGCACCGCTGATCGGCATGGGCAAGGATCGCATCGTCGCCGAGGGCCTGCGCCTGGGCGTGGACTTTTCGCAGACGGTGTCGTGCTATCAGGCCGATGCCCAGGGCCGCGCCTGCGGCCGCTGCGATGCCTGCCTGCTGCGCGCCCAGGGTTTCGCCCGGGCCGGCGTGCCCGACCCGACGCGCTATCGCCATTGAGCCGATCGGCTAGAATACGCCTCCGCCCACGCGGCGCAGGCTTGCATCGGGTCGTTAGCTCAGTCGGTAGAGCATCGGACTTTTAATCCGCTGGTCGACGGTTCGAATCCGTCACGACCCACCAATATTTTCAAAGACTTGCAGCGATGCGAGTCGGGATGGACGCGACCTTCGTTCAGCTTGGTCCCTACACGGTCCCTACTTCGCCGGATTTCGCGCAATTTCGGAAGCCAGCCAGCGCTCGTCAATCGGCGATTGACCTACCGGAATGACCTTCGTCAATCGGCGGCTGTCCCATTTTTCGCCTCCATCGGCCGCCACCGCTCGCAGCGGATCGGCGCGTGCGGCCAGTGTGGCCCGGCTACGGCCTGCGCGCATCGGCCAGCGCCGCCGGTCGGGTTCAGCTCGTCGGCCCCGTAGTGCTCGCAGGTGCCGCAGGTGACGCCCGGCCTCGCTGGCCCGATGCCCCGTCGCCGGTGCCAGCACCACGGGCAGGCCAGCACGCGATCCGGTGCGCCCGGCCACAAGGCAACCGGCCCACAGCCTGCGCAGATCGACGCCTGTTCGCCATTCCAACGCCAAGGCACCAGCCCGCGCGCCATGATCCGGGCGTCATCGCGCAGGCGCAGCCATTCGCGCAGCGCGGCATCGCTCATCCCCTCGGCGTCCAGCAGGTCGTCGGCGTCCAGTTCGCTGATGACGGTCGTCCTGATGCCTTCGTCGTCGGCCAGGTCAAGCAGGTGCCAGCGCAAGGCATCGGCCGGATTCGCGGGCGGATTCGCGACCGTGCCCCTGCTAATCGTGCTAATCCTGCTAATCGACGGCTGCGAATCGGGCGGATTAGCACGATTAGCAGGATTAGCACGGGTGCCTGCGCGTTTTCGGAGTTCGGCCAGTGCGTTCATGGCTCGCCCCGGCGCATGCGCCACACCTTCGAGCGGTGCTTGCCGTCGAGCTCCATACCGCCATCGACCGGCACCGCCCAGCCGGCATCGACCAACAGCTTCATGGCCTCGGTGAAGTTATCGCGGGTGCGAACGCTGCCCGGCCCAAACTGCAATGCCTGACTCGAATAAACGAACTCGCGACCATCCCGACGGCACCATTCAACGATCGCCTCGGCGCGCCGGACGGCGGCTGGAATCGCGGCCGTGCCGACGATGCGTGCGGCCTCGTCGAGATGGAACGTCATCAGCGTTGCCGCGCGTTCGACGGCATCCACCCCAATCGACGCGGCGTCCGGGTCATCGACCAGCGTCAGCGCGCCAGCGACGCGCGCGGCCTGCGATGCGGCCTTGCTGGCCCATGCGCAGATGCCGGCATAAGTGCCATTCGGACGCATGGCGTGCTCGACGGCGTTCTTGATCTCGATCCAATGCGCCATCGCCGACGGCTCCAGCCGCAGCACGCGCGGCCGCAGCTCGTCCTCTGCGCCGTCGACCTTCGGCAGCGGTCGCTCCAGCAAGCCGCGCATACATTGCCAGTAGTCGCGCATCACCGGGTCTCGCGTCAGATCCACGTCCTGATATTCCCTAGTGCCGATGGTCGATTCCGGCCACGCCAGCAGGCAGCGCGCGAGAAAGCCTTGCCCCACCAGCACGTCATCGCTCAAGACGGATTCGGCGACGACCGGCTGCATCATCAGGTGCATGGCGAGCCTGCGCCCGAAGAACTTGCCCGCGCCATCGCCAGCGCGAACGCGGTCAAACTGGCCTCGATCCCACAGCTTCGACAGGCTCGCCGATGATTTGACGCGGTTGTCGTCATTCATCGCATGGCCGCCCAGAAAATCGCCAGCGTCATCGTTGAACAACCCGACGCTCGGCTCGCCGAGCTTGTAGGCCTTGTGCAAGCCTTCGACCGTCGGCTCGGCGACCATCAACAGCGGCACCAGCGGCCGCTTCGGCGGCTCGCCGATCGCATCCAGTGCGGCCTTGATTGCCCCTGGCGTCGCAACCTTGTCAGCGCCGCGCTTGGCCGCCTGGATTGCGACTTGGTGTGCGGCTTCCTCGGCGCGAAACGCCGCCATCTGCTTGTCCCATTTACGCAATTGCGCCCGTTCATGCTCGTCGTGCGCGCGCAGCGCCAGCCGATCGACCGCTGATTTGCGCTCACCGCTGACGGCAATCGACACCAGCCACAAGCTCGTCGGTTCGACCGTGCCGGACAAGACAACATCCGCATGACCCTGCGCAGCCAGCGCCGCAGCAGCCAGCACCGACTGTCCGCAGAGTGCGGCCGGAGCCTGCACGACCTCATGAAGCCGTCGCGCGGCACCGCCAAGCACAGGGCCGAGTGCGTCCAATGGATACGGTGAAGCCGGTGGCAGCGGCCGTCGCAGCGGCTCGGGTGCGCTGCTAATCGTGCGAATCTGCGAATCGGTGCCGGTGCCGGCCGCGCGTTCGAGCATTGCCAAATCGCGATCGGCCTGCGCTTCGATGCGCGCGACGTGGCGGTTGAGTTCAGCGGCCATGGAGCACCTCCCGCGCGAAGCCGATGCGGTCGACCGCAAGCGCCAACCGTTGCTCGTCCTCGCCCGTCAACGCATGCCCCTGACGCAGCACGCCCGCAGCGCAGGCCACGATCGTTGCCTCGCGAACGAGCACGCCCAGCGCCGCGCCCCATGCGTTGCGCCGATAGGCGTCGTGCGCAGCCCGTCGTGCCTCGGGTGATGGATCCTTGATCCTCTCCACGAACAGGTCGCGCAATTCGAGCCCCAGCGCGCGCAGCGGCGTGAGTGCGTCACCGCAGGCGAAACAGTGCATCAAGATTCGCCCGTCGTCGGCTACCGTGACCGACAGCGATCCGCGTGCGTGCTGGTGACCAACCGGGCAGTCAGCGCGCCAGCTATCGCGGCCGCTCGAACGCACGCCGCGCAGCAGCGGCAACAGTCGATCCGCTGGCCTCGCTGCGGTATGATGGGAACGCCCCCCGGCGTTTTCCCACGATGCCCCGCCTCGCGCGGGGCTAAGTGTTTGCGCGGTCATGGCTGGCCCTCCAGATTGGCGAGCACGCGCAGCACCTCGCGGTACTGCCGCCGCAGGCGCGGCTTGCGCTCAGGCGCCGTGCGCTCGATGGCCTCGGCCAATTCGACGGCGCGCAACGCGATGACCTGTCCGGCATCGTGGCCGAATCGCGCGCGGATGCGGTCGGCTTGCTCGGTGGCGGTCATGGCGACACCTTCGCGTCGGCTTCGGCCTTCGCCTCGGCGGCCAGACGATCGGGCAGCGCGCGCAGCGATTCAAGCCGGACGTAGCGGCGCCGGCCGATTCGGAAAGTTTCGAGCAGGCCGTCGCTCAGCAGTTCGTAGGCGGTGGTTTTTGCGATGCCGTGCGCGCGGCAGGCTTCGATGAACGGCGCGAACGCCGGTTCGTGGGGTGCGGTTTGCATGGTGTCGGCTCCGATATGGCCCGCGCGGGCTTGCGCGGTTGCCGACAACCCATTATCGACACGAAACGCGCGTCTGCTTAGTTCACGCGCGCTTTTTTTAGAGCTCGCCGAATCGTCGATTCATTGACTCTATGCCGGCTTGCGAGTACCGCCGCGATGTCGCGTTTGTTGCGACCATCAGCGATCAATGCGTCGTAGTCGTTGGCCCATTGCCGGTGCCGATCCATCGCAGCAGCGGTGCGACCCTTGCCCGCTTCGGTGCCGCCTGTCTTGGTGCCTTTCTGCCGCTTGCGGTCGCGCGCGCCCAGCAGCAAGGATTCCAATTGATCGGGCTCGCAACGGAACGCGCTGGCGATCATGTTCAGCAGCGTCAACGCCATTCGCACGTCATCGGGAACCGACGTTGCAGCGCGGAAACCTGGCGCTGCTGGTGGCGAGAACTCGGCCAGCAACGCGCGCGCCTCGGCTTCGGGGTAGTGAGCCAGCAGGCACGCGCGCAGATACCGCACCATGTCGGCCAGCAGCGGCGATGCGTTGTCGCCGACGTTGCCGCGCAGCCCGTCGAAGCGGCCAGCGTCCTGCCGCGATCCTTCCAGCATGGCCGCCAGCAGGCGGTCGGCCTCATCTTTTTTCTTCATCGCGCGCCCCTCGCGCCCCTGAAAGGAACCGCGCCCAGCGCCGGCAGGGTGACCGGCGTTTTCGCCCCGTCGGGCTAGGGCGCGGTATTGGTCATGCGGTCGCGCGCGTCTTGCGTGGCTTGTTGCGAAGCGGTTGCTTGGCCGTCAGCACGATGCGCAACTCGCAGCCCACGGCATCGGCGTAGCGGCGCAGCGTGGCCACGGATGGCGCGTGTTTGCGGCTGCCCGCGCTGGCCTCCAGCCGCGCAACGCTCGCCTGCGCGATGCCCATGCTTGCGGCTACGTCCGCTTGCGTCATGCCAGCGGCCTTGCGCGCATGCAGCAGCTCAGCCAGCGCCGCGTATTCGTCGGCCAGTGCGCCATATGCTTCGGCAAAGGCAGGGTCTTTCATCCATAGCTGGCGCGTGGCGTCTACGTCGAAAGGCACCGGGTCGTAACGGTCGGCTTTCATTGCTTCACTTCCTTCAATCGTGCGCGTGCGGTTTCAAGCTCGCGCTGCGGTGTCTGTTCGGTCTTCTTGGTGAAGGCATGCAGGATCACGATACGGTGTCCGGTCACGGTGCAGTAGAACGCGCGTCCGATGCCTTCCTTGCCCTTGGCGCGAATCTCGAACAAGCCGCCACCCATCGCGCGCGTGTGTGGCATGCCCAGGTCTGCGCCTTGCGCCGCCATCGCTTCGACCGTGCGCAGGTAGCTGGCACGAATACCAGCGGGCCATGCCATCACAACGGCAGCAACCTTGGCG
The DNA here is from genome assembly GCA_018240435.1 of Pseudomonadota bacterium. Lineage (GTDB taxonomy): Bacteria > Pseudomonadota > Gammaproteobacteria > Xanthomonadales > Xanthomonadaceae > SZAS-103. The sequence continues at coordinate 10,697 of JAFEFT010000020.1, forward strand.
TTGTAGTAGCTGAATCGCCATGCCGTCATCATAGCATCCTTGTTATTGCGACGATTTGGCGCCTGCACGCCGGATCGGCGTCACCGTCGCGGGCGCGCCGGTCAGCAGGTCGTGCAGGGTTTCCAGCGCCGCGCGTTTCTCGTGCAGGTAGTCGTGGCGGTCGTAGTGCAGCGCCTGCACGCCACCGAGCCCGTGCGATTGCACCTGCGCGCGCACCTCGCGCGATACGCCAGCGGCCGACAGGCGCGTTTCCACGGTGCGCCGCAGATCGCCCGGCGTGAACAGCCCCTTTTCCAATTCGCCGGCGTCACGCATCGCCTCGGCGACGTAGCGGACGTGATCGCTCACCGTTTTGTAGGCCACGCCCGAAGCGCCGGCGTTCATGGTGAACAGGTACGGGCCGAGCGTGCCGCCACGCATCGCGCGCAGTGCATCGACGGCAGCAGCGACCAGCGGCACATCATGGTTTCGCGGTGCCGCTCGCCGGCCTTTGGAATCGCGGATACGCACCGATGGCGCGTCAGGGTCGTAGTCGTCGGCGGTCAGTCGCGCTAGCTGGTCGATGCGCTGGCCACCGGTCAGTAGATGGAAGCGCAGCAGCGCGCCAGCCGGGTCGGGCAGGTCGGTGATGCGCCGCCAGTAGACGCGCAGCTCGGCCAGCGACAACGCGCGTTCGCGTGGCTTGCTGCTGCCCTCGATGGTGGCAAGGTCGCGCGCCGGGTTCACGCTCAGCGCCAGCGCACGCAACGCCGGCAGTGCTCGCGGGTCTTGCCGGGCGCGGATGGCGGCGGCGAAGGCTGCACGCAAATAGCTGCGCAGCTTGCCGGCTTGGCGCAAGGTGCCGGCCTCCACCAGTCGCGCCACCACGGCAAGGCAATCGTCGGTGGTGATGTGCTCGGCCGGCGTATCCCACAGTCGCGGCCATGCCTTTTCGACGTGCAGGCGCAAGGCGGTTTCGACCTCGCGCACGCGCAGCTTGCCGTTGCGGCGCAGTTGTTCGACGTAGGCGGTCAGCAGCACGCCCAAGGTGGCGCGCTTGCGCGTGGCCTCGGCTTCGGCGGCGGCATCGGCAGCCTTGCGCTCGCGCACGGCCTCGCGTTGCTCGCCGTCGATGACCGCGCGCAGGTCGCGCTCGCCGGCGGTGTAGCGATCCCGCAGCCGCTTGGCGCGCGCGCGAGCCTGCACCAGCGTCAGCCCGCGCTTGCCGGCTTCGTCGTAGCTGCCCATCGGCAGGTCGTCATAGCTGCCATCACTGGTGCGATAGCGGAAGTAGAACCGCGCGCCGTTCGTGCTGCCCTTGGCGCGCAGCGTGCCCTCGTTGCGGTTGCCGCCTTCGCTCGCCCACTTGCCCGCCTTGAGTGCGTTCAGTCCCTTGTTTGTCAGTCCCATGGATAGTCCCTTGTGCCGGTCGAATCGGGTCCAGTCCCTACTCAGTCCCTACAATGCGCCGGTTGCAAGCGAACGTCAACGAACGCTGACAACCGCTAAATCATTGAGTTTCCGAGGATCGACAAAATGGACAGGTCGCCGACGGACGGCCGCGAACCGTAATCCAGCGGACTTTTAATCCGCTGGTCGTCGGTTCGAATCCGTCACGACCCACCATCAATCTCGATGACTTTCGTCGATATGCGACGGCGAGATTGCGTCCGTCGCCCAAGCGGGCCCCTCGGCGGTCCCTGCGCCGTCTGACCTTGTCGGGCGGCGTTGCGCCGGCCGTTCGCCATCATCCCGCCGCCAGCAGCAGCCGGTCCGACGCGCTCGCGCCCGCCCGCTGCCACGCGGGCGCCGACCTGGCGGGCTGCCCTCAGGTCACCACCAGCACCGGCACCTTGCACTGCGCCAGCACCTTGGTGGCGACCGAGCCGAGCAGCAGGCCGCCGAGGGCGCCGCGGCCGTGCGAGCCCATCAACACCAGATCGAACTTGCCGCGCGCGGCGTGCTCGGCGATGGCTTCGGCGGGCGAGCCGATGGCGTGAGCGGTTTCGCAGGCGACGCCGGCGCGGCGCAGGCGCTGCAGGGCCTTGCGCAGCGAGAATTCGGCATTCTCGCGGTGGTACTGCGCCACCGCTTCGGCGCCGAGGGCGCGATTGACTCGCGCCATCATCGGCGCATCGACGTGGAACAAGGTCACCTGCAGTTCCTTGGTTTGCGCGTGCAGGCGGGTGGCGATGTATTTTGCGGCGCGATCCGAATACGGGCTGCCGTCGCAGGCGAACAGGACTTTCACGGGCGTTCCTCCAGGGTCGAAACGGGTGGGCGCGGCGGCGGCTTGCCGAGGATGCGCTGCATCGCCGGCAGCCATTTGACCGCATCGAAGGCCAGTGCCGCCAGCACTCCGGCGACGGCCGCGGCCAGCAGCGGCAGCGGCGGTGGCGTGGCGAAGGCGAACAGGCCGGCCACGCCGGGGATGGCCACGCACGCCACGAGGACGGCGACCGCGACCGTCGCCACCGCCCAGTAGGCGCCGTGGCCGCGTGCGAACAGCGAGGCCAGCGTCACGCGGCGACTGCCGGTGACGCGGACCAGAGCGAGGTTGCCGGCGGTGAAGGCGATGAACGACAAGGTGCGGGCAGGGTCGGCGCCCATGCCCAGGCCGAGGCCTGCGACATAGGCGGCGAAGGCGGCGGCCAGAATCAGCAGGCCTTGGCCGATGCCGACGGCGACCTGCGGCAGGCCCAACAGCAACTCGCCGGGAGGATGCGGCGGCTGGCGCATGGCATCGGGCTCGGGCGGCTCGTTCTCGAAGGCGATCGCGCAGATCGGATCGATCACCATCTCGATCAGCACCACGTGCGTGGGCATCAGCATCGGCGGCAGGCCCAGCAGCAGCGGCAGCAGCGCCAGGCCGATGACCGGCACGTGGATGGCGACGATGTACAACGAGGCCTTGCGCAAGTTGTCCCAGATGCGCCGGCCCATTGCGATGCCGGCGACGAGGTGGCGCAGGTCGTCTTCGAGCAGCACGATCGACGCCGCTTCGCGGGCGACATCGGTACTGCGCCGGCCCATCGCCAGGCCGATGTGCGCCGCGCGCAGCGCCGGGGCGTCGTTGACGCCATCGCCGGTCATCGCCACCACTTCGCCGGCCTCCTTGAAGGCGCGCACCAGACGCAGCTTCTGCTCGGGGTTGATGCGCGCGAACACGCGCGCGCGGCGCACCAGCGCCGGCAATTGCGCATCGTCGCAGGCGGCGATCGAGTCGCCGGTGACGGCAACGGTGGCGTCGATGCCGACTTCGCGCGCGATCGCCAGCGCCGTCGCCGGGTGATCGCCGGTGATCATCACCACCGCCACCCCGGCGGCGCGGGCGGCGGCGATGGCGGCCGCCGCGCCGGCGCGCAGCGGGTCGGCGAAGGCGGCCAGCCCCTGCCATTGCAGTGCGTAGGCGGCCGGATCGGCGGGCACCTCGCCGTGCCGAAGCGGGCTTTGCGCCAGCGCCAGCACGCGCATGCCGGCGCCGGCCAGCGCCTCGACCTCGCCGCGCAAGGCAGCGCGCGCGCCGGCGTCCAGCCGACACAGTTCGGCGATGGTTTCCGGCGCGCCCTTGGCAGCGGCCTGCCAACCGCCATCGGCGCTACCCCAGACCCGGATCAGGGCCGGCCGCTTGCTGCTCAGGCCATGCTCGACCAGCGGGCTGGCGCCAGCGGCCGATCCGTCGTCGGCCATCCCGACCGCGGCGGCGAGGCGATGCACGGCGACGTCCATCGGATCGCCGGAGGTGTGCGGCGAGGCGCGCATGGCCACCTGCAAGCTGGCCGCGAACGGCTCCGGCAAGGCGGTGGCGGCGTCGCCCGGGTCCAGCCGCACACCGTCGCGAACGAGCGTGCACAGGGCCATCCGGTTCTCGGTGAGGGTACCGGTCTTGTCCACGCACAGCGTGCTGCACGCGCCCAGCATCTCGATCACGGCGGTGCGCCGCACCAGCACGTGCAGCCGCGCCAGACGGCGGGCGCCGATCGCCATGAACACCACCAGGATCATCGGCAGTTCCTCGGGCAGTGCCGACATGCCCAAGGCGATGCCCGACAAGGCGCCTTGCAACCACTGCCCGCGCAGCAGCCCGAACAGCAGCACCACCGCCACGCTGGCGCAGACCGCGAAAAACGCGAACACCGCCACCAGCCGCCCGAACGATCGCTGCAGGCGGGTCGGCTCGACTTCGATGGCGGCCAGACAGGCACCGATGCGCCCGGCCTGGGTATCGGTGCCGGTGGCGACCACCTCGGCGATGCCGCGGCCGGATACGACCAGGGTGCCGGCGTGGACGCCGGCGCGGGCTTCGGCCGCGGCGTCAGCGCCGTCGGCAGCGACCCCCTTGAGCACCGGCACCGATTCGCCGGTCAGCAGGGATTCGTCGATGCCCACGCCGTCGGTGTGGCGCAAGATCGCATCGGCGCCGATGCGCGCGCCCTCGCTCAGCAGCAACAGGTCGCCGGGCACGATGGCGCCGGCAGCGATCGTCTGCACGAGTCCGTCGCGCAGTACCGCAGCCGTCGGCGCGGCGAGCTGACGCAGTGCATCGAGGGCGTTTTCGCTGCGGTTTTCCTGCACCACCACCAGCAGGATCGACAGCGCCGCGAAACCGGACAGCAGCAAGCCTTCGCCGATGCCGCCGACCAGCAGGTAGATGGCGGCCGCCACCACCAGCAACAGGAAGGTCGGCTCGCCGAGCACGCCCAGCACGATGCGGCCCAGGCCACGCCGGCGCGCGCGCGGCAGTTCGTTGCCGCCGTCGCGGCGCAGGCGCCGCGCCGCCTCGGCGGCCGACAGGCCGGATGCGGGCGTGGCGGGATCGGCGGGTGCGCGCAGGGCCATCGGCCATCCCTAGCATGCCGCGTCGCGGCCGGGTTGATGCAGGTCAAGCGGAACGATCCGGGCGACGATCACGCCCGCGCGGCGCGTGGAACATCGCGCCCCGTCAATGCACCTGGCGGCTCTGCACGTCGCTCTTGCCGGCGAGCGCAAAGCGCGGTTCGACCGGGCCATCGTGCGCGATGCGGGCAGCGATGTATTCGCCCACCGCCGGGCCGTGCTTGAAGCCATGCCCGGAGCCGCCGCCGGCGATCCAGACGTTGTCGAACGCCGGATGGCGATCGATCACGAAATCGCCGTTGCTGGTGTTTTCGTACTGGCAGACGGTGGCGCCGACCAATGGCGCATCGGCCAGTGCCGGGAAGCGCTCGCCGAGGAAGGCGCGGGCCTCGGCCACGCGCGCCGGTGTCGGCGTGCGATCGAGGGTGTCCGGATCGACCGCTTCGCCGTGCGCGTCACAGGCCAGTTTGAAGCCGCGGCCGTCGATGTCGGGAAAGCCGTAATACTGCCGCGCCGAATCCAGCCAGATCGGCAGCGCGCCCAGCGCGAAGCGTTCGTCGCCCGGCGGCGGCCCGAAGAACAGCACCTCCTGACGGCTCGGGAAGATGCGACCGCCCAGCACGTCGGGCAGTGCGCGCGCCAGCCACGGCCCGCAGGCGAAGACGTAATGGTCGGCGTGGATGTGGCCGCCGGCGGCGGTGGCGAGCGCTTGCAGGCGGCCATCGCCGGTTGGCGGCAGCGTCTTGGCGATGCGCAGCCTGGCGCCGTCGCGCAAGCATCGTTCGAGCACCGCCTGGGTGGCCCGTTTGGCCATCAGGCCACCGGCCTGCGGCTCGCAGATCGCCATGCTGCCGGCCGCTGGCGCGATCTGCGGGTAGCGCTGCGCCAGTTCGCGGGCGCCGAGCACGTCGTGGGCGATGCCGCAGGCGCGCAGCGTCGCCAGCGACTGCTCGGTGCGCCGGTCGCCCTCCGGTGCAATCCACAACACGCCGGTGGCTAGAAACAGCCGCGGCTGATCGATGCTGGCGAAGAATTCGCGCCATTGCGTCAGCGAACGCTGCGCCATCCGCGTGTAGATCGCGTCGGCGCCGTAGGCCATGCGGATCACCCGGGTCTGGCCGCTGGAACTGGAGCGCGCATTGCCGGGCCCGTACTGATCGACCAGCGCCACCGAACAGCCGGCGCGTTGCAGGTGCAGCGCCGTCCAGGCGCCGAACACGCCGGCGCCGATCACCGCGACATCGAAGGTTTCGCTCACGCGCTCGCCTCGGCGGTCGCGCGCGTGCGCGGCAGGCGCATGCTCACCTGCAAGCCGGCACCGGGCGTGCTGCTGGCGCGGATGCTGCCACCGAGCACGTTGGTCACCTGGTTGAAGATGATGTTGGCGCCCAGGCCAGTGCCGCCGCTGCCGCGCTTGGTGGTGAAGAACGGATCGAAATAGTGCTTGAGATCGCCCGGGCTCATGCCGATGCCGTCGTCGATGACGTCCAGCAGCACGTCCTGCCCGTCGGCGCGGGCGATGATCTTCACGCTGCCGCCGTCGCGGCCTTCGAAGGCGTGCAGCAACGCATTCATCACCAGGTTGGTGATCACCTGCGACAGCGCACCGGGATAGGTATCCATGGCCAGCCCCGGCGGACAGTCCACCTGCACCTTGACCGGCGCGCGCTTGAGCTTGGGCTTGAGCGAGAGCAGCACTTCGTCGAGGTAGGCGTGCAGGTCGAACTGGCGGCGCGCGCCCGAGGACTGGTCGACCGCGATCTGCTTGAACGAGCGCACCAGTTCGGCGCTGCGGCGGATGTTGGCGTCGAGCACGCGCATCGTCACGTCCAGCTCGGCCAGCATTTCGCCGACGTGCGGCGCATCGAAGTGGCCCTCGTCCTGCAGCCGGTGCCAGGTGTGCAGTTCTTCTTCGATGTGCGAGGTGGCGGTCACGCAGATGCCCAGCGGGGTGTTGATCTCGTGGGCGACGCCGGCGACGAGGCCGCCGAGCGAGGCCATCTTCTCCTGCCGCACCAGCTCGTCCTGGGTGTTGCGCAACTGGTCGAGGGTGCGCGTGAGCTCTTCGTTGCGCCGGCGGATCTGCTCGGTCGCCGCGCGCAGGCTGACGTCGGCCTCGCGCCGCGACAGTGCGCCGGCGACGTGGGTGGCGACGTAGGCCAGCAGGTCGAGATCGCCCTGGGTGTGCACGATCTGCGGATCGTAGCTTTGCACCACGATCACGCCATAGACGTGCTCGGCGACGATCATCGGTGCGCCCAGCCAGCTGGCGATGCCGAGGTGGCCGCGGGCTTGCTGGATCTCGCCGTCGCGCACCAGTTGCGCACGCCGCTGCGGGTCGACGAATTGCGGCTGGCGGGTGCGTACCACGTAGGAGGTCAGCCCGCGCCAGATCGGGAAGCGTTGCCCGGGTGGCACCGGGTCTTCGTATTCGTCTACCGAATACGGGAAGTCGAACTCCTGGGTGTCCTCGTGGTGCAGCATGATGAAGAAGTTGCGCGCGTACATCAGCCGCGCGGTGACATCGTGGACGGCGCGGTAGACGGCGTCGAGGCTGGCGTCGGTGGCCGACAGCGCGGCGATTTCGTACAGGCCGCGCTGCAATTGCTCGGCGCGGCGCCGTTCGGCGACCTCGTGTTCGAGCTGGCTGGTGCGCTCGGCGATGGCCTGTTCGAGGCGCACGCTGGCGCTGACGCGTTCGACGAGGGTGGCGATGTGGTCGGCGATCAGGCCGAACAGGGCGATGTCCTCGTCGCTGTAGGTGCGCTCGGCGTGGTAACTCTGGATCACCAGCGCACCGAGGATGCGCTCGTCGGACAGCCGCAGCGGCATGCCGATCCAGTGCGCCGGGGTGGTGCCGGTGCGCCACTGCGCCAGTTCCTCGTGCCAGCGCGGATCGGCGAAATCGTCGCCCTTGAGGATCAGCGGCTGGCCGTTGAGGATCACCCAGGAGGTGCCCGATTCGTGCGGATCGCGCAGCGGATAGCGGTGTTGCGGATCCTCGGGAGGATCGACCTCGTCGGCGAAATAGGCGAAACGGATGCTGCGATCGGCGGGGTCGAACAGGGCGACGAAGAAATTGTCGGCGTACACGATGCGGGCGACCGCGGCATGGGTGGCCTGCAGGAAGGCATCGAGGTCGTGGGTGGTGCAGGCGAGCCGACCGATCTGCAGCAGCATCGCCTGCACCGCTTCGAGGCGCGCGATGCGTGACTGCGATGGCGTGATGTCGGTCATGGCCCTGCGCGCCCCCTGCGAGGGCCATGCCACGGCCCGCCCCGATCCATCGCCCGGTTGCCGTGGCGGCCATCCATCCGGCATTCACGGCATTGCGCCGCGCTCGCGATCGAGGCCGGCGCGGCGTTGCCATCGTGCCACGAATCGGCCGAGCGCGTGAATCATCGTCGACGCGCAGGCATCGGTGCGGCGCCGATCAGCCCGGGTCGGGGGCGATCGACCGGGCGCGATAGCCTTGCGCGTGGATGGCGGCGATCGCCGCATCGGCGGTGAAGCGGCCATGCGCGCGGACCTCGCCGCGCGCCAGGTCGACGGTCACGTCCGCGGTGGCATCCAGTGCCTGCAAGGCGCCGGTGATTGCGCGCACGCAGTGCTGGCAGCTCATGTTTTCAACCTTGAAGATCATCGTGGTGGCTTGCATCGGCGTTGCTCCGCGGCAATGGGACGGACAGTTTCAGGCTTCCCGTGGTGGCAAGGTCAAGCGTGCGCGATCGGCTTGACCTTGCCATCATGGCAAGGTGCACGCTGGCGGCAGATCACCGTGCAGGAGAGCGCAAATGGACGCGACCCGGACTTGGCGGCTGCAAATCACCGGCATGACCTGTGCGTCGTGCGTCGGTCGCGTCGAGAAATCCCTGCGCAAAGTCGAAGGGGTGCGCGATGCGAGCGTCAATCTGGCCACGGAGTCAGCGACGGTGACGACCGCCGACGCGATGACGGCGGCTGCGCTGGCGGCGGCGGTCGAGCAGGCCGGTTACGGCGTGGCGACGAGCGAGGTCACGCTGGCGATCGCCGGCATGACCTGCGCATCGTGCGTCGGCCGGGTCGAAAAGGCATTGCTGAAGGTGCCCGGCGTGCTGGCGGCGAGCGTCAACCTGGCCACCGAATCGGCGCGGGTGACGATGCTCGCCGATACGCCGGAATCGGCATTGCAGGCGGCGGTGGCGCAGGCCGGCTATCAGGCCCGGCTGGCGACATCTCAGGGGCCGGAGCCGGCGGCGCGAGTCGGCTCGCGCGAGGGGCGCCACCTCGTCTTCGCCGCTGCACTGTCGTTGCCGCTGTTGCTGCCGATGCTGCTGATGCCGCTGGGCGTGCATTGGCAACTGCCGGGCTGGGCGCAATGGCTGCTGGCGACGCCGGTGCAGTTCTGGCTCGGCGCGCGGTTCTATCGCGCCGGCTGGGGCGCGTTGCGCGCCGGCAGCGGCAACATGGATCTGCTGGTCGCGCTCGGCACCAGTGCCGGTTACGGATTGAGTCTGTTCAACCTGTTCGCCGGCGGTCATCGTCACGGCGCGGTGGCGTTGTATTTCGAATCCTCGGCGGTGGTCATCACCTTGATCTTGCTTGGCAAGTGGCTGGAGGCGCGCGCCCGCCGGCAGGCATCGGATGCCATCGGCGCCCTGCAAGCGCTGCGGCCGGAGACGGCGCGGGTGCTGCGCGACGGCGTCGAGAGCGAGGTCGGCATCGAGCAGGTGCGCCGCGACGATGCAGTGATCGTGCGTCCCGGCGAGCGGGTGCCGGTCGATGGCGTCGTGCTGGACGGCCGCAGCCACAACGATGAATCGCTGCTCACCGGCGAGTCGCTGCCGGTGCCGAAAGCGCCGGGCGATCGCGTCACCGGCGGCGCGGTCAATGGCGAGGGCGTGTTGCAGATACGCACGACGGCCGTCGGCAGCGAATCGGTGCTGGCGCGGATCGTGCGGCTGGTGGCCGACGCGCAGGCGAAAAAGGCACCGATCCAGCGCATCGTCGATCGCGTCAGCGCGGTGTTCGTGCCGGTGGTGATCGTCATCGCGATGCTGACCGTGCTCGCCTGGGGATGGTTCGGCGGCGACTGGACGCGAGCCATCCTCGACGCGGTGGCGGTGCTGGTGATCGCCTGCCCGTGTGCGCTCGGGCTGGCGACGCCGACCGCGGTGATGGCCGGTACCGGCGTCGCCGCGCGCGCCGGAATCCTCGTCAAGGATGTCCAAGCGCTGGAATTGACGCGGCAGCTGCGCACGATCGCGTTCGACAAGACCGGCACCCTCACCGTCGGCCAGCCGACGCTGATGCGCGCCGTAGCGCTCGCGGGCGATGAAGCGAACGTGCTGGCGCGCGCGGCGTCGCTGCAAGCGGGCAGCGAGCATCCGCTGGCGCGCGCGGTGCTCGATGCGGCGCGCGAACGCGGCATCACCTGGCCCTCGGCGAGCGAGCTGTCGGCGGTGGCGGGGCGCGGCATGCAAGGGCGGATCGACGGTCGCCGCCACGCGCTCGGTCATGCGCGCTGGATGGGCGAGCTGGGAGTAACCCTCGATGCCGGCCAGGACGCCGTCGCCGCCGCCGCGCGGGATGGGTTGACGCAATCGTGGCTGGCGGAAGAATCCGCAACGGGCTGGCGCGTGCTCGGGCTGCTGGCGTTCGGCGATGCGCCGCGGCCGCAGGCGAAAGCCGCGATCGCCGCCCTGCACGCGCGCGGCCTGCGCACGGTGATGGTCTCGGGTGACAACCGTGCCGCGGCGCTGGCAGTGGCGGCGCAGGTCGGCATCGCCGCCAAGGATGTGCGCGCCGAGGTGTTGCCGGCCGACAAGGTGGCGGTCATCCACGAACTGGGCGAAGCCGGCCCCGCCGGCATGGTCGGCGACGGCCTCAACGATGCGCCGGCGCTGGCGGCCGCGACGGTCGGCTTCGCGATGGGCAGCGGCACCGACGTCGCCATGCATGCCGCTGGCGTGACCCTGATGCGGCCCGATCCGCGCCTGGTCGCCGACGCCATCGACATCTCCGCGCGGACGGTGCGCAAGATCCAGCAGAACCTGTTCTGGGCCTTCATCTACAACGTCGTCGGCATCCCGCTGGCGGCAGCCGGGATGCTCGATCCGATGCTGGCCGGCGCGGCGATGGCCGCATCCAGTGTCAGCGTGGTCGGCAACGCCCTGCTGCTGCGGCGCTGGCGGCCCACGGCCCACGATTGAGCGGAGATGACGATGACGAAACAGACGATGCGCTCCGAACACGCCGATGCCCGCGCGCAAGGCTGGTACGACATCGGCCAGGCGGCCGCACGCAGTGGCGTGTCGGCGAAGATGATCCGCCATTACGAACGCATCGGCCTGATGCCGCCGGCGGCGCGCACGTCGGGCAACTACCGCATGTATGGCGAAGCCGAACTGCATCGGTTGCACTTCATCCGCCGCGCGCGCGCACTCGGTTTCGCGATGAAACAGATCGCCGCCTTGCTGGCGCTGTGGGACGATCCGCAACGCGCCAGCAGTCAGGTGCGGACACTGGCGCGCGTACACGTCGCCGAATTGGGCGAGAAGATCGCGCAGATGCAGGCGATGGTGCGCACGCTGGAATCGCTGGCGCAGCAGTGCCACGGCAATGATCGGCCGACTTGCCCGATCCTCGACGATCTGGCGCAGGCGGCGGAGTTGTTACCTCGGCGACGGCGCTGACGGTGAGGCGGCGCATTCGCGGCAGGACTGCAATGTTGCATTGGCGTCATTTGCCATGGCAATGTTCATCCAGTCTGCGATATCGTCAACGATCATGTGCGTGCTGCGTTGATTCCCTGCCGATGACCGCCCGCGCCAGTGGCCGTCGCGTGTACGCGCGCCGGTCGGCCGCGTCCGGATCGGCTACCATCCCTCGAAAAGTCCCGCGATGAGCCAGGCTCCTTCTCCGCCTTCACGTCCCACCGGCCGCCGCTGGCCGTTGCTGCTGCTGATACTCGGCATCGCCGGGCTGCTGGCCTGGGGAGGTCACTACCTCGCCACCGGCACCGCCGCCAATCAGGCGGCGAAAAGTCCATTCGCGCGCGGTGGATTCCGTGGCGGCGGCCCGGGTGGCCCTGCCAGCCCGGTCGGCGCGGCCAGCGCGGTTCGCGGCGACATCCACGTCGTGCTCAATGGGCTGGGCACGGTCACGCCGCTGCGTACGGTGACGGTGAGCGCGCAGGTCGCCGGGCAGTTGCAGTCGGTCGAGTTTCGCGAAGGCCAGCATGTGCGCAAGGGCGATGTGCTGGCGCAGATCGATCCGCGCAGTTTTCAGGCGGCGCTGGCGCAGGCGCAGGGCAATCTCGCCCGCGATCAGGCGCAACTGGGCAACGCCAGGCTCGATCTGGCGCGCTTTCAAACCCTGTTCAAGCAAGATTCGATTTCCAGACAGCAGCTCGATACGCAAGCGGCCCTCGTGCACCAATACCAAGGCGCGATCGAGGCCGATCAGGGCGCGGTGGAAGTCGCCAAGGTCAATCTCGGTTACACCCGCGTGCTGGCACCCGCCGAAGGCCGCGTCGGCTTGCGTCAGGTCGATCCGGGCAACAACGTCGGCAACGGCAGCGCGATCGTGGTGATCACCCAGATGCAGCCGATGGATGTGCTGTTCACCATCCCCGAGGACAGCTTGCCGGCGCTGCGCGCCAAGCTGCGCACCGGCGCGGCACTGGCGGTCGAGGCCTGGGATCGCGCTGGCACCGCGCGGCTGGCGACCGGTTCGCTGGCCAGCATCGACAACCAGATCGACACCAGCACCGGCACCGTGAAGGTGAAGGCCGAGTTCGGCAACGACGACGAGCGCCTGTTCCCCAACCAGTTCGTCAACGTCAAGCTGATGCTCGACACCCTGCACGATGCGACGGTGATCCCGGCATCGGCGCTGCAACGCGGTGCCAATGGCCTGTTCGTCTATGTGATCGGCGACGACGACAGGGTGTCGGTGCGCAACGTCAAGACCGGCGTCAGCGAGGGCGATCGCGTGCAGGTGATCGATGGCCTGAGGCCCGGCGAGCGCGTCGTCACCGACGGCAGCGACCGCCTGCGCGATGGCAGCAAGGTGACGGTGCCGACGATGCCCGGCGGCGGCGCGGCGTCGAGTCTGGTCGACACGATGCCCAGTCCGGCGGCCGACGCCGCATCGGGCCGACGCAATGGCGGCCATCGTCGCGGCAACTGGGGCTCGGGAGCGCGTGATGGTGGTTGGTCACATTCGCGCAAACGCGACGACGCAAGTGGCAGCGATCGTGGCGATGGTGGCTGAGGTGCAATGCCGCGATTCAGCCCCTTCCCCCGCCTGCGGGGGAAGGTTGGGATGGGGGTGTTCAGGCCATCATTACTCCACCCCGACCTGCCGCACTCGACGATCGTGGTGTCGATCAGGATGGAGGATTTCATGCCGTCGCCCCCCACCCCAGCCCTCCCCCGCAAGCGGGGGAGGGGGTTCATTGCGTGCTCTGGCAAGGGCGACGGCAGGCGGGTGGCGCTGCGCGGCGGGTGCTTGATCGCATGAACCCCTCGCGCCTGTTCATCCTTCGGCCGGTGGCGACCTCGCTGCTGATGGTGGCGATCTTGCTGGTGGGCTTTCTCGCCTACCGCTTCCTGCCGTTGTCGGCGCTGCCCGAGGTCGATTACCCGACCATCCAGATCACCACCTTGTATCCGGGTGCCAGCCCGGAGGTGATGACCTCGTCGGTGACGGCACCGCTCGAACGCCAGTTCGGGCAGATGCCGGGGTTGAACCAGATGTCCTCGACCAGCTCGGCCGGGGCGTCGGTGGTGACTTTGCAATTCAGTCTCGACCTGCCACTGGACGTGGCCGGACAGCAGGTGCAGGCGGCGATCAATGCCGCCGGCACCTTCCTGCCGTCCGATCTGCCGCAGCCGCCGGTGTACAGCAAGGTCAATCCCGCCGATGCGCCGATCCTCACCCTGGCGCTGACGTCGACGACGATGCCGTTGCCTCAGGTCGAGGATCTGGCCGACACCCGACTGGCGCAGAAGATCTCGCAGATCGACGGCGTCGGCCTGGTGACGATCTCCGGTGGCCAGCGGCCGGCGGTGCGGGTGCAGGCCAATCCGACCGCGCTGGCCTCTTATGGCATGAGTCTGGAGGACCTGCGCAATGCCATCGGCAGCGCCAACGTCAACGCCGCCAAGGGCAGCTTCGACGGGCCGGTGCGCAGCTACACCATCGACGCCAACGACCAGATCCGGTCGGCGGCGGAATACCGCGACATCATCATCGCCTTCCGCAACGGCGCGCCGGTGCACCTGTCCGACGTGGCGCAGGTGGTCGATGGCGCCGAGAACTCCCGGCTCGCGGCGTGGAAGGACACCACTCCGGCGGTGATCGTCAACATCCAGCGCCAGCCCGGCGCCAACGTCATCGACGTGGTCGATCGCGTCAAGCAATTGCTGCCCTCGCTCACCGCCTCGCTGCCGGCCAGCATCGACACCGCCGTGCTCACCGACCGCACCGTCACCGTGCGCGCCTCGGTGCACGACGTGCAGTTCGAACTGCTGCTATCGGTGGCGCTGGTGGTGCTGGTGATCTTCCTGTTCCTGCGCAATCTGCCGGCGACGATCATCCCCAGCTTCTCGGTGCCGCTGTCGCTGGTGGGCACGTTCGCGGTGATGTATCTGGCCGGGTTCTCGCTCAACAACCTGACCATGATGGCGCTGACGATTTCCACCGGCTTCGTGGTCGACGACGCCATCGTCATGATCGAGAACATCGCCCGTTACATCGAAAAGGGCGAGTCGCCGATGCAGGCGGCACTCAAGGGCTCGCGGCAGATCGGCTTCACCATCATCTCGCTGACGATCTCGTTGCTGGCGGTGCTGATCCCGTTGCTGTTCATGGGCGATGTGGTCGGGCGGCTGTTCCGCGAGTTCGCGATCACCCTGGCGGTGACGATCGTGATCTCGGCGGTGGTGTCGCTGACCCTGGTGCCGATGCTGTGCGCGAAGATCCTGCGCCATGTGCGGCCGGAAGACGAGAGCGCCTTCGCGCGCCGCAGCCACGCCTTCATCGAGCGCGTGATCGCGCGCTATGCGACCGCGCTGGACTGGGTGCTCGACCGCCAGGGCGCGACCTTGATCGTCGCCGTCGCGACACTGGTGCTGACGGTGGTGTTGTACGTCGTCATTCCGAAAGGATTTTTCCCGGTGCAGGACACCGGCGTGATCCAGGGCATCTCGGAAGCGCCGCAGTCGATCTCGTTTTCGGCGATGGCGCAGCGGCAGAACCAGCTCGGCGCGACCATCCTGAAAGACCCGGCGGTGGCCAGCCTGTCGTCGTTCATCGGCGTCGATGGTGCCAACAGCACGCTCAATGCCGGCCGCTTCTTGATCAACCTCAAGCCGCACGGCAGCCGCGACGACGTGCAGACGGTGATGGCGCGATTGCAGGCGGCAGCGGCGAACCAGCCCGGCATCACCCTGTGGTTGCAGCCGGTGCAGGATCTGACCATCGAAGACCGCGTCAGCCGCACGCAATATCAATTCACCCTCGGCTCGCCCAACATCGGCGATCTCGATGACTGGGTGCCGAAGCTGGTCGACAGACTTCGCCAGCAGCCGCAACTGGCCGATGTCGCCAGCGATTTGCAGACGCAAGGATTGCAGGCGTATCTGGCGATCGACCGCAACACCGCCGGGCGGCTGGGCATCACCCCGGCGGCGATCGACAACGTGCTTTACGACGCCTTCGGGCAACGTTTGATATCGACCATCTTCACCGAGGCCAACCAGTACCGCGTGGTGCTGGAAGTCGCGCCGCCCTTCCGGCAAGGGCCGAAGGCGCTGGCCGATCTGTATGTGCCCGGTCTGAGCAACGCCAATCAGGTGGCGCAGACGCCGTCGGGTTCGGTGAATTCACCGGGTGGCGCGCAGGCCGGCGGCGGCACGCCGCAAGGCGCGACTCCGGGCGTGACCTCGGGCACGACGCAATCGGCAGTGGCGAACGGGCAGGTGCCGCTGAGCACGGTCGCCCGCGTGATTGAAAAATCGACGCCGCTGCGGATCGACCATCTTGGCCAGTTCCCGTCGACCACGGTGTCGTTCAACCTCGCGCCCGGCGCTTCGCTGGGGCAAGCGGTCGATGCGATTCGTCAGGCCGAGCAGGATATCGGCATGCCGGCCAGCATCGACACCTCGTTTCAGGGCGCGGCGCTGGCCTTCCAGTCGTCGCTGACCGGCACCGTGCTGCTGATTCTGGCCGCGATCGCCGCCATGTACATCGTGCTCGGCGTGCTCTACGAGAGTTACATCCACCCGATCACCATACTCTCGACGTTGCCGTCCGCCGGCGTCGGCGCGCTGCTGGCGTTGATGGTGGCGCGCGACGATCTGGGCATCGTCGCCATCATCGGCATCATCCTGCTGATCGGCATCGTCAAGAAGAACGCGATCATGATGGTCGACTTCGCGCTCGACGCCGAGCGCAACGAAGGCCTGTCGCCGCGCGCGGCGATCCGGCAAGCCTGCCTGCTGCGCTTCCGGCCGATCCTGATGACGACGCTGGCGGCGCTGTTCGGCGCGCTGCCGCTGATGCTCGGCACCGGCGTTGGCTCGGAACTGCGGCATCCGCTGGGCATCACCATCGTCGGCGGCATGATCGTCTCGCAGGTGCTGACGCTGTTCACCACGCCGGTGATCTATCTGGCCTTCGATCGGCTGGCGGGGCGGGTGGGCAAGGATGCGCCCGCAGTCGATGGCGATGAGGAGCCGGCAACATGATCGTCGCCTGCCCGCGAGCGTGGCATGAATGCCCCTCTGCCTGCGGGAGAGGGGTGGGGGTGAGGGGTCGTCGCTGTCGCGGCGCTGAGGCCCGCTCGGCCCCTCATCCGCGCTTCGCGCACCTTCTCCCGGTGGGAGAAGGGAACGACAGGCCGCCGTCATGAGTAACCGCTTCGCCGGCCTGTCCGCGCCCTTCATCCGCCGGCCGGTGGCGACCACGCTGCTGACCCTTGGGGTGGCGCTGGCGGGCTTGATCGCGTTCTTCCTGCTGCCGGTGTCGCCGCTGCCGCAGATCGACGTGCCGACGATTCTGGTGCAGGCATCCTTGCCCGGTGCCAGCCCGGAGACGATCGCCACCTCGGTCGCCACTCCGCTCGAACGCCAGCTCGGCCGCATCGCCGGCGTCACCGAGATGACTTCGTCGAGTTCGCGCGGCAGCACCTTCATCGTCTTGCAGTTCGCGCTCTCGCGCGACATCGACGGTGCCGCGCGCGATGTGCAGGCCGCGCTCAATGCGGCGCGCGCGCAGTTGCCCAGCGGCATGCCGGGCAACCCGACCTATCGCAAGGCCAATCCATCCGACCAGCCCATCCTCGTCTTCACGATGACCAGCAAGACGCTCGATCGCGGCCAGATCTACGACGCCGCTTCGACCATCGTCGCGCAGAAGATCGCCCAGGTCGAAGGCGTCGGTCAGGTGACGGTCGGTGGCGGCTCGCTGCCGGCGGTGCGGGTCGAGTTGAACCTGACCGCGCTCAACAAGTACGGCATCGCGCTCGACACCGTGCGTACCGCGTTGGCCAACGCCAACGCCAATCGCCCGAAAGGTTTGGTCGAATCCGACGATCGCCACTGGATCATCCAGGCCGACGATCAGGCGCGCAGCGCGGCGCAGTATCGCGACCTGATCGTGGCGATGCGTGGCGGCCGGCCGGTGCGGCTGTCCGATGTCGCGCAGGTGCTCGATTCGGTCGAAGACGTGCGCACGATGGGCATGGCCAACGGCGAGCCGGCGATCATTCTGCAAGTCATCAAGCAGCCCAACGCCAACATCATCCAGACCTGCGATCGCGTGCTGGCGCTGCTGCCGCAGCTGCGCGCCTCGATCCCGGCCGACATCCAGATTCATACCGCGATCGAGCGTACCAGCACCATCCGCGCCTCGTTGCACAACGTCGAAACCACCTTGCTTATCGCGATCGCGCTGGTGATCGGCGTGGTGTTCGTGTTCTTGCGCGACGGCCGGGCGACGCTGGTGCCGGCGGTGGCGGTGCCGGTGTCGCTGATCGGCACCTTCGCGGTGATGTACCTGTGCGGCTACAGCCTCGACAACCTGTCTCTGATGGCGCTGACCATCGCCACCGGCTTCGTCGTCGACGATGCGGTGGTGGTGCTGGAGAACATCACCCGCCACATGGAAGCGGGCATGCCGCGCCGGCAGGCGGTGTTGCAGGGTGCGCGCGAAGTCGGCTTCACGGTGCTGTCGATGAGCCTGTCGCTGGTCGCGGTGTTCATTCCGATCCTGTTGATGGACGGCATCGTCGGTCGCTACCTGCGCGTGTTTTCAGTGACGCTGTCGGTGGCGATCGGGGTGTCGTTACTGGTGTCGCTGACCACCACGCCGATGATGTGCAGCCAGTTGCTGCGGCCGCATCGGCGCGATGCGCAGGGCCGCGAGCAGGGGCGATTCCTGCGCTGGAGCGAACGCGCCTTCGATGCCGCTCGCGGCTTGTACGAACGCACGCTCAAGCGCGCGCTGGCGGCGCCGGCGATGGTGATGTTCGTGCTGGCGGTGACGGTGTGCCTGAACGTGTGGCTTTACGTGATCGTGCCCAAGGGTTTGTTCCCGGACGAGGACACCGGCCGCCTCGTCGGCGGCGTGATGGCCGACCAGAGCGCGTCGTTCCAGTCGATGTCGGTCAAGGTCAAACAGTTGATGAAGATCGTCAACGCCGATCCGGCGGTGGATACCGCGGTGAGCTTCATCAGCGCCGGCCACGCGTTCATGTTCGTCGCGCTCAAGCCGCTGGCGCAGCGCCGGCTGTCCACCGAGCAGGTGATCGCGCGGCTGCGGCCGAAGCTGGCGCATGAGCCGGGCGCGCAATTGTTTTTGCGCGCCGCGCAGGACATCCGCACCGGCGGCCGGCAGAGCAACGCCACCTATCAATACACCTTGCAGAGCGACAGCCTCGCCGATCTGCGCCGTTGGGGGCCGAAGATCACCGAGGCGCTCAAGCAGGCGCCGGGGCTGGAGGATGTCAATTCCGATCAGCAGGAGCGCGGGCTGGAGACGGCCTTGAGTTTCGATCGCGCGGCGATGGCGCGACTGGGCATCACCACCGCGCAAGTGGACAGCACGCTCGGCGATGCCTTCGGGCAACGTCAGGTATCGACCATCTACAACCCGCTCAACCAGTACCACGTCATCATGGAAGTCGCGCCGCGCTTTCTCGGCAATCCCGAATCGCTGCGCGACATTTATGTGCAAAACAAGTCCGGCAAGATGGTGCCGCTGGCGGCGTTCGCACGCTGGGCGCCGGGCACGGCGCCGGTTTCGGTGAGTCATCAAGGACAGTTCGCGGCGGTCACGGTGTCGTTCAATCTCGCCGAGGGCGTGAGCCTAGGGCAGGCGGCACTGGTGATCGACCAGACGATGGCGCGCATCGGCGTGCCGGCGTCCATCCACGGCGCTTTCGCCGGCACCGCCGCGACCTTCCAGCAAAACAGCGGCACCCAGCCGTGGCTGATCCTCGCCGCGCTGGTCGCCGTCTACATCGTGCTGGGCGTGCTCTACGAGAGCTATGTGCATCCGCTGACGATACTCTCGACGCTGCCGTCGGCCGGCGTCGGCGCGCTACTGGCGCTGCTCGCCTTCCACATGGAGTTCAGCATCATCGCCCTGATCGGCGTGTTGCTGCTGGTGGGCATCGTCAAGAAAAACGCGATCTTGATGATCGACTTCGCGCTCGATGCCGAACGCCAGCAGGGCATGAGCGCGCGCGACGCCATCTTCGCCGCCTGCTCGCTGCGCTTTCGCCCGATCATGATGACCACGCTGGCGGCGATGCTGGGCGCGCTGCCGCTGGCGCTGGGTTTCGGCGAGGGCGCGCAGATGCGCCGGCCGCTCGGCGTGGCCATCCTCGGCGGGCTGGCAGTCAGTCAATTGTTGACGCTGTACACGACGCCGGTGGTGTATCTCTACCTCGACCGCTTCCGCTTGTGGGCGGCGCGGAAGTGGAAGGCAACTCGCGGCGAACCGCCGACGGCAGACGACGGCATGAGGCCGGCGCGGACATGAGGATGGGATATTCGATTGCGACCGATTCGCTTGCCCACGCAAGGCATGCGACCGGCATTTCGTTCGCGCCTGGCCTTCGGGGGAAGGGCGATCGTCGTTGGTGCGCAAGGCTTCCACCCGCTGCCGCGGGCGGGTCCCTTTTCTTGCTTGCCCAAGAAAAGGAACCAAAAGAAGGGCACCCCGGGCGTTGCGCCCTCGGCACATCCTGTGCCGAGGGTCCGTTGCGGGCGGCGGGCCGTTGCGACGGCACATCCTCGTGCCGACGCAACGATGGCCGACCTCCTGTCGGCCGCCCCTGCGGGGCTCATCCGCCGCCCTCCACCGCAACGCACGGGGCCCCGCGAACAGCGCGCGCTTCCTGCGCGCAAGAGCGACCAGCCCACGCTTCGCCTTCCGGATGCCAGCGCTGTGATCGACGACCGCATTCAGGATCAAGAACATGAAACGATCTTCCTCCACCACGGCCTCGTTGAGCGTGCTCGCCTCCTGCCTGTTGCTGACCGCCTGTGCGGTCGGGCCCGACTACGTGCGGCCAGCGGTGGCGACGCCGGCGGCTTACAAGGAAGCCGCTGCCACCGCCGCGAATTGGCGGCCCGCGCAGCCCGCCGATGACGCCGAGCGCGGCGCGTGGTGGAAGGTGTTCGGCGATGCGACGCTGGACGATCTGGAAATGCAGGCCGAAGCGGCCAATCAGACCTTGGCGCAAGCGCAGGCGCAGTACCGGCAGGCGCAGGCGCAGCTGGCCGGCGCGCGCGCAGCATCGTTTCCGACGCTCGGTGCGAGCGCAGCCGATACGCGTTCGGGCCGTTACGGCACCGATGCCAGTGGCTCCTCGCATCCGTCCGACAATCATCTGCTGAGCTTGACCGCGAGCTGGGAGCCGGATCTGTGGGGTCGCGTGCGGCGCACCCTCGAGCAGGGCAAGGCCAACGCGCAGGCCAGCGCCGCACTGCTGGCGTCGACGCGGCTGAGCGTGCAGGCCGAGCTGGCGCAGGACTATTTCCAGTTGCGCATCGCCGATGAACAACAGCGCCTGCTCGACGCGACCGTCGTCGCCTATCAGCGCGCCTTGCAGATGACGCAGAATCAATACGACGCCGGCGTCGCCGCGCGTGGCGACGTGGTGCAGGCGCAGGCACAACTGAAATCGGCGCAGGCGCAGGCGCTGGACATCGGCATCGGTCGCGCCCAGCTCGAACACGCCATCGCCGTGCTGGTCGGCAAGGCGCCGGCGGATTTCTCGATCCCGGTGCAAGCCTTCACGCTGTCGCCGCCGACCATTCCCGCCGGCGTGCCCTCGCAATTGCTCGAACGTCGCCCCGATGTCGCCGTCGCCGAACGCCAGGCCGCCGCCGCCAATGCCGCCATCGGCATCGCCGAGGCGGCGTGGTTTCCGAATCTCACCGTGTCTGCCAACGGTGGCTACCAGAACAGTTCGTTCGCACAGTGGCTGACGGCGCCGAGCCGGTTCTGGTCGCTCGGCCCGCAACTGGCGGCAACCTTGTTCGACGGTGGCGCGCGGCGGGCGCAGAGCGCGCAGGCGCGCGCCAGCTACGATGCCGCGGTGGCCAATTATCGGCAGGTGGCGCTGGCGGCGTTGCAGAACGTCGAGGACAACCTGGCGGCACTGCGCATCCTCGAACAGGAAGCGCGCGTGCAGGGCGACGCGGTCAAGGCGTCGGAAGAATCCTTGCGCATCGCCCTCGATCAGTATCGGGCCGGCACGGTGAGCTATCTCGATGTCACCAGCGCGCAGTCGAGCGCCTACGCCGCGCAGCGTTCGGCGCTGGCGCTGCGCGGTGCGCGCCTGGCCGATACGGTGGCGCTGATCAAGGCGCTGGGCGGAGGCTGGGATGCGATGCCCGTCGTCGATCACGACGCCGACAGGAACGCAGCGCCGCCGACGCCGAACTGATCCCCGACTTCCGGCACAGGCACCCCCGGGGGCCCGTCGCTAGCATCGCGCGATTGCCGGCGTGCAATCACGTGCGCCGCGGCCGTTTCCATCGCCTCCGAGGTATCTGCATGCGTCGTTTGCTCGCGGTCGCCATCGTGTCTGCCCTGGCCGGCGCGACGCCGTGTCTTGCCGTGCCGGCGGCAAGCACCGCGACGATCGCTGCCGCCGATGCCGTCACCTCGCAGTTGCCGCAGACGGTACGGCCGAACCATTACGACATCGCCATCGTTCCCGATGCGGCGAATCTGCGCTTCACCGGCCGCGCGCAGATCGACATTGAGGTGTTGCAGGCGACCGACCGCATCGTCCTCAACGCCATCGACATGACCTTCGCGCATGTCGTGCTGACGCCCGCCGATGGCGGCAAGGCCTTGCCCGCGTCGAAGATGGATACCGATGCCGAGGCGCAAACGGCGAGTTTCGTGTTCGCGCAGACCCTCGCGCCCGGGCGCTACCGGCTGGCGCTGGATTACACCGGCAAGATCGGCACCCAGGCCAACGGCCTGTTCGCGATCGACTACGACACGAAAGACGGCAAGAAGCGCGCGCTGTACACGCAGTTCGAGAACTCCGACGCGCGCCGTTTCATGCCCTGCTGGGACGAGCCGGCCTACAAGGCGACCTTCAGCCTGAGCGCCGATGTGCCCGCCGCGCAAATGGCGGTAAGCAACATGCCGATCGCGCAAGCCACCGAGTTGGGTGGCGGCCTGCGCCGGGTGCAATTCCAGACCACGCCGAAGATGTCCAGCTACCTGCTGTTTTTCGGGCTGGGCGATTTCGATCGCGCTACGACGAAGCTCGGCAACACCGAGATCGGCGTGATCACGCAGAAGGGATTGTCATCGCAGGCGACGTTCGCGCTCGATTCGGCCAAGGCCATCCTCGCCGAATACAACGATTATTTCGGCACGCCCTATCCGTTGCCCAAGCTCGACAACATCGCCTCGCCGGGCAACAGCGCGTTTTTCAGCGCGATGGAGAACTGGGGCGCGATCTACAGTTTCGAGCACACCATGCTGCTCGATCCGGCGATCGCCACCCAGGCCGGGCGCGAACGCATCTTCTCGGTCGAGGCGCACGAGATGGCGCATCAGTGGTTCGGCGATCTGGTGACGATGCGCTGGTGGGACGACCTGTGGCTCAACGAGGGCTTCGCTTCGTGGATGGAAGGGCGCACCACCGCCAGGCTGCATCCGGAGTGGCACGCCGAGCTCGATGCCGTGGACGAACGCGAGAGCGCGATGGCGCGCGACGCGGTGGCGACCACGCATCCGGTGGTGCAGCACATCGCCACCGTCGAGCAGGCCAGTCAGGCCTTCGATTCGATCACCTATTCCAAGGGCGAGTCGGTGATCCGGATGCTCGAAGCCTATGTCGGTGCCGACGCGTGGCGCGACGGCGTGCGCCTGTACATGCAGCAGCACGCCTACGGCAACACCACGTCCGACGACCTGTGGCGCGCCGTCGAGCAAGCCTCCGGCAAGCCGATCATGGCGATCGCGCATGACTTCACCTTGCAGCCGGGGGTGCCGTTGATCGAAGTCGCATCGGCCGTGTGCCGCGACGGCGATACCACGCTGGAATTGCAACAAGGCGAGTTCAGCAAGGATCGCCCCGACAAGAAGCCGCTGGCATGGCAGGTGCCGGTGATCGCGCAGATACCGGGCCACGACGCGGCGCGCACGCTGGTGACCGGCGGCCATGCCTCATTGAAAGTGCCCGGTTGCGGCGCGGTGGTCGTCAATGCCGGCCAGACCGGTTACTACCGCACGTTGTACGCACCGGCACAACGCGCCGCGCTCGCCGGCGACTTCGCCCGGCTGGCGCCGATCGACCAGCTCGGCCTGCTCGGCGATACGTGGGCGCTGGGCATGGCCGGGCGGCTGCCGGCATCGAGCTGGCTGGATCTGGCGCAGGCGGTGCCGGCCGACGCCGACCCGCAGGTGTGGGCCAGCATCGCCGACACTCTGGGCAGCCTCGACGGCTACTATCGTGGCGGCACGTCGCAGCGTGCGGCCTTTCGCCGTTTCGCCATCGCCCGCCTGCGGCCGGTGTTGGCCGGTGTCGGCTGGACGGCGCGCGTCGGCGAGCCCGACCCGGTGGCCAACTTGCGTGCGCAACTGCTGGCCACCCTCGGCGGCCTGGGCGATGCCGAGGTCATCGCCCAGGCGCGCCAGCGTTACGCCGCGCGCGATCGCGATCCGCAGGCGATGCCGCCGGCGTTGCGCATGACCATTCTGGGCATCGTCGCCGAACACGCCGACGCCGCCACCTGGGACGGCCTGCATGCGGCCGCGCAGGCGGAGACCACGCCGCTGATCAAGGATCGCCTGTACCGCCTGCTGGCATCGGCCATCGATGCCAGGCTGGCGCGGCGCGCGCTCGACCTGGCGCTGACCGACGAGCCCGGCGCCACCAACAGCGCGCTGATGATCTCGGCGGTGTCCTGGCGGCACCCGGCGATGGCCTTTGCGTTTGCCACCGCGCATCGGGTGCAGGTCGATCCCAAAGTCGATGCGTCCTCGCGCAGTCGTTTCTACCCGGCGCTGGCCAGCGGTTCGCTCGATCCGGCGATGATCGGCAAGATCGAAGCCTTCGCCCGCGCCCACATCGCGCCCAGTTCGCGCCGCGCCAGCGACGCCGTCATCGCCAACATCCGCTACCGCATCGGAGTCGGCCAGCAGCGGCTGCCGGCGATCGATGCCTGGCTGACGCGACACGCCGCGCCCTGAGCCGCGGCGACCACGCCGGCCTCAACCGTTGCTGCGCGCCCATTGCGTGATCGGCGCCGGGCGACCGAGCAGGAAGCCCTGGCCGTAGTCGCAGCCCAGCGCGGCCAGCGCCTCGCGCTGCTGGGCGGTTTCGATGCCTTCGGCCACCACCTGCATCTCCAGCGCGCGCGCCAGCGCCACCACCGCGCCGACGATCTTGGCGCTGCTCGAATGGGCGTTGCCGTCGAGCGCAGCGACGAAGCTGCGGTCGATCTTGAGCAGGCGCAGCGGGAAGGTGTGCAGGTAGCTCAGCGAGGAATGGCCGGTGCCGAAATCGTCGAGTGCAGCACCGATGCCGGCGGCGCGCAGGCGTTCGAGGGTGGCGCGTACTTCGCCGGGATGGTCGATCAGCGAGCCTTCGGTCAGTTCCACCACCAGCCGCCGCGCCGGCCAGCGCGTGCGCTTGAGCATGTCGAGCAGGCGCGCGTCGAAATCGTCGCGCTTGAAATGCAGCGGCGAGACGTTGATGGTCACGTAGGCCTTGCGTTCCGGGTCGAGGTTGGCGGCCAGGCGGCAGGTCTTCTCGAACATCTTCCAGTCGATCGCTTCCATGCTGCCGTTGTCGATGGCGACCTGCATGAATTCGGCCGGGCCGATCGGGCCGCGCACCGGATGGTTCCAGCGCAGCAGCGCCTCGTAGCCGACCACGGCGCCATCGGCCAGTCGCTCGATCGGCTGGAAGTGCGGTTCGAACTGGTCGAGCAGCAACGCGCTGCGCAGCTTGATCTCCATCGCCAGCACGTTGACGGCGTTTTCCTGCAACGATTCGTCGTACATCACCCACTGTCGGCGCCCGGCTTTCTTGGCGCGGTACATGGCGGTGTCGGCGTCGCGCAGCAGGTCGTCGGCGAACTGGTAGTTGCCGTCGCCGATGGCGATGCCGATGCTGGTCGACGGTTCGATCACCTCGCCGGCCACGGTCAGCGGCTTGCCCACTTCCTCGAGCACGCGCTGGGCGATCTTGATCGCGGCGCCGGGGATCGGCACGTCTTCGAGCAAGATCGCGAACTCGTCGCCCGACAGCCGGCCGACGACATCGGGTTCGCGTACACAGGACTGCAGGCGGCGCGCGAATTCCTTGAGCACGGTGTCGCCGGCGAGGTGGCCGAGGCTGTCGTTGATGACCTTGAAACGGTCGACGTCGAGATAGAGCAGGGCGCAGCGGCCGCTCTTGTTGCGCTTGAAATGACGCAGCACGCGGCCGATGCGGTCGAGCAGGTAGCTGCGGTTGGGCAGGGCGGTGAGCGCGTCGTGCATCACCTGGTGCTTGAGCTGGTCCTGCGCCTTCTCGCGCTCGGCGATTTCCTGGCTCAGCTCGCGGGTGCGTTCGGCCACGCGCTGTTCGAGCTGCGCGTGCGAAGCGCGCAGGGCTTCGACCGAGCGCCGCCGTTGCAGGCTGCCGGCAACCTGCGAGGCGACGAAGCTCAACAGCTCGTGTTCGGCCGGGCCGAACACGATTTCCGGGTCGTAACTTTGCACCGCGATCAGGCCGATCACCTCGTCGGCGACCGCCAGCGGCACGCCCAGCCAGCACACCGACAGCGAACCGACGTCTTCGAGGTCGATCTCGCCGTCGCGCGCCAGCGCCAGGATGTCGTCGCGGCTGAGGATCACCGGGCCGGTGCGCAGCACGTATTCGCTCAGGCCATAGCCCATCGGCCGCGAGTCGTAGCGCTCGCCGGTCTCGTCGATGGAATAGACGAACTCGAGCGATTCGCCATCCGCGCTGACCAGCGCGATGAACAGGTTGCGCGCGTTCATCAGCTCGCCGATCGTGGTATGCGCCTGCCGGTAGAACTCGGCCTGGCTGATGTCGGCGGTGGCCAGCCCGGCGATCTGGAACAAGGCCTTCTGCAACCGCTGCGCGTGCTGGCGTTCGGCCATGCCCAACTGCAAGGCGCGATTGGCGTGTGCCAGCTCGAAAGTGCGCGAGCGCACGCGCTGTTCCAGCTCGTCCTTGCTGCGCTTGCGCTCGATGGCGGTGAGGATGTGGCTGGCGACGAATTCGAGCAGGGCGCGATCGTCGGCGGAAAAGCCGATCGATTCGTCGTAGCTTTGCACCACGATCGCGCCGCAGGCGCGACCGTCGCGCAGCATCGGCACGCCCAGCCAGTCGGCCGAATCGGTGCCGACCAGACGCAGCGGGCCGGACACCTGCGCCGCCAGTTGCGCGGCATCGCCCATCAACGGCTTGCCGTCGCGCAGCAGGTACCAGGTCAGCGAATGCTCCATCGTCGCCATCGCGACGTCGCCGTAGTTGCCGGGTGGATCGTCGTCCTCGACATCGACGAAGTAGAGAAAGCGCAAGGTATCGGCGCGCGCATCGTGCAGGACGATGAAGAAGTTCTCGGCGTACATCAGCTCGCCGACGATGGCGTGGATGCCGTGCAGCAACTCAGGCATGTCCAGATCGGCGCTGGCGCGGTCGGCGATCGCGAACAGCGCCCGTTGCAGCCGCTCCGAATGCGCCAGACGCTTGTGTTCACCCTCCAGCGCGGCGGCCTCCAGTGCGCGGCGCAGGTGGCGGGCGGCGACGTGCAAGGCGTCGGTCGGCTGCGCCAGCGCCGGCTGGAGCGCGCGCGCGGCCGGTTCGGGCAGCACGATCACTGCCGGCGCGTCGGGCAGGCGCAAGGCGGCGTGGATGCCGTCGCCGACCAGCCCGGCCTGCGGTCGGGCGAGCGCGGTGTGCACCAGTGCCTGTTGCGGCGCGCTCCATTGGAGCGCCGGTTCGCACTGCATGCGGCCGGCACCGTCCTGTTCCCAGACCACCGCCGCGGCCTCGCCGCTGCGTTCGCGCGCGAGTTGGGCGAGCACGCCGGCCACCTCGCGTGGCGAGCCGGCATCGGCCAGCCGCGCCAGCAGGTCGAGCAATGCTGCCGTGCTCGCCTTCGTCGGTGTCCGGGCAGGGGCCTTGGCCATGGTGTCTATTCTGGGTTCGTTGGCCCGACTATCGGCCAGCGCCATTGTGAACCGGCGTGCGCGCGCTCACAAAACCGCAGGTCGGGCGGCGCCGGGACGGTGGGGCGGTGATCACGGCATCTTCTTCACGGCATCGACCAGCGATGGCTTGAGGAAATGGACGTTGGCATCCTGGCTCTGGTCGGCATCGATGTAGGCGCTGAGCAGGAAGGCCATCAGGTCGTGGCGGCGGGCCAGCCAATGGCTGTCGTTCCATGCCAGCGCCGGATCACCGATGCGCTCGATCAGCTTGCCCAGCCAGGTATCCCAATCCTTCTGCGTGTAGAAGCCGCGCTGGGCGATGGCCAGCACCGGGCGCGCCAGCCGCCCGGGCTCGCCGGCGCTGTAGGTGGGCGCCGCCTCGGGCACGATCTGGGTGGCCAGTGCCGCCAGCAGGCGATCGCCCTGTTGCTTGTTCAGTGCCGGGTTGAGCGCCAGCTGCCAGATCCAGTCGGCGCCGTGGGCGACGCCGTGGCGCCAGCCCTGCTTGTCGTCGAAAGCGCGGTAATCGCTGACCGATTCGAGGTAGGCGGCGGCCTTGTCGACCATCGCCGCGCGCTCCTCGTCGCTCATCCACGGCTTGATGCGGTCGCTGCGCGCCACCTTCGACAGCACCAGCGCCGCATAGGGCTTGCGGAAACCGGCCTCGTCGTCGCCGTCGAGCTGGAGGTAGAGCGCGTCGCGAATGCCGCGCAGGGTGTCGGCGTCGAAGGCGTTGCCGCGCAGCCAGGTCGACAGCGCCTGATAGGCCAGATCGTCGCGCAGCAGCGGGTCGGGGTCGGCCAGGCAGTCGAGCAGGCCCATCGCCAATTGCTTCTGGTCGTTGGCATCGGAGGTGCGGAAATCCAGCGCCTTGAGCTGCTTGAGCGTTTCCACGGTCTGCCCGTCGGGCGGGCAGACGGCCCGGGACGGCGTGGCCCCGATGGTCGCGGCCAGCAGCGCCGCCAGCAAGCAAGCGTCGATCTTGCGCATGAAACGATCCATCCGTTTGGGCAAGGCGTCACCCTAACGGTCGCCGGCCGTGCCGACAACCCGCCGCCGTACCGTCACAGCCGGTACGCCACCGCCTTCATGAATCCACTGGCGACCCGCATCGCCGCCCGGACCGGCGCCGGCAGGGCGCGAGCGCCGGCGGCCTGGGCGTTGTCGGCGTGGCGCGCCTCGTCGTCCTTCATCACCTGCACGATGGCGCGACTGCGGGCATCGGTCGCCGGCAACGAGTGCAGGTGTTGATCCAGATGCGCTTCGACCTGGCGCTCGGTTTCGACCACGAAGCCGAGATTCCAGCCATCGCCGCGCAGGCCGGCGGCCAGGCCGATGGCGTAGCTGCCGGCGTACCACAACGGATTGAGCAGGCTCGGGCGGCTGTCGAGCTGGTTCAGGCGTTGCCCGCACCACGCGAGATGATCGGTTTCCTCGCTGGCCGCTGCGAGCAACTGTGCGCGGGTGGCGGCGTCGCGCGCCACCGCGGCCTGTCCGAAATACAGCGCCTGCGCGCAGACCTCGCCGACATGATTGACGCGCATCAGGCCGGCGGCGTGGCGGCGCTGGGATTCGTCGAGTTCGCCTTCCGGCACCGTCGCGGCGGGATTGGCCCGTCGCGCCGGTGGCTGGGTGACGAAGGCGCTGCCGAGCGCGTGTTCGACTTCGATCAGCAGGCGATCGAGACGACTGAGGTGGCGTGCGGTGGTCATGGCGTGCGCGTTTCGATGAGGTGCCGGGCAAGAAAGGTCAGCGGGTGACGGATGTCAATTTTCGCATCGCCCAGCGCCAGATGCAGGCGGCAACCGACGTTGGCCGACAGCAGCACGGATGCGCCGCTGGCGATGAAGGCAGCGAGCACCGACTGGCGCAGGCGCGCCGCGCGTTCGGGTTCGTTGAGCATGTGCGTGCCAGCGGCGCCGCAACAGCCGGTGTCGGGCAGTTCGACCAGGTCCAGTTCGGGGATGCGTGCCAGCAAGCCGCGCACGGCGCGATCAGAGCGCACCACCGCGCGTTGCGTGCAGGGCAGATGCAACGCCACGCGCATGCGCGCCGGCTTGAAGCGAAGGCGGTCGACGCGCGCGAACAGACAGGCGCTGGCGTCGAAAGTCGGCGCATGTCCGTCCAGCGCGTGGGCGATGGCCTCGTGGCAGCCGGTGGCAGTGGTCAGCACCGGTACTTCGGCGGCGAATGCGGCGCGGTTGCGTTGCGCCAGTCGCGCTGCCGTTGCGGTGTCACCCGCATGCGCGTGCAGGGTTCCGCAGCAGGTCTGATCTTGTGGAATTTCGATCCGTACTCCCGCAGCCGCGCACAGGCGCAGCAGCGCAGCATGCGCGTCGTTGTCGTAACGGCGGGCGATGCAGCCAATGAACAATGCCGCCGGCTCGCCGTCGCTGGCGGCTGCTGTGGGCGCTGGAAGTGGCTGCCGCGTCGGCGGTTTTGGCAGGCGATGGGGCAACAGCGGGTACAGCGCGCGATAGCCACCGAGCAGGCGATCGAACAGGCGCGGCCGCGCCGCCAGCCATTCGATCGCGCGTTGGCGCAAGCGGGCGCCGCGGCGTTCGCGCTGGACGGCGCGGGTGCGTTCGAGCAGGGCACCGTATTGCACGCCGGCCGGGCATGCCGCTTCGCAGCGCCGACAGGCCAGACAATGATCCAGATGCGCGTCGAGCCGGGCGTCGGCAACCAGCGTGCCGTCGGACAGGCCGCGGGCGAGGGCGATGCGGCCGCGCGGCGATTCGGTCTCGCTGCGATCGAGGCGGTAGGTCGGGCAATGCGGCAGGCACAGCCCGCACTGCACACAGGCGTCGGCCAGGGCGACGATCGCGGCGGCAGGATCGGCCGGCAGGGCGCCGCGGCGGGCGGATGCGGCGGGAGGCATGGCGGCGATGCTAGCACGCCACAAACGCCGGCTTGCCATGCGCCGGAAAGCCCGCTATCATTCCGCCTCTTTGGTCCTCTCATTTCGATCCGTTGGAGCTGTCATGAAGACGTTCAGCGCCAAGCCGGAGACCGTGAAGCGCGACTGGTACCTGGTGGACGCCTCGGGCAAGACCCTCGGCCGCCTGTGTTCCGAGCTCGCTTCGCGCCTGCGCGGCAAGCACAAGCCCGAGTTCACCCCGCACGTGGACACCGGCGATTATCTCGTGGTCATCAACGCCGAAAAGGTTGCCGTCACCGGCAAGAAGCTCGACGACAAGATGTATCACCGGTTCACCGGTCACATCGGCAACATGAAGTCTGAATCGCTCGGCCAGGTGCTCGCGCGCAAGCCCGAGCGCGCCATCGAGATCGGCGTCAAGGGCATGCTGCCGAAGAATCCGCTGGGCCGCGCGATGTTCCGCAAGCTCAAGGTCTACAAGGGCAGCGAGCACCCGCACGAAGCCCAGCAGCCGCAGGCGCTTGACATCTGACGCGAGTCGATTCGCAACAGCCCGCACCAACCTGTGCGGGCTTTCCACAGAGAAGCGATACATGGCAACCCAACCCAACTACGGCACCGGCCGCCGCAAGTCCTCCACCGCACGCGTGTTCCTGCGCAGCGGCGGCAACGGCAAGATCACCGTCAACGAGCGTCCGCTCGATGAGTATTTCGGCCGCGAGACGGCGCGCATGATCGTGCGCCAGCCGCTCGAGCTGACCCGCCACACCGAGACCTTCGACATCCAGGTCACGGTCGCCGGCGGCGGCGGCACCGGCCAGGCCGGCGCCATTCGCTTGGGCATCGCCCGCGCCCTGGTCGAGTACGACGAGACGCTCAAGTCCGATCTGCGCAAGGCCGGTTTCATGACCCGCGACGCCCGCGAAGTCGAGCGCAAGAAGGTCGGTTTGCACAAGGCCCGTCGCGCCACCCAGTTCTCCAAGCGTTGACGTCGCTCTCGCCGCGCGCACGGCGCGTGGCGGTGTGACGGTTCGCCGATCGCGCCGTGTCTTTGCGGTCGCGGACGGCAGCGGTATCCTGCTTCCACAGCCCCGTCGCCAAGCGGTAAGGCACCTGACTCTGACTCAGGCATTCGGTGGTTCGAATCCATCCGGGGCTGCCACTACCGCAGACGCAGCAAGGTTGCATGCAAGCCCGCCTGATGGCGGGTTTTTGCATTGTGGCCGGCAGACAGGGCCTGCGCCCGCCCGCGGAACCTTACAATTCCCGGTTCGCCACCCCAAGGATCCAGCCCGCGATGAAACTCGGAACTCTCAAGGAAGGCGGCCGCGACGGCACGCTGATCGTGGTCGCCCGCGACCTGAGCCGCGCGGTGCGCGCCAGCGGCATCGCCGATACCTTGCAGCGCGCACTGGAAGACTGGTCGAACACCGCGCCGCGTCTGAACGCGCTGTCGGAAGCATTGAACGCTGGCGCGGTCGAAGGCGAGTTCGATCTGGACATCGCCGCGCTCGCCGCGCCGCTGCCGCGCGCCTACGAATTCGTCGATGGCAGCGCCTACCTGCCGCATGTCGAGCGCGTGCGCCGCGCCCGTGGCGCCGAGGTGCCGGCCAGCTTTTATACCGACCCGCTGATGTACCAGGCGGTCAGCGCCGGATTCTACGGGCCGCGCGATCCGGTGCGGGTACCCGACGAAGCCTATGGCATCGATCTGGAAGCCGAAGTGGTGGTGGTCACCGATGACGTGCCGATGGCGGTGACTACCGAACAGGCGGCCGGGCACATCCAGCTGATCGGCCTGGTCAACGACGTCAGCTTGCGCAACCTGATTCCGCCGGAACTGGCCAAGGGCTTCGGCTTCCTGCAATCCAAGCCACGCTCGGCGCTGTCACCGGTGTTCGTCACCCCCGATGAACTGGGTGATGCGTGGCAGGGCAACAAGGTGCATCTGGCCATGCTCACCCACATCAACGGGCAATGGTTCGGTGCGCCCGAGGCCGGCGTCGACATGCAGTTCGACTTCGCCCAGCTCGTCGCCCACGCCGCCAAGACGCGGCCGCTGTCGGCCGGCACCCTCGTCGGCTCGGGAACGGTGGCGAACGAGGACACCTCGCTGGGCGCGTCGTGCTTCGCCGAAAAGCGCACCGTCGAGACGCTGGAAACCGGCGCCCCGAAGACGCCGTTCATGTCCTTCGGCGACAGCGTGCGCATCGAGATGCTCGACCGCGAGGGCCGCAGCGTGTTCGGGGCGATCGAGCAGGCGATCGTCCGGGCCTGAGGCGCGCCGGCGCGCAGCGCCGTCGACGACCGGGCTGCGACCGCACGTCGGCGCTGGCCGCGGATCGGCCGGGCAGTGCTTTCCAACGCCCGTCGCTCCGGTTAGCCTGCACGGCTGAAGCCCGGCTCGGCGAGGTCGCAAGCCATGACGTCCCAGCACCACGAAAAGCTGCGCCTGTACAGCTACTGGCGATCGAGCGCGTCCTACCGGGTACGCATTGCCCTCAACCTGAAGCGGCTGGCGTACGAGATCGTGCCGGTGCACCTGCTGGAGGGCGGCGGTGCGCAACATGCGCTCGAATACCGCGCGATCCAGCCGCAGGCGCTGGTGCCGGCCTTCCTGCACGGCCACCGCATCATCCGCCAGTCGATGGCGATCATCGAGTACATCGACGAAACCTGGCCCGATCCGCCGCTGTTGCCGGCCACCGCCCGCGATCGCGCGCGCGCGCGCGCGATCGCCCAAGTGATCGCCTGCGACATCCATCCGCTGGCCAACCTGCGCGTGCTGTGCTATTTCGAGAACGAATGGAACGTGCCGCTGCCCGAGCGCGAGGAGTGGATCCGGCACTGGATTCGCGAAGGCCTGGCCGCGGTGGAGAACCTGCTGTCGGAGAATCTGTCCACCGGCACCTTCTGCGACGGCGAACAGCCCGGGCTGGCGGACTGCTGCCTGATTCCGCAGGTCTTCAACGCCCGCCGCTTCGGCGTCGGCCTGGAGGCGTTTGCGACCATCCGCCGCATCCACGACGCCTGCATGAAGTTGCCGGCCTTCGATGCGGCGCGCCCGGAGCGGCAGCCCGACGCCCCGGCTGCCGGTTGATGCCGACGCCTCAGTAACCGTCGCTCTGCACTGGCGCGGCGCCGCTGGCACCCTGATTGAACACATCCGCATACGGATCGTGCTCGCCCTGGGCGCCTTCCGACAGGCGGATCTTCAACGCCAGGCCATCGCGCGAATCGGCCTTGCGCAGCACCTCTTCCAGCTCGGCCTTGCCATCCTTGTACAGCCGGTACAGCGACTGGTCGAAACTGTGCATGCCTTCTTGCAGCGATTCTTCCATCGCCTGCTTGATCTCGTGCACCTCGCCGCGGCGGATCAGATCGCGGATCAGCGGGGTGTTGATGAGGATCTCCGAGGCCGGGATGCGCCGGCCATCGACGCCGATCACCAGGCGCTGGCTGATGACTGCTTTCAGGTTCAGCGCCAGGTTCATCAGGATGTTCTTGTGCGCCGATTCCGGGAAGAAGTTGAGGATGCGCTCGAGCGTCTGGTCGGCGTTGTTGGAGTGCAGCGTCGCCAGACACAGGTGACCGGTTTCGGCGAAGGCGATCGCCGCTTCCATGGTGGTGGCGTCGAGGATCTCGCCGATCAGGATCAGGTCGGGCGCCTCGCGCATGGCGTTTTTCAGCGCGTTGTGGAAGGCGTGGGTGTCCAGCCCGACCTCGCGCTGGTTGACGATGGATTTCTTGTGCCGGTGCAGGAACTCGATCGGATCCTCGATGGTGAGGATGTGGCCGGTGGTGTTGGAGTTGCGATGGTCGATCATCGCCGCCAGGGTGGTCGACTTGCCCGAGCCGGTGGAGCCGACCAGCAGCACCAGGCCGCGCGGTTCGAGCACGATGTCCTTGAGGATCGACGGCAGCTTGAGCTGCTCGACGCTGGGGATCTCGCTCTTGATCGCGCGGATCACCATGCCCAGCTCGCCGCGCTGCTTGAACACGTTGACGCGAAAGCGGCCGGCCTCGCTGACCGAGATCGCCATGTTCATTTCCAGGTCGCGTTCGAAGATCGCCACTTGGGTCTCGTCCATCAGCGAGTAGGCGATCTTCTTGACCAGCCCCGGCGGCAGGCCGGTGTTGCCCAGCGCGTACAGCTTGCCTTCGACTTTCATGTTCACCGGCGCGCCGGTGGTCAGGAACAGATCCGAGGCGTTTTTCTCGGCCATCAGCTTCAGGAAGTATTCGATATCCATCGTGCGGTTCCCGGTTCGATTGATGCGGTCGTTGCAAGCGCTCGGCCGTCTTCGGACAATACCGCCGACGGCCGTCCCCGTGGAGCTTGTTATGACACCAACGCGGCGAAATTTCCATCGTACCCTTGTCATGGCCGCCGTGCTCGCCGGCCTGGCAGGGTGTGCGACCCTGCCTCCGCCCAATCAGGAGCTCGCCAGCGCCCAGGCCGCGATTGCCCAGGCCGATGCCGATGCGCACCGTTACGCACCGGAGGAATGGGCGGCGGCCGATCGCGAACTGGCCGATGCCCGCGCGGCGATGGCGCGCCAGGACTACGACCGTGCGCGGCCGCTGATCGCCGCCGCCCAGGCCGACGCCGACCTGGCGCGCGCCAAGGGCAGGGCGCTGGCAGCCCAGGCCAAGGTTGCGATCAAGACCCAGGAGAACGACGATTTGCGCCGTCGCCTGCTCGATCAGGAGCCGCTGCCATGATGGGTCATGACGCATCCATCGCAGCGGCGGTTCGCCTGCAACGGGCACTGGTGGCGCTGGCGATCGCCTGCGCGCTGGCGAGCGGGGTGTCGTCGGCGGCCGACAAGCCCAAGGATCCCGACCTGCAGCGGCTGACCGCCGAACTGGCGCAGCTCGACGCCGACCCGCAGCTCGGCCCGCTCGGCGGCGTCGACCGCCTCAAGGCGCATCAGGCGCTGACCGATCTGGCACAGACCACGCCGCATTCGGACGCGCGCAAGCCGGCGCTGTATGTCGCCCAGCGCAGAGTGATGGCCGCGCGCTACGCCGCGCAGGCCGATCTGTTCGAACGCCAGCTCGATCAGGCCGACCGCGAGCACGATCGCATCTTGTTGCAGGCCAGCCGGCGCGACGCCGATCGCGCGCGCATGGAGGCCGAGCGCCTGCGCATGCAGGACAAGGCGCGGCAGGAAGAAGCGCAACGTGCCGCTGCCGATCAGCAGGTACAACAACAGGCGCAGCAGGAACAACAGGCCAGCCTGGCCGACGATGAATCCGACCAGGCGCGCGCACTGGCCGAGGCCAAGGCCAAGGCGGCGGCGTTGGCGCAGCAGGAGGCGGCGTTGACGGCGGCGGCAAAGGCCGGTGGCGTGCCGCCGGCCGCCGAGCCGCGCGGGCCGTCGCTGCTGGTATCGGCAGCGATCTTCCTGCCCGGCAGTGCCAGCGTGCGCAAGGACAAGGCAGCCAGGGCGCAGATCCAGGCGGCAGTCGATTTCGCGCGTGCCAATGCCGGCGCGACGATCCGCATCGAGGGGCATACCGACGGTGCCGGTGGGCCGCAGAAGAGTCTGGCGTTGTCGCAGCAACGCGCCGATGCGCTGAAGAACTACCTGCGTGCCGCCGGCATCGCCAGCACCCGCATTCAGGCCGTCGGTCTGGGCGCCGAACAGCCGGTCGCCTCCAATGCCACCGCCGCCGGACGGGCGCGCAACAACCGCCTCAAACTGATCGCGGTGCGCCCGGCCGGCCGCTGAAGCGGCCGGCGGCAGCGGTACCGCCCGCCCCCACGGCGGGCGTTGGTCTCCATTGGTGCCGCGTTGTTGCCTGAACTCAATGGTGGTGCAAGCCACAGACTCCCTCCCCCGCTTGCGGGGGAGGGCTGGGGTGGGGGCAGCGGCAGCCGAAAGCGCCCCTCATTCCGGCCGCCCGCAAGCGGGAGAACGGTCTGCACACCGGCATTTCGGAGCCTTCCAGACGCGCCGTGGTGGCGAACGAGCCTTGTTCGCCGACGTCGAGAGCCATGCTTCGGCGAGCCCGCCCGATGGCGCTCGCGGTGGCGAGCCGACGGGCGCGCACGGCGAGAATTCTATCGTGAAATCAGTAGTTTGCGAGTTCACTTGCGGTCGTGCCCGGGCAGGAGTAGCTTCGATATCCCATGCACCCTCGCTGCATGGAGAACTGGACCGGGCCATGATTGCAGGCGAAATTCCGGAGCACCGTGTCATCTGGAGCGATCCGCTCCACCTTGCCGGTGCCGAAGCGGGAATTCGCCACGCCGCCTTCGATCCGTACGACGCAACGCCCCGCCCGGTTTCCGAGCGGGGCGTTTGCATTTTTGCATCCTGGAAATCAGCCGCAGAGGAGGTCTAGCGCCATGTTCGAAAGCCATTCGCGTGACGAGCTGGATTCGTTGCTCAAGTCCAACGTCGAATTCCGCCAGCTCTACCATCGACACCGCGAGCTCGACAAGCAGGTGATGGATGCCGAATTGGGCGTCCTGCCGCTCGACGACACCACGCTCGCACAGATGAAGCGCGAAAAGCTCCACGCCAAGGATCGGTTGACCCACCTGTTCGAAAACCGGCCCACGCACTAGCCGGCAGCTCGACTCCACGCGGGCGGTGGCGGCCACCTCGTCGGCCGTCGCCGCCCGTTTTCGTTGCCGCCCCGGGCGCATCGCGATCGCTCAGCAATGAATCCACGTCCTGGGGTGGCTGGCGCCGGGTGTGCTCGCGCCGGCGGCGCTTGCTCCGGGCGCGCCTGCTAAAATCCCGGTTTCGGCCGCCAGTCGGCCTTTGCCGGTATCTGCCATGACGGTGCACGAGAGCGTCCTCGAACTGATCGGGCGCACCCCGATGATCCGCGCCCGCCGGCTCGATGCCGGTTGCTGCGAGATATTCCTCAAGCTCGAATCGGCCAATCCGGGTGGGTCGATCAAGGATCGCATCGGTCTGTCGATGATCGAAGCGGCCGAGCAGGCCGGCAAGATCAAGCCTGGCGACACCCTCGTCGAGGGCACCGCGGGCAACACCGGCATCGGTCTGGCGCTGGTGGCGCAGCAGAAGGGCTACCGGCTGATCCTGGTGGTGCCCGACAAGATGAGCCGCGAGAAGATCTTCAACCTCAAGGCGATGGGCGCCGAGGTGGTGCTGACCCGTTCGGACGTCGCCAAGGGCCACCCCGAGTATTACCAGGATCTGGCCGCGAAGATCGCCGCCGACACGCCCGGCGCCTATTTCATCAACCAGTTCGGCAATCCCGACAACCCGCGCGCACATGAGCAATCCACCGGCCCGGAAATCTGGGAACAGATGGATGGCCGGATGGATGCGATCGTGTTCGGCTGCGGCAGCTCGGGGACGATGACCGGCCTGTCGCGATACTTCGCCAGGACCGCGCCGCAGGTCGAGCTGGTGCTGGCCGATCCGGTCGGTTCGATCCTGACCCAGTACATCAACGAAGGTACCCTGAGCACCAAATCGGCGAGCTGGATGGTGGAGGGCATCGGCGAGGATTTCCTGCCGCCGATCAGCGATTTTTCGCGAGTGAAAAAGGCCTACGCGATCTCCGACAAGGAGAGCTTCCTCACCGGCCGCGAGTTGCTGGCGAAAGAAGGCATTCTCGGCGGTTCGTCCACCGGCACCCTGCTGGCGGCGGCGCTGCGCTATTGCCGCGAGCAGACCACGCCCAAGCGCGTGGTGGTGCTGGTGTGCGACACCGGCAACAAATACCTGTCGAAGATGTACAACGATTACTGGATGCTCGACAACGGGTTCCTCGAGCGGCAGCCCTGCGGCGATCTGCGCGATCTGATCCTGCGCCCGTACACCCAGCGCGACACCGTGGTGATCGGGCCGAACGACCTGCTGGTCACCGCCTACCAGCGCATGAAGCTCTACGAGATCTCGCAGTTGCCGGTGATGGATGGCGACGAGTTGATCGGCATCGTCGACGAATCCGACGTGCTGCTGCACGTCTATGGCGACGAGGCGCGCTTCCGCGATCCGGTGTCCACCGCGATGGTGACCCAGCTCAACGTGCTCGACGTGCGCTCGCCGATCGAGGCGCTGCTGCCGGTGTTCGATCGCGGCCAGGTGGCGATCGTCAAGGATGGCAAGTCTTTCCTCGGCCTGATCACCCGCATCGACCTGCTGAACTACTTGCGCCGCCGCGTACAATGAAACTTCGTGACGAGGGCGCGGCCATGCCACCGAAATTGAAGATCGTGTACTGGCAGGGCGAGCGCTACTGGCTCGGCAAGTTCATCGATCACCCGGAAATCATGGCGCAGGGCGAGTCGCTCGATGAGCTCGAAGAAAATCTGCGCGATGCGTATCGCGAGCTGCTGCTGGAGGACGTTCCGGCCGTCCATCAGATGAAAGACATCGCCTTGTGAAGCGCGACGATCTGGTGCGCCAGCTGCTGGCAGCTGGATGCGTGCTGCTGCGTCATGGCGGTCGCCACGATATCTACATCAATCCGCGCAGCGGGCAGAAGCAGCCAGTTCCGCGGCACCACGAGTTCGAAGAAGCGCTGGCTCGGCACATCCTGAAATTTCTGGGAATCAACTGAACATGAACAACCTCTCTTTGCACTTTCATTTCCGGATTTCACGACCATGACCCACGTTGACGCGACTCACGGCCTCGGCACCCGCGCCATCCATGCCGGCCAGCATCCCGATCCGTCCACCGGCGCGATCATGACGCCGATCTACGCCACCTCGACGTATGTGCAGCAAAGCCCCGGCGTGCATCAGGGTTACGAGTACACGCGCTCGCACAATCCCACCCGCTTCGCGTGGGAACGCTGCGTGGCCGATCTGGAAGGCGGCACGCGCGGCTTCGCGTTCGCGTCGGGGCTGGCGGCGACGGCGACGGTGCTGGAATTGCTCGACTCCGGCAGCCACGTCATCTGCATGGACGATGTCTACGGCGGCACCTATCGCCTGTTCGAGCGCGTGCGCCGGCAGTCGGCGGGGCTGGAGTTCAGCTTCGTCGATCTCACCGATCCTGCGGCGCTGGCGGCGGCGCTGCGCCCGAACACGAAGATGATCTGGGCGGAGACGCCGACCAACCCGATGCTCAAGGTGGTCGATCTGTCGGCGCTGGGCGCGTTCGCCAGGGCGCACGGCTTGATCCTCGCGGTCGACAACACCTTCAGCTCGCCGATGCTGCAACGTCCGCTCGAACACGGCGCCAGCATCGTCGTGCATTCGGCTACCAAATACCTCAACGGTCATTCCGACATGGTCGGCGGCATCGCCATCGTCGGCGACCACCCCGAGCTGGCCGAGCGAATGACGTTCCTGCAAAACGCGGTCGGCGGCGTGCAAGGCCCGTTCGACAGCTTCCTCGCCCTGCGCGGCGTCAAGACCTTGCACTTGCGAATGAAGGCACACTGCGCCAATGCGCTCGAACTCGCGCGCTGGCTGGAAACCCATCCGGGCATCGACAAGGTGATCTATCCGGGCCTGCCCTCGCATCCGCAGCACGAACTGGCGAAGCGGCAGATGCACGGCTTCGGTGGGCTGGTGTCGGTGTACGTGCGCGGCGGCTTGCCGGCGGCGCGGCGGATGATGGAGCGCTGCAAGTTGTTCGGCCTGGCCGAATCGCTCGGCGGTGTCGAGAGCCTGATCAACCATCCGGCGATCATGACCCACGCATCGATCCCGGCCGAACGTCGCGCCGCGCTCGGCATCCACGACAACCTCGTGCGCCTGTCGGTGGGTGTGGAGGATGTCGAGGACCTGCGCGCCGAGCTCGACCACGCGCTGCGCGCCGATTCCTGAGCGATCCCGGGATCGCGATGCACACCGGCGGCGGTCACGCACACGCGGCGATGGCCACGCCCGACGCCTCGCCGCGGGGCATGGTGCGTTCGTTGTTCGTCCATCGCCGGCTGATCTGGCAACTGGCGCGGCGCGACGTGCTCGGCCGCTATCGCGGCTCCTTTCTCGGGCTGGCGTGGTCGCTGGTGACGCCGCTGTTGATGCTGGCGGTGTATACCTTCGTGTTCGCGGTGATCTTCGGCTCGCACTGGAATGCCGATGCGATCGCCGGCAGCCGGCTCGACTACGCGCTGATCCTGTTCGCCGGCTTGCTGCCGTTCAACCTGTTCGCGGAAGGATTCAACCGCGCGCCGACGCTGATCCTCGGCAATGCCAATTACGTCAAGCGGGTGGTGTTCCCGCTCGAAGTGCTGCCGGTGGCGGCGCTGCTGGCGGCGTTGTTTCACATGCTGATCGCGTTGCTGGCGTGGGCGGTGCTGGCGATGTTCGTCCTGCATGGACTGCCGTTGACGCTCGTGTTGCTGCCGCTGGCACTGGCGCCGTTGTTGCTGGGCACGCTCGGCGCGATGTGGGCGCTGGCATCGCTGGGCGTGTACGTGCGCGACATCGGCCAGCTCACTGCGATCATCGTCACCGTGCTGCTGTTCGTTTCGGCGATCTTCTATCCGCTGACCTCGGTGCCCGAGCCCTATCGCGGCTGGATGGCGCTCAACCCGATGAGCGCGGTGATCGAGGCCACGCGCGCGCTGCTGGTGTTCGGCCGCATGCCGGACTGGCCGGCGCTGGCGCTGTGCTGGTTGGGCGGGATCGCGGCAGCCTGCGCGGGGTGGTGGTGGTTCCAGAAGACGCGCACGGGGTTTGCCGATGTCCTCTGAGCCATCCCGCTGCGACGATGTCGCCATCCGCATCGACGACGTCGGCAAGTGTTACCCGGTCTATGCGCGCCCGCGCGATCGGCTCGCGCAGTTCGTGCTGCCGCGGCTGGCGCGCGCGCTCGGACGTGATGCGAAGAATCACTTCGACGAATACTGGGCGCTGCGCGGGATCAGTTGCGAGATCGCCCGCGGCGAGCAGGTCGGCATCGTCGGCCGCAATGGCGCCGGCAAGTCCACCTTGCTGCAGATCGTCTGCGGCACGCTGGCGCCGAGCACCGGCAGCGTGCAGGTCGGTGGTCGGGTGGCCGCGCTGCTGGAGCTGGGCGCGGGCTTCAACCCCGAGTTCACGGGTCGCGAGAACGTGGTGCTCAACGCCGGCATCCTCGGCTTGAGCGCGGCGCAGATCAAGGCGCGGATGGACGCCATCCTCGCCTTCGCCGACATCGGTCCGTTCGTCGAACAGCCGGTCAAGACCTATTCGAGCGGCATGTACCTGCGCCTGGCGTTCGCGGTGGCGATCCACGTCGAGCCCGACATCCTGGTGGTGGACGAGGCACTGTCGGTCGGCGACGAGGCGTTCGCGCGCAAGTGCTTCGCGCGCATCCGCAAGATTCGCGACGATGGCGCCACCATCCTGTTCGTGTCGCATTCGGCCGGCACCGTCGCCGAGGTCTGCGATCGCGCGATGCTGCTCGACCGCGGAAGAATGCTGGCGCTTGGCCATACCCGCGACGTGCTCTCGCGCTATCAAAAACTGCTGTACGCGCCGGCCGAGCGCGTCGACGAGGTACGGGCGTGGATCGCCGCGCATCCGCCGCGTGCCAATGCGCAGCAGATCGGCATCGACGACGTTGCGACCGCGCCTGCACCGGCCGACGATGTGCTCGCTTCGGCGACGGCATCCTCCGATCAAGCCGACTTCTTCGATCCCGGCCTGCCGCGCGGGCAGGGCGTGAGCTATCCCGGCGCTGGTGCGCGCATCGACGATCCGCGTGTGGAAACAGCCGACGGCCGCCGCGTCAACGTGCTCGCGCCGGGCCGCGATTACGTCTATCGCTACACCGTGCAATTCGACCGTGCCATCGCCGGCGTGCGCTTTGGCATGATGATCAAGACCGTCGCCGGCGTCGAACTCGGCGGTGCCGCCAGCGCGCCGGTCGGCGAGGGCGTGAGCGCGGTGGCCGCCGGCCGCCGCGCGCAGGTGCGCATCGGGTTTCGTTGCCTGCTCGCGCCGGGCACCTATTTTCTCAACGCCGGTCTGGTCGGCCTGGTCGGTGAAGGCGAGAATTTCATCGCCCGCGAGGTGGATGTGCTGATGATTCGCGTGCAGCCCGATCCAAAGCGGCTGGCCACCGGCCTGGTGGATTTCGACGTGCGCCCGCAGGTGGATTGGCATGGCTGAGCGACCCATCGTCCTGCTCGTGCTGGGCATGCACCGCAGCGGCACCTCGGCGCTGACCCGGGTGCTCAACTTGCTGGGTGCGGCCTTGCCCGGCGACCTGCTCGGCGGCAACCGCAGCAATCCGCAGGGGCATTGGGAATCGCGCCGCGTCATCGCCATCGACGAGGCACTGCTGGCGGCGCTGGATCGCCGCTGGGACGACCCCCGACCGTTGCCCGCCGGCTGGCTCGATTCGCCGGCGGCGGCGAGCGCACGGGCGCAGATCGCCGCCTTCGCCGCCGAGGAACTGGCGACCGCGCCACTGGCGATCATCAAGGATCCGCGCCTGTGCCTGCTGGCTCCGTTGTGGTTGGAGGTGCTCGCCGCGCAGGGGCTGGACGTGCGCGTGCTGGTGCCGCTGCGCGATCCGCAGGCGGTGGCTGCCTCGCTGCAGCGTCGCGATGGCATGGCCACGGCCAGTGCCGTGCACCTCTGGCGGCGCCATCTGATCGGCGCCGAGGCGGCCAGCCGTGGCCTGCGCCGGGCACCGGTGCACTTCGTCGATCTGCTGGCCGATTGGCGTGGCACGGTTGCACGCATCGCCGCCGCGCTGGACCTCACCTGGCCGATCGCCGACGCAGTGGCGGCGCCGGCCATCGCGGCGTTTCTCGACGCCAGGCCGCGAGCGCCGGATACGGATCTGCCGGCGTTGCCGGACGATGCCGCGGCGCTGGCGGCAACGCTGGCGCAGGCCGATGCCGATGCGTGCTGGCAGGCGATCGCGGCGTTGCCGCCGCCCGTCGAGGACGCGCCGGCGCTGCTGGCCACGGCGATCGCCGACATC
Source organism: Pseudomonadota bacterium (assembly GCA_018240435.1). Classification (GTDB taxonomy): domain Bacteria; phylum Pseudomonadota; class Gammaproteobacteria; order Xanthomonadales; family Xanthomonadaceae; genus SZAS-103. The sequence goes on from JAFEFT010000020.1 coordinate 53,969, forward strand.
GGTGCGCGCGAACTGCATGCCGCCGCGGCGCTCGCGCGCGCCGAGGTGGCGGCGGCGGCGCGGCAGGCGGCGATGGCACAGGCGGAGCAACTGCGGCAACTCGTCGGCGAGCAGTCGAACGCGATCGCGGCGTTGCGCGCCAAACTTGCCTGCGGCGAGCAGCAGCGCGCGGCCCTGGCCGAGACGCACGCGGCGGCGCTGGCGCAACGGCAAGCGCAGCTGGCGACGCAAACGGCGGCGTTGGCCGAAGAACGCAAGCGAGTGGCGGCGCTGCTGCGCAAGCTGGCCGAGTTCGATCGCGCGGTGGCGGGCAAGACCGGCGAGGTCGAGCGGCTGGCGCGCACCCTGGCGCAGGTCGAGCAGGAGCGTCAGCTCATGCTGCACTCGCGGTCGTGGAAGCTGACCGCGCCGTTGCGCCGTTTCAATGCGCGGCGGCAGGCGCGGGCCGCGAACGCGGCCGGCGAACCACGCGCGCCGGCGTTCGCGGCAGCGGCCGATGGCGGCGCGGGCGAGCCATTCGATGCCGCCTTCTACCTGTCCGAATACCCGGACGTGCGCGCCGCCGGCCTCGACCCGCAGCGCCACTACCTCGATCATGGCCGCGCCGAAGGCCGCCTGCCGCGGCGGCCGCCGCCGCTGGCGCTGGACGCCGCACCCGCATTCGATGCCGGCAAGGCCACCGTCCTGCTCGTCGGCCACGATGCCTCGCGCACCGGCGCGCCGGTGCTGAGCCTGAACCTGATCGCCGGCCTGCGCCGCCGTTTCAACGTGATCTGCATGCCGTTGCGCGGCGGCGGCTTGCTGGCGGCGTTTCGCCATCACGCCACGGTGACGCTCGATCCGCACGCGTACGGCGAGCGGGCGGCACCGATGGTGGCCGCGCTCGATGCGCTCGCGCCAGCGCAACGGCCGGCGTGGGCGATCGTCAACAGCATCGAGGCGCGTGCGGTGCTGCCGCTGCTTGCCGCGCGCGGCATCGCGACGGTTTGCCTGATCCACGAGTTCCCGGCCTACACGCGGCCGCGCGTGGCCTTTCCCGAAGCGATCTGGTGGGCGACGCAGACGGTGTTTTCCACCGAACTCACCCGCGATGCCGCGATCGCCGCGTTCCCCGAATTGGCCGATGCGCCGCTGCGGGTGCTGCCGCAAGGGCGCTGCACGCTCACCGCCGAGCCGCTGGCCGATGACGACCGCCACGCCGAGGCTGCGTGGCTGACCGGGCGCCTGCGCCCGGACGGCGAGCCCGACGACACCGTGCTGGTGGTCGGCATCGGTTCGGTGCAGCAGCGCAAGGGCGTCGATCTGTTCGTGCAATGCGCGGCGCAGGCGCTGGCGCTGGCGGGCGGCCGCAACTGCCGCTTCGCGTGGATCGGGCACGGCTACGATCCCGAGCACGATCTGGGCTATTCGGTCTATCTCGAAGACCAGCTTCGCCGCAGCGGGCTGGACGGGCGGATGGTGTTCGTCGGGCCCACCGCCCACATCGACGCCATCTACGGGCTGGCCGACGTGCTGCTGCTCAGCTCGCGCCTGGATCCACTGCCGAACGTGGCGATCGACGCGATGGCGCACGGCCTGCCGGTGCTGTGTTTCGCGCAGGCCACCGGCATTGCCGCCGAACTGGGCGCCGCCGGCGTCGGCGGCGAGTGCGTCAGCCCGTATCTGGATACCGCCGACATGGCCGCCAAGCTGGCGGCGCTGGCGGCGGCGCCGCAACGGCGGCGAGTGCTGGGCGAGCAGCTGCGTCGCTACGTCGCCGAGCGCTTCGACATGGACGCCTACGTCGCCGGTATCGCGGAACTGGGCGAACTGGCGCGGGCACAGCAGGCCCGCGAAGCGCAGGCGGTGCAGGCCATCGTTGCCGGCGATGGATTGCGGGTGGATTTCTTCCGCCGCGAGCCGCTGCGCGGGCAGGCGCTGGCGGAGATCGTGCGCTGCGAGTACGTGCGACCGTGGGCGGCCGGGGTGGCGCGGCGCAAGCCGCTGCCGGGTCTGCATCCGGGCGTCTACGCCGAGTGCGCGGGGTTGACGGAAGGCGATGGCGACCCGTTCGCGCACTGGCTGCAAGTCGGCCGCCCCGACGGGCCGTGGCGGCTGCCGGTGATCGCCGCGACGGCGACCGCGGCGCCGGTGGACGCTCGCGTGCGTGTGGCCCTGCACATCCATGTCTACTATCCCGACCTGCTGCCGACGATCGTGCAGCGGCTGCGCGGCAACCGCCTGCGCCCGGATCTGTACGTCAGCATCGCCCGCGACGAAGACGAGCCGGCGGTGCGGCAGGCCTTGCAGGCCTGTCCGGGGAAGCTGGCGCAAGTGTTGCGGGTGCCCAATCGCGGTCGCGACATCGGCCCGTTGCTGACCGCTTTCGCCGAGCCGCTGAGCCGCCGCTACGACCTCATCGGCCACATCCACACCAAGAAATCCGCCGACCTCGCCGACCCGACGGTGGGCGAACGCTGGTGCGAGTTCCTGCTGGAAAACCTTCTGGGCGGCAGGGCGCGCATGGCCGATGCGGTGATCGCGGCGATGGCCGCCGACGCATCGTTGGGGCTGGTGTTTCCCGACGACCCCAACGTCGTCGGCTGGGGCGCGAACCGGCCCTGCGCGCAGCAACTGGCGGCCCGCCTGCAACTGGGCGAGCTGCCACGGCAGTTCAACTTTCCGGTCGGCACCATGTTCTGGGCGCGGGCGGCGGCGCTGCGGCCGCTGTTCGACTTGCGTCTGGACTGGCAGGATTACCCGCCCGAGCCATTGCCGTACGATGGCTCGATGCTGCACGCCATCGAGCGGCTGCTGCCGTTGGTGGCCGCGCGCGCCGGCCTGCGCTGCGCGGTGACCTGGGTGCCGGGGGTGACGCGGTGAGAGGCTGTGCGTTGTTCAGCCTCAGACTCTGATGACGGCGGCAACGACCGGCGGACAAGGGACTGGAACGATGCGATGCACGATCTTCGGCGGCGGTGGTTTCATCGGCTCGGCGATCGTCGAGCGGCTGCTCGCGGCCGGTCATGCCGTGCGCGTCTTCGAGCGCCCGCGGGTGCAGCCCTATCGTGAATTCGCCGCTGCCGAGGCGGTGCAGTGGCAGACCGGCGACCTGATGAGCACGCACGACGTCGAGGCTGCGGTGGACGGCGCCGATGCGGTGATCCATCTGGTCTGCACCACCTTGCCGAAGAGTTCCAACGAAGACCCGTCCTTCGACGTGCGCTCCAACCTGCTGCCCACGCTCGGCCTGCTCGATGCGATGGTGCGCCGCGGTGTCGGCCGGATCGTGTTCATCTCCTCCGGCGGCACCGTCTACGGCCCGGCGCAATACCTGCCGATCGACGAGTTGCACCCGACCCGGCCGCAGGTGTCCTACGGCATCGTCAAGCTGGCGATCGAGCACTACCTGCACCTGTACCGGCTCCAGCATGGCCTGCGCGGCGTCGTCCTGCGCGTGGCCAACCCCTATGGCGAACGCCAGCGCCCGGATACCGCGCAAGGCGCGGTCGGCGTCTTCCTGCATCGCGCCCTGCGCGGCGAGACGATCGAGGTCTGGGGCGATGGCAGCATCGCCCGCGACTATCTGTACGTGGGCGACGTCGCCGATGCCTTCGCGCGAGCGCTGACTTACGACGGCCCGGCCGAGGTGTTCAACATCGGTTCCGGCCATGCCCTGCGTCTGGACGAACTGCTGGCGGCCATCGCCGAGGTGCTCGGACAGGCGCTGCCGGTTCGGCATATGCCGGCGCGCGCCATCGACGTGCCGGCCAATGCGCTGGCCATCGAGCTGGCGCGACGTGAGCTGGGCTGGGCGCCGACGGTGGCCCTGCGCGACGGTCTGCAGCGCACGCTGACATGGCTGCGGGCGCAACCGGAGCGGCTGTGAGTTTTTCAGCGCCGGCGGGTTCCGAGTATCGCTGGCGGTGGCGATTCCGGCGGGTTCCGGGGCGTGACGCAAACCGGCGGCGGGATGGTGGATTTGGCGCCCGTGGTATCGTTGTCGTTCCACTGCGAGGCTGTGAATTTTTCAGCCTCGGACTTCGAGGAGAGCACACGCGATGGCCGACACCCCCTCTTCCGCGCGCGCCGGTGGCGCCCGATCCAAGATTTTCGCCAGCGCCGACGAAGCCCTGCGCGGCCTGGTCGCCGATGGCCAGACGCTGGCGGTCGGCGGCTTCGGCCTGTGCGGCATTCCCGAGGCGCTGATCGCCGCGCTGCGCGATTCCGGCGTCAAGGGCCTGACCGCGATCTCCAACAACGCCGGCGTCGATGGCTTCGGGCTCGGGCAGCTGCTCAACACCCGGCAGATCCGCAAGATGATTTCGTCCTACGTCGGCGAGAACAAGGAATTCGAACGCCAGTTCCTCGGCGGCGAACTCGAGCTCGAGTTCAACCCGCAAGGCACCCTGGCCGAGCGCATGCGCGCCGGCGGCGCCGGCATCCCGGCCTTCTACACCCGCACCGGCTACGGCACCGTGGTCGCCGAAGGCAAGGAAACCCGCCAGTTCGGCGAGCACCACTACGTGCTGGAGACCGCCCTGCGCGCCGACGTTTCCCTGGTCAAGGCGTGGAAGGCCGATCCCACCGGCAACCTCGTGTTCCGCATGACCGCGCGCAATTTCAATCCGGCGGTGGCGATGTGCGGCAAGGTCTGCGTGGTGGAGGTCGAGGAACTGGTCGAACTGGGTGCGCTCGACCCCGACCACGTCCACCTGCCGGGCATCTACGTCGATCGCATCGTCGTCAACGCCCACCCCGAAAAGCGCATCGAGCAGCGCACCGTGCGCGCCGCGTCGTAATCATCGAGAGGACCGCAAGCATGCCCTGGACCCGCGAACAGATGGCGCAGCGCGCCGCGCAGGAGCTCACCGACGGCGCCTACGTCAACCTCGGCATCGGCCTGCCGACGATGGTCGCCAACTACATCCCCGATGGCATGGATGTGTGGTTGCAATCGGAAAACGGCCTGCTCGGCATCGGCCCGTTCCCGACCGCCGATGAAATCGACGCCGACCTGATCAACGCCGGCAAGCAGACCGTGACCGCGCGTCTGGGTGCGAGTTTCTTCGGCAGCCACGACAGCTTCGCGATGATCCGCGGCGGCCACATCGACCTCGCCATCCTCGGCGGCATGCAGGTCACCGACACGGGCGATCTGGCCAACTGGATGGTGCCCGGCAAGATGGTCAAGGGCATGGGCGGGGCGATGGACCTGGTCGCCGGCGTCAAGCGCATCGTCGTGCTGATGGAGCACACCGCCAAGAACGGCGAGCACAAGATCCTGAAGCAATGCACGCTGCCGCTGACCGGCGTCGGCGTGGTCAATCGCATCATCACCGAATTGGCGGTGATGGATGTGACCGCCGATGGCCTGAAGCTGGTCGACATGGCGCCGGGCGTGAGCGAGGACGAACTGCGCACCAAGACCGGCTGCGCGTTGGTCTGACGGTCAACGGGACGGTCATCGGGACACCAACCCGCTGCGCGGGTCCGGTTGGCGCCAGCGCTTGCTTTCCCTCTCCCCTTGCGGGAGAGCGCGGCGCGGCAGCGCCGGGAGATCGGGGCGGTTGTTGTGGCGAGGCATCTCGGCACTCGACCCCTCTCCCCAACCCCTCCCCCGCAAGGGGGGAGGGGCTTCAACACAAGCTGGCTCGGCTGTCGCGCATTCGCGTCAACCTCGATACCACCTGCTTCCCCTCTCCCCTTGCGGGAGAGGGTGGCGCGGCAGCGCCGGGAGAGGGGTGCACCCGCCGGAATGCATTCGGATGGATCGACAGGGAACGGCCCGGTCGCCGGCGATGTCCTCGCGTGCCGCCGGTTATGGCACGGCGACATCCGCGAGCGGTGCCTTTCCCTCATCCGCCCCTGCCGGGGCACCTTCCGCCGAATGGGGAAGGAACGGCGACGCTCACGGCCGTTCCGCTGCTCCCTGGCGTTCTGCTCATCGTGACGCAAATCCGCTGCGCGGTTTCGGTTGGCGCCAGCGCTTGCTTTCCCCTCTCCCCTTGCGGGAGAGGGTGGCGCGGCAGCGCCGGGAGAGGGGTGCACCCGCCGGAATGCATTCGGATGGATCGACAGGGAATTGCCCGGTCGCCGGCGATGTCCTCGCGTGCCGCCGGTTATGGCACGGCGACATCCGCGAGCGGTGCCTTTCCCTCATCCGCCCCTGCCGGGGCACCTTCCGCCGAATGGGGAAGGGGCGACGCGCACGGCCGTTCCGCTGCTCCCTGCAGCGCCGCCCCCAGCCTTCACAGCGCCGCCGTCAACTCCGGCACGAGCTGGAACAAGTCGCCGACGAGGCCGATGTCGGCCACCTCGAAGATCGGCGCGTCGGCGTCCTTGTTGATCGCGACGATGGTGCCGGCGTCCTTGATGCCGGTCAGGTGCTGGATGGCGCCGCTGATGCCGATGGCGACGTAGAGTTCCGGGGCGATGATCTTGCCGGTCTGGCCGACTTGCAGGTCGCTGGGCACGTAGCCGGCATCGACCGCCGCGCGCGAAGCGCCGACGCCGGCGCCGAGTTTGTCGGCGAGCGCGTAGAGGATGCCGAAATTCTCCGCCGAGCCGAAGGCGCGGCCGCCGGAGACCACGCGCGCGGCCGACTGCAGGTCGGGGCGATCGGACTTGCCCGATTCCAGCGCGACGAACCGGGTGTGCGACGGCAAGGCCGCATCGACGTTCACATTCTCGATGGTCGCGTTGCCGCCGTTCGCCGCGGCCGGCCAGGAGGCGACGCGGATCGTCGCCACCACCACGTCGGCGGCGGGCACCTTGACGGTGACGATGGCGTTGCCGGCGTAGATCGGGCGCTGGAAGGTGTGCGCGTCCTCGACCTTCATCACGTCGCTGACCTGGCCGACGCCGAGCAGGGCGGCGACGCACGGCAGCAGATCCTTGCCGAAGGTCGTCGACGGCGCGAATACATGCGTGTAGCCGGCGGCGAGATTTGCCAGTTGCGGTGCCTGCACGGCCGCCAGCGCGTGTTCGTTGGCCGCATTGGCGACCGCCAGCACGCGGTTGACGCCGGCAATCTGCGCCGCCTGCGCGGCGACGCCGGTTGGATCGGCGGCGAGCACGGCGATGTCGATGGCCTGCGCGTTCAATGCCAGCGCGGCGCTGACGCACTTGGCGGTGGCGGGGTTGAGGTGGCCGCCGAGGTGTTCGGCGACGATCAGGATCCTGGACATGATGGTTTCCTCTTGTGACTGTCATTCCCGCGCAGGCGGGAATCCAGTGTCGGTGCTTGCATGCTGGAAAGTCGCCGGGTTCCCGCCTTCGTTGGAGCGCTTTGCAACGGCGAAGCCGGTCAATGACGACTCACAGCAATCCCTTCGCCTTCAGCGCATCGATCAATTCCGGCACCGACTTCACCATCACCCCGCGCTGGCGCTTGGCCGGCGGCGCGTAGCGCAGGGTTTCATGGGCATGTCCGGCATCGACACCGAGGCTGTCGAAGGCGATCGTCTCCAGTGGCTTGGACTTGGCCTTCATGATGTCGGGCAGCTTGATGAAACGCGGCTCGTTCAGGCGCAAGTCGGTGGTGATGACCGCTGGCAGCTCGACTTCCAGCGTTTCCAGGCCGGCGTCGACCTCGCGCACCACCGTCGCCTTGCCGTCGGCGACCGTCACCTTGCTGGCGAACGTCGCCTGCGGCCGGCCCCAGAGCGTGGCCAGCATCTGCCCGGTCTGATTGCAGTCGTCGTCGATCGCCTGCTTGCCGAGGATCACCAGCCCGGGCTGTTCGCGTTCGACCAATTTGAGCAAGGCGCGCGCGGCGGTCAGCGGCGCAACTACTTTGTCGGCGACGACGTGGATGGCGCGATTGGCGCCCATCGCCAGACCATTGCGCAGATGCGCCTGGGCGTCGGCCGGGGCGATGGTGGTGACGATCACCTCGCTGGCCACACCCTTGTCGCGCAGCCGCAGGGCTTCTTCGAGCGCGATTTCGTCGAATGGATTGGCCGACAGCTTGACGCCGTCGGTGACCACGCCCGAACCGTCGGGCTTGACCTGGATGCGGACGTTGAAGTCCACCACGCGCTTGTAGGCGACGAGAATCTTCATGGAATGGCGTTCCTGGGAGGCGATCCGGGCGGGCCGCACGATGCGGGCAGCGCACGCCGACGAGAGTGCGAATTCTACCGCGTCGCCGCCGCCGCTCCCAGCCTGAGCCTGCCAGGCCAGCCTGCGCCCGCTCGGCACGCGGGCGGCGGCGCGGGTCGCGCGGTGTCCGGCCATCGCGAGCGCGGCCACGCATCCGACGGTGGGCCGGTCATCGCCCCGCAGCTTGCCAGCGATAACCGTGGCAGTAATATAGGTGGCCATGGAGACCTCGTTCCACGCCCGCCTGGGCTTTCTGATCGGCGATGTCACCCGCCTGTACCGACGTGAATTCGATCGCCGCTCGGCCGACCTCGGCCTCACCCGCGGGCAATGGCGGGCCCTGCGCCGGCTGGCGCGTTTCGAGGGCATGACCCAGGTCGAACTGGCGGCCGATCTCGAACTGGCGCCGATCGCGGTCGGGCGGGTGCTGGATCGGCTGGAAAAGGCCGGTTTCGTCGAACGGCGGCCCGATCCGAAGGATCGTCGGTGCTGGCGGCTTTATCTCACGCCAGGCTCGGCGGCGGTGATGGCGGCGGTCGACGGCATCGCCGATGGCTTGATCGAGGAGATCTTTTCCGACGTCGCCATGCGCGATCTGCAAGCGACCGAACGCGTGCTGCTCACCATCAAGCAACGCCTGCTCGCCGTCGCCGCGCCCGGCGTCACCGATGCGACGGACGACTGAACCGGGCCGTGGTGCGGCACGCGCCCTGTCCTGATCGCCACACGACAACGATGTCCTGGCCAGAGCGCATCGACGGCGGCGATTTCATCCTGCGCTCCTGGCAGCCGGACGATGCCGCCGCACTGGCACTGCACGCCGACGATGCGCAGGTCGCCCGGTGTCTGGGCGAGCGGTTTCCACATCCCTATACGCGCGCCGATGCGCACTGGTTCATCGCCCAGGCGATGCGCGCGCAGGGCGAGAAAAATTACGCGATCGTGCGCAATGGCGAGGCCTGCGGCTGCATCGGCGTGCGCCCGGGCGAGGGCGTCGAACGGCACAGCGCCGAACTGGGTTTCTGGCTCGGTCGTGCCTACTGGGGCGAGGGCATCGTCACCGCGGCGGTGCGCGCGATCGTGCCGCACGCGCTGCGCGAATTGCGCCTGCATCGCCTGTACGCGCGGGTGTTTGCCGACAACCCGGCGTCGATGCGCGTGCTCGAACGCTGCGGATTCACGCATGAGGCGATACTGCGGCGACAGGTCGTGAAGGACGGGCGCCTGCTCGACCTGCACATCCACGCCATCACCAGGGAGCGTCTGGATGCGCCGGAATGACGATGGAAAGCAGGCCCGCCCACCGCCCGGCGTGCGCGAGCCCGAACTGCGCCTGCATGGCATCAACGCCTGCCTGGCGGCGTTCGCCCATCGCCGCGACGACTTGCGCAAGCTCTGGTTGACCGAGGCCAACATCCCGGCGTTCAAGCCGGTGCTGGCATGGTGCGCGCAGCATCGCATCGGCTATCGCGTGGTCGCGGCCGACGAACTCGAGCGCCTGACCGCCAGTGGCCACCACGAAGGGGTGTGCATGGCGATGCGTCGGCGGCCAGCGCCGACGCTCGCCGCGCTGCTGGCCGAGTTGTCCGCCGACGCGCCGGCGCAACTGCTCTGGCTGCAAGGTGTCGGCAATCCGCACAACCTCGGCGCGATCATCCGCAGCGCCGCCCACTTCGGCGTGCGCGCGGTGCTGCTGGGTGATGCCAGCGCGCTGTCGCCGGCGGCGTGGCGGGTCGCCGAGGGCGGCGCCGAGACCGTGCCGTGCATCGCCGTCGGCGACGCCGAGCGCACCGGCACCGCGTTGCGCCAGGCCGGTTTCCAGTTGGCGGCAACGGTGGTGCGCGGGGGCGAGGATCTGTATGCAACTGCATTGCCGCCGCGGCTGGTCTGGCTGCTCGGCGCCGAGCGCAGCGGCCTGTCGCAGCAAGCGAGCGCTCGCGCCGACCTGCGCCTGCGCATCCCCGGCACCGGCGCCGTGGAAAGTCTCAACGTCTCGGTGGCAGCGGCGCTGCTGATGGCGCGATGGGCTTCAGGGGGCAGAGGACAGAGGACAGAGGACAGATGACAGAGGACAGAGGACAGAGGACAGAGGACAGATGACAGAGGACAGATGACAGAGGACAGAGGACAGAGGACAGAGGACAGATGACAGAGGGTGGACAGTGAACAGTAGGCAGCAGGCTGTCCCGATTCCCGCTGGGTTTTCTCCTTCCCCCGCTTGCGGGGGAAGGTTGGGATGGGGGGACGCTTTCCCTGTGGCGCAAAGCGAGCAGGTGGTCGGTAAAGCCCGCCCCATCCTGCCCTTCCCCCGCAGGCGGGGGAAGGAACCCTGTCGATCAGTGTGCGGGCGTTTGGATGAGCTCCGAGTTCCGAGCCCCGATGCCCGATTCCCGCTGGGTTTTCTCCTTCCCCCGCTTGCGGGGGAAGGTTGGGATGGGGGGACGCTTTCCCTGTGGCGCAAAGCGAGCAGGTGGTCGGTAAAGCCCGCCCCCATCCTGCCCTTCCCCCGCAGGTGGGGGAAGGAACCCTGACGATCAGCGTGCGGGCGTTTGGATGAGTCCCGAGTCCCGAGTTCCGAGTTCCGAGTTCCGATGCCCGATTCTCGATTCCCGATTCTCGATTCCCGAATCCCGATTCCCGAATCCCGATTCCCGAATCCCGAATCCCGAATCCCGAATCCCGAATCCCGAGTTCCGAGTTCCGCTACTTTTTCGCCGCCATCTCGCCCGAGCCGAAGCTGCCCGGCGCCTGCGCGGCGAGGTAGGCGAGCACGGCGTAGGCGGCGACCTGCTGCGGCAGGGCCTTGGGGTCGACCTTGTCGAGGGTGTCGTTGGCGGTGTGGTGCCAGTCGAAATAACGGGTGCCGTCCTGGGCCAGGCTGGCCCACGCCATGCCCTTGGCGACGAATTCGCCGGGATCCTCGCCGGCGCCGCCGCGGCCCTTGACGGTGGCGATGCCCAGCGGCGCCAGCACCTGCCCGATCTGTGCGATCACCGGCCAGGCCGATTCCTTCACGCCGGCGTTGAATTCGTAAATCCGGTCGGCGCCGAAATCGCTCTCGGCGCCGAGCTGGTGCTGCCGCAGCTGCGCGGCATGGGCATCGGCGTAGGCGCGACCGCCGTAACCGCCGGATTCTTCATCCATGTAGGCGATCACCCGGATGGTGCGCCGCGGCTGCAGGTGCAGGCGATGGATGAGGGCGCCGGCGGCCATCGTGATCGCCACTCCGGCGGCGTCGTCGATGGCGCCGGTGCCCAGATCCCAGGAATCGAGATGGCCGCCGATGGTCACCACCTCGTCGGCCTTGTCGCTGCCGGCGATCTCGCCGATGACGTTGAACGAATGGGCGATGCCGTGTTCGCCGCAGGCCAGATCCAGCCGCACCCGCACCGGCTTGCCGCGGGCGAGCATGTGCGAGAGCAGGTCGGCATACGGATTGGACAGCGCCGCCGCGGGAATCTTCGGCGCATCGGCGGCGTAGGCGAGCATGCCGGTGTGGGCCAGGCGGTCGTGATCGGTACCGACCGAGCGGATCAGCAGTGCCCGCGCGCCGAGGCGGGCGGCGAGCGACGGCCCGTAGGCGCGGGCGCCTACCGCCATGCCATAGCCGTGGCCATCGCGGAAGCGCTGCATGCGGTTGCTGATGTAGGCGATCTTGCCGGTCAACGAACCCGGTTGCGCGGCTTTGAGTGCATCGAGGCTGGCAAATTCGACCACCTCGGCCTCCAGCGGGCCATCGGTGCCGACACTGTGACCGAGCGCGGTCACGACGAGGTGCTGCGGATAGGGCGCGACGACTTCGGCGCTCTCGTGTTCGCGCGTCCACAGCGGAAAGCTCACCGGCTCGGTGTAGACCTTGTCGTAGCCCAGCGCCTTGAACTTCGCCACCGCCCAGTCCACCGCGCGATCTGCCGGCGGCGTGCCGGCCAGACGCTGGCCGATCTCGGTGGTGATCGATTCGATCAGGTCGAAGACGCCGTTGCGCGCCAACGGATCGTCGGCCAGTGCAGCACCGCGCAGCCTCGCCGCCGTTGCCAGATCGCGTGCCGACAGCAATGGTTCACTGGCTGCAGGCGCGGCCGAAACGCTGGCGGTCGCGAGCAGTGCGGTGGCAATGGCAGTTTGCAGCAGCGTGCGCAGGGGCATGACGATGTCCGGTTCGGGCGGTGGGATGCGAGGGCTGGCCAAGCGCGCGGCGACCGCGAGCGCCCCGCAACGCGACGCGCACCGGCTCGGCAGCGTCTCGGCGGCACGCCATCGCCGTCGATTGACGGTTCAGCGGTTCTTGAGGCTGTCGCGGATCTCGCGCAGCAACAGCACGTCTTCCGGTGTCGGCGGCGGTGGCGCCGGGGCCGGCTCGGGCTTGCGGTTGATCCGGTTGATCGCCTTGATCGCCATGAAGATGGCAAAGGCGATGATCATGAACTGGATGATGGTATTGATGAACGAGCCGTAGCCGATCGCGACCTCGGCGACCTTGTGCGCCGGATCGGCCTCGCGCAGCACGATCTTGAGCGCCGAGAAATCGACGCCGCCGGTGAGCAGGCCGATTGGCGGCATGATGATCTGATCGACCAGCGCCGACACGATCTTGCCGAATGCACCACCGATCACGACACCGACCGCCAGGTCGATGACGTTGCCGCGCATCGCGAATTCCTTGAACTCGGACACCATGCCCATCGACGACTCCAGTTGTGGAAAGCCGAGCGAGCATACGCTGGCGAACGTTGGCCGCCAATACTTGCGGGCAAGCCGCACGCCCCTGGTGGCGTGCTGCGGGATTCAGCCGGCGATGCGGCCGTGCAACATCGCCACGCCTTCCACCGCGGCGACGAAGCGGTCGCCCGGTTGCAGCGGGCCGACGCCGGACGGCGTGCCCATGAACACCAGATCGCCGGCGCGCAGGTCGTAGAGTTTCGACAACTCGTGCAACACGTCGGGCACGGAAAAGATCATGTCCGCCAGTGGCGCGCGCTGTACGGTGCGCTCGTTCACGGTGAGTGCGAGGACGGCATCGGGGTGTGGATGGCCACCGTCGGCGACGGGAGTGATCGCCGAAATCGGTGCCGATTGGTCGAACCCCTTGGCCACGTCCCACGGCAAGCCCTTGGCTTTGGCGCGTGCCTGCAAGTCGCGGCGGGTGAGATCGATGCCGACCGCGTAGCCGAACACCAGCGCCAGCGCGTCGGCGGCGGCCAGCACGCCGTCGTGATCGGCGCCGAGCGCGACCACCAGTTCGACTTCGTGATGCAACTCGGATGTGCCGCGCGGATACGCAATCGTCGCGCCATCGGCGACCACGGCATCGGCCGGCTTCATGAAGAACACCGGGGGCTCGCTCGGGCGCGAGGGCTCGGCGCCCATCTCGCGCGCGTGCTCGGCGAAATTGCGGCCGACGCAGTAGATGCGATGCACCGGAAAGCGTTCAACACGGTCGCGGATCGCAACGGTCGGCGTCACCACCCGCGGCACCGCGAGCCCGGCGGCACCTGCCGGCGAGTTCGGCGCGCCGTTCAAGCCTGCGGGCCGTGCCGGAGCGATTTGTCGACGACATGGAACTCGCCGTCGATGACATCGCCGTCATTGTTCGATTGCGGTTGCGATGGCGCGCTCGATGCCGCCTCTGGCCGCGGACGCACGCCAGCGTTGAACACGAACGGTCGGCTGAAGCCGAATGCCCGCGCCAGCAGTGCTACCGCCATCACCAACAGGCCGATGATCGCGCCGACCACCAGCAGCACGACGAAGGCGCAGACCACGACCACCGCCAGCAACGCTTGCAGCAACGGATGCCGCGGGCGGGCGGGGTGCAGCAGCGAGAAGACGCGATAGGCGCTGAACATGAATGGGCCGACGTGGCAAGATACGAGGCGAGTATGGGGTCGCCATCGGAGGTGGACAAGTGACGGAAGATGGGGCTGTTCATGGTGCCGACGGGCTGCGCCTGATTGCGTTGGCGGAGATCCCCGACGGCGGCGCGCGCGAGGTGACCGCCACCGTCGATGGCGTCGCCGAATCGGTGATCGTCGTGCGCGAAGGCGGCAGCGCCCGCGCCTACATCAACGTCTGCCCACACGCCGGGCATCGCCTCGACTGGTCGCCGGGCAATTTCCTGTTCGACAAGAATCGCCTCGTCTGCGCCGTGCATGGCGCCTGTTTCGAACGCATGTCCGGCCTGTGCGTGGCAGGGCCGTGTCGCGGCGACTCGCTGCGGCCGGTGGAGGTCGGTGCGGATGCCGGCTGGGTGGTGCTGCGGGGTTGAGGCCCCGAGTCCCGAGTCCCGCCGGGTCTTCTCCTTCCCCCGCTTGCGGGGGAAGGTTGGGATGGGGGGACGCTTTCCCTGTGACGCAAAGCGAACAGGTGGTCGGTACGGCCCGCCCCCATCCTGCCCTTCCCCCGCGAGCGGGGGAAGGAATCCTGGCGATCAGTGCGCGGGCATTTGGCCGATTCCCAACTCCCAACTCCCAACTCCCGCGCCTCAAAACATCACATTCACCATCACCAGCACCACCGCCAGATACACCAGTGTCAGCGGGCCGCCGACGCGCAGCAGGTCGATGGGTTTGTAGCCGGCCGGGCCGACCACCATGCCGATCACCGGGTTGGAGGCGGACAGGAAGTTGTTCGATGCCGCCAGCGCGACGATCATCGCGAACGCGGTCGGGTTGCCGCTGGCGGCGATGGCGATGTTGATCGCCATCGGCACCATCACCACGGTCGCGCCGACCTGGCTGATGACGAGGGTGAAGCCGACGGTGATCAGCGCCACCACCAGTTGCAGCAGAAACAATGAGGGGTGTCGCGGCAGCAGGTCGAGCAGGCCGCGCGCCAGCCAGTCGGCGGCGCCGGAGTTGTCCATCGCTGCGCCGATCGGAATCAAGCACGCCATCAAAAACACCGTCTTCCAGCTGATCGCGCTGTAGGCCTCGTCCATGTTGATCACCCCGGCGAGCAGCATGCCGGTGGCGCCGGCCCACAGCGCCAGCGTGGTCGGCAACTCGCCGCTCAGCGCCAGACCGAGCGCGATGGCGAAGATCACCAGGGCGATGCGCAGTTTGTGCGGGCGCTGTTCTTCTTTCGGATAGTCGGTGACGACCACGAAGTCGCGCTCGCGCGCGGCCTGCGCCAGCGCCGTCCAGATGCTGTGCAGCACCAGCATGTCGCCCGAGCGCAGCGGCAGGTCGCGAATGTCGTCGCGGTGGACATGGCCGTCGCGGTTGATCGCCAGCACGCTGATGCCTTTTTCGCTGCGCAGGCGGATGTCGGCGAGCTTCTTGCCGATGAAGCGCGAGGTCGGCGGCACCACCGCCTCGGAGATGCCGGCCAGCCCCGGATTGAACAGGTCGCCGAACTGGCGCAGGCGCGAGGACAGTTTGAGCTTGTTGGCGGTGGCGTAGGCCTCGACATACTCGCGCGGCCCCATCATGCCGAGCACGCTGCCGACCCAGAGCATGTTCTTGCCCGGCGGTGCCAGCCGGGATTCCTCGCCGGTGCGCAGCGCCAGCAGCAGCGGCGCGCCTTTCTGCACTTCGACTTCGGCCACCGACATGCCCACCAGCGGGCTGTCGGCACCGACCGTCAATTCAAATACCTCGCCGTCGATGCCGTAGGTCTCGGCGAAGTAGCTCTCGGTACGACCCGGCGTGATGTTCTTGTCCTCGCCTTCGCGCAGCAGGCGCGCGCCAAAAAAACGGAAATACGCCAGACACGCACCCAGCAGCGCCAAGCCGATCGGGAACGGCGCGAACATCTTCAGCGGCACCAGCGTTGCCACGCCGGATGGGATGTTGCGATTGGCCGAGACCAGCAAGTCGTTGAGCAGGATCAACGGCGAATTGCCGACCATCGTCAGGCTGCCGCCCATGATGATCGCGCTCACCAGCGGCAGCAGGATGCGCGCCGGGGTGATGCCGGTGCGCGAGGACAGGCGCGAGGCCACCGGCAGGAACAGCGACATCACTGCCGGGTTCTGCATGGTCGGCGAGATCACCCCGGCGATGGCGCAGGTCAGCGATAGCATGCGCTGCTCGCTGCCGCGCGAGCGGCGCAGCAGCCAGCCCGACAACCGATTGAGCAGGCCGGTGCGATCCAGCCCGGCACCGAGCACCATCGTCGCCATCACGCTGATCACGGCGTTGCCGGCGAAACCGTCGAACAGGCGATCGACCGGGGTGACGTGGCTCAATCCGAGCGCGATCAATGCCGTCAGTGCGACCACGTCGGCGCGGATGCGGTCGAGCATGAACATCAGCATGGTGAACGCCATCACGCACAGCACCACCACCATTTCGGTGGTCAGTCCGTGGCTGGAGGCGGCATCCATCGTCGGCGGCCGGTCAGGTGCGCTCGTAGAGCAGATCGAACACCGCGTGGCCGAGGCCGATGCCGCGCGTCTCGAAACGCGTGCCGGGACGCCATTCCGGCTTCGGCACCGCGCCGCGCGCACCGGCGCGGTTGCGCAGGGCGGGCTGCGCGTCGAGCACGTCCCACATGTGCTCGGCGTAGGGCGCCCAATCGGTGGCCAGATGCAGCAGACCACCCGGGCGCAGGCGATCGGCGATCAGCGCGACGTTCTCCGGGTTGATGAGGCGGCGCTTGTGATGGCGCTTCTTGTGCCACGGATCGGGAAACCAGATCCGCACTTCATCGAGCGCAGCGACTGCGACTTCATGACGCAGCACTTCGATGGCGTCGTGGCGTTGCACGCGCACGTTGCGCAGGCCGTCGCGCGCGATGCCCGCCAGCGCACGACCGACGCCAGGCAGGTGGACTTCGATGCCGAGGTAATCGCGCGCCGGATCGCTGCGCGCGCATTCGAGCAACGCATCGCCGTTGCCGAAGCCGATCTCCAGCACGATCGGCGCGACGCGGCCGAACAGCGCGTGAAAGTCGCGCATCTGGCCACGGTAATCGATGCCGTAACGTGGCCACAGCTCGGTGACGGCGCGCTCTTGCGAAGGGGTCAGTCTTCCCTCTCGCAGGACGAAGCTGCGGATCTCGCGGTGCCCCGGCGTTTCGGTGAAGGGCTTGCCAGACGCGGGCGCGCTCATGCGGTGCGTGCTCCGGACATGGCAGCTGCGCAGGTCATCAGAAGAACAGCCCTTCGATCGGCGACGAGGCGCTGGCGTTGCGCTTTTTGGGAATGCGGCCGGCGCGGAATGCCTCGCGCCCGGCCTCGACGCCGAGCTTCATCGCCCGCGCCATCCGCACCGGGTCTTTGGCGCCGGCGATGGCGGTGTTCATCAGCACGCCGTCGCAGCCCAGTTCCATCGCGATCGCTGCGTCGGAAGCCGTGCCGACGCCGGCATCGACAAGGATCGGCACCGTCGCATTCTCGACGATGGTGAGGATGTTGTACGGATTGCGGATGCCGAGCCCCGAGCCGATCGGCGCCGCCAGCGGCATCACCGCCACGCAGCCCATCTGCTCGAAGCGTTTGGCCATGATCGGGTCGTCGCTGGTGTAGACCATCACCTGAAAGCCATCGGCGATCAGCGTTTTGGCTGCTTCCAGAGTGGCCGGAATATCCGGATGCAGGGTTTGCGCGTCGCCGAGCACTTCTAGCTTCACCAGCGCATGACCGTCGAGCAGTTCGCGCCCGAGCCGGGCGGTGCGCACGGCGTCGTCCGCGTTGTAGCAACCGGCGGTGTTGGGCAGGATCGTGTAGCGATCGGGCGGCAGCACGTCGAGCAGGTTCGGCGCGTGCTTGTCCTGGCCGATGTTCGTCCGGCGGATGGCGACGGTGACGATCTGCGCGCCGGCCGCTTCGGTGGCCAGCCGCGTCTGTTCGAGATCGGCGAACTTGCCGGTGCCGGTGAGCAGGCGCGAGCGGTAGGCCTTGCCGGCGATGCGCAGCGGATCGGCAATCGTTTCGGGAGTATTCATGCCGCGATTATTGCGCATGTGGAAGCCGCTTGGGCTGCCAGACAATGAACCGGCGCGCGACGATCCGTGCCGGTCGCGCACTTCCGGTCAGCCGCCCCCGAAGGCGGTGACCACCTCGATGCAGTCGCCCTCGGCGAGATGGCGCGTGGCGTGCGCGCTGCGCGGCACGATTTCCTGGTTGACCTCGACCGCCACCTTGCGCTCGCCGTAACCGCAGCCTGCGAGCAGGCCGGCGATGGTGATCGCGTCTTCGACTTGGCGGGTTTGCCCGTTGAGCTGGATCTGCATGGTCGTTGCTCGTTCCTTGTCGCTTGCGTTGCCACCCGTGATGGCGACCGTCATAATCGGCCAACACGCGGGTGTAGCTCAATGGTAGAGCTGCGGCTTCCCAAGCCGCTGACGTGGGTTCGATTCCCATCACCCGCTCCAGCGCGGCGGTACCTGCCGGGCGGTGCGGAGGCGACGTGCTCGAACGAACGCGAAAACCTCTGGCGAAATCGCGGCTCGTGATCGGCTGGCGCGAATGGCTGGCGTTGCCCGATCTGCGCATCGGCCGGATCCGCGCCAAGATCGACACCGGCGCGCGCTCGTCGTCGCTGCACGTCGATGCGCTCGAAACCTTCATCGCCGACGGTCGCCAGTGGGTGCGTTTCGTCATCGCCACCGACGCCAATGGCGACCCGCCTGCGGAAGTCGAAGCGCCGGTGCATGATCGCCGGCCGGTCACCGATTCGGGCGGGCATGTCAGCGAGCGCATCTTCCTGCTCACTCGCATCGCCCTCGCCGGGCAGATATTCCCGGTGGAGGTGAACTTGACTTCCCGGCAAGCCATGAGCTTTCCGATGCTGCTCGGCCGCAGCGCGCTGCGGCGGCGGTTCGTGGTCGATCCGGCGCGCTCGTTCCGGGCCGAGCGCCTGGCCACGGTCACGGCGAGGATGCGATGAAGCTGGCCATCCTGTCGCGCAACGGCAAACTGTATTCGACCCGGCGTCTGGTCGAGGCGGCGCGCGCGCGCGGGCACAGCGTGCGCGTGCTCGATCCGCTGCGCTGCTACATGAAGATCGCGCCGGACGAGTTCGATCTGCACTACAAGGGCAAGGTGCTGGCCGATTACGACGCGGTGCTGCCGCGCATCGGCGCCTCGATCACCCGCTATGGCACCGCCGTGCTGCGCCAGTTCGAGATGATGAACGTGTTCACGCCCAATGGCTCGGACGCGATCTTGCGCGCCCGCGACAAGCTGCGCTGCCACCAATTGCTGGCCAAGCAGGGCATCGGCCTGCCGACCACGGTATTCGGCGACAACCCCGACGACACCACCGACCTGCTGGCGATGCTCGGCAAGCCGCCGCACGTGATCAAGCTCAACGAAGGCACACAAGGCGCCGGGGTGATGCTGACCGAGCGCATCTCCGCCTCGCGCAGCGTCACCGAGGCCCTGCGCGGGCTGTATGCCACCTTTCTGGTGCAGGAGTTCATCGCCGAGGCCAGTGGCAGCGATTTGCGCTGCTTCGTGGTCGGCGGCAAGGTCGTGGCGGCGATGAAGCGCAAGGCGCGCCCGGGCGAGTTCCGTTCCAATCTCCATCGCGGTGGCAGCGCGACGAAGGCAACCCTGACCGTTGCCGAAACCGACACCGCGATCCGCGCCGCCAAGGTGATGGGCTTGAACGTGGCCGGCGTCGACTTGCTGCGCGCCCGGCGCGGCCCGCTGGTGCTGGAGGTCAACTCGTCGCCGGGACTGGAAGGCATCGAGACGGCGACCGGCGTCGATGTGGCCGGGCAGGTCGTCGATTACATGGCGCAACGGGTTGCAAGACGCCGGCGCGATGCGTCGATGAAAGAGCTAAAGCATTGAATCAGTTGGAAAGTCTGCAATATTCAGAAATAATTAACGATAACTTAATGTCGGCGGTCGTAGGCTGGCCGGGCTGTAGTTCTGCTGACACTCCTCGTGCTGCATCCAGTGCCTCGCAGATTACGGCATTCGGGGCTTTACCTTCCGTCCAGACGAGTCAGGTCGCGACGCGGCCATCCGTCTGGACTTTTTTTGTCTGCAAGGTGGCCGTCGCGGTGATCGGGAGTCCTGATTGCCCTGACTCTCAGCCAGGCACGATGGTCACGACGCTGTGCCGTGGGGCTCGATCTCGTCATCCCCGCGAAGGCGGGGATCCACCGACCTTGCGCTGGTCATCCCCGCGAAGGCGGGGATCCAGCGTCCCGTGGGAAGCCCCTCATCAAACGTGGATGACCAGCCTTCGGCAGTTGCGAAGCGCTTCCCGCCTTCGCGGAAGTGCATTGCAGCGGGAAAGCCGGTCAATGACGTGGCTGAGGATCAGGGATGGTCAGGTCGGGAGTGGGTCATCGAGAATCCCGCGTGCGCGTTTGCGCAACCCGAGCCGTGCGGCGCTGCGGCCACTCTGGCACAATCGTCACCCGCCTGTCGTTGCCGCCTTGGAGGTTCCGTCGCATGAAACTGATTTCCGCCATCGTCTTCGCGGCGCTCGTCCTGTGTGCGCCGCTGG
The DNA here is from genome assembly GCA_018240435.1 of Pseudomonadota bacterium. Classification (GTDB taxonomy): domain Bacteria; phylum Pseudomonadota; class Gammaproteobacteria; order Xanthomonadales; family Xanthomonadaceae; genus SZAS-103. Next base: position 74,464 of record JAFEFT010000020.1, read on the forward strand.
CATCGGCCGACGCCCTGCAAGGGCTGCAAACGCGGCAGCAGTTCGAGACGCTGCGCACGCAGGTGAGCAAGGGCATGGCCGATCACGACGACAAGTTCCGCGAGATCAGCGCCGACGATCAGAAAAAGCTGGCCGAGACGCTCGATCGCATGGAGCAGCGCTGGCAGTCGGCGGTCGATGGCGGCACGCTGAGCCAGGCGCAGCAGGTCGAGATGATGAACGATCAGGAAGTGGTGGCGACCATTCTCGACAAGGGTGCGGCCGACAGCCGTGTGGTGTGCGAACGGGTGCCCAAGCTCGGCAGCAACCTGCCCAAGAGCGTCTGCAAGACCGTCGGCGAGCGCCGCCGGGAGATGGAGCGGGCGCAACAAGCGGCGCAGGGCGGCGCACTGGAAAGCAACTGATCCTGTCCTGGACATCGCGCCCATGCGCATACTGGTGATCGAAGACAACAACGACATCGCCGCCAACCTCGGGGATTTCCTCGAGGAGCGCGGCCACACCGTCGATTTCGCCGCCGACGGCGTCACCGGCCTGCACCTGGCGGTGGTCAACGAATTCGACGCCATCGTGCTCGATCTCAACCTGCCGGGCATGGATGGCCTCGAGGTCTGCCGCAAGCTGCGCCATGAGGCGCGCAAGCAGACGCCGGTGCTGATGCTGACCGCACGCGATTCGCTGGAGAACAAGCTCGACGGCTTCGAGGCCGGTGCCGACGATTACCTCGTCAAGCCATTCGCCCTGCAGGAAGTCGACGCCCGGCTGACCGTGCTGCTGCGCCGGGGCAAGGGGCCGCAGGCGCGCGTGCTCAACGTCGCCGACCTGGAATACAACCTCGATACGCTGGAGGTGCGGCGAGGCGGCAAGCTGCTCCAGCTCAACCCGACCGCGCTGAAGATCCTGCAATCGCTGATGGAAGCCTCGCCGTCGGTGGTCACCCGGCAGGAACTCGAAACCCGCGTCTGGGGCGAGGAACTTCCCGATTCCGACAGCCTGCGCGTACATATCCACGGTCTGCGCCAGGCGGTGGACAAGCCCTTCCCCAAGGCGCTGATCCAGACCCGCCACGGCATCGGCTACCGCATCGCCGATCCCGATGCAGTACCGGCGTAGGCTCCGCACCCGCATCGTCCTGTCGTTCCTGCTGCTGGGCTTCGGCCTGGCGGTGCTGATCGCCTCGGCCACCGTGCTGGTGCGCCAGAGTGTCGAAGACAAGGTGATCGGCCGGGCACTGATCAAGAACGTCGACGAATACGCCGAGGGCTTCTACACCAGCCCCGACCGTGCCGGCGTGCCGTTCGAGAAGATGACCGGTTACGTGTACGGCATCCACAAGATCGGCAACGTGCCGGCGGCCTGGCGCGACCTCGGTCCGGGCGTGCACGAATTGCAGGAGCGTACCGAAGCCGGTGTGCGCACCTACAAGCTGGTGGTGCGCAAGGATCCCAAATACTGGTTCTTCCTCGTCTACGAATATTCGCAGGAGCACGAGAGCCTGCAACGCTTCGCCTGGGCGCTGGTCGGGCTGGTGGTGGTGTTCTCGTTGCTGGCGCTGCTGGTCGGCTTGTGGCTGTCGCGGCGGGTGATGCACCCGGTGACCGACCTCGTGCGCCGCGTCAATGCGTTGTCGGCCGAGGGCGAGCCGCAGATGCTGGCGCCGCATTTCCTCGACGACGAAGTGGGCCAGCTGGCGGCGGCGCTCGATGAGTACGCGCAACGCCTGACCCATCTGGTGCGCCGGGATCGCGAGTTCAACGCCGATGTCAGCCACGAATTGCGTACGCCGTTGGCGGTGATCCACGGCGCCACCGAGCTGATGCTGGCCAGCCCCGAGCTGTCGGACAAGATGCGCCAGCGCCTGCAACGCATCGATCGCGCCGCCCAGCAGAGCACGCACCTGATCACCGCCTTGCTGATGCTTTCCCGCAACGAACGCGGCACCGGCGACACCCATTTGCTGCAACTGGTCAACCACCTGCTCGACGCCAACCGCGCCCAGCTCGCCGGCAAGCCGGTGCGCTTGCGCGCGCAGGGCGACGCCAGCGCGAAGATCGCCGTCCCCGAAGCGATCGCCTCGGTGACGATCGGCAACCTGATCGGCAACGCCTGCAAATACACCGCCGAAGGCGAGGTGCTGGTGGAGGTAGCCAGCGATGGTGTTCGGGTGTTCGATACCGGGCCCGGCATCAGCGTCGAGGACGCCGCACACCTGTTCGAACGGGGCTTTCGCGGCACCACGTCGACCGGCACCAAGGGCGCGGGGATCGGCTTGTCGATCGTCGGCCGGCTGTGCGAGCTGTATGGCTGGAAGGTGGCGATCGCGCCGCGTGGCGATGTTCGCGGCGCCGTCGCATCATTGTCGTTTCGACCGCTGTCCGGATCGAACTGACGACCGCAGGCGCTGCCGGCCGGGCCGGGGAAGGTCGGGCCGTGGCCTGTCGCAGCCGACTTCGTCGTTGACCTTCAGGCAACCTCGTCGAATGACACAACAGGCAACATGACCGCAACCGCGTCCACCTGCCCGCACTGCGGGGCGCGCATCTCGCTGCTGGCGCTGCTGGCCATGGCGATCGGTACCGGCTGGCACGCCCATTGCCGGGGCTGCTCGCGCCGGCTTGGCTTCGGGCATCGCTGGGAACGGGCCAGCATGGCCGTCGGCTGGGCCACGCTCTGGATCTGTTTCGGCCTGAGCATTTTCGAGCACAACCACCTGCCGTATCTGGGCATTGCCGTCGTTGCGGTCCTGGCAACGGTGTTGCTGTGCCGGCTCGGTCGCTTGCGCGTGGTGTTTCCGCGCCGAAACTGGATCAATACCGTCAATTTCGGGGTGCTGGGCGTGTCGTTCTGCGCGCTCGTGCTTGCCACGCCGCTTTGACGAAGGCGGGCCACGAGCGGCCGACATGGCGCGTTTGCGTGCGTGGTCCGGGTTCGCCCGCCGCCACGGCGTGCGCGGTGGGCGTGCGCCGCCACCACGACGATGTGGCGAGCCTGATTGCGCGCCGGCCGAGCCGGTCGGCTGGCGCCGGCACGCTCAGCAGGCCTCCAGCCAGCCCCAGTCGTCGCGCGTGCGGCCATCGAACAGGCCGAAGAACAGCTCCTGCACGCGCGCCGTCACCGGCCCCGGCTTGCCGGTGCCCACGGGTTTTCCGTCCACCGAGCGGATCGGCGTGATCTCGGCGGCGGTGCCGCACATGAACAACTCGTCGCAAAGGTAGAGGTATTCGCGCGGGATGTCGCGCTCGACCACTTCGATGCCGTTGGTGCGCGCCAGCGTGATGATGGAATTGCGGGTGATGCCGTTGAGCAGCGCGGCACTGACCGGCGTGGTGTGCAAGGCACCGTCGAAAATCAGGAACAGATTCTCGCCGGCGCCCTCGGACAGCAGGCCGTTGGCCGCCAACGCGATGCCCTCGCCGAACCCCAGCCGCCGCGCCTCGCGCGCGATCAGCTGCCCGGAGAGGTAATTGCCGCCGGCCTTGGCGCCGGCCGGGATGGTGTTGGGCGCGAACCGCTGCCAACTCGACACGCAGGCATCGATGCCCGCTTCCAGTGCGCCCGCGCCCAGGTACGGCCCCATGTGCCAGGCGGCGACCGAGACCTCGGTCGGGCATTCGGCGGAAAGGCCGAAGCCGCCCAGCCCGCGGAAGGCAAACGGCCGCAGGTAGGACCGATCGAGCTTGTTGGCGGCGATCACATGCCGGCACGCCATCGCGATCTCCTCGATCGCGTAGGGGATGTGCAGGTCGTAGATCTTCGCCGAGGCGTACAGGCGTTTGAGATGATCGGTGAGGCGGAAGATCTTCTGCCCGTCCGGCGTGGGGTAACTGCGGATGCCCTCGAACACCGACGACCCGTAGTGGATGGCATGCGCCATCACGTGCGTGGTCGCCTCCGCCCAAGGCTTGATCGCGCCGTTGTGCCAGATGTGCGGGGGGTAGTGGTGTGTCATCGCGCGGCTCCGGAAAAGGCAAAGCCGAATGATGCGCTAGACGGAGGACGGAGGACAGAGGACAGAAGGCAGAAGACAGAGGACAGAGGACAGAAGGTAATCGGTGAACGGTGGACTGTTGGTGCGTGGTGGGCGAGGGCGTTCATGCCCTCTTTCTCCTGCAAGCACGGAACCAAAGCCCCTCTCCCATCGGGAGAGGGGTTGGGGTGAGGGGTCGCAGCACCCGCCAACTCAGAGGACAGAAGACAGAGGACA
>JAFEFT010000021.1 GCA_018240435.1 Pseudomonadota bacterium
CCCTGCGCTGCCGCGTTCCCCTCTCCCTGCACTGCCGCGCTATCCTCTCCCGCAAGGGGAGAGGGGAAGCAGGCGGTATCGAGGTTGATGCGATCGCCCGGCAACCGAGCCGGCGTGTGTTCAAGCCCCTCCCCCCTCGCGGGGGAGGGGTTGGGGAGAGGGGGCGAGGGCCGGGATGCCTCGGTGCAACGCCCGTCCCGAACTCCCTGCGCTGTCGCGCTCCCCTCTCCCGGCGCTGCCGCGCCACCCTCTCCCGCAAGGGGAGAGGGGAAGCAGGCGGCGGCGCGATCGGGATGCATTGGGGGTGTCCGTGAGTCTTTGCGATCGGAGCCGGCATCCCCTTGCGTACGCGCGGGTCTGCCTGTGTTCGGCGCGGCCCTGACGGCTTCCAGGATGCGTTCCAGCACCGCTTCGGTCTCGCCGAGGATTTCATGATTCCAGAACCGCAGCACCCGAAATCCGTGGGCCTGGAACCACGCATCACGCTGTGCATCTGCGCCAGTTCGGTTGTGCTGCCCACCATCGGCCTCGATGATCAGGCGCGCACCGAAGTGGACGAAATCCGCGATGTAGGGACCGATGGGTTGCTGGCGACGAAACTTCTGCTCCGCCAGACGATGCGCTCGCAGGCGCCGCCACAGCAGGCGCTCGGCATCGGTCATCGCGCTGCGCAAGTACTTGACGAAGCCGTCGGTCACGGCGCAGCGCTCCTTCCCGCGGCGCGCGGGGCTCAGCCCTTGATGACGCCCAGCTCGCGACCAATGCGGGTGAAGGCGTCGATGCAGCGGTCGAGATGTTCGCGGGTGTGGGCGGCGCTGATCTGGGTGCGGATGCGCGCCTGCCCTTTTGGAACCACGGGGAAGAAGAATCCAATCGCGTAGATGCCTTCTTCGAGCAGGCGCGATGCGAATTTCTGCGCCAGCGGCGCGTCGTAGAGCATCACCGGGCTGATCGGATGCACGCCGGGCTTGATGTCAAAGCCCGCAGCGGTCATCCGCTCGCGGAAATATTTCGTGTTGGCGACGAGCGTTTCGCGCAGATCGCCAGCCGAGGAGAGCATGTCGAATGCCTTGATGCCGGCCGCGACCACCAGCGGCGGCAGCGAATTGGAAAACAGATAAGGACGCGAACGCTGGCGCAGCATTTCGATGACCTCGCGCTTGCCGGTGGTGAAGCCGCCGAGCGCGCCGCCCATCGCCTTGCCGAGGGTGCCGGTGATGATGTCGATCTTGTCGAGACAGCCTTTGACTTCCGCCGAGCCGCGTCCGGTCGCACCGAGGAATCCAGTAGCGTGGCATTCGTCGATGTGCACCAGCGCGTTGTATTTCTGCGCGAGTCGGGTGATTTCATCCAGCGGCGCGATGAAGCCATCCATCGAGAACACGCCGTCGGTGGAGATCATCTTCGTGCGAACCCCTGCTGCGTCCGCCTCCTGCAACCGGGTCTCCAGCTCGGCCATGTCGCAGTTGGCGTAGCGGTAGCGCCGGGCCTTGCACAAGCGCACGCCGTCGATGATCGAGGCATGGTTGAGGGCGTCGGAGATGATTGCGTCGTCTTCCTGCAACAGCGGTTCGTACAGGCCGCCATTCGCGTCGAAGCAGGCGGCGTAGAGGATGGTGTCTTGCTTGCCGAAAAAGTCCGCGATCTTCGCTTCGAGCTGCTTGTGCAAATCCTGGGTGCCGCAGATGAAGCGCACCGAAGCCATGCCGAAGCCATGCGTGTCGAGCGCGGCTTTTGCGGCGGCGATGATGTCGGGATGATCGGCGAGGCCGAGGTAATTGTTGGCGCAGAAGTTGAGCACCTTGCGGCCGTCGGCGAGTTCGATTTCGGCCGACTGCGGCGAGGCGATGACCCGCTCGGACTTGAACAGGCCCTGTGCGCGGATGGATTGCAGTTCGTCGGCGTAGCGTTGGGTGAGGGACATGGGAACCAGAGGACAGAGGACAGAGGACAGAGGACAGAGGACAGAGGACGGATCAGGCAGCACGGATCCCGCTTCACTGGCTCCGGGCTACAGGCTGTGTCGATTCACGATTCACCCATCACGATTCACGGCTCCGGTTCCACGAACACACCACCTTGCCGCTGCGTGTTTCGACCGAGATGCCGAAAACAGAACGTTGTCCGCAAAGGGCGCGAAGTACGCAAAAAAATCAAGGACGGACAGCGCCAATGCGTGTTTTTGCGCCCTTTGCGTCCTTTGCGGACAGTTTCACTTGCCAGGCCTCGAGTCAGTTCCACGAACAAACGACCTTGCCGCAGTTGCCTGACGCCATCAGGTCGAAACCGCGCTGGAAATCGTCGATGTGGACCTGATGCGTGAGCACCTTCTGCAAGGGGAAGCCGGTCAGCACCAGCTGCGTCATCTTGTACCACGTCTCGTACATGCGTCGCCCGTAGATTCCATGCAATACGAGCCCCTTGAAAATGACCTTGTCCCAGTCGATGCCGGCGCCGTTGGGCAGGATGCCGAGCAGGGCGACGCGGCCGCCGTGGTACATGGCGCCGAGCATGTCGTTGAATGCCGCCGGGTTGCCGCTCATCTCCAGCGCCACGTCGAAGCCTTCCATGTGCAGCTCGGCCATGGTGTCCTTCAGCGACTGCTTGGACACGTTGACCACGCGGGTCGCGCCCATGTCGGCGGCGAGCTTGAGCCGGTAATCGTTGACATCGGTGACCACCACGTTGCGCGCGCCGATGTGCTTGCAGATGCCGGCGGCGATGATGCCGATCGGCCCCGCGCCGGTGATCAGCACGTCCTCGCCGATCACGTCGAACTCGAGCGCGCAGTGCGCGGCGTTGCCGTAGGGATCGAAGAAGGCGGCCAGCTCCGACGGAATCTGATCCGGAATCGGCCACAGGTTGGAAGCCGGCATCACCACGTATTCGGCGAACGCGCCGTTGCGGTTGACGCCGATGCCCACGGTATTCGGGCACAAATGCTGGCGACCGGCGCGGCAGTTGCGACAATGGCCGCAGACGATGTGGCCTTCGGCCGAGACGCGCTGGCCGAGCGCATAGCCGGTGACGCCGGGGCCGATGTCGACGATGCGGCCGACGAATTCATGGCCGATCACGAGGCCGGGCTTGATCGTGCGCTGGCTCCACGCATCCCATTTGTAGATGTGCAGATCGGTGCCGCAGATCGCGGTTTTCTCGAGCTTGATGAGAACTTCGTTGGGGCCGACCTCGGGGATCGGCACCTGCTCCATCCAGATGCCTTGCTCGGGCTTGCGCTTGACCAGCGCTTTCATCGTCTGCGGCATGGCGAATCCTTGCGTGCGGCACGGCCGCGTCGGGATTGCGATTATACGCGCCGGTCCGCCGTGGCCCGGGGCGGTCGCCGCCGGGCTGTCGCAGCCGGTGAGATTCCCACCGGTTATCCACAGACTTGTCTGCAACGCTCGACCGCTGCCGCGGCCTATGATCGGGGCAGGCATTTCCCTCGCACCCGAGTCTTTCGAACATGTCCGTACGTCCTGGCTTGCGCACCGATGAACGCGGCCTGCCTGCTTTCGATGCGCGGGTGGAAGCCCTGCGCGTCCCGCCGCATTCGGTGGAGGCCGAACAGGCCGTGATCGGCGGCTTGATGCTGGCGCCCGAATCGCTCGATGGCACCAGCAGCCTGCTCGATTCGACCGACTTCTACCGCCGCGACCATCGGCTGATCTACGAAGCGATCTGCGGTCTGTCGGCCAAGGGCAAGCCGTTCGACGTGGTGACCTTGGGCGAATGGTTCGACGCCAACGGCAGTGCCGAGCAGATCGGCGGGGCCGCCTATCTGATCGAACTGGCCACCAGCACGCCGTCGGCCGCCAACATCGGCGCCTACGCGCAGATCGTGCGCGACAAGGCCGTGCTGCGGCGCCTGATCGAGGCCGGCACGCAGATCGTCAATGATGGCTTTCAGCCCGGGCAGGCGTCGGTCCGCGATGTGCTGGACAAGGCCGAGCAGCGGGTGTTCCAGATCGCCGAGCAGGGTGATCGCGGCCGCAAGGAGTTCGTCGACCTGCGTGAGGCGATGCTCGATGCCTATCGCATCTTGCAAGACCGCCACGAAAATCAGGGCACGGTGACCGGCGTCCCCACCGGGTTCACCGAGCTGGACGAGATGACCGCGGGCTTGCAGCCGACCGACCTGATCATCCTCGCCGCGCGGCCGTCGATGGGCAAGACCGCGCTGGCGGTGAACATCGCCGAATACGCGGCGATGAAGACGAAAAAGGCGGTGGCGATCTTCTCGATGGAAATGTCGGCCTCGCAATTGGCGTTCCGCCTGATTTCGTCGATGGGCCGGATCGACTCCCAGCGCCTGCGCACCGGCGATCTGCAGGAAGAAGACTGGCCGCGGGTGAGCAGCGCCATCCGCATGCTGTCGGAGCTGAAGATCTTCATCGACGACAAGCCCGGGCTGAGCCCCATCGAGCTGCGCGGTCGTGCCCGCCGGCTCAAGCGCGAGCACGATCTGGGCCTGATCGTGGTCGATTACCTGCAGTTGATGCAGGTGCAGGGCACGCAGGAGAACCGCGCCACCGAGATCGCCGAGATCTCGCGCAGCCTCAAGGGCCTGGCCAAGGAACTCAACGTGCCGGTGATCGCGCTCAGCCAGCTCAATCGCAGCCTGGAATCGCGCACCGACAAGCGCCCGGTGATGTCCGACCTGCGCGAGTCGGGCGGCATCGAGCAGGATGCCGACGTGATCGTGTTCATCTATCGCGACGAGGTCTACAACAAGGACAAGCAGGACAACAAGGGCCTGGCCGAGATCATCATCGCCAAGCAGCGCAACGGCCCGACCGGCAAGGTGGATCTGCGCTTTGCCGGCGCCTACACCCGCTTCGACAACCTGGCGCGGGAAAGCTACGGCGTCTACGAGGGATGAGCCGGTAAACTGCGGCATGGATCGGCCCACCACCATCACCGTCGATCTGCCGGCGCTCGGCCACAACCTTGGCGCGATCCGCGCGGCGGTCGGTTCGGCGCGGGTGATGGCGGTGGTCAAGGCCGATGCCTATGGCCACGGTTTGGTGCCGGTGGCGCGGCATTTCGCGGCGCTGGGCGTGGAATACCTCGGGGTGGCCTTCGCCGAGGAGGGCATCGCGCTGCGCCGCGCCGGCATCACCACGCCGATCCTCGTGCTGGGCGGCCTGTTCGGGCCGCAGCTGGCGCTGTTCCTGCGCCACGATCTTGAAATCACGGTGTCCTCGCTGGCCAAGCTGCGGCAAGTCGAGGCCGCCGCCGCGGCGGTCGGCGGCAAGGCGCGCATCCACCTGAAGATCGACACCGGGATGGAGCGCATCGGCGTGCACAGCGAAACCTGCGGGCCGTTCATCGAGGCGGCGGTGGCGTCGCCGTGGTGCGAAATCCGCGGCATCTACTCGCACCTGGCCTGTGCCGACGATCCGGATTCGCCGATGACGCAGCAACAGGTGGAACGCTTCGCCGACGCCTGCGCGCACTTCGATCGTCTCGGCGTGGCGATGCCGACCCGGCATCTGGCCAACAGCGGTGGCGTGCTGAACTTTCCGCAAACCCATCTGGACATGGTGCGCCCCGGCATCATGCTCTATGGCGTTTATCCCGATCCGGCCTGTCGGCGCACGGTGGCCGTACGGCCGGCGCTGTCGCTGCGCTCGCAGGTGGTGTATTTCAAGGTCGTCGGCGCCGGCCGCTCGATCAGTTACGGTGCGACCTGGCGGGTGGCGCGTGAAACCCGGGTGGTAACGGTGCCGATCGGCTACGGCGACGGTTTCCCGCGCGCGCTGTCGTCGAAAGGGCAGGTGCTGATCCGCGGCCAGCGTCATCCGATCGCCGGGCGGGTGTGCATGGATCAGTTCATGGTCGACATCGGCTGGGGCAGCGCCTACAACGAGGACGAGGTGGTGCTGATCGGCAGGCAAGGCGCGGAGGCGATTTCCGTCGAAGACGTGGCGGCCTGGGCGGGCACGATCCCCTATGAAATCCTCACCGGGCTCAACCACCGGATCCCGCGCAGCTATCTTGCGCCGGCGGCGGCGTGCGATTGACGCTGTCGCGCGCAGCGTGATTCACTGCCCATCCTGCACGAGGGCGAGCCATGGCGACGAAAAAGGCGAACCGTGAGGCCAAGGCGCCACCGCCGTCTCCGGCGCCATCGCGCAAGCTGCGGCGCGAGGGCATGTCGCGGGTCGACACCGCCTGGCTGCGGATGGAAAAGCCGACCAACCTGATGATGATCACCGGCGTGCTGATGTTCGACACGCCGATGGCGATCGGCCGCCTGCGCAAGATCATCGGCGAACGCTTCCTGGCCTGGCCGCGGTTTCGCCAGAAGGCGGTCGACGGGCCGGCCGGGGCGACGTGGGAGGAAGACGGCGATTTCGACCTCGACTGGCACGTTCGCCTGACCGCCCTGCCGGGGAAGGCCGGCAAGCGCGAGCTGGAACGCTTCGTCAGCAACCTCGCCTCGACGCCGCTGGATCAGAGCAAGCCGCTGTGGCAATTCCATCTGGTCGAGAGCTATCGCGGCGGCAGTGCGCTGGTGGCGCGCATCCACCACTGCTATGCCGACGGCATCGCGCTGGTGCAGGTGTTGCTCTCGCTCACCGACACCGCCGCCGAGCCCGGTCAGGGCGAGGATGCGCAAAGCGCATGGCTGGCCGAGGAAGCCAGGGGCAGCGCCGATGCCTTCGCCCGCTATCGCAAGCTGGGCGGCAAGATGCTGGCCAAGGGCATGGACCTGTACCGCGATCCGTCGCTGGCGATGGTGCTGGCGAACGAAGGCAAGCAGATCGCCCGCGAACTGGCCAATGCCGTCGTGCTGCCCGACGATCCGCCGACCGTGCTCAAGGGCCGGCTGGGGGTGAGCAAGCGCGTCGCCTGGGCCGAGCCGCTGGCTCTGGACGAGGTCAAGGCGGTCAGCCGCGCCTTCCGCTGCACCGTCAACGACGTGCTGATGGCATCGGCCGCCGGCGCGCTGCGCAGCTACCTGATCGATCGCGGCGAGGCGATCGACGGCCTGACCGTGCGCGCCACGGTGCCGGTCAACCTGCGCCCGCTCAAGCATGCCAAGAAACTCGGCAACCACTTCGGCCTGGTCTTCCTCGATCTTCCCGTCGGTGAGGACAATCCGGTGCGCCGGCTCGAGCGCGTGGCTGCGCACATGACCGAACTGAAGAGTTCGCGCCAGGCGATCGTCTCGTTCGGGTTGCTGGCGGCGCTGGGCATGGCGCCGGTCGGTATCCAGCGGCTGGCGCTGGATCTGTTCAGCCGCAAGGCCACTGCGGTGGCGACCAACGTCCCGGGGCCGAAAATGCCCTTGTACATGGCCGGCCAGAAGATGCGCGAGATGATGTTCTGGGTGCCGCAGACCGGCGGCATCGGCGTCGGCATCAGCATTCTCAGCTATGAGGATCACGTCCATTTCGGCCTGATCGGCGATGCCCGGCTGATGCCCGACCCCGACGCAGTGATCGGCCGCTTTGCGCCCGAGTTCGAAAAGCTGCTTTATCTGGCATTGATGGGCGACTGGGAGGATGCGGTCGATCCGCGGCTGGCGCAGTTGTTGCGCGGCCCGGGCGGCACATTCGTGCCGGCGACGGAGCCGGCGACCGCCGGCCGTTGACCGCGCTGGCGCATCGTCCGCCGCGGTGCATCCGTTGCCGCTGGCGGCGGCGCCCGGTTTGGACGACCGGCGTCTGCCGTGCTACGCTTCGCGCCCTCGCGGCTGGCCTGCGAGGTTGCGGGCGGTTAGCTCAGCGGTAGAGCACTACCTTGACATGGTAGGGGTCACAGGTTCGAAACCTGTACCGCCCACCATCGACATCGGTCGAATGCGACGATGGCGATGGTGGCCGCGAGCGGCGGAGGGCGGCGCTTTGCGCCGGCTGGCTGTCGCCCGGCTCGTCGAAACACCCGATGAAACCGCCGGATCACCGGCGGTTTTTTGTTTCCGCGACGGGCGCGGATGGTGTCCGGGTGCGAGTCCCGACCTGGCGAACCGGTCGCCGGCGGCAGGCATCGGCACGAGGGGCGGGCGTCGCGCGCTGATTTTGCAGGGGATTCTTGTTACCATCGACGGGTTTTCGTGACGTCGGTCACGATCGATCCGGGCAGGATGCGGCCCGGAGCGCCGGGCCGATGGCTGACTGGGGATTGGCAGGGAGCTGACGCGAGCTGTGTTCAATCGGATTCTGGTCGTATGTGTCGGCAACATCTGTCGCAGTCCCACCGCCGAGTACCTGTTGCGTGCGCGCCTCGGCGGCAAGGGGCATGAGGTTGCCAGTGCCGGTTTGAGCGCGATGGTCGGGCAGGCGATGGAGCCGACGGTGGCCGAGTTGCTGCGCGAGAACGGCATCGACGGCAGCGCCCATCGCGGACGTCAGGCGACCGGGGAGCTGTTGCGCCAGGCCGATCTGATCCTGACGATGGAGAAGGTGCATTCGGCGACGATCGTGCGCGGGTTCCCGGAAGTCAGCGGCAAGGTTTTTCTCCTCGGCAAGTGGCAGTCCGACCTCGACATTCCCGATCCCTACCGGCAACCGCGCCATGCTTTCGTCCACGCCTACCGTTTGATCGACCAGAGCATCGACGGCTGGTTGCCTTACCTGAAAAAACACTGATTCCGATTTTCCGCCCCCATCGCTTTTCGAGCCGAGCCTCATGAGCCAAGTTGCCAGCGCTGTCGCCACCCCCCACGACGATGAAATCGATTTTGCCGCGCTCGTCGGGACCTTGATCGACAACAAGTGGCTGATCGCGACCATCACCGGGGTCCTGCTGGTGCTGAGCGTCGCCTACGCGTTTCTGGCGACACCGATCTACGAAGCCGATGGCCTGGTCCAGGTCGAACAGAAAGTGCCTGACCTGCCCGGGCTGAGCGCGCTCACCGAGACGCTGGGGGCGTCCAGTTCGCAGGCGACCACCGAAATCGCCTTGATCACCTCGCGCACCAACATCGGCGGGGCGATGAGCGCCTACAACATGGCGATCAGCGTCGGCCCGCATCGTTTCCCGCTGATCGGCAAGTATCTGGCGCGCGGATACGCCGGTGATCATCCGGGCGCGCTGGCCGATATTCGTTGGGGGATGAACAGCTACGGCTGGGGTGGCGAGAGGCTTTCCATTCCCCAGCTCGACGTTCCCGATGGCATTCTCGGGCAAACCATGCTGCTCGTCGTCGGGGATGGCGGCAGCTACTCGTTGTACGCGCCCAGCCTGTTCTTTCCGACCGGCACCCTGCTGGTCAAGGGGCGGGTCGGCGAGGTGGCGAAGGGCAACGGCGTGACGATCCTGGTCGACCAGCTGGTGGCGCACCCTGGCATGCGCTTCGATGTCGTGCGCAACACCGACCTGGCGACGATCAACTTGCTGCAAACCCAGATCACGGCCACCGAGCAGGGCACCGACTCGGGCATCATCGCCATCACTTACGACGACGCCGATCCGGCGCGTGCGCAAGGCTTCATGAACAAGCTGATGCAGTTGTATGTCAAGCAGAACGTCGATCACAACGCCGAGGAGGCGGCCAAGAGCCTGACCTTCGTCAAGGAACAGATTCCCGGCGTGAAAAAACAGCTCGACGACGCCACCGCCGCCCTCAACCGTTATCAGCAGAGCGCCGGCTCGGTCGACATCACGATGCAGACCAAGGGCCTGCTCGATCAGGAGGTGGCGATCGAGACCAGCATCCAGCAATTGCGCCAGCAACAGGCCGAAATCGCCAACAAGTACACACCCGAGCATCCGGCCTACCGGGCGCTGATGCAGCAGATCGGACAGTTGCAGGCGCAGAAGGCGGCCATCGAAAAGCAGGTCGGCAAGCTGCCCGACACCCAGCAGGAACTGCTCCGGCTCACCCGCGACGTCACCGTCAGCAACACCACCTACACCTCGTTGCTGGGCCAGGCGCAGCAGCTGGACATCGCCCGCGCCGGTACCGTCGGCAACGTTCGCATCATCGACAACGCGTCCGTCGACATCATGAATCCGGTCAAGCCGAAGAAGGCGCTGGTGATCATCGGCGGCACCTTCCTTGGCGGCTTCCTGTCGGTCGCCTGGGTGTTCCTCGTGCAGATCCTGCGCAAGGGCGTGGAAGATCCGGCCGAGATCGAGAAAATCGGTCTGCCGGTCTACGCATCCATCCCGGTCAGCGCCAAGGAAAAATCGATCACCGTGCACGGCCGCGATCGTCACGCCGACGGCAAGCAGCACCTGCTGGTGGTCAGCGCGCCCGAGGATGTCGCCACCGAGGCCTTGCGCAGCTTGCGCACCAGCCTGCATTTCGCGCGCCTGGAGGCGAAAAACAACATCCTGATGATTTCCGGCCCGAGCCCCAACGCCGGCAAGACCTTCGTCGCCACCAACCTCGCCGCGGCGGTGGCGCAGGGCGGCCAGAAGGTGTTGCTGATCGACGGCGACATGCGTCTGGGCACCATGCACGACGTGATCGGCGGCAAGTCCGAAGGCGGCCTTTCCGAGCTGATCGCCGGGCAGATCGAGCTGGCGCAGGCGCTGCGCCAGGTGGCCAACGTCGACAACCTGTTCTTCATCGCCCGCGGCAAAGTGCCGCCCAACCCGTCCGAGCTGCTGATGCATCCGCGCTTTTCGGCGCTGCTCGAAAAGCTCAAGGCGAGCTTCGACATGGTCATCATCGACACCCCGCCGATCCTGGCGGTCACCGATGCGGCGATCATCGGCAGCCATGCCGGCACCAGCATGATGGTCGCGCGCTTCGGCCTCAATCAGGTGCGCGAAATCGCCTTGGCGGTGCAGCGTTTCGAACACAATGGCGTCGAGATCAAGGGCGCGATCTTCAATGCCGTCGAGCGCCGCCATACCGGCTACGCATCGTACGGCTACTACGATTACTACAAGACTTCCCGCTGACGCCAGCGCGGTTGCGGGGTGATGAGGCCCGCGCGGGTGTCGCAGCGGCCAACGGGCCGGGAGTCGCAGCCAGAGCAATGGCCGTTCGCCGGTGCGAAATTCGTTTTCCCCTCAATGAGAAGGGAGCAAGACTGACGCCATGGTGTTGATGCCGGGCCACGCAGGAGTTCGCAGGGGCGATTCGACATTCCTGTCGAAATACGCGGCCCTGTTCGAGATGCTGCAACGCGTCGGCGATCTTGGCATCCTGCTGGCCACTGCCGTCGTCTGCCATTGGTTCCGCTTCGGAACCACACAGATCAACCCCTCGCTGACGAATCTGCTGGTCGTGGCGATGCTGCTGGTGCTGCTGGTGTTCCCGGTGTTCGGCCTGTACCGGAGCTGGCGTGGCGAAGGCGTCGCCGAGGAGGTCGCCCGCATCGCGCTGGCGTGGACGGTCGTGGTGGCGATCACCGCGATCGTTGGCTGGTGGCTGGCCGACATGGGCCGCCCCTCGCGCGACTGGGGGCTGGCGTGGTACCTGTCGACCATCGTCGCGCTGGGCGCGCAGCGCGGCATGGTGCGCTGGGCACTGCGCCGGATCCGCAGTCGCGGCCTGGACAGCCGCGACGTGGTCATCATCGGTGCCACCCGGACCGGCGATGACATCGCCCAGGCGATGCAGCGCAATGCCTGGATGGGGCTGCGCGTTCTCGGCCACGTGCGCACCGACTATGACCAGATGGTGGTCGATCCGGGCAAGGATCTGGGCGATGTCGATGCGTTCATCGCCAGCCTGCGCGAGCGGGTACCCAGCCAGGTCTGGATTGCGTTGCCGCTGCGTGCCGAAGAATTGATCCGCACGCTGATGGACGCCACCGCCGATCTTCCCATCACCGTGCGCCTCGTGCCCGACCTGTTCGGCTTCGACCTGCTCAACCACGGGGTCACCAGCGTCGGCGACATTCCCGTCATCACCCTCCAGGGCAAGCGACTGGAAGGGCGGTCGCAGGCCAGCAAGGCGATCGAGGACGTGGTGCTCGGCAGTTTGATCCTGATCCTGATCGCGCCGTTGATGGCGCTGATCGCGGTTGGCGTCAAACTCAGCTCGCCCGGGCCGGTTCTGTTCCGGCAACGCCGCCACGGATTGGGCGGGGAAGTGGTGGACGTCTGGAAGTTCCGTTCCATGCGGGTGCATCAGGAAGACCACGGGCAAGTCACCCAGGCCACCCGCGGCGACGCGCGCATCACGCCGTTCGGTCGCTTCCTGCGTGCCACCAGTCTCGACGAGCTGCCGCAGTTCATCAACGTGCTGCAAGGGCACATGTCCATCGTCGGCCCGCGGCCGCATGCGGTCGAGCACAACAACCATTACCGGGATCTGGTGCCCCGCTACATGACCCGCCACAGCATGAAGCCGGGCATCACCGGCTGGGCGCAGGTCAACGGCTTCCGCGGCGAGACCGATACCCTCGACAAGATGATCAAGCGGGTCGAATACGACATCCACTACATCCAGAACTGGTCGGTCTGGCTGGATTTGCGCATCATCGCCCTGACCATCGTCCGCGTGTTCTTCCAGCGCAGCGCGTACTGATGCAGGCCGGCGACGTGGATACCAATCCGGCGATCGGTCGCTGAGATGACGCTCAAGCACACGATCGTCCACGGAACCCTGTGGGCCGGCGGCGCGCAGGTGCTCTCGATGGGCTGCAACTTCCTGCTCACGATCGTGCTGGCGCGTGGCCTGACTCCGACCGAGTACGGCCTGTACTTCATCGCTCTGAACACCATCGTCATCCTGGTCAATGTCGGCACGGTCGGAATGGACCGATCGACCGTCCGCCTGGCATCGGTTCGCCTCGTCGAGAAGGATTGGCAGGGTCTGCGGGCCTTGCTGGCGATGTGTTTCCGGATCGTGGTGGTGTGTTCGCTCGCTGCCGCCGCCGGCTTTCTCATCGCAGGTCCGTACGCGATGACGAACTGGCTGCACGCTCCGGGGCTGTTGCCGTACATCGCGGTCATGGCGGCATGGCTGGTTGCGGCCACGGTGCAGGGTGAGCTGACGGAGGCGTTCCGCGGCCTCAACGACATTCGCATGGCCTCGTTGTTTGGCGGCGTGCGCAGCAATGGCATCGTGATGGCCGTGGCGGTGTGCGGCCTGATGGGCGCACTGGCGTGGCTGGGGCGGCTGACGCTGGCCAGTGCGTTGTGGATCATGGTGATGGTCGCCGTTGCCAGCGTCGTCGTCGGAGCCGCCATCCTGGTCGCGCGCATCCGCCGGCTGACGGCTGCGCCGGCCACTACCGCCACCGCTTCCCCATGGAGCGTTCGCGACGCCCTCGCCGACGGCTGGCCGTACTGGATCGCCGCGATCATCGTCGCCCTTCGCCTGCAAGGTGGTGCCTGGCTGGCCGGCGCCTTCGACAGCAACGACAAGGTGGCCCTGTACGGTGTCGCGCAGCGGATGATGCTGTTGCTGGCCGGCCCGATGATCATTTCCAACGCGGTATTGCCGCCGATCGTCGCCCAGTTGCACGCCTCCGGGCAGGTTCGCCGGCTCGAACGGGTGGTGCGTTCGGTGAGCGGTTTGATTCTGCTGCCGTCGCTGGTGCTGACCATCGTCCTGGTGGTCGCCGGCAAGTTCATCCTGCACGGACTGTTCAGTGCATTCTACGAAGCGGCGTATCCATTGCTGATCATCCTGTGCATCGGCCAGACCGCCAACATCGCCACCGGCGCCTGGCAAACGGTGTTGCCGATGACCGGCAATCAACGCCTGATGCTGGTCACCAGCGTGCTGGCGATGGCCATCCAGCTTGGCCTGGGCTTGTGGCTTGGCTTTTTGTACGGGGTGCTGGGCATCGCCATCAGCTTCGCCGCCAGCGTCACCGTTGCCAACCTCGTCGGCATGCTGTTCGTGCGCTGGCGGCTGGGCATCTGGACGTTCGCCACGCTGGACGCGACAACCATCAAGGATGCCTCGGGGCTGGTTCTGGCAAAACTGCGGGGACGCAAGGCGGCATGGCAGAAGGTATGAACATTGCCGGTTCCACGGGCGCGGCGGCGCCTGCCACCGCGCCGTATGCCGAGGCGCTGGTGCGCACGCTCGCGCTGCTGGCGCGCATCGACCGGGACTATCGTCCGGCGGTGCTGGCCAACGGCTTCGGGCCGGAAAGCATGGTGCTGACCGACCTGATCGCACGCCATGATTTGGCGATCGAGATCATTTCCCTCGATACCGGGCGATTGCCCGATGAAACCCACATCCTCGCGCAGAACGCATTCAAGCGTTACGGTGCGCGCATCCGGATGATCTCGCCCGATCCGGCCGCATTGCAGGACTGGGTGCTGGCGAACGGGCCCAATGGCTTTTACCAAAGCGTCGAGCAGCGTCGCGATTGCTGCCGCCTGCGCAAAGTGGAGCCGTTGCGGCGCGTGCTGGCCGGCAAGAAGGCCTGGCTGACCGGGTTGCGCCGCGAGCAGGCGCCCAGCCGTGGGCAACTGGGCGAGCACGCCTGGGATGGCGAGCACGGGCTGGACAAGTTCAACCCGATGATCGACTGGACGGCGGCCCAGGTCTGGGCCTACATCCACGATCACTCGGTGCCTTACAATGCGCTGCACGATCAGGGATATCCCAGCGTCGGCTGCTCTCCATGCACGCGCGCGGTCGCTCCGGGCGAGGACATCCGGGCCGGCCGTTGGTGGTGGGAACGCGAAACCGCGAAGGAGTGCGGTTTGCACATGAACCCGTCGACCGGTCAGCTGGAGCGGGCCGTCAAGGCCGGTGCTGCCGCCGAGCCGGCGCCGGAGCTGCGCACGTTCCGTACGCCGGCCATCGGCGTGTCCGAATCGATACTCGCCGCGCGAGCGGCGTTCAACACGCATCTCATCAAGAAGGAAGGGAGACGGAAAATGAAAGTTCTCGTATTGGGTGGCGATGGTTTCTGCGGCTGGCCCACCGCATTGCACCTTTCGGCGCAGGGCCACGACGTGGCCATCGTCGACAACCTCTCGCGCCGCAACATCGATATCGAGCTGGAGTGCGAATCGCTGACGCCGATCCGGCCGATGGGCGAGCGCCTGCGGGCATGGAAAGAGGTCAGCGGCAAGACCATCGCCTTCCACAATCTCGACGTGGCGGTGAACTACCAGCGCCTGCTCGACCTGATCCTGGCGTGGAAGCCCAACGCCATCGTGCATTTCGCCGAGCAGCGCGCGGCGCCGTATTCGATGAAGAGCAGCCGCCACAAGCGCTACACGGTCAGCAACAACCTCAATGCCACCAACAACGTGCTGGCGGCGGTGGTCGAGAGCGGGCTGGATATCCACATCGCCCATCTGGGCACGATGGGCGTGTACGGCTATGGCACGGCCGGCATGAAGATCCCCGAGGGCTACCTCAAGGTGCAGGTCGAGATCGAAGGCGGCCGGATGGTCGAGAACGAGATTCTCTACCCGGCCAATCCGGGCAGCATCTATCACATGACCAAGACCCAGGATCAGTTGCTGTTCCTGTACTACAACAAGAACGACAAGGTGCGCGTGACCGACCTGCACCAGGGCATCGTCTGGGGCACCCAGACCACCGAAACCCGCCTCGACGAGCGCCTGATCAATCGTTTCGACTACGACGGTGACTACGGCACCGTGCTCAATCGTTTCCTGATGCAGGCGGCGGTCGGCTACCCGCTCAGCGTCCACGGCACCGGTGGCCAGACCCGCGCCTTCATCCATATCCAGGACACGGTCAAGTGCATCCAGCTCGCGCTCGAGAACCCGCCGGCGCACGGCGAGCGTGTGCAGATCTTCAACCAGATGACCGAGACCCATCGCGTGCGTGATCTGGCCAAGATGATTTCCGACCGTACCGGCGTGAAGATCGACTTCGTGCCCAACCCGCGCGTCGAAGCCGACGAGAACGAGTTGCACGTCGCCAACGACCGCTTCCTGCATCTGGGTCTGGAGCCGATCACGCTCAACGACGGCCTGATGGAGGAAGTCACCCAGATCACCCGCAAGTACGCCGACCGTTGCGACCGCAGCAAGATTCCGTGCGTGTCGTTCTGGCGCAAGCCGGCGGCGGCGGCGGCGGCGCCGGCGCCGGAGTCGGTCGCCGCGGGTTGATGGTCACGATGAGAGCAACGCGCGAGGGCGGGCCTCGGGCTCGCCCTTCGCGCAGATCGACGGAGACAATCATGGGTTCGCGACGGATTGCTGCAGCGTTGGTTGCCGCCGGTTGCCTGCTGGCGATGCCGGCCGTGGCCGGTCTGGCCGCGGGCCCGGGGAACACCCCCTTCTGGATCGGGTTGAGCGATCCCGGCCAGGTCGATCAACAGGTTTCGCGGATGCTCGCCGAACATGCGGTGACGATCGCCGTGCGCCTGGCCGATGGCGGTGATGGCGGCCGCGCGGTCGTCGCACGTCTGAAAAAGGCGGCGCCACAGACGCCGGTGCTGATGTACGCCTGGGCCAGCCGCAACCTGCGCGGGCGGCCGGGGAGCGCCGGCATCATCGACTGGCTGGATCAGCATCCGGAGTGGCAGATCAATACCGGCTGGGGTCGCGCGCTGGCAGGGTTTCCCGACGTGACCAACGCCGCGTTCCAGAGCCGACTGGCCGGAAGCATCGCCGGTGCCGTGGCGCGCGGCGGTTTCGACGGCGTGGCGCTGGATCTGGCGATCCGCACGCCGCGCTACCGACCCGGTCCGTTGGCGCGCCTGTGCAAGGCCGATGCGACCTTTTGCCGAAACTACGCGGCTGGCATGGATGCCACCTTCGACGCCATCCGTGGCAGTTTGCGCGGCAAGGCCGTTCTCTACAACGGCATCTGGAATCAGGGGCCCGGCTCGGTCGACGACCAACTTCTGCTGCTGGCGCATGCCGATGCGGCGATCGTCGAGTTTTTCGGTGGCGACGTGAAGGGCGATTCGCGCGGCTTCAGCCAGGATGTCCTGCCCTACCTGCAGGCGATGGCGAAGGTCCCGGACGACAAGAAGCTGTTCGTGTTCGGCCGCGCCTCGCGGCAATACGATGCCTACGCCGAAGACTATGCGCGGCAGCGTTACCTGTATTGCGCCTACCTGCTCGGCGCGCGCAAGAACACATACTTCAAGTACCACGCGACGTTCCAGTCCGGCGTGCCGGAGGGGCGCAGCGGCGGCTTGTCGATCTACGCCGACTGGTCGACGAACCTCGGGGCGCCGAGCAAGGCCTACACGGTGCAGGCGAACATCTACTCACGGCCGTTTGCGCATGGGCTGGTGGTGGTCGCGCCCGATGATGGCAGCGGTGGCAGCTTCACCCTGCCGCGGACGATGTACTCCCCCGAGGGCGACACATATTCCGGAACGGTGGCATTGCGGCCGGGACAGGGCCTGTTGCTGCTCGACGCCAAGCCGGCCGAGGACAACGACCAGCACTTGCTCGATCTGCGACTGGCAAGCGACTGGCCGGCGGCGACGCTCGGCGGTACCGCGGCCGCGCCGGTGCTGGACCTGCAGCCGGCGGCCGCGGGTGCGCATGACTTGCTGCTCGATCCGATCCGGACGCAGCGCCCGCGCAAGCTTCTGCGGCTGGGCGTGCGGCCGACCGATGCCAGCGCCGGGATCGATCTGCTCGTCGAAGTCGACGATTCGGAGCGTCGTTCGCAGTGGGCGATGATCCACATCGGCGTCAAGGGCGCGGCCGGTTCGGGCAACGGCGCCAGCGCGATCGGCTTTCGCATGCGTTCGCCGGCGCGGGCGGCGATGCCGTTGGTGAGTGGGCCGTCGGTGACCGCGGGCAACTGGCAGAACCTGGAACTGGATGGCGCCGCACTGCTGGCGAAGTCGGGCTTGACGTTTCGACGCTGGGATTTCGCGCGTTTCAATGGTGCGATCCAGGTCCGCGCGGTCACGCTGGCACGATAGGCAGGCGATGATCGAGGTGTTGGCCGGGCGGCGGGGATTGCCTGAGGCTCGGGCCGGCCGTTCGTGCGCAGGGGCGCGCGGGCAGGCTGGGGGGCGGGCGACGTCGACGCCGATCGGCCGCGACGCATGGCCGCGCTTGGCGGGTGTCGGGGAGGTGATCGCGCACTCGTCCTGCCGGCCGATCACCGCCCGATGATCCGCTGGTCGATGGCCGGCTGTTCAATGGCCGCGGCAATGATTGGCTGGAGTCCAGGCGCGTCTGAACTTATCATGACCGACCGTCGACGATAGCGGCGGCGGGATCGACTGGCCGCGTGTGCCAGGGTCGCGGTACTCGGCTCGGGAAATGGCAATGACACAACGTGTGCTGCGGACATTGATGCCATCCTCGCCGATCCTGCTGCTGGCAGCCGTTTCGGCCGGGCTGGCGATCGTGTCGCTGCTGTTCGGTGCATTGCTTTCCGACCTGGGTTCGTCGGAGTTGGTGGCGATCGGCTGGTCGATGTTCGCCGTCATTTGTTTCGCGGTCTGGGCGCGCAAGTCCTTCGACGTGTTCGAGCCGATCGTGCCGATGGCGATCTCCACTTTCATCGGCGGCACCCTGCGTTCGATGTACATCGCCTGGTCGCCGCGCGATTACAGCGTCGTCCAGTTTCTTGTCGGTGACATGACGCCGTCGCAATTGGCCCAATACGAGTTCATGGTGCCGATCGCGCTGGCATCGATGGCGCTGGGTTATCTGGCGTGGCGTGGACGGGTGCCGATCGAACGCCTGCCGGTGATGCGCAATACCCAGTGGCCGGCGGCACGCACGTTGCTCATCGCCGGAACATACGCGCTGCTCGGCATGATCGGCGTCTACATCCTGATCAAGAGCACCGGCATCTCCTTTGCCGGGCTGGCCGGCTTGTCGGCCAAGCGCACGATCGACTTGTCGAGCCAGGGCGGCGATCAGTACGCGCATGCCGGATATCTGCGCTGGCTGGCCGCTTGCCTGCGGGTGTCGTTGTTGTTGCTGTACATGGCGTGGGCCTCGCGCAAGGATGCCGACGGCAATCCCAAGCCATTCGGCCCGTTCCGGGCGATCGTGCTGGTCGGCCTGTTGCTGGCCTGCATGGTGTGGCCGGTGTTGAGCAGTTCGCGCACGGCGGTGATCGAAATCGTCTTCAACCTGATGGTCATCTACGTCTATGCCCGCAACCGCGGCAACTTCGGCCGTTTTTTCCGCATCTGCATGACCGTGCTGGTTTTCGCGCTGGTGGTGCTGGTCGGCATGGGGTTGTGGCGCAACCTGTCGCAGCGCGGCACCGTCACCCCGGCGCCGTTCCTGCAGACCTTCGCCGATCAGTCGCTGGGTTCGGGCAACTTCCTGCCGGCCGAGCGCGCCGCATTCATCATGGCCAATTACGGCGACCGGCCTTATCGCTACGGGTCGAGCTATCTGGTCTGGCTGACCATGCCGATCCCCAAATCGCTGTGGCCCGACCGTCCGGACATCTCCGAGATGGACGATTTCGTGAAAGGCCAGATCTACGGGCGCGACGTAATCCAGGGTGGCTATCCGCCGGGGATGATCGGCGAGGCCTACATCAACTTCGGCTATTTCGGCGTGCTGTTCATCCCGTTCCTGCTCGGTGCCCTGCAACGCTTCGTCTACGTGACGTTCCGGCCGCTGCTGGGCGTCAATCGCAATGCGACCTTGCTGTACGCGGCCATCCTGTGGGAGATCGGGTTCCAGGTGGCTGACCTGAACATTTCGCTGCTCATGGCCAACGTGATCACGACCGTGCTGCCGTTGCTGCTGGCATTCGCGTTCATGAAGAAGGCGCCGGCAGGGCTGGCTGCGCCGGCCGCGGCGGTCGCGCCGTTGCCGGCATTGGCGATCAAGGGCCGCCCCGCATGAACGACGGTGCCCGGGATCGGGCGCGCCGCGTGCGCGCCCGTCGATGCCTGCGGGGCGCGTGGACGCAGTGGGTCGCGTTGCCGTGCAAGGCGGCGTCATGACCGCGCTGCGGCTGCCGGACTTCGCCATCGTCGGCGCGCAAAAGTCCGCATCGACGTTCGTCCAGGATGCGCTGCGCACGCACCCGGACATCTTCATGCCGGCCGGCGAAACGCGGTTTTTCGAAGATCCGGAATACGGCGACGGCAACCTTGCCGGGCTGGCCGCGTCGTTTGCCGATTGCCGGCAACGGCGGATCGGCATCAAGCGGCCCGACTACCTCGGGCGACCGGAAGTGCCGGCGCGGCTGCGCAGCGCCATTCCCGACCTGCGTGTCGTCGTGGTCCTGCGCCACCCGATCGATCGTCTGGTGTCGGCGTACTACTACTACATCAAGCTCGGCTTCCTGCCGGTGCTGGACATCAACGAGGCGATCGCGCGCTTGTTGCGTGGCGAGCCGATCGGCAACCCGAAATCGCGCGACCTGCTCGACTACGGCAATTACGCCACCCACCTGCAGCGATACTTCTCGCTGTTTCCGCGAGAGCAGATCAGGGTCTTGTTGCAAGAAGACGTCGTGGCCGGTGAGCGGGAGGCGATCGCCGGGATTTGCACGTTCGTGGGCGTCGACCCGGCGCGCATGGGCGCCATGCCGCCGCGCGCGAACACCGGCGTATATCCGCTGCGTCGCCTGCGTTTCCTGACCCGGCGCAACCGCCATCTGTACGACTACGACGCCGTCACCGGCAAGCTCAAGCCGCACCCGATGACGATCGGCCGCTGGTTGCCCGCGGCCGCCATCACCGCCGTCGATCGTCTGGTGCTGGCGCGCATGATCGGCAACCGCAAGCCGCGGCTTCACGAGAGCACGCAGGCCATGCTCGCCGAGTATTATCGTGCCCAGATCGAAGAGACCGCGCAGCTGCTCGGACGTGATCTGGGGGGGTGGCTGCGATGACCGGCCTGCGCACTCTGCTCGCACGCGGGCGATACGGATTTAGGGTGCGGATCTCGCACTTGCCGGCGATCTATCTGCCGATGGCGGCGCGCAAGCGGCGGATGGTCGGCCTGGATGGCGATCGCGACGCCGCCACGCCCGTGGTGATGGCGACGCAGCTGGTGATGGAGGCGTTCCCGCGCAGCGGCAACACCTTCGCGTACGCTGCGCTGCGATCGGTCGAGCCGACGCTGGAGATCGCACACCACCTGCACGCGCCCGCGCAGTTGATCGCCGCGGCGCGAATGGGCAAGCCGGCGCTGGTGATCGTGCGGCAACCGCGTGATGCCGTCCTTTCTTTCCTGCTGCGCCATCCGGAACTCGGCACCCGGCAGGCGCTGGATGCGTGGATCGCCTTCCACGAAAAATTGCGACCTTGGGAGGATAGCCTGGTGGTGGCGACATTCGATCAGGTCACCAGCGACTTTGGTCGAGTGATCGCCCGCGTCAATGGCCGCTTCGGGACATCGCTGGCGGTTTTCGAGCACACGCCCGGCAACGTCGCGGCCTGCTTTGCCGCCATCGAAGCGCGCAATGCCAAGCGCTTCGGCGCCGGCGCCGTGCAGGAATCCGGCGTCGCCAGGCCATCGGCCGAGCGCCAGCGAAACAAGGCGGACACCGAAGCGCGATGGGAGCGCGCGGTCCGTGCAGTCCGGCGTGCCCGGGCCGATGGGCTGTTCGCTCACTTCGAGCGCTTGAGCAGGCGCTGATGGCGATGGCGCCGGGCCGGTCGGCGAGGGTCGTGGCGGCGCCGATCGAGGCGATGATCGGATGTGGTTGTCCGTTTGCGACCGCGTTTTTGCGTTTGCCGACAGATGGGTGTTCGCCTCCATGGGCGAACTGGTTTCGGGATGGGGCGGGCGATGGCTGAGGCAACGAGGATTTCCTATCTCGCACCGGTGTTCGAGCCGGCGATCGGCGGTGGCGTGGTGTACGTCGCCATCCTCGCCCGCGAGCTTCCTGCGCGCATTGCCGGCAGCGTGTTCGCCGTCGTCACCGAGGCCTACCCGGGGTCGCCCGCGCACGAGACGCGCGCCGATGGCAAGGTTGAAGTGCATCGGGTGTTCCCCTTTCGCGCCGGCCAATCGACGCGTGGCGTCGGCGCCTACGTCGCCTATGCGATGCAGAACGCGCAGTTCTTCGGGTTGTACCGCTGGCTGCCGCGCCGCGGCGTGCTGTTCGTCCATGGTTCGTTTTTCAACAACCCGGGAGCGATCTGGCCCGCGCTGCGGCTGGTTCGTAGATTGCGCCCGCACTTGCGTCTGATCCTCGACCTGCGTGATCCGAAATTTCCCGCGTCCCTTGCCCGGAAGGCGAACTGGTTCGATGCGACGGTGAGTTGCTCGCGCAACATCAGCGCCCGCCTGCCCGGCGTCGAGCACTTGTGGGACATTCCGGTGATGATCGAACAACGTCATTTCGACGTCGATGAATTGGCGGCGGTGCTTGTCAGGCACCGTCTGGAAGGACGGCGCTACGTCTTCAACGGCAGCGGCTTCAACGAAGGCAAGGGCTCGTCGGAGTTGCTCGAATTGGTGCGCGAGATCCGCAAGCGGCAGCCGGACATCGTGCTGGCGGTGGCAGGCAAGCGGCGGCACTGGACGCCGGCCATGGAATCGGCAGTGCGCGAGGGCTGGCTGCTGCCTCTGGGCATCATTGCCTCGATCGACGTGCGCGCGATTTCGGCGGCATCCTGGCTCGATGCCAATCTGTCGCGCGTCGACAGCTTTCCTCGGCATTCGCTGGAAGCGCTTGCCAGTGGCGCACGCGTGCTGCTGCCTGCGGGGGTGCCGGAGTTCGCCGACACCTGTCCGGAACACATCGGCGATCCAGGCCGGGGCACCAGCGCGTTGGCCGAGCAGGCGATCGCGATTGCCGATGGCACCATCGGCAGCTGTCCTTACCCGTGGCGCCAGCACCTTCCCGATGCGGTGATGGCGCAATACGTCGACCTGATTGCTTCGCTGCACTGACCCTGCCGCGTCGCTGATCCCAAACCGTTCACCGATCCCACCATCGCCTTTCGCAGAGATACACATGCCGGCACCAGGTTTGCTCGCCAAGTTCGCCAAGCTGCGCCGGATCCTCGCGGTGCCGGGTTATCGCGCAGCGTTGCGCAGGGGCGCGGCCGCCGGCGTCGAGCACGCACGCGTGCTGCGGCAGATTCCATGCCGAACGGTGGTCGACATCGGCGCCAATCGGGGCCAGTTCGCACTGGTGGCCAGGGCCTGCTTTCCGGCGGCGAACATCATCAGTTTCGAGCCGCTGGCGGCACCGGCCGACATCTTCGCGCGCGTGTTTGCCGGCGATGCGCAAACCCGGCTGGTGCGTGCGGCGATCGGCCCGACCCGTGGCCAGACGACGATCCATGTCTCGCAACGCGACGATTCGTCGTCGCTGCTGCCGATCACCCCGGCGCAGAACGAACTATTCCCGGGCACTGCCGAGGCGCGCACCGAGACCATCACGACCGCGCGTCTGGCCGAACATCTGGATGCCGATGCGATCGCCGCGCCGGCCCTGCTCAAGCTCGACGTGCAGGGCTTCGAACTGCCGGCGCTGGAGGGATGCGAGGATCGCTTGCGCCATTTCGAGTGGATCTACGCGGAGTGCTCGTTCGCCGAGCTGTACCAAGGGCAGGCGCTGGCCGACGAGGTGATCGCCTGGTTGCGGGACAGAGGGTTTCGTCTGGTGGGCGTGTACAACATGTCCTACGACGAACGCGGCCGCGCCATCCAGGCCGATTTCCTGTTCCGCATCGTGGGCGGGCATGAATGAACATCCTCATTCATGGTCTCAACTACGCACCCGAGCCGACCGGCACCGGCAAGTACACGGCCGAGATGGCGCAGTGGCTGGCGGCGCGCGGCCATCGCGTCGAGGTCGTCTGCGGGCTGCCGCATTACCCGCAATGGAGCCTGGATCCGGACTACGCCGATGGTCGTGCCCGCGTCGAGCAGCGCGATGGCGTGCGCGTGCTGCGGGCGCCGCATTTCGTGCCGAGCGCGGACGCGCTGACCGCCGGCGCCCGCATCCGCCTTGAAACCAGCTTCACGCTGTCGTCCTTGCGCTACTGGCTGGGCCGCTTCTTCGGCCGTCGCCCGGATGTGGTGATCGCGGTGATGCCGCCGATGCAGGATGCCGTCTGGCCGCTGCTGTATCGCTGGCTGCGGCGCACGCCGTGGGTGTTGCACGTGCAGGATCTCCAGGTCGATGCCGCGCTGCGCCTGAACATGCTCAAGGTAGGGCGGCTGGGCCGGGTGCTGTATTGGGTGGAAGGATTCCTGCTGCGCCATGCCACCCGGGTTTCGACCATCACCGAGGCAATGCGCGCGCGGATCGTCGAGAAGGGCGCCGCCCGCGAGCGCACCTGGCTGTTTCCGAATTGGTCGGACATTGCGACGATCACGCCGGGGGCGCGCGACAACCCGTGGCGGCGGTCGCTGGGCCTGGCCGACGACGCGGTGCTGGTGCTTTATGCCGGCAACATGGGCGAAAAGCAGGGGCTGGATGCGGTGCTCGCTGTCGCGGCCGACTGCCGCGATGATCCGCATTTGCAATTCGTGATGGTCGGCGCCGGTGCGGCGTTGCCGCGCCTGCGCCAGCGAGCGGCGGAACTGGGCCTGCCCAACCTGCGTTTCCTGCCGGTGCAACCGCTCGAACGGCTGGGTGAAATGCTCGCCGCCGGCGACATCCATCTGGTCGTGCAAAAGCGCGATGCGGCCGATCTGGTGATGCCGTCCAAGCTCACCAACATCCTTGCCGCCGGTCGCGCCTGCGTCGCCACCGCCGATCCGGGAACGGCGCTGCACGATGTGGTCGTCAGTGGTGGCGCCGGCCTTGCCGTCGCGCCCGGCGACCATGCGGCGCTGACCGCGGCGGTGCGTCAGCTGGCCGGTGACGCGGCGCGGCGCGATGCCTGCGGCCTGCGCGCACGCGCCCATGCGGAACGACATCTCGACCGGGATCGCATCCTGGGCGAGTTCGAACAAAACCTGATTTCACTTTGCAAGCGAGGCGGTAAATGAAAAAGCGCGCACTGATCACCGGTGTCACCGGTCAGGACGGGGCCTATCTGGCCGAGTTGCTGCTCGACAAGGGCTACGAGGTGCACGGCATCAAACGCCGGGCGTCGTCGTTCAATACCGATCGCATCGATCACCTCTATCAGGACCCGCATGAAACCGATCGCCGATTCGTGCTGCATTACGGCGATCTGACCGATTCGACCAACCTGATCCGGGTCATGCAGCAGGTGCGGCCGGACGAGATCTACAACCTCGGCGCGCAAAGCCACGTCGCGGTCTCGTTCGAAAGCCCTGAGTACACCGCCAACAGCGATGCGATCGGCACCTTGCGGCTGCTCGAGGCGATCCGCATCCTCGGCATGGAAAAGACCGCACGCTTCTACCAGGCCTCGACGTCCGAGTTGTACGGCAAGGTGATGGAGACCCCGCAGCGCGAGAGCACGCCGTTCTATCCGCGTTCACCGTATGGCGTGGCCAAGCTGTACGCGTACTGGATCACGGTCAACTACCGCGAGTCCTACGGCATGTACGCCTGCAACGGCATCCTGTTCAATCACGAGTCGCCGCTGCGCGGCGAGACCTTCGTGACGCGCAAGATCACCCGCGCGCTGGCGCGCATCTCGCTGGGCCTGCAAGATCGCCTGTACCTGGGCAACATGAACGCCCTGCGCGATTGGGGCCACGCCCGCGACTACGTGCAGATGCAATGGATGATGCTGCAACAGGATCAGCCCGAGGATTTCGTCATCGCCACCGGCGAGCAGCATTCGGTGCGGGAGTTCGTCGAACGCGCCGCCGCCGAACTGGGCATCGGGATCGCCTTCGAGGGCGTCGGTGTCGACGAGGTCGGCAAGGTGGCGTCGGTTCCCGATGGCTCGCCATTGACGATCGGCGATGTCATCGTCGCCGTCGATCCGCGTTACTTCCGCCCGGCCGAGGTCGAGACCTTGCTCGGCGATGCCACCCGTGCTCGCGAGAAGCTCGGCTGGGTGCCGCAGATCGGTTTTGCGCAACTGGTGAGCGAAATGGTCGCCGGCGATCTGGCCATCGCCAAGCGCGATGCCATGGTCAAGGATGCGGGCTTTCGCACCTTCTCCCACCATGAATGACGGCAGCAACACGGAGCAGGCGCCATGAAAACCGATTCGAGCATCTATGTGGCCGGCCATCGTGGCCTGGTCGGCAGCGCCATCGTTCGCCGGTTGCTGGCCGATGGCTATGCGAACCTGCTGTGCGCCTCGCACACCGAGCTGGATCTGACCCGCCAGGACGCGGTCGAGGCCTACCTTGCGCAGCATCGGCCCGAGTACGTCTTCGTGGCGGCGGCCAAGGTCGGTGGCATCCACGCCAACGACAGCCGTCCGGCCGAGTTCATCCGCGACAATCTGGCCATCCAGACCAACCTGATCCACGCGGCGTGGACGGCGGGCGTGCGCAAGTTGTGCTTTCTTGGATCTTCGTGCATCTATCCCAAGCACGCCGCGCAGCCGATGGCCGAAGACGCGCTGTTGACCGGGCCGCTGGAGCCGACCAACGAGTGGTATGCGATCGCCAAGATCGCCGGCATCAAGATGTGCCAGGCCTATCGTCGCCAGTACGGCTTCGACGCGATCAGCCTGATGCCGACCAACCTGTACGGGCCGGGCGACAATTTCTCGCTGGAAAATTCGCATGTGCTGCCGGCGCTGATCCGCAAGTTCCACGAGGCCAAGGCCAGCGGCGCGACGGAAGTCGTGATGTGGGGCACCGGCTCGCCGCGACGCGAGTTCCTGCACGTCGACGACCTCGCCGCCGCGGCCGTCCACTTGATGCGCCATTACAGCAGCGACGAAATCGTCAACATCGGCGTCGGCCACGACATCAGCATCCGCGAGCTGGCCGAACTGGTGGGCGAAGTCGTCGGCTACCGCGGACGCATCGTCAACGACACCAGCAAGCCCGATGGCACGCCGCGCAAGCTGCTCGATGTTTCGCGCCTGCACGCCCTGGGCTGGAATGCGCAGATCGCGCTGCGCGATGGCATCGCCGGCACCTACGACTGGTATCTGCGCCACCTCGACGACGCGCGATCCTGAGCGTCACGCCGGCCTGTGGGCCGTCGGCAAAATCCTGCAAGCGCGCCGCAGCCGGTATTACCGCCGCCTGCGCTCGCATCGCCGGCAACGTTCGTTGCCGGCAGTGGCGATCAATGCTCGTCGATGCCGAGAAAGGCGAGCACCGGCTGGGTCGCTTCCCCGGCTTGCGTGAACAGCGACTTGGTGGTGACGCCGTCGTTGACCTTGATCTCGGCGCCGGACTCGCGAAAGCTCTTGCGGTTGCCGGGGCGGATCGAGACGATCCAGTGCGGGTTGACGTATTGCATGTCGCCTTCGAGATCGACGATCTTCAGGTACTGGGTCATGACGGGCTCCGAGGTCGGGGGCTGGAAGCACGGCTCCGCACCGCGCGCTGTGCGCATGGTACGACGGGGCAGAGGACAGAAGACAGAGGACGGAGGACGGAGGACAGAGGACGGAGGACGGAGGACAGAAGACAGAGGGTGGTCAGTGGGCAGTTGACGGTGGGGGTGCGTGGGTTGTTCCGAGTTGCGAGTTGCGAGTTCCGAGTTGCGAGTTCCGAGTTGCGATTTCCGAGTTGCGAGTTGCGAGTCCCTAGTCCCTAGTCCCTAGTCCCTAGTCCCTAGTCCCTAGTCCCTAGTCCCTAGTCCCTAGTCCCGAGTCCCGAGTCCCGAGTCCCGAGTTCCGATTCCCGATTCCCGATTCCCGCCTCCCGATTCCCGATTCCCGATTCCCGATTCCCGATTCCCGATTCCCGATTCCCGATTCCCGGCTCTTCAGGCGTCCTTGTTGTGCCGGCGCATGATGCGCTGCTTGTCGCGGGCCCAGTCGCGGTCCTTGATCGCCGCGCGCTTGTCGTGCGCCTGCTTGCCGCGCGCCAGGGCGATCTCCAGCTTGACCTTGCCGTGTTTCCAGTACATCGCCAGCGGCACCAGCGTGTAGCCCTCGCGCTCGACCGCGCCGATCAATCTGGCGATTTCGTGGCCGTGCAGCAGCAGCTTGCGGGTGCGCCGATCGTTGGCCGTCACGTGCGTGGAGGCGGTGATCAGCGGCGTGATCTGGGCGCCGATCAGGAAGATCTCACCGCCCTGGACGATGGCGTAACTGTCGGCGAAGGCGATGTGGCCGGCGCGCAGCGCCTTGACTTCCCAGCCCTGCAGGGCGATGCCGGCCTCGTGGCGCTGTTCGATGGCGTAGTCGTGGCGGGCGCGCTTGTTGAGCGCGATCGTCTTCGTCGCCGCTTCCTTGTTCGCGCTTTTAGTATCCTTGCGAGGATGGGTGCTGGTCATGGCGGTAGTTTCGCACGCGCGCGCCGGCGATGGCGTGCTGGTCATGCCGGCATTTTTCGCCCTGCGCCATCGGTGCAGCCGCATTCGCCGTCCGGACCTGCGCAGGCATGACCACGATCCACCGCAGCGCCCTGGTGGCGCAACCGCCGGCCCGATTGTACGAACTGGTCAACGACGTCGGCGCCTATCCGCGCCGTTTCGATTGGTGCCGCAACGGCATCGTGCTCGCCCACGCCGGGCGCTCGATGCTGGCGCGGCTGGATGTGCGCATCGCCGGCATGGCGGTCAGCTTCACCACCCGCAACACGCTCACGCCGGTGTCGCGGATCGATCTGGAACTGGCCGACGGGCCGTTTCAGCGCCTGGGCGGGGCATGGACGTTCGATGCCCTGGGCGACGCCGGTTGCCGGGTCGGCTTGCGGCTGGATTTCGAGCTGGCGGGGAAGTTGCTCGGTTCGGCGCTGGCGATCGGTTTCGCGGGATTCGCCGATCGTCTGGTCGACGATTTCTGCAAGGTGGCGCGGCGCGAGGCCAGCGATGGCGGCTGAGCCGATGATCCGGGTGAGCGTCGTCTACGCGCTGCCCGAGCGGGCATGGACGGTGGCACTGGAACTGCCGGCGATGACGACCGCCGCCGAAGCGATGGCCCGTTCGGGGCTGGTCGATACCGTGCCTGGCCTGGACGCCACCCGGATCAGCTTCGCGATCTTCAGCCAGCCGGTGGCGGGCGCGACGGTGTTGCGCGACGGCGATCGGCTCGAGCTGCTGCGGCCGCTGCAGGCCGATCCCAAACAGGCGCGGCGCAGGCGCGCTCGCGGCGAGCGCTGACGGGCGGCGAGTTTCCAGCCTCGCAGGCCGGTCACGGCTGGCCGCTGATTGTTTCCACGGGAATCGGAAAAAACCACGGGCTCCGTGTGGCGACGAAGATCAGCCGCCGCCGCCGGGGTTTTTCTTCTTCTTGTCCTTGGGCAGGTTGCCAAAGCGTCCCATCTTCTTGGCCAGCGCCTGATCTTGCTCCGGGAAATAGCTGCCGGTCATGCTGACCAGATTGTTGCCGTCGAACACCAGCGTGAGCACCTTGATGTCGGGCTTGCTCTGGCCGCGCCGATCCTGCTGGCTGGCGGCGTAATCCCAGCGCTGCGAATGGAACGGATCGGCGATCGACGGCGTGCCCAGCAAGGCGATCACGTCCTGCTTGCTCATTCCCGGCTTGACCTGCTCGACGTTCCTGGCCTCCAGCAGGTTCCCCTGATACACCGGCGCATGGTAGACCAGCCCGCCACAGGCGCTGAGCAGGAGGGCTGCGAAGGCAGCGGGAAGCCAGTGATAGCGCATGATCGGGCGGATCCGAGGGCGAGGGAACAAGCCGCGGATGATACACTACGCGGCCTGAGCGCCGCCCGCTGGCGGCGGACGGGAGCGGAGGGTCGATGGAATCGCACGATCTGCGCCGGGCGGGGCTGAAGGTGACCCATCCGCGGATGCGGATTCTGGAGATCCTCGATCAGGCCGGCGCCCGCCACCTCACCGCCGAGGACATCTACCGGCAACTGCTGGACGGCAGCGAGGACATCGGTTTGGCCACGGTGTACCGCGTGCTGACCCAGTTCGAGGCCGCCGGCCTCGTGCTCAAGCACAATTTCGAAGGCGGCCACGCGGTGTTCGAGCTCGATCGCGGCGAGCACCACGACCACATGGTCGACCTCGACACCGGCAAGGTCATCGAGTTCTCCAGCCCCGAGATCGAGCAGTTGCAGCAGCAGATCGCCGATCGCCACGGCTATGTCATCCAGGCGCACAGCCTGGTGCTGTACGTGCGCGGCAAGGGCGGTCGCAGCTGATCGGCCGGCGGCGGTTGGTGGAGGTCAGGCCAGGCGCAACGGGCAAACGTCGCCGCCGCTGACCGGACCGGCGCTCGCGCAAACCGCCCCCGAAGCCACCGCGCGGGCAGGCTGCGCGCGTTTCGAGTACCGGACGCCGCCGCTGGGTGCCGCCGCCAGGGCTGTCTCCGAGGCGGTGATTCTCCATTTTCCGTGGAAACGATCAGATGACCAACGATGGCTGGCCAACGATGGCCGGCCTGCGCGGACGGAAGACTCGCCGCCTTTCAGCGCTTGTCGGCGATCACGATGTCCTGGAACGACAGGAACTGCTTGCGGCCGCACCACGAGCCGTAGTGGATCGGCATCCTTGCGGTCATGCCGTGACGTGCCAGCAGGTCGAGCACGTGGCCTTGTTCGTACGCGGTCACGGCCTCGGGGATTTGCGGGTCGCTGGTCCACGCCGGGCCCTCGACGTGATGGGTTGCCGCCAGCCGCGCCGGCGTCACGCCGGATTCGATCAGCTTCAGCGATTCCTCATTGCGCAGCAGGAAGGTCACCAGGCAGCGCCCGCCGGGCTTGAGCACGCGGGCGATTTCAGCGGTGTAGTGCTCGACATCGGCCGGCAGCATGTGGGTGAACACCGAGGTGAGAAACGCCACGTCGAAATGATGGTCCGGGAATGGAAACGCATACTCGCTTGCCTTCACCGTGCCGCGCCGGTTGTAGAGCTTGTTGTAGATGTTGCTGTGGACGAAGCGGAAGTTCGGAAAGCGCGGGGTGATGCGGCGTTCGCACCAGAGGATGCCCTTCTCGACGATGTCGATGCCACGGTACTGGCCGCGCGTGAGATACGAGGTCAGCGGCACCGCCATGCGGCCGATGCCGCAGCCGATGTCGAGCACATGGCTGTCGGGCCGCAGGCCGGCGAGGTCGATCAGGTAGGCCTTGAATTCGTTGCCGATGGCCTCGAAATCGCCGTCGCCGACGAACACCATCGACCGGGGCGGAATCATGCCGCGATTGCCCTTGAGCGATTCGATCGCGATCTTGCCGCGATACCAGAGTTTCTTGAGTCCCACGCGTCGAGTTCCTTGATCGGCCGGCGACAGATGCGCCTATTGTGCGGCATGCGGGAGGCGCGGGCGATGCTGGCGTGCGGCCGCGGACGCGCGTCGCGCGCTGATGGCGATGCGACGGGTCGCACGGCGAGGCTTGAATTCGGCCCCAGCCACCTCCATCCGGGAACCATCGCATCCCGTTCAGGAGGTTCCGTCATGACCACCACCGCCGCCCCCGAAACCCGCCGCTTCGACGCCGATGTCGCCCAGGTGCTGCATCTGGTGACGCATTCGTTGTATTCGCACAAGGAGATCTTCCTGCGCGAGCTGGTCTCCAACGCCGCCGATGCCTGCGACAAACTGCGTTTTGCCGCGATCGCCGAGCCGGGCCTGCTCGCCGGTGACGCCGACCTGCACATCGACGTGAGCGTCGACGCCAAGGCGCGCACAATCACGATCACCGACAACGGCATCGGCATGAGCCGCGACGAGGTGGTCGCCAACATCGGCACCATCGCCAGTTCGGGCACGCGGCGTTTCCTCGAAGCGCTGTCGTCCGAACAGAAGGCCGATGCCAACCAGATCGGCCAGTTCGGCGTGGGTTTCTACTCGGCCTTCGTGGTCGCCGACAAGGTCACGCTGGTCACGCGCAGGGCCGGGGCCGAGGCGGGCGAGGGCGTGCGCTGGGAGTCGGACGGCAGCGGCGAGTACACCCTGGAAGCCATCGACGCGGATGCGCGCGGCACCACCATCACCCTGCATCTGAAGGCCGATGAAGACGAGTTTTTGCATGCCTGGCAGTTGCGCAGCCTGATCGGGCGCTATTCCGACCACATCGGTTTCCCGATCCGCATGCCCAAGCAGAACGACAAGGGCGAGCCGACTGCGGAGTGGGAAGTCGTCAATCAGGCCAGCGCGCTGTGGACACGGGCCAAGGCTGAAATCAGCGACGAGGACTATCAGGCGTTCTACAAGCATCTGTCGCACGATTTCGACGACGCGCTGGCGTGGACGCACAACCGCGTCGAGGGCAATCAGAACTTCACCTCGCTGCTGTACATCCCGACCAAGGCGCCATTCGATCTGGCGATGCGCGGGCCGAACGAGCGCAAGGGGCTGAAGCTGTACGTCAAGCGCGTGTTCATCATGGACGCCGCCGAGCAGTTGCTGCCGCCGTACCTGCGTTTCGTGCGCGGCGTGGTCGATTCCGATGACCTGCCGCTCAACGTCAGCCGCGAGTTGCTGCAGCACAATCGCAATCTCGACAAGTTGCGCGCCGCCTGCACCAAGCGCGTGCTCGACCTGCTCGATCGCCTGGCCACCGACGAGCCGGAAAAATTCGCCACCTTCTGGAAGGCCTTCGGCGCCATCCTCAAGGAGGGCATCGCCGAGGATTTCGCCAACCGCGAGCGCATCGCCAAGCTGCTGCGTTTTGCGTCGACCAAGTCCGATGATGCGCAAGCAATGGTTTCCTTCGATGACTACATCGGTCGCATGATGGCCGATCAGGAGGCGATCTATTTCCTCACCGCCGGTGGCTACGCTGCCGCCAAAGGCAGCCCGCACATCGAAGCGCTGGCGGCGCGCGGCATCGAAGTGCTGCTGATGACCGATCGCATCGACGAATGGATGAGCAGCCACCTGCACGAATACGCCGGCAAGAAGCTGCGCGATGTCGGCAAGGGCGATCTCGATCTGGGCAAGCTCGGTCAGGCCGATGCCGAGCAGCGCAAGGCGGCAGCGGAGGCGGGCGAGGGCCTGGTCGCGCGGATGAAGGAATTGCTCGGTGAGCGCGTGCGCGAGGTGCGGGTGAGCGAGCGGCTGACCGAATCGCCGTCGTGCCTGGTGGTCGACGACCACGCGATGGGTTTGGCGATGCAGCGCCTGCTGCGCCAGGCCGGGCACGATGTCCCCGACGAAAAGCCGGTGCTGGAAATCAATCCGTCGCACGCGCTCGCCAAGCGGCTGGAAAGCGAATCCGATGCGACGCGGGCGCAGGACATCGCCTTGCTGCTGCTCGATCAGGCGCAGTTGCTCGAAGGCGTGGCGCTGGAGGACCCGGCCGCGTACGTCAAGCGCGTCAATCGCTTGTTGGCAGCGGGGTGAGTGCCGGCGGCGCGTAGCCGTCTGGGCCGTCGCGGCGAGGCATCGCGGGTGGTGCGCCGCCGCGATCCCGCCCGTGGTGCGCTCGCCAGATCGAGCCAGCCCTTCGACAGGCTCAGGGCGAACGGCTTGGCATTCCGTTCGTGGTGAGCTTGTCGAACCACGCTCGAGTGCATTCGCCAGATCGAGCCAGCCCTTCGACAGGCTCAGGGCGAACGGCCTTGTGTTCCGTTCGTGGTGAGCGTGTTCAACAGGGCGAACGACGCTGCGCTCCGTTCGTGGTGAGCTTGTCGAACCACGCTCGAGTGCATTCGCCAGATCGAGCCAGCCCTTCGACAGGCTCAGGGCGAACGGCCTTGCGCTCCGTTCGTGGTGAGCTTGTCGAACCACGGACGGCGACGACCGTCGCCCGAGTCCCGCCGTTTGCCTCAATCACCCGTCTGCGATCGCCGCTCCCTGCGCCGCCAGCAATTCCTTGAGCGCGGCGCGGTGGCAGTGCTTTTCATCCTCGCAATAACAGCCGATCGAGAAGTCGGTGTGGTGCGACATCGCCGCCAGCAAGGCGATCGCGTGCGCGGCATCGGGCTTGGCCATCTCGGCGCGATACAGGCGGAAGAAGCGCGCCCATTGCGCCGGTGTCTTCGCCGCCAGCGCGATCTTCATGGTCGGCAGGCTCGGCGCGACATTCGGAAACCAGACGTCGTAAAAGTTGCGCGCGGCGAATTCGGATTTGGGCACGCCACGCGGTGGGCGGCGCACGGTGCCGATGCGCAGCGCTTCGCCTTGCGCACGTGCGCTGCCGAGACGAACGACACGGATGGCCATGGCTTCACTCCTGATGGATCGCAGGCGCCTCGCCCGCAGGGGTGGTGGAATGTTCTGCAGCCGGTGCAACGGGTGCCGACGGCAGCGGCTCGACGACGCCGATGATCGGCCCGAGCGGCTCGCGCTGGTCGTCGCGACCGTGCGCACGGTCGTACAGGCTCGATAGATTTCCGTCCAGATACAACGCATCGGTGCAGTGCAATTCATCGCGAAAATACCTCGCGAACTCGTGGAACGTCACCGGCGCATCGCTGACGACGAACCACACGATCGGACCATCGACGCCGATGCCGTTGCGCAAGTGGCGTGAGGTCGAGGCGGGGTTGAACCCCGGATGGATCATGCCGTGCGCGAGCAGCAACGGCCCGGATTGCGTCGCCAGTCGCACGTGATCTTCGATGCCGGCGAACTCGGACGACGCGACGATGCGCGGCCCGGTCGCGGTGAGCGCGAACACGCCGTTGGGTTTGAGGTAGAAGTTGCCCTTGCCATCGCGCAGATTCAGCGGCGCCTGTTCGCGGCCATCGGCGACGAACAAGCCGACCGGCGAAAAATCGGGCTCGAACATGCCCGCATTCATCGCCAGCATCAGCCGCTGTCCGCGCGCCGCCAGCCAGTCGGCCAGGCGATCGAAGCGATGGAAGACTTGCCCCTGATCGTCGCGCCAGAACAGTTCCAGCCGCTGTTCGCGGGTATCGATGCGAATCGCGGTGTAGCTCGGTGCAACCGGCGTGCGCACGGCCGCGGGCGCCGGCAGCGCGTACAGCACGAACAACAGCAGCAACGTCTTCACCATTCGCGCACCGTCGCCTTCATTGGCCTGGCCGGCCCTGCGGCAGCCTCAGCCCAGCATCGTGAGCATAGCGCGCGCGCCGGCGATGCGGGCGGACGCCTCCGGCAGCGGCGTGCGGATGCGCAGGCGCTCCGGGCTTTCCATCGCGTAGAGCTTGGGTTGGCTCTGGATCATCCGGATCAGCGCCATCGGATCGATGCTGGGCTTGCTCGCAAAAACGATGCGGCCGCCACCCGGGCCCAGATCGAGCTTGCGGATGCCAAGCCGCGTGGCGTCGAGTTTGAGGTCGGTGACCGCGAACAGATGCCTGACCGGTTCGGGCAGCAGCCCGAAGCGATCGATCATCTCCACCTGCAACTCGCGCAGCGCCACCGCATCGCGCGCACTGGCGATGCGCTTGTACAAGGTCAGCCGGGCGTGGACATCGGGCAGGTAGTCTTCCGGTATCAACGCCGGCACGTGCAGTTCGATTTCCGCGCCGCGCGACGGCTCGGCATCGAGATCGAGCCGGCCTTCGCGCATCGCGCGCACGGTGCGTTCGAGCAATTCGGTGTAAAGGGTGAAGCCGACTTCGGCGATCTGCCCGCTCTGCTCGGCACCGAGCAATTCGCCGGCACCGCGGATCTCCATGTCGTGGGTGGCGAGGGTGAAGCCGGCGCCGAGTTCTTCCAGCGCGGCGATCGCTTCCAGTCGCTTGGCGGCATCGCCGCTCATCGCCTTTTTGTCCGGCACGATCAGATAGGCGAAGGCGCGATGATGCGAGCGACCGACGCGGCCGCGCAACTGGTGCAATTGCGCCAGCCCGAAGCGATCGGCGCGGTCGATGATGATGGTGTTGGCGTTGGGGATGTCGATCCCCGATTCGATGATCGTCGTGCACAGCAGCACGTTGAAACGCTGGCGCTGGAAGTCGAGCATCACCTGCTCGAGTTCGCGCTCGGGCATCTGCCCGTGGCCGACGCGGATGCGCGCCTCCGGCATCAGCTCGGTGAGTGTGCGCGCCATGCGCTCGATGCTCTCGACCTGATTGTGCAGGAAGTAGATCTGGCCGCCGCGGGCGATCTCGCGCTGCATCGCCTCGCGTAGCAGGGCGCCGTCCCACGGCGTGAGCACGGTCTTGACCGCGATCCGTTGCGCCGGTGCGGTGGCGATCAGCGACAATTCGCGCAGCCCGCTCATCGCCATGTTGAGCGTACGGGGTATGGGTGTGGCCGTAAGCGTCAGCAGGTTGACCTCGGCGCGCAGCTTCTTCAGCGCCTCCTTCTGCTGC
This sequence comes from Pseudomonadota bacterium, assembly GCA_018240435.1. Lineage (GTDB taxonomy): Bacteria > Pseudomonadota > Gammaproteobacteria > Xanthomonadales > Xanthomonadaceae > SZAS-103. The sequence continues at coordinate 35,945 of JAFEFT010000021.1, forward strand.
ACGCCGAAGCGCTGTTCTTCATCGACGATGACCAGGCCGAGGTTGGCGAACTTCACGTCGGCCTGCAGCAGGCGGTGGGTGCCGACGATGACATCGACCTTGCCGTCGGCCAGCGCGTCGAGCGCGACTTTCATTTCCTTCGGTGAGCGAAAACGCGAGATCGTCTCGACGCGAATCGGCCAGTCGGCGAAGCGATCGGAAAAATTGCGGCCGTGCTGTTGCGCCAGCAGGGTGGTCGGCACCAGCACCGCCACCTGACGACCGGCGCAGGCAGCCACGAAGGCCGCGCGCAAGGCGACCTCGGTCTTGCCGAAACCGACATCGCCGCAGACCACCCGATCCATCGGCTGCGCGCTCGCCAGATCGGCGATCACGGCGGCGATCGCCTGTTGCTGGTCGGGCGTTTCTTCGAACGGGAAGCCGGCCGCGAACGATTCGTACAGGGCGCGATCAAGCGCGATCGCCAGGCCTTCGCGGGCATGCCGGCGCGCTTGTATCTCCAGCAGTTCGGCGGCGACATCGCGGACACGCTCGGCCGCCTTCTTCTTCGCTTTCGCCCATTGTTCGCCGCCGAGCGAGTGCAGCGGCGCGGTCTCCGGCGAGGCGCCCGAATAGCGATTGACCAGATGCAGTTGCGCGACAGGGACGTAGAGCTTGTCGCCCTTGGCGTATTCGATTTCGAGATATTCGCCGCGCTCGCCGCCGGCTTCGAGCGTGATCAGGCCGCGATAGCGACCGACGCCATGATCTTCGTGCACGATCGGCGCGCCGACGGCGAGTTCGCCCAGATCGCGGATGATCGCCTCGGGCTCCTTGCCGGCGCGCCGCCGCCGGCGCACGCCGGGCGCGCGTTCGGGGTGGAACTGGCGCTCGGTGAGCACGCACAGCGCCGGCTCGGTCAGGGCGAAGCCGTCTTCCAGTGGCGCCACGCAGATCGCGAACGCCGGCAACGACCGCTCTCGCATCGGGAGAGGGGCAGGGGTGAGGGGCCGGTCGCGCACCGTCTGCGCCCGCTCGCCGGCGTCTTCCCTCGCGCCAACCCCTTTCTCGGGGGAGGGGCTGCAGAACGCCTGCCAGTCGGCGACCGGCTGCGGGTGCAGCCCGGCGGCGGCGAATTGTTCAAGCAATGCCTCGCGCCGCCCGGCCGAATCGGCCGCGACCAGCACGCGCCCCGGGTAGCTGGACAGGAAACCGGCCAGCGCCGCGCAGGGTGCGGCGTCGCGCGCATTCAATGGCAGCGCCGGTGCCGGCTGATCGCCGAGCGCTTCGGCCTGCGCACGCTGCGGATGATGTTCGCCGCACACCTCGACGCGACGATGCCGATTCAGCCGCTCGCGCAAGGCGTCGGGCGGCAGGAACAATTCGCGCGGCTCGAGGATCGGCCGTTCGAGATCGTGCCGGCGCTGCTCCCAGCGCTGCCCGGTTTGCGTCCAGAACGACTCGCCGGCGGTCAGCACCTCATCGTCGAGCACGACCAACGCCTCGGGCGAAAGGTAATCGAACAGGCTGGCAGTGCCTTCGTGGGCCAGGCGCGGGCTGCGCGTGGCGGTGCCATCGCGGCTGGCGAAGAACAGCGGCAGGTAGTATTCGATGCCGGCCGGCGCGCCGCCTTCCTTCAGATCCTGATAAAAGCCGCTGCGCCGGGTGTCGATGTCGAAGCGCTCGCGCAGGGTTTCGCGCACGCTGGCGATGGTGTCGGCCGCGAGTGGAAACTCACGCGCCGGCAACAAGTGGATCGCGTCGACCGGATCGGACGATCGCTGCGTCTCCGGATCGAAATGGCGGATGGTGTCGATCGCATCGTCGAGCCATTCGATGCGGCAGGGTGCGGTGGCGCCCATCGGATACAGATCGAGCAGGCCGCCGCGCACGGCGAAATCGCCCGGATCGAGCACCTGTTGCACATGCCGATAGCCGGCCGCCTGCAGGCGACGTTGTTCCTGCGCCAGATCGAGTGTTTGCCCGCGTTGCACGACGAGGCTGTGGGCGGCGACGTAGCCGGTCGGGCACAGCCGCTGCATCAGCGTCGCCACCGGCACCACCAGCACGCCGCGGCGCGTGCGCGGCAATGCGTGCAAGGTGGCGATGCGCTGGCTGACGATGTCCGGATGCGGGCTGAACAGGTCGTAGGGCAGCGTTTCCCAGTCCGGAAAATGCAGCACCGGCAGGCCGTCGGCTGCTGCATCGGGCCGCGCCCGCTCGTCGCCGATCAGGATGCGCAAGTCCGATTCGAGCGTGTGCGCGGTGTGGGTGTCGCGCGTCACCGCCAGCACCAGGCCGGCGTGCTCCTGCGCGCAGCGCGCCAGCATGAAGGCGAACGCGCTCGGACTGGCCGGGGCGCGCCAGTACGCGCGCTGCTGGCCGGCCTTGGGCAGGGGCGGGACGGGAAGCGGGAGATGGGACATCAGCGTCGGCATTTTACCGCAGCCGATGCATCGCTCGCGGGCAACGATTCAAGTCGACGTCGAATCGGCCGAGCAGGCAGCGCTGGCGGGCGTGATGTCCTGCGTTGGCGGCGCGGGCGGTGCCGGCGAGGCGTCGAGTGCTGGCCGCAGCGGTAGTTGCACGCGCACCATGCCGGCGTCGTCGCTGGGCAGGCGCCGGAAACCCAGTGCCTGCGCCAGCCGCAGCATCGGTTCGTTGCCGATCAGCACGTCGCCGTGGATCGCGCGCATGCCGCTGCGGCGGGCGCGCGCGATCAATTTCGACAGCAGCAGGCGGCCCAGCCCGCGACCGGCGAGGTAATGCGAGACGAGGATCGCGAACTCCATGTCGTCGGTGCCTGGCGTGCGCGCCATCCGCGCCACCGCGCCGACCAGTGCCTGTCCAGGCGGCAGCGGCTCGGCCAGCACGAGGGTGAAGTCCTGGCCGCGGCGGGGATGCACCAGCCGTTGCAGGTAGGCCTCGTCGAGCCATTTCACCGGATGCTGATAGCGCATTCGCACTTCTTCCGGATCGAGCAGGACGAAACCGTGCCGGATCGGTTCGATGTCGGCCGGATCGATCGGTCGCAGCAGCAGCTCGCGGCCGTCGCGCAGCACGATGCGTTCGCGCCAGCGCGAGGCGGTGGGAAAGCGCTGGTAGGGCTGGCCGAGCTTCATCGTGGCTCCACCCGCGCAGCATGGCACGAAGCGCGGGCGCCGGCGCGTCGACGGGTCATCGCCGGCCGCGCCTGCGGCAGCGACCTTGGGCTATGATCGCGGACATTTTCCGTCACCGTTCGCTCCCATGTCCGGCAAGGCCGACTCGGTCAAGACCATCTTCTACGCGCTCGGCGCCAATTTCCTGATCTTCGTCGCCAAGTTTGCGGCGGCGTTGTTCACGCGATCGGGGGCGATGCTGGCCGAGGCGGTGCATTCGCTGGCCGACTGCGGCAATCAGGTGCTGCTGCTGTGGGGCGTGCGTCAGGCGCGCAAACCGCCGTCGCCGGACTACCCGCTCGGACATGGCCGCGAGGTGTATTTCTGGTCCTTCCTCGTCGCCCTGATGCTGTTCTCGGTCGGCGGCACCTATTCGCTGTACGAAGGCCTGCACAAACTCGATCATCCCGTGGCGCTGACGCGGCCGTGGCTGGCGATCGGCGTGCTGGCGTTCTCGATCGCGCTGGAGACGGTTTCGTTTCGCGCCTGCCTGGCCGAGGTGAGCAAGGTTCGTGATGGTCGCTCGTACTGGCGCTGGTTTCGCGAGAGCCGCAACAGCGAATTGCTGGTGATCTTCGGCGAGGATCTGGCGGCGTTGCTGGGCCTGGTGCTGGCGCTGGCAGCAATCGTCGCCTCGATGCTGACCGGCGATCCGCGCTGGGATGCGCTGGGCACCATCGCCATCGGTGGCCTGCTGGTACTGGTGGCGGCCTTCGTCGCCATCGAGATCAAGGCGCTGCTGGTCGGGCAGGGCGTCGATCCCGCCGAGCATCGCGCCATCTACGGCTGGCTCAACGCACGCCCGGAAGTGCGCGGCATCTTCAGCCTGATCACCATGCAGATGGGCGAGCAGGTGATGGTGGCGGTGCAGGCGGAGATGGATTTCGATCTGTCCGGGCACGAGCTGGTGGCGCAGATCAACGCGATCGAGAAAGGCCTCAAGCAGGAGTTCCCGCAGGTGCGCTGGCTGTTCTTCGAGCCGGATGTTTCCGATTGATCGATGCCGCGCGCGCCGCGCCGGCGATCACTCGCGGCGCAGCCATTCCAGCCGCTGCGATGCGCCAGCCTCGCCGAGCACGTGCGCCAGTTCCGGCAATGCCGCCGCGAGTTCCGCATCGACCTGCCACGGCGGGTTGAGCAGCAACATGCCGCTGCCGTTCAGGCGCAGCGGCGAATCGTCGGGGCGCACCAGCAATTCCGCCAGCAGGATGTTTTTTGCCGACAACTTCGCCGCCGCGCGCAGGAACGGCTGCAAGTCGCGTCGCCGCTTGATCGGGTACCACAACGCAAAGACGCCCTGTGGCCAGCGTCGCAGGCCTTCGGTGAGCGTGGTCAGGGCGGTGTCGAATTCGGCCAGCTGGGCCTCGTAGGGCGGGTCGATCAACACCAGGCCGCGCCGCGGCGTCGGCGGCAGCAGTGCCTTGATCGCGGCCCAGCCGTCGCCGTGCTGGACGTGGACACGGCGGTCATGGGCGAACAGCGACGCCAACGCACGCGCCTCGTCGGCCTGTGCTTCACGGCAAGACAGGCGATCGTTTTCGCGCATCGCCATCGCCGCCAGCAGCGGCGAACCGGGATAGATGCGCAGGTGCCCATCGGAATTGCAGGCGCCGATTGCCTGCTGATAGCGCGTGATCGCTGCTGCCTTGGCGGGCATCCCCAGCACCCGGCCGACACCGCCCTCGGCTTCGCCGGTGCGCTGCGCGGCGTCGTCGTGCAGGGAGTAACGGCCGCGCCCGGCATGGGTATCGAGCACGCTGAACGGGGTGTCCTTGCGTTTGAGGGCGTCGATCAGTGCGAGCAGGACGATGTGCTTGAGCACGTCGGCGTGGTTGCCGGCGTGGAAGGCGTGGCGGTAGTTCATGGTTACAGTCTGGCATGGTGGCTGACGTTCGCGCGTGGCGCCGGGCGATGTTTCCTCCTTGTCAGGCAGGACGCGCGCAGGCAGCGCACGGCGCGGGTGCTGGACGGGCATCGCCGTCGGCGCGCTGCCGGTGCGGGCTTGCGATCGCCAAGGCAGCCGACTAGCCTGATCGCCCCGCCACTTGCCGCTCCGAGTCATGGCACCGCGCATGCTTGCCGCCCAGGGCACGATCCCTGGCTGCCCCGAGCCGGAAGGCATCTACCTCCGCGAGAACCGTTCGTGGTATTCGCCGCCGGGTGGCTGGATGGCAGTGCAGTCGGGCAAGTGGGAGCAGATCAGCGTCACTGGCGTGGCGTTGCTGGCCGGCGATGGTGGGCGCAACGTGTTCATGGCCGGGTTGGTGTTCGCCAACGCCAAGGCCGGTGACAGCGGCGAGCTGCGCGATCAGGTCGGCGGCAAGGTGGGGCGATGGGTCATCACCGCCGCCACGGGTTGAGCGTGGCCGATCCGCGCCGGGCACTGCTTGCGGCGGTGCTTGCGACGCTGACGCCGGCGCTGCCTGCGGCGACCGCAAATGGCATCGAAACGAACGCACAGGAGCGAACGTACGCCATTCGCGGCGACACCGCGGCGGCGTTGCGTGAGCAGATGCGCACGCTGGGGCCGGCGGTAGCGGCCGATGGCGGCCATTTCGCGGCGTGGACGCAGTGGCAGCTGCAATGGCATTACGACTACCTGCGCGACGACGGCGGCTGCCGCATCGGTGCTTCGCGGGTCGAATTGACGACCACCATGACGCTGCCGAGCTGGGTCGACTACGCGCGCGCCACGCCGGCATTGCGGCAGCGCTGGGACGAGTTCGTCACTCGCCTGCGCACGCACGAGGACGGTCACCGCGAGCACGGCATGCAGGCGGCGCGGGCGGTGCGGCAGGTCATCGACCATGTCGGCCGAGCGCTGGATTGCCGGACGCTGGGGGAACAGATCGACGCCTACGCCCACGCCGCGATCGCGCAGCAGGCATGGGCCGACAAGGATTACGACGCGCGCACGCGGCATGGGCAAACGCAGGGTGCGCAGTTGTGATGGGGTGATGGATTGCTCGCGACCGCGCTGCGGTCATTCGATCATCGCGAAAAATGCGTGGCGCGATTTCAGTCCAGCGTGCCAGCGATCGCGCGGATGTCCGACGCATGGCTCAGCGCGGTTTCGATGGCGATGGCGATGCCGCGGGTCATCGTGTCCAGAGCCATGCTCGGCGCGCCGGGATGCAAGGCTGCCTGCGCCGGCAGGTAGGGGATGTGGATGAAGCCGCCGCGCGCGCCGGGATGGTGATGCGCCAATCGATGCATCAGCGCGAAGAACACCGCATTGCAGACGTAACTGCCGGCGCTGAACGATAGTTCGGTCGGCACTCCGGCGGCCTGCATCGCCGCCCGCATCGCCTTCACCGGCAGCGTGCTGAAACAGGCGGCCGGGGCGTTGGCGATCACGGCTTCGTCGATCGGTTGCGCGCTGTCGTTGTCGGCGATGCGCGCGTCGATCAAGTTGATCGCCACCCGTTCCAGCGACACGCATGCGCGGCCGCCGGCCTGGCCGATGGCGAGCACCAGCGCCGGTTGCGTGCGGTCGATGGCGGCCGCGAGTTCGCGTCGGGCTGCGGCGAAGGCGACCGGCAGTTCGGCGATTTCCACCCGATGCCCGGCGATGACACGACCGGCCAGCGCACGCACGACTTCACGCGATGGATTGATGGTGTCGCCGGCGAAGGGCGCGAACCCGGTGAGCAGGACGGTCGGAAGGTTCATCGGAAGGCCAACCATGCCATCAGGCCGAGATTGGCGACGAGCAGCGCCACGGCCGTCGGCCATTGTGCGGCGATCACGCCATTGCGATCGGGCAGTTCCAGCAGCACGGCGGGGACGATATTGAAGTTGGCGGCCATCGGCGTGAGCAGGGTACCGCAGTAGCCGGTGAGCATGCCCAGCGAGCCGACCACGGCGGCGTTGGCACCATGTGCGTGTACCAAAAGTGGCAGGCCGATGCCGGCGGTCAGCACCGGGAAGGCGGCGAAGGCGTTGCCCATGATGATGGTGAACAGCACCATGCCCAGCCCATAGGCGAGCACGCAGGCGTACGCGCTCTGTACCGGCACGATCGCGCGCACGATGCCCGCGACCGCATCGCCGACGCCGGTGGCGGTGAACACGCCGCCGAGCGCGGCCAGCACCAGCGGCAGCAGTGCCGCCCAACCGACGCTATCGAGCAGGCGGCGACCTTCGCTGCTGGCGCGTTGCGGGGCTTGCCCGGTGATCGCCAGCGCGGCGATGGCGGCGATCACGCACGACACCGCCAGTCCGATCAGCGTTGGTGAATCGCTGCCGACCAGCCACGCCAGCGAGCCGCCGCGATGCCTGGCCACCATGTCGGCGAGGGCGAAGGCGACGGTGATCGCAGGGATCAGCAATGCCGGCAGGAACAGCCGATGGCGCAGCCGCAGTGCATCGCGCAGGCGTTCGTCGGCGGCGCGCTCGACCAGCGCCGGCCGGCGCATCGCCGGCGCCAGCAAGGCCAGTGCGACCACGCACAGCCCGACGGCCTGCGCCGGCCGATCATCGCCCCGCGCATGTGCGGCCAGAGCCCAGTCGCCGCCGACGAAGGGCAATGCCAGCACCGTCCAGAACGCCGCCGCCGGCCAGTGCCGCTGCCGCGCATTGGCCCACGCGGCGGCAAGGAAGAAGGCCGCCAGCAGCCACCAGGCGGACTCAAGGCGCAGCATCGCCGGCCTCCGTCGTCGCTGCCGCAGCGGTCGTGCTGGCATCGCGCGCCTGCGTTCGCGCCAGATGATGCTGGAAGATGACGATGCGCACGGCGTGGATCACGAACGCCGCGATCGCCGTCGGCAATGCCCAGAGCGCGATCTGCAGCGGTTCGAGGTGGATGCCGTTGCCGGCATAGAAGCCCTGGATCAGCAACACCGCGCCGAGCGCGACGAACACGTCCTCGCCAAAGAACAGGCCGATGTTGTCGGTCGCCGCCGCCAGCGCCGCGACGCGATGGCGGTTGTCGGTGTCGAGTTCGCCATGTGCCTTGCTCGCCGCCGCCTCGCTCATCGGCGCCAGCAACGGTCGCACCGTTTGCGCATGGCCGGCGACATTGGTCAGGCCGAGCATGCTCAGGCATTGGCGCAGGGCGAGGTAGCCGATCAGCAGCTTCGCCAGTGTCAAGCCGCGCAAGGATTCGATCCAGCGCTGCGCATGTTCGCGCAGGCCGGCGCGTTCGAGCACGCCCACCGCCGGCAGGGTGAGCACGAACAGCATCAGTGCGCGATTGGACAAAAAGCTGGTGCCGAGCAGGGTGAGGATGGCGGCAATCGACTTGCCCGCAGCCAGCCCGCTGGCGAAACCGGCGCTGACCACCACCAGCACCGGGTTGGCGCGCAGGGCGAAGCCGAGCACGACCACGGCGACGCCGAGAAGCGGCCAGTAGCTCATGCGTGCGCGCTCCGCGATGGCGCTTGAACGATCACGCCTTCGGCGTCCAGCATCGCCCGCAACGCCCGCGCGAACGCCGCCGCATCGGCGCGATCGCCATGCAGGCACAAGGTGTCGGCGCGCAGCGTGATGGACTTGCCGCTACGCGCGACCACACTGCCATCGACCACCAGTTGCCGCGCCTGTGCCAGCGATTCATCCAGATCGGCGATCACCGCATCGGCGTGGGTGCGCGGCGTGAGCCGGCCGTCGTCCTCGTAACGGCGTTCGGCGAACACCTCATGCAGCACGCGCAACCCGAGCGCTTCGCCCGCCGTCGGCAATTTGCTGCCCGACAGGCCGACGAGAAACAGTGCCGGATCGGCTGCGCGCACCGCCAGCGCGATCGCGGTGGCGATCGTCGCATCGCCGGCGGCGAGGTTGTACAGCGCGCCATGCGGTTTGACGTGGACGACGGAGGCGTTTTGTTCGGCGGCAATGGATTGCAATGCGCTGACCTGCGCCAGCACGAGCGCGTGGATGTCATCTGCCGGCAGCGTCAACGCACGCCTCCCGAAATGCGCGCGATCGACGAACGACGGATGCGCGCCGACCGCCACGCCGTGCCGCAGGCACAGCGCCACCGTCGCGCGCATCGTGGCGTCGTCGCCGGCGTGGCCGCCGCAAGCGATGTTGGCCGAGCTGATGTACGGCAGCAGCACCGCGTCGTCGCAGCCTTCGCCCAGATCGCAATTGAAGTCGATGCGGGCCGGCATGGCGGCGCGTTACTTGCCGCGCTTGAACATCATGCTCAGGCCGACCGCGATCAGCAGTGCCGGCCACCAGGTGTGGACGAGGTGGGCGAGGTTGACGCTCCACAGCCCGAGGTTGTCGAGCAGCAGGACGAGGCCGATGACGATCAGGATCAGGGCGGGGACGTTGGCGCGCATGAAGTTCTCGACGATGGATGCGAAATCGCGGGACGGAATCGATCAGGGTTTGTCGTCGGCTGGCGCCTGCCACAGCACCGCTTCGGGCTCGCCGCCGAGCATCTGCGCGCGCACCAGCGGGATCGGCGGCCCGCCGTACGACAGGAACTGGTCGTGGAAGGCGCGCCACGCCTTGCGCCCGCCGCGGCTGGCGGTCCAGTCCTCGCGCAGTTGCATGATCATCAGCTTGCCCAGCGTGTAGTTCAGGTAGGCCGGATCATACGTGCCGCGCGCGGCCTGCTGGATCGCGTTGCCCTTGTCCTGGAACGCCTTGTCCTCGAACATCCGCTCGGATTGCGCGACGGTCATGCCGCCGGTGTGCAATCCGATCGCGGAGACGAAACGCACGTCGCGCAGCAGCGCTTCGCTGAGCTGGCCGATGTGGGTCTCGGGCGTGTGCTTGCCAAGTCCGGCGTCGTACATCATCTCCTCGCAGTAGTGCGCCCAGCCTTCGGCATAGGCGTAGCCGACGAACAGCCGGCCGAAGATCCAGCGCGAACGGTTGGCGTGCAGGAACTGCACGAAATGGCCGGGGAAGACCTCGTGCGCGGAAGTGAACAGCAGCACTGCCTTGCCCGGAACATAGGCTTCCTGCATGGCCTTTGGCCAGGACGGATCGGGCGGCGCGATGTAATACACCGACGGCAGGTTTTTCTCGTAGGGGCCGGGAATCTCGATGTAGGCGAAGTTCCAGCGGTTGAACGGCGGCGCTTCGGCGACTTGCGCCTGCTCGCTGCCGGGAATGGTGACCAAACCGTGGTCGACGATGAACTTGCGCAGTTCCACCAGTTGCTTGCGCGCATACGCCACCGCGCCGCCCTCGGGCTTGTCGGCATCGACCCTGGCCACGCACTCGGCCAGCGACTTGCCCGGCAGGAATTGCGCGCAGGCCGCCTGCAGGGCCGCGGTGTTGCGCGCCAGGTCGGCTTCGGCGGCGGCCTTGAGCCGGTCGAGCGGGATGTCGACGCGCTCGGTGGCGTAGAGCATCTTCGCGAACTTGTCGGCGCCGAGTGCGAAGTCCTGCGTTGCCTGCGGCTTTTGTGCCTTCAGCCACTCGGCCAGTTCGCGGGTGGCGGCGATGGCCTTGGCGTTGGCGGCGCGAAAACGTGCCTGCAAGGGCTTGTCGTCGATGCTCGCGAACGCCGAGGGCACGTCCTTCGCGAAAAAATCCGCCAGCCCGCCGAATACGCCGATGCCGTAGTCGACATACGTCGCCGGCAGCGGCGCGTGCAGGTTGGCGCGGATTTGCGCGATCGCCCGCGGCAGGTTTTCCTCGTACTTGACGAAGGCCTGCATGCGTTCGTGCAGCGGCGCGTAGGGGCGGGTGAGATAGGTGCTCGGCGACAGGTCGCCGGCGTAGTAAGCAGGGTTGTTGGTCGCGAAGCCCGAATCCTCCATCCAGAACAGCTTGCCGTCGAGCACCGCCAGCACATAGTCGCGCTCGAAGCGCTGCTGCGCGTCCAGCGATGCGTCGGAATAGGCGGCGATGGCGTCGCGCTGGCGATGCAGCCAGGCGATGGCTTTTTTCTGCCCGTCGCGGCTGTAGTCGGGCAGGATGCCGTCGTACTCGTGTTTGCCGGCACCGACGGCATCGACCGGAAACTGCTCGAACCAGCCGGCGATCAGCGCATCGACGCTTTTTTGCCATGCTGGATTGGGCTTGGCGGCGTCGGCCGCGGGCGCGGCTTTCACTGGCGTAGCCTGGCTGGCCGTTGCCCTTGTCGCGGCGGGCGTGGCGGCGATGGCAGGGCTGGACAAGGCGATGGCGAGCGCGAGCGTCAACGGCGCGAGGTGCCGTCGCGAAAGATGAATTGACGACATGCGTTCTCCTTCAGGATCCGATGGCCAAGCCCGCACAGTAGGCAATCGTGGCGGGCGCTGCAATGTTCGCGCGTGGTCGATCGCGCCGTCAGCCATGGAACGGTCGCGCCGAAATCGCCAACGCGATCCGCGCCAGCCGCGCCCGTTGTTGCGCATTGGCCCGTGCCGCCTGTACGTGGTCGACGGGAATGAAGCGCAGCCGCTGGCCGCTGCGACGCTGCGCCAGTCGCGGCAGATCGGCGGTGATGACGTGGCCGATGCGCGGGTAGCCGCCGACGGTCTGCGCGTCGGCGAGCAACACGATCGGCTGGCCGTCGGGTGGCAGTTGCACGGTGCCGGGCACGACCGGCTCGGAAATGCATTCGCGTCGATCGGCCAGATGCAGCGGCGGCCCGTGCAGGCGCAGGCCCTGGCGGTCGCTGCTGGCGGCAACGACGAACTCCTGCGCGTGCAGGGCGTCGGCCGGTGCGGTGGCGTCGCGGCCCGGCAGCACGCGCACGGCGATGCTGTCGGCGAAGGCCAGATCGGGTTCGGGATCGATCCACCACGGCGCGATGGACAGCGCGTTCGCACCCGCATGGGGTGCGTTGCGCGCTCCGACTGACAGCCCATCGCCAGCCCGCAACGCGCGGCCCGCGTGACCACCGAAGCCGCCGCGCAGATCGGTGCTGCGCGAGCCCATCACCCTCGGTACGTCGATGCCGCCGGCGATGGCCAGATACGCGCGGGCGCCGCGCCGGCAGGCACCCAGCGTCAGGGTGGACCTCGCGCGCAGATGGATCGGCCGCCAGCCGGGCAGGGTGAGCTCATCGCTGCGCGCGTCGATGTCGGCGCCGCAGATCGCGATCGTGGCGGCGCGACGAAAGCGCAGGCGCGGGCCGGACAGGGTGATTTCCAAGGCGGCGGCTGTGGTCGGATTGCCGACCAGGCGATTGGCCACCGCCAGCGAATAGCCATCGACCGCACCGGCAAGGCCGATGCCGAGTGCGCGTGCGCCATCGCGACCGGCATCCTGCACGGTGGTCAACAGGCCCGGAGCGAGCACGTCCAGATTCATCGCGAATGCTCGTCGAGCGCGGCAAAACGGGCGGCGTCGATGGCGACGAAACGCACGCGGTCGCCCGGTCGCAGCAGGCTCGGCGAATCGCGGCTGGCGGCGAACAGCCGCAGCGGCGTGCGGCCGATGAGTTGCCAGCCACCGGGCCCGGCGAACGGATAGATGCCGGTCTGCGCGCCGCCGATGCCGACGCTGCCGGCGGCGACGCGGGCGCGCGGCGTGGGATGGCGTGGCGCGTGCAGGCGCGGATCGAGCCCGAGCAGATAAGGAAATCCCGGTGCGAAACCGAGCATGGCGACGGTGTAGTCACCGCCGGCATGCAGGTCGATGAGTTCGGTCGCGCGCAGGTTCGCGTGAACGGCGAGGGCGTCGAAATCGGGCCCGGCATCGCCGCCGTACAGAACGGGAATCTCGATGCTTTGCGCGATGGCAGAAGCGGTGTCGATGCGTGCGTGCGCCAGCCATTGCGTCAGCCAGTCACGCACGCTGGCGAGTGGATCATCACCGTGCAGGGCGGTCACATCGACATGCACCGCCAGGCTCGCATACGCCGGCGTCAGCTCGATCAGCCAGTCAGGTTTCTGCGCCTGCAGGGCAGCCGCGATCGCATGCACGCGGCGATTGCTCGTCGCGTCGATGGTTTCGCCAAGACGAAGCAGCAAGGCGCCATCGCCGAGCGATTCGATGCTTGCGACGGCGGGCGCATTGGCAGACGGCATCGTCGGGATCACCCGCCCAGCGAGTTCCGAATGGCGGCAAGCGTCGATTCGCGTTCGTCGGTGCGATAGGGCCGCGTCTGTCCGAATCCCCACACCGGCTTCGGCCACGCCGCATCGCCATCGAAACGCGCGATCACGTGCGCGTGCAATTGCGGCACGAGGTTGCCGATCATCGCGATATTGATGCGCGTTGGCGCATGCAGCCGTTGCAGCGCATTCGCGCAGCGGCGAATCTCATGCAGCAGCGTTGCTTGCTCGCCATCGTTCAAGTCGAGCAGGCCGGTAGCGCCGGCGCGGCGCGGCACGAGGATCAGCCACGGGAAGCGCGCATCGTCCATCAGCCGCAGTTCGGACAGATCCAGCGCGGCGATGGCGATGGTGTCGGCGGCCAGCCGCGGATGCAGCGCGAAGGCAGATTCATCGCCAGCCAGCGCGCTCATGCCGAGATGCCCGCGAGAAATTCGAGCGTGACCGCCAGCGCCTGCGCCGCGCTGTCGGCATCGTAGTCGGCGCGGCGATCGCAATTGAATCCATGCCCGGCGGGCCAGATGCACACCTTCGCGGCCGGCTGCGCGGCGCGAGTCGCGGCGATGTCGGCGGCGCTGATCGAGCCATCGCGCTGCCCGAAGTGGAACAGCATCGGCGCGTGCAACGGCTCGTCGATGAACGGCATCGTGCGCGCGCCGTAGTAGCTCACCGCCGGCAGCCCGAGCCGGGTGTTGGCGAGGAAAGCGACGCTGCCGCCCCAGCAGTAGCCGATCGCGGCGACGGGCAAGGCGGGATCGCGCCGCCGCAGTTCATCGACCGCCGCTTGTACGCCGGCCAGTGCGTTCTCGAAGCCGAGCGCAGCGACGAGTTCGCGCCCTTTGGCGATGCCCGCGGTGTCGTAATCGAGCTCGACGCCGCGCTCGACCGGGTCGAACAGCGCCGGCGCCAGCGCCGTGAAACCGAGCGCAGCGAACCGATCGACGACACTGCGGATGTGCGCGTTGACGCCGAAGATTTCCTGGATGACGACGATGCCGGCGCGCGGCGCGCCGCCCGGCGTGGCCAGCCAGCCGCCGATGCGCGCGGCGGGCGTGTGCAGTTCGATGGGTTCGCCCATGTGTCGATCTCCCGATGTCGTTGCGATTGTCGAGCCCCTCGCCAAGCCCCTCGCCGAACCCGCCGCGGCGCGCTTGCCGCCGATCCGGGTGGATGGTTGTAAGGTTGCGCTGCCGGCGCCGTCCAATGGCGGCAGGTTCGATTCCGAAGTCGAGGATGATCCGATGGCGGCGATCGCAAGCCAAGTGCACGAAACCACATCCACGCCGGCATGGACGATCTACCGTCATCGTTTGCCGGTGCGGATCATGCACTGGATCAATGTCGTGTGCATGACCGTGCTGCTCGGCAGCGGCTTGCAGATCTTCAACGCCCATCCGCATCTGTACTGGGGCGAGCAATCGACGTTCGGCCACGCCGCGTTCGAAATCGGCGCGGTGCGCGGCAGCGATGGCCAGTATCACGGCGTCACCCGCATCGGTTTGCACACGCTTGCCACCGATGGCGTGCTGGGCGTGTCCAAGGGCATGGATGGCCAGCCGCAACGACGCGCCTTTCCGTCGTGGGCGACGTTGCCTGGCCCGCAGAATCTGGCGCTGGGGCGCAAGTGGCACTTCACGTTCGCGTGGATCTTCGTCATCAACGGCACGCTGTATCTGCTGTGGGCGTTCGCCAGCCGTCACTTCAGTCGCGATCTGGCCCCGACGAAATCGGATTGGCGCGGATTTTTTCGCTCGATCGTCGATCACGCGCTGCTGCGGCATCCGCACGGCGAGGCGGCGACGCGCTACAACGTGTTGCAGAAGCTCGCCTATCTGGCGGTGATTTTCGTGCTGGTGCCAGGCATCGTGTTGATGGGGCTGGCGATGTCGCCACAGTTCGACACGGTGCTGGGTGGCGTGGTGGAGGCGGTGGGCGGGCGGCAGTCGGCGCGCACGATCCATTTCATCCTGGCGATGAGCCTGCTCGCCTTCGTCGCGATTCATGTGTTCGAACTGCTGGTCGCCGGCGTGTTCAACCATCTGCGTTCGATGATTACCGGCTGGTACGCGGTGCCGGGTGGCAGAGACGAGGGCGCGGCAAAGGAGGATCACCCATGAACGATCATGGCGACAACGATCGCGGCGACAACGATCGTGGCCGCCGCCGATTTCTGGCCGGCGGCATCGCCGGAACCGGCGCGCTGCTGCTGGCCGGTTGCGACAAGCTGGCCGGGACGCCGTGGTTTTCGTCGGTGCTCGACCAGGCCGGCCCGCTCACCGAGGCGGCGCAGTCGGCGATCACCCCTGCCAATGCGCTGGCGCGCGAATACACCCGTGCCGACATCGCGCCGGTGTTCCGCCCCAACGGTTCGATCGATCCGCCCGACGCCGTTTACCGCGCGCATGTGGCCAACGGTTTCGCCGATTGGCGGCTGGCCGTGCGAGGTCTGGTGGAGCGACCGTTGCAGTTGTCACTGGCGGAGCTGCGGGCGATGCCCTCGCGCACGCAGATCACCCGCCACGATTGCGTCGAAGGCTGGAGCTGCATCGGTCAGTGGAAGGGCGTGCCGCTCGAGCATGTGTTGCAGCAGGCCGGCGTGAAACCTTCGGCGCGCTTCGTCGTGTTCCGCTGCATGGACACGCTGGCCGATGCGAAGTATTACGAAAGCTGCCGTCTCGTCGATGCCTTCCATCCGCAGTCCATCCTCGCCTACGAACTCAACGACGCCCCGTTGCCGATCGCCAACGGCGCGCCGCTGCGCATGCGCCTGGAGCGCAAGCTCGGCTACAAGCAGGCCAAGTACCTCGCGGCGATCGAACTGGTCGACAGCTATGCCGGCATCGACGGCGGCAAGGGCGGCTTCTGGGAAGATCGCGGCTACGACTGGTTCGGCGGGATCTGAACGGAAGCAGGGTGCAGTGAGCAGGTCTTTCCCATGCGATCGATCCACTGAAAACTGACCACCCTCTGACATCTGTCCTCTGTCATCTGTCCTCTGCCTCGTAGCTCACCGCAACCACCACATAGCGCGCCACGCCCTCCGGCAGCATGACCTCGAATTCGTCGTCGACGCGCTTGCGCAGCGCGGCGCGCGCCAGCGGCGAGTCGATGCTGATGAGTCCCGACTTGGCGTCGGTTTCGTCGGGGCCGACGATGCGGTAGCGGTGGCTGTCGCCATCGTCGCCTTCGATGGTGATCCAGGCGCCGAAGTAGGTGGCATGGCGATCGGTGGGCGCGGTGTCGACCACCTTCAGCGACCGCAGCCGCTTGCCGAGATAGCGAACGCGCCGATCGATCTCGGCCAGCTGTTTCTTGCGATAGGTGTATTCGGCGTTTTCCGAACGATCGCCCTCGGCGGCGGCGGCGGCCAGCGCCGCGACCACTTCCGGGCGGCGTCGCCGCCAGAGTTCATCGAACTCGGCGCGCAGGGCCGCCATGCCGGCGCCGGTGATGATGGCGGTGGAGCCGGGAGCAGGTGGGCGCCAACGTGACATGCGGACGTTGCCAAGCCGTGGCGGCAGCGGATCGGCGCATCATTCGCCGAACCGCAGCACCTGCGGCATCACCGGATCGGCTGATCGAACATCAGCTCGCCGACATAGCGCGCCGGCGGCGAGCCGAACGAAGTCACGGTGTCGTGATAGCGCTTGAGGTTGAAGGCATTGCCCCATTTTTCGTGCGCCTCGCGCAGCAGGTCGAAGTGCTCCTGGGCACCGACGAAATAGGTCGACAACTGGGTCGAGCTGAGCTGCGCGCGCACCCACTTGCCGGCGGCCTCGCGTTCTTCCTGGAAGGCGGTGTGCGTCATCAACTGCATCGCCTGCTCGCGCGACATGCCGTCGACCTGGATGGCCTGGTCGAGGATGGCGTTGGCGGTGGCGCGCAGATACCACTTGAGCTGCACCAGTCGGTACAGCGGGTCGCGGTCGAGGAAGCCCTGCTCGGCCATCATGTGCTCGGCGTACACCGCCCAGCCTTCGATGAACGAGCCCGAGCCGAGCACGGCGCGCAGCGTCGAGGGGAACTGGTTGGAATGCCAGATCTGCACGTAGTGTCCCGGCATCGCCTCGTGCACGCCCAATTCGGCGATCGAGCGGGTGTTGTATTCCCTCAGAAACGAAGTGACCTGCGCGTCCGTCCAGTCGTTGGGGATCGGCGAGACCGCGTAGAACGTGGCGAGGTTCTTGTCGAGCGGGCCGGGTGAGTCGCAATAAGCCACCGCCACGCCACGTGCGAACTCCGGCATCAAGATCACCTGCACCGGCGCGCTGGGCAGGGTGATCAGGTCGTGCTTGCGGACGAAATCTGTGGCCTTGGCCAGCTCGGCTTTCGCCGTTTCGACCACATGGTCGCGCGCCGGGCGATCGGCAGCGGCCAGGTCGAGGGCGAACTGGATCGCGGCCTGCTGCTGGTCCGGCGTGGGCTGCGCGGGCGTCGCCGGCGCGCCGGGTTTGTCCTTGAGCACGTCGCGGGCGATGGCGTACATCTGCGCACGCGTCTTGACGATTTCGGCTTCGGCGCGGCGGCGGATTTCCTCGCGGCTCATCGTCGAGTCGAGCGCGAAGTGCAGTTTCTCGTCGAACAGCGCCTTGCCGATGCGGAAGTCGCCCTTGGCGTTGGGCACCAGATCCTTCTCCAGCCACGCTTGCTGCTCGTCGATCGCCTTGCGCAGCTTGGCGATGGCGGCGTCGAGGCGGGCGCGGTCGGCGGCGGGGAGTTCTTTTTCCTGCGGCACGATCATCGAATCGACGATGTCGAGCGCGCCGCGGCCCTGCTTTAGCGCGGTCTGCGCGAAGATCGGCGGCACCCGTGCCGGGTCGAGGTTGGCGCGCATGGAGGCGAAGATCGACGGCAACTGCTCGATGCGTGCGGTGGCGCTGCGCAGGCGGTCGGGCAGCGGCGCGAAGTCGCGCGCCATCAGGGTGAACAGGGCGCTGCCTTCCAGGCCGGTGTAGATCGTCGGATCCCAGGCCCAGCCCTGCAGCTTCTCGGCGTTGAAGATGTCGTAGCGCAACTGGTTGCGCAGCAGCGCGGCATCGACCTGGTTCTCGCGAGAGAGTTTGCTGCGATCGATGCGATCGAGCTCGCCGAGCATCTGTTTCGAGAACGCCAACGACTTGGCGCGGCCGGCGGCAGACAGGTCGTCGAGTTGGGCGTCGAAGCGATGATCGCCGGTCTGGGTGGCGCCGACCGGCGACAGCCGCATGGCGCCGTCCAGCCAGCGTTTGGCGAGATCGGAAAATTGTGCGTCCATCGGCGATTTCGCTGGCAGGGTCACGATTTGCGGTGCGCCCGCCGTCGCCGTGGCGTCGCTCGGCGCGGCGGCAGCGATGCCGGTGGCAAGACAGAACGAGGCAGCGAACACGGCGAGCGGCTTGAGGCGCATGGCAGAATCCTTGGGCGTCGGGCGAAGCGGCAAGGATAACGCCGTTGCCAGCCCGACCGCTCGTCGCGGTGCGATCGCGGTGAGCTGCGGCCTGCCGCGATACCATGTACGCATGACCGAACGCATCCACGACCTGCTCATCGTCGGCGGCGGCCTCGTCGGCGCCAGCCTCGCCTGCGCACTCGACGGCAGCGGCCTCGACGTGGCATTGGCCGAATCCGAACCGGCCACCGCGCCGATGATCGCCGATGCCGACGCGCGTTCGCTGGCTTTGGCCGCGGCCAGCCTCAATGCACTGGCGGCGCTCGGCGTGCTGCGCCAGTTGCCGACGCCGCCCGCGCCGATTCGCCGCATCCATGTCAGCCGCAGCGGCGATTTCGGGTCGGTGCGGCTGGATGCCGGTGAATACGGGCGCGACGCCTTCGGCGGGGTGGTCGCCGCGACCGCGCTGGGCGCGGCCTTGCAGGCGCGGCTGCGGCAGGTGCGCGGCTTGCGCCATCTGAGCGGCGCACGGCTGGTGGCGTTGCGCGAAGGCGAGGGCTGGCGCGAGGCCGACGTGGCCGGCGAACAGGGCACGACGACGCTCAAGGCGCGACTGGTGGTCGGTGCCGACGGCACCTTCTCGTCGGTGCGCGCGGCGCTGGGCATTGCCACCACGGCACACGATTACCAACAACACCTGTTCGCCAGCAGCGTGCGCGCCGCGCGCGCCGCCGACGGCCAGGCCTGGGAACGCTTCACCGATGACGGCCCGGTGGCGTTGTTGCCGCGCCTCGGCGGCGACTATGGTTGCATCTGTACCGTGCGTGCCGACGAGGCCGAGGCGGTTGCCGCGCTCACCGATGACGATTTTCGCGCACTGCTGCAAGCGCGCTTGGGCTGGCGCGCCGGACGCCTGCTCGCGGTCGGCCGGCGCTCCGGGCATCCGCTGCGGCAGCGGCTGGCGCAGGATCTGATCGCCACGCGCGCGGTGCTGATGGGCAATGCCGCGCAGACCTTGCATCCGGTCGGCGCGCAGGGCTTCAACCTTGGCCTGCGCGATGCATTGACATTGGCCGAGCTGGTTGGCGGTGCCCGCGGGGATGCCGGCAGCGCCGCGATGCTGGCCGAATACGCACGCCGGCGTGCCGACGACCGCGCGCAAACCGTGCGCTTCTCCGATGGTCTGGCGCGGCTGACCGCACTCCCGATGGCGCCGGCGCGAGGGCTGCGATCGCTGGCGATGCGTGCGCTGGCCGACGTGCCGGCGTTGCGCGCGCGGCTGGCCAGTGGCGCGATGGGATTTCGCGGACGGGTGCCGGCACTGGCGGGCGACGACTCCCTCGCCGCGCAGTGGGCGCGATGAGCCGGCGGACGCCGTTCGATGTCGCCGTGGTCGGCGCTGGCGTGGTCGGCGCCAGCGCCGCGCTCGCCGGCGCGCGAATGGGGTTGCGGGTGGCGATGATCGAGGCGCGAGCGCCGACGCCGTGGCGAGCCGATGCGCCCGATCTGCGCGTGTTCGCGCTGGCGCAGGATGGCATCGACCTGCTCGCCGGGCTGGGCGCATGGGACACCATCGCCGCCCACGCGCAGCCGTATCGCACGATGCGGGTGTGGGACGCCGCCGGCGGCGGCGCGCTGTGCTTCGATGCGCAGCGTTACGGTCGCGCCGCGCTCGGCTGGATCGCCGAGCAGGGTTTGCTCGCCGATCGCTTGTGGGCGGCAATGCAGCAGGCTGGCGTGACACTGCACTGTCCGCGGCGGGTGGTCGCGGTCGAGGACCAGGCGTCCGCTCGCGGTGATGGCGAGGGCGATGATCGCGAAACGGTCACGCTGCGGCTCGACGATCATTCGGCACTTCGCGCGCGGCTGCTGATCGCCGCCGACGGTGCCGATTCGCAACTGCGTACGCTCGCCCGAATCGAGGTGAAACGCCACGACTACGGCCAACGCGGGCTGGTCGCCTTCGTGCAATGCGAACGGCCGCACGCGGACACCGCCTGGCAACGTTTCCTGCCCACCGGCCCGGTGGCGTTCCTGCCGTTCCGCGATGGCCGCTGTTCGATCGTCTGGACCTTGCCCGACGCCGAGGCCGTCCGCTTGCTCGCCGTCGACGACGAAACGTTTTGCGGCGAGCTCACCCGCGCCTTCGACGCGACCCTCGGCGAAGTCGTCGCGGTATCGGCGCGTGCCGCCTTCCCGCTGCGTCGGCAACTGGCCGAGCGCTTCGTGAGCGGACGCATCGTGCTGTGCGGCGATGCCGCGCACGCCGTGCATCCGCTCGCCGGGCAAGGTCTGAACGTTGGCTTGCGCGACGTGATCGCGCTGCGCTCGCTGCTGCAAGACGCATTCGCGCGCGGCACCGACATTGGATCCCCTTCGCGGCTGGCGCGCTGGCAACGCCAGCGGCGCAGCGAAAGCGCCGCCGCGGCGTGGACTTTCGATGGCATCAATCGCCTGTTTTCCAACGATGCGCCGCTGCCGACACTGGCACGCGGGCACCTGCTCGGGCTGGCCGGTCGCATCCCCGGCCTGGATGCGTTGCTGTGGAAGCGTGCGGCTGGCGTTTGAGCCGGCCGTCGCGGAGTTCAGCCCAGCTTGCCGGCAATGCGGGCGATGGCCCAGGCCTCGCCGGCGATGGTGCCCATGCAGGTGAGGAAGAAGTTGAGGAAGGTGCGCGAGACGCGATTGCGATACCAGCCGCCGAGGCTGCCGACGTCATCGCGCAGGTTCATGAAGTCCTGATACGTCGGCTTGCGCGCCCAGGCCTCGACGAGGGCGCTGACGGTGCCCGAGGCGATGCCCGGATGGAAGGGCTTGAATGGCGACCACAGCGCGCCGGCGAGCACGCTCAGCGGATGCCCGCCGGCGAGCAGGCAGCCCAGCCCGCCACCGATGGCGGTGGCGGCGAACCACGTCATCAGCAGGCTGGTGCCGAGGTGGGCGCCACCGTGCCAATAGCCCCAGGCGAAGCTGGCCAGCACCACCGCGGCGATGGTCAGCGAGACCCACGGGATGCCGCTGCGCTTGGTCACGGTTTCCAGCTCGCTGCATGCGGTGGCCGGGTCGTCGCGATCCTCGCGCAGGTGCTGTGCCAAACCCTTGAGGTGGCCGGCGCCGACCACCACCAGCACCTGCCGTGATTGCGCAAGCGCACCGTCGGCTGCAGATCGTTCGTCAGGCTCGCCGCGAACCGGAGCATTCTCGGCGCGCAGGCGCGCCGCCATGTAGCGATCACGTTCGGCGATCAGCGCGGTGTAGATCGGTGGGCTCTGCGCCGCGAACTCGCCAAAGCTGCTCTCGAGCATGTCGCCTTGCTTGAGTTTCTCGACCGACTCGGCATCGACGTGTTCGCGTTCGAACAAGCCGGCGCCCAGCCCGGCCATCAGCTTCATCCGGCCCCAGAAGCCCAGGCCTCGCCAGGCGCGGCGCAAGGTCAGGCCGACATCGCGATCGACCAGTTGCAACGGCAGTCCGCGCGCCTGCGCGGTCGCTGCCGCCGCCTTCAATTCGGCGCCGGGCTCGACCCCGAGTTGCTCGGATAACCGCCGTTGATACGCGGCCAGTGCGAGGTTGGCGGCGACCAGGCCGGTCTTGCCCTCGCGCAGGATGCGGAACAGGTCCATGTCGCGCAGGGCGTCGGGGTCGAGCAGGTTGCGCAGCCGGTGCGGATCGAGTTCGACGGCGATGGCGGCAAAGCGCGGCTCGTTGCTCAGTCGTTCGACTGCCTCGACGCTGGCGCGCGAAACGTGGGCGGTGCCGAGCAGGGTGTAGCGCACGCCATCGCGTTCGACGATGGCATGCGGCTGGCTGGCGAGCGGGTCGGCGGCGGTGTCGGCGGCGATGGCGTTCAATCGCGGTACCGTTTGCACAGATCGGCGTAGGCGTCGATGCGGCGATCGCGCAGGAACGGCCAGATGCGACGGACGTGTTCGCCGCGATCCAGATCCACCTGCGCGATCAACACCTGCGCGGCGTCGGTCGATGCCTGCGCCAGCACTTCGCCCTGCGGCCCGAGCACATGACTCGAACCCCAGAAGTCGATGCCGCTCGCATCCGTGTGATTTTTAGAAGCAATGGGCGACGGTTCGTGGCCGATGCGATTGCAGGCCAGCACCGGCAGGCCATTGGCGACGGCATGGCCGCGATGGCTGAGCAGCCAGGCATCGCGCTGCCGCGATTTTTCGTCGTCGGCATCGCTCGGGTCCCAGCCGATCGCGGTCGGATACAGCAGCAGCTCGGCACCGGCCAGCGCCATCAGGCGCGCCGCTTCCGGATACCACTGATCCCAGCACACCAGCACGCCAAGGCGCCCCAGCGAGGTGTCGATCGGAGTGAAGCCCAGATCGCCCGGGGTGAAGTAGAACTTCTCGTGGAAACCCGGATCGTCGGGAATGTGCATCTTGCGATAGATGCCGGCCAGCGAACCGTCGACATCGAGCACCACGGCGGTGTTGTGGTACAGGCCGGCGGCGCGACGCTCGAACAGCGAGCCGACGATGACCACGCGATGTTGCTTCGCCAGTGCGCCGAGAAATTCGGTGCCGGCGCCCGGGATGGCCTGCGCGCGTTCGAATTCGGTCACCGCTTCGTGCTGGCAGAAATAGGCACCATCGTGCAGCTCCTGCAGCAGCACCAGTCGGGCGCCGAGCGCCGCGGCCTCGGCCACGCGGTCGGCGATCACGGCGTGATTTTCGGCGACGCTGCCGTGATCGCGCTCCTGCACGAGGGCGACGGTGAGCAGGCGTGGGCCGCTGGGTTGTTTCATGTCGAATCGAGCTCGCGGGCGACGACCGGCGTGGTGCCGGCGGACGGTTGCAGTGGACGAAGCAATGCCGGGGGAAGGACTCAGGACGCGACCAGGCCCTTGGGCAACTGCATGGTCAGGCAATGCAGACTGCCGTTCTGCCAGATCAATTCGCGGCATGGTACAGGCACCACCTGCCGACCGGGAAATGCCAGCGCCAGCACATCGGCGGCGATGGCATCGGCAGGATCGTCGTAGGCCGGCATCAGCACGCCGCCGTTGACGATCAGGAAATTGGCGTACGACGCGGCCAGGCGCCGGCCGTCGTGGGCATCGTGGATCGGCCGCGGCCACGGCAGCGCGAACAGGCGATAGGGTTTGCCGTCGAGCCGGTGCAACGCCGCCAGTTCGTCGGCCATCGCCGCCAACGGCGCATGATGGGCGTCGCCGTCGTCGTCGCAGGCCTGGTAGACGATGGCGTCGATCGCCGCAAAGCGAGCCAGGGTGTCGATGTGGGCGTCGGTGTCGTCGCCCTCCAGTGCGCCGTGGTCGAGCCAGAGCACGCGGCGCTGGTGCAAGGTTTCGGCCAGCCGGGTCGAAAGTTCGCTGCGGTCGAGCTGCGGGTGGCGCGCGTGCAGGCAATGCCAGGTACACAGCAAGGTGCCGTCGCCGTCGGTCTCGATGGCGCCGCCTTCGAGCGCGAAATCCACCCGTTCGCGCTGCGCGTGCGCGAACAGACCGTGCACGAACAGCCGTTCGATCAGGCGATCATCACGGCAGGACGCGAATTTGTCGCCCCAAGCGTTGAAGTGGAAGTCGAGCAGGCGAAAATCGCCGTGACCGACGAGGCTGACCGGCCCGGAATCACGCAGCCAGGTGTCGTCGTAATCGACCTCGACGAAACGCAGGCGCTTGCCGGGCACGCCAGCCTCGATCAGGCGTGCGTGCGCATGCTCGCGCAGCGTGGCATCGGCGACGCAGACGATGACGGGCTGGAAACGCGCGATCGCGGCGACCAGCGCGAGGTAACTCTTCTCTACGGCCGGAAGTCGCGGCGCCCAGTCGGTGCCGGCATGCGGCCACGCGACCAGTACCGCCGATTGCGGCTCCCACTCGGCGGGAAAGCGAACGCCAGGAGCGGTCATTGCATCCTATTTGCCAACCGGCGCCGGGCCGATTTCCTCGGCCGAGGCGCGGTTGAGGACGACGTCGACGACGCGGCCATGCGCGAAATAGACCGTGTACTGCGGATACACCCAGCGCTGGATCACCGGCCACTGCGCCTTCTCGCCGCCGCGCGGCTCGAGCTTTTGCGTCGGCGCGCCGAGGCGTTTTTCGACCGCCGCCATGTTCATGCCGCGCATCGAATGCTCGACCGCCGCATCCATCCTGGCGCGATCGACGAGCAGCGTATCGGCATGCGCGGCCGGCAGGAACGCCAGCGTCGCCATCGCGAAGGTCGAAATCAGGAACAGACGATTCATTGCGATCTCCATTGCGATCTCCCGGATCTGGAATGCGCGGAACGTTGCATCGGCGACGACCATCGCTGGCCGGACGCAGTGTCGGGCACGCCAGGGGCGCGCGGTCACGCCGGCATCAGCGCTGGCGAGCCTTGAAGCGCGGGTTGGATTTGCAGATCACGAACACCTTGCCGCGACGGCGGACGACCTTGCAGTCGCGGTGGCGGCTCTTGGCCGACTTCAGGGAAGACAGGACTTTCATGGCGGGCTCTGGCTGGCGTGTGATGGATCAATCGCCCATTGTATCGACCGCGTCGGGTTGCGGCAACTGGAAGCCTCTTCCAACGACACATGAGCCTGGAAGAGGCTCGTGCAGTGCTTGCTGCGCCGCCGCATCGGACTTACAATGCCGTGCTCACCCGGGCTAAGGCGGGCCGTCGTTGCGGCGGCGCCTGTGGTTCGGGTCGAGTTCGTCCCATGTCCCCGGGGCCCTGGCCCCACCCACGGCGGACTGCGCGGTGTGCCGCAAGGCATTCCTGCCGGTTTCGCATCACCAGAAGGCAACATCCGATGTCCATCGATACCGCCAAGGTCATTTCCGAATACCAGCGTGCGCCCGGCGATACGGGTTCTCCCGAGGTCCAGGTCGCCCTGCTCAGCGCCCGCATCGAGCAGCTCACCGGCCACTTCAAGACCCACAAGAACGATCACCACTCGCGCCGCGGCCTGCTGATGATGGTCAACCAGCGCCGCAGCCTGCTCGACTACCTGCACCGCACCGACGCCGAGCGTTACAAGACGTTGATCGGTCGCCTCGGCATCCGCAAGTAATCGCGTCACCGCGAACGCCTCCGAAGTGGAGGCGTTCTCGTTTTCCGGCGTCGGCGATGCCCGCGCCCGAACCGCTGCCCGCACTCGCTCGTGGCGGAATCCGCGCCGGTTCGCCGGCATACTCGCAACACCCCTGCGTGGCCAATGGTGGCCCCGCATCCAGACAGGACAGATACCGTGGCGAAAGTTACCAAGACATTCCAGTACGGCAAACATCAGGTCACCCTCGAAACCGGCGAGATCGCGCGTCAGGCCGGCGGCGCGGTGATGGTGAAAGTGGACGGCACCGTGGTGCTGGTCAGTGCGGTCGCGGCCAAGAGCGCGCGCGAAGGCCAGGATTTTTTCCCGCTCACCGTCGACTACCAGGAGAAGTTCTATGCCGGCGGTCGCATCCCCGGCGGCTTCTTCAAGCGTGAAGGCCGCCAGACCGAGAAGGAGACGCTGATCTCGCGCCTGATCGATCGGCCGATCCGTCCGTTGTTCCCCGAGGAATACAAGAACGAAGTCCAGATCATCGCCACCGTGATGTCGCTCAATCCGGAGGTCGATGGCGACATTCCGGCGCTGCTCGGCGCCTCGGCGGCGCTGTCGCTGTGCGGCACGCCGTTCGCCGGCCCGATCGCCGCCGCCAAGGTCGGCTACAAGGACGGCCAGTACATCCTCAACCCGTCGACGTCCGAGCTGAAGGAATCGCAGCTCGAACTCGTCGTCGCCGGCACCGCCAACGCCGTGCTGATGGTGGAATCCGAAGCCAGGGAATTGTCGGAAGACGTGATGCTCGGCGCGGTGATGTTCGGTCATCGCGAATCGCAGGCGGCCATCAAGGCGATCAACGAATTGGTCGCCGAAGCCGGCACCAAACCGTCCACCTGGACCGCGCCAGCCAAGAACCAGGCGGCGATCGACGTGCTCAAGCACGCCGTCGGCAACCGCCTCGCCACCGCCTACGGCGTGCGCGACAAGCTCGAGCGTCGCGATGCGATCAACGCGCTGCGCAAGGAAATCGTCGAGCACATGAAGGGCCACGGCGAGGCCGCCAGCTGGATCGGTTTCGATCCGGGCAAGGAGTTCGTCGAACTCGAATACCGCACCCTGCGCGATTCGGTGCTCAGCACCAAGGTGCGCATCGACGGCCGCGCGCTCGACGCCATTCGCCCGATCAGCGTGCAGGTCGGCGTGCTGCCGCGCACCCACGGCTCGGCGCTGTTCACCCGCGGCGAGACCCAGGCGCTGGTCATCACCACCCTGGGCACCGCGCGCGATGGGCAGATCATCGATGCCGTCTCGGGCGAGTACAAGGATCACTTCCTGTTCCACTACAACTTCCCGCCGTACTCGGTGGGTGAGTGCGGCCGCATGATGGGCCCGAAGCGCCGCGAGATCGGCCACGGCCGCCTGGCCAAGCGCGGCGTGCAGGCCGTCATGCCCACCATGGAATCCTTCCCGTACACCATCCGCACCGTCTCGGAAATCACTGAGTCGAACGGCAGTTCGTCGATGGCCTCGGTCTGCGGCTCGTCGCTGGCGATGATGGACGCCGGCATCCCGCTGAAGGCGCCGGTCGCCGGTATCGCGATGGGCCTGGTGAAGGAAGGCGACCAGTTCGTCGTGCTCTCCGACATCCTCGGCGATGAAGATCATCTGGGCGACATGGATTTCAAGGTCGCCGGCACCGCCAACGGCATCAGCGCCCTGCAGATGGACATCAAGATCGACGGCATCACCGAGGAGATCATGAAAGTGGCGCTGGCACAGGCCAAGGCCGGGCGCATCCACATCCTCGGCGAGATGGCCAAGGGCCTGTCGGCCCCGCGCCCGGAGATGAGCGAGTTCGCCCCGCGCCTGATCACCATGAAGATCCACCCGGACAAGATCCGCGAAGTGATCGGCAAGGGCGGCTCGGTGATCCAGGCGATCACCAAGGAGACCGGCACCCAGATCGACATCCAGGACGACGGCACCATCGTCATCGCCTCGGTCAACGCCATCGCCGGCCAGGCTGCCAAGGCGCGCATCGAGCAGATCACCTCCGATGTCGAGCCGGGCCGCGTCTACGAAGGCAAGGTCGCCAAGATCATGGACTTCGGCGCCTTCGTCACCATCGCCCCGGGCAAGGACGGCCTCGTGCACGTCTCGCAGATCTCCAACGAGCGCGTCGAGAAAGTCTCCGACAAGCTCAAGGAAGGCGACATCGTCAAGGTCAAGGTGCTCGAGGTCGACAAGCAGGGCCGCATCCGGCTGTCGATCAAGGCGCTGTCGGAAGGCGAGGCGGTGGGGGCGTAAGCGCTGCTGCCTGCACAGGGGATTCGGAAAGGCGGGCTGCGGCCCGCCTTTTCTCGTGAAAGCGTGGGATATCAGGCAACCTGATTGGTCTTGGTGCGAGGCTGTCCGGGGCGTCCCTCGGCATTCCTGCGCAGGCAGCAATCCTGTGTCGTCATGATGCTGAACCGCGATCTTTTGAAGCGGGTTCACCGGATGGCCGCTTTCTGCTGCTGGCCAGCAATCACGCCCCAAGCAGGCGGCTGCGACAAATGTCCGGGCTGGTCAGGATTCACCATGGACAGTCAGCGCTGGCGACGGGAACGCTCGGGCGCGGATTGGAACGGCGGAAGCGCGGATGTGTGGCGCGGCGCTCGGGGGTTGGCAAATTTCGTTCGTTGACTGATCGGCGTGGGTCCGTACCGGTTCGCTGATCATGGGGGAGTGAGAGATGTCGGGTCGGAAATTCTTGTACTTTGTCGTTTCTCTGCTGGCGTTGCTGATGCAATCGGCGGTGGCGGATCCGCCGCAATTTGATCCGCTGGACTTCTGGAATGTTCCAAATTGGGGAAATTCAAGCGACGACCGCTACCCCGACGGTGACACTGCAATTCAGTCGCAGTTTGCCGCGAACAACCTTTCATGCGCGCAACTTGGCCAGCCTGGCGCATACAGCGGTCCATTTTCGTCGCAGCTTGTCGATACCTTTCCGGTGTATGTTTTCGGGTACCCGAAGGACAGTCTTGTCGACTATCATTACAACATGCTGGATTGTGCAAACCAGCAACTCTCAGGACCCTATGAAGGCTCTCAGAACGCGGAGCGCCACGTTTCCTGTCCGGGGCAGGATCCATACACCGCACGTGACCCTCCGCAACTCTGGAGTTACATGTGGGGCTCCACCGGCCAAACCGGCTGCTTTACCGCTTATTACCTCGTGCTGCCGATGCCGAACGATCCGCGAGATGGCTGCCCGTCGTGCCAGCACGGAGGCAAAATCGCCGGCGACCCTATCGACGTCGCCACCGGCAACATGTTCCTGCGCGAAGCCGACTTCGTCGCCGCCGATCCGCGCCTTCGCTTCACGAGGGTGTACAACAGCCGATCCACCAGTGCCGTAACCAGCACCATTGGCCAAGGCTGGACGAGCGAACTCGACGGCGGCCACATTCTTGCCATGGAAGGGGCCTTCCCGAAGATTGCCCAGCAGTATGTCGAGGAATCCTCAAAATACGTTTCCGCTGGGGATGCCTGCGCACAAGGCATGGCAGAAGTGGCAGTCGGCGGCAAGAGTGGGCGCGCCGATCCGCGTTGGGCAGGCGTGACTGGTGTCTATGACGGCGCCGGCCATTGCCAGCTCTCCAATGGCATGTCCGTCCCGGTTTTCGGAACCGGCGCCTCGGCGGGCCTGGCGACCTCGACCGACGGCATTACCCGCGGCATCGGCGTGCGCCGCCCGGACGGCAGCCGCTACATGTTTCATTGCGTGCACGGCGTGTGCACCTTGCCCGCGCTCTCTGGCACGGTACCATTCACGATAACGGTCGATACCGCCGGCTACACGATCAACGACGACAATGGCAACCAGGAACACTACGATTATCTCGGTTTCCTGAATACCCTGACCTACAAGGATGGCTACCAGATCTCCTTCACCTACGACAACGACATCGATGGTACCGGCTTGCTGGCCGGTGGCGTCGGCACGCCGCTGTCGATCGTCGACAACCATGGGCGCGCGATCACCTTCGGCTACGATGCCAATGGTCTGCTGTCCACGGTATCCACGCCCGATGGCCAGACGATCCAATACACCCACTACGCCAATGGTGAGTTGCAATCGGTCGCCACTGCGACCGGGACGCGAACCTACCAGTACACGGATCCGAATTTCCCGTACCACCTCACCGGTTTGGTAGACGAGAACGGCAAGCTGTTCTCGACGTGGTCGTACGACAGCCTGGGTCGGGCCACCAGCAACGCGCTGGCGGGCGGAGTCGATTCGGTGTCGTTGACCTTCAATGCCGGCAATACCGTCGAGATCGGTGCACTGGGTGCCCAGCGCACCTACAATTTTGTCGCGCCCCTCGGCTACCCGCAGATTTCCACGATCGTGGGCCCGGCCTGCGACGACTGCGGCCTCGGTGCCGCCAATTCCTACGATGGCAACGGCTGGCTGGCCAGCAGCACCGACTGGAACGGCAATGTCACCGCCTACCAGTTCGACGATGCTGGCCAACTCCATCAGCGTATCGATGGCCAGGGCACGCCGCAGCAGCGCACCACCACCATCGACTGGGACGATGTGCTGCGCAACCCGCGGACAATGAGCGTGCAGGGCGCTGCCGGCGACACCGTCGCGCAGTCCGCCTGGACCTACAACGCCCGCGGCGAGCCGCTCACGCTCGCTCGCACCGATCCGGCCAGCGGCGCCACCCGCTCGTGGTCCTACCACTACTGCGAACAGGCCGACATCGACGCCGGTACCTGCCCGCTGCCCGGCCTGCTGACCTCGATCGACGGCCCGCGCACCGATGTGGCCGACATCACCACCTACACTTACTACGCCAGCGACGACCCGTCCTGCGCCAGCGCACCGACCACCTGCCCGCACCGCATGGGCGATCTGTGGAAGCGCACCAATGCGCTCGGTCAGATCACCGCCGTCACGAAATACGACGGTGCCG
>JAFEFT010000022.1 GCA_018240435.1 Pseudomonadota bacterium
GGCCGATTTCTACGGCCTGCAGGCCTTGGCATGTCGAGACAGGCTCGAAGACGGCGAATGTCTGGTGCGGTTGCGCTACCGCCGTCCCGAGGATGGTTTGGCGGTCGGCCTGCAATTGCAGTTGCTCGAACCCGAACACCTACCGGCCACGCTGAACAGCGAACGGCCCGGAGGCAACGTGATCCGCGCGGGCATCGAGTTCGACAAGCTCGGTCGGCGCGTGGCCTACCACCTGTATAACGCGCACCCGGGTGACGGCTCGCTGGCCCCGATGTCCGGCAATGGCGGAGTCGGCAGCAGTATCGACACAGTGCGCGTGCCTGCCGCCGAGATCATCCATCTGTTTCGCCCCCTGCGTCCTGGCCAGATCCGGGGTGAACCGTGGCTGGCGCGGGCGCTGGTCAAGCTCAACGAACTCGACCAGTACGACGACGCCGAGCTGGTGCGCAAAAAGACCGCTGCGATGTTCGCGGGTTTCATCACGCGCCTGTCGCCCGAGGACAACCTGATGGGCGAAGGTCTGCCGGATGCCAATGGCGCAGCGATGGCCGGGCTGGAGCCGGGCACGATGCAGATTCTGGAGCCCGGCGAAGATGTGAAGTTCAGCCAGCCCGCCGACGTGGGCGCAAGCTACGCCGAGTTCCTGCGTATGCAGTTTCGCGCCGTGGCCGCCGCGATGGGCATCACCTACGAAATGCTCACAGGCGATCTGACGCAGGTGAATTACTCGTCGATCCGGGCGGGGCTGTTGGAGTTTCGCCGCCGCTGCGAGGCCATCCAGCACAACGTGATCGTCCACCAACTGTGCCGCCCGATCTGGCGCGCGTGGATGGAGCAGGCGGCGCTGGAAGGCGCATTGCCGCTGACCGACTTCAGCCAAAAACGCCGCGACTACCTGGCGGCCAAATGGATTCCACAGGGTTGGCAGTGGGTCGATCCGAAGAAGGAATTCGACGCGATGCTGACGGCCATTCGTGCCGGACTGCTGTCGCGCTCGGAAGCCATCTCG
This sequence comes from Pseudomonadota bacterium, assembly GCA_018240435.1. Classification (GTDB taxonomy): domain Bacteria; phylum Pseudomonadota; class Gammaproteobacteria; order Xanthomonadales; family Xanthomonadaceae; genus SZAS-103. Next base: position 1,010 of record JAFEFT010000022.1, read on the forward strand.
GCCTTCGGCTACGACGCCGAGGACATCGACCGCGAGATCGCCGCCGACAACCAGCGTGCCGACGAACTGGGACTGGTCTTCGATTCCGACCCGCGCCACGACAAGCCGCCTTTTGCTGCTGCAGCCCCGGTGCCGCAGCAGCCCGACCTACAGGACAACTGACATGCCCGTCATCCATCTGGCGTCCCGCATCATCGGGACGCCGCTGCTCATTGCGCGTCCCAAACTCGACGTGATCCTCTCCGTGCTGGGTTCACGCATCGGCTTGCCCGACCGGGACATGGCCTTTCCCATCCCAGAACCCAAGCAGGCCCGGGCGTTTGCGCAGTTGGGCATTGCCGTCATTCCGGTGTTCGGCACTCTGGTCAAACGCTCGTTGGGTCTTGATGCCGCCTCCGGCCTGATGGCCTACGACGAACTGGAATCCCGGCTGGAGACTGCGCTGGCCGATCCGCAGGTGGCGGGCATCCTGCTCGATCTGGATTCTCACGGCGGTGAAGCGGGCGGTGTGTTCGAGTTGGCCGAGCGCATCCGCGCCGCCAGCCGGATCAAGCCGATCTGGGCGCACGCCAACGATGCCGCGTATTCGGCCGCCTACGCCATTGCCGCTGCTTGCCAGCGCGTGACGCTGTCGCAAACCGCCGGTGTGGGCTCCGTCGGCGTGATCGCGCTGCACGTCGATCAGGCCGTCAAGGATGCCAAGGACGGGCTGCATTACAGCGCCATCTTTGCCGGAGGCCACAAGAACGATCTCTCGCCGCACGAACCTTTGAGCCCGCAGGCGACGGGCACGCTGCAAAGCGAGGTCGACCGGCTCTACGCAATTTTCACGACGCAGGTCGCCGCCATGCGCCAGATGGATGTGGACGCCGTGCGTGCCACCGAGGCAGCGATCTATTTTGGTGAGAACGCGGTGGCCGCAGGGCTGGCCGATGCGGTGCTGCCCTTCGACCAGGTGCTGGCCGAATTCGCCGAGGCGTTGGCCGCCCAGCGCCCGCAGGTCACGCCACAAGTCCGGTCGTCTGTCTTGCCACGCGCTTCGCCTCCCACGCTTCACCACGCCCCTCGATCCACCTCTTTCACTTTGGAGAACACCATGACCGAACACCCGGACGAACACGACGCCATCGACGATCTTCACGAACCGCACGAACCACACGATCCGACCGACCCCGCCCAGCAGACCGATCAGCCGCAGGACGAAGGCGATCCGCAACCGGCACCTGTCGCCAATGCCGCACTGGCACAGTCCTTCGCCAGCGGGCGCGGTCAGGCACAGGCCATTGCGGAGATGTGCCTGATCGCGGGCCAGTCGCAACGCACGGCGGAATTCCTCTCCGCAGGGTTTTCCGAAGCACAGGTGCGTCGGGCCTTGCTCAATGCCCGTGCCGACCAACCCGAAATCGCCTCGCGCATCACCGCCGATACCGGCACCAGCCAGCGCCCGGAAAACAGCCCGGTGGTCGCTGCCGTCAAGAAACTCACCGCCAAGGAGTAAGCCATGACCGCCATTGCACAACCGCAGACGCTGGGCGACCTGCTCAAGTACGAAGCACCGAATCTGTACTCACGCGAAACCGATACCGTGGCCGCCGGGCAAAAGCTCGCGCTGGGCACCGTGCTCGGGCGCGATACGGCCAGCAGCAAGCTCAAGGCCTTCGATCCGGACGCCACCGACGGCAGCGAAATCGCCATCGGCGTCCTGGCAGGCGATGTGGATGCCACGCTGATCGACCGCGACGACGCGCTGGTGATCGCGCGCCACGCCATCGTCGCGCGCGGCGCATTGGGCTGGCCGACCGGCATCACCGCCGCGCAGAAGGCCGCCGCCATTGCCCAACTGACCTTCTTGGGCGTGCTGGTGCGCGACAGCGCCTGACCCCGTCCTGATACGCCGATTCACTCCCCCGAAAACCCGCCGCTGTGCGGGTTTCGTCATTCTTGGAGATCCCAAATGCAGAACCCCTTTGAAAACCCCGGCTTCTCGATGGCCAGCCTCACCGCCGCCATCAACCTGCTGCCCAACCGCTACGGGCGGCTGGAGCAACTGAACCTGTTTCCGGCCAAACCGGTGCGCACCCGGCAGATCATCGTCGAGGAGTTCGCCGGTCGCTTGAACCTCTTGCCCACCCGCGCGCCCGGTTCGCCCGGCACGGTCGGTGAGCGTGGTCAGCGCAAGCTGCGCTCCTTCGTGATTCCGCACATCCCTCACGACGACGTGGTGCTGCCCGAAGAAGTGCAAGGCCTGCGTGCCTTCGGCTCGGAAACCGAGATGGAAGCCATCGGCGGCGTCATGGCCCGTCATCTGGAGACGATGCGCAACAAGCACGCGATCACCCTGGAGCACCTGCGCATGGGCGCGCTCAAGGGCGAAATTCTCGACGCCGACGGCAGCACGCTGGTCGATCTGTTCGATGAGTTCGACATCACGGCGCAGAGCGTGCCGTTCGAGTTCTCCACCGCCGCCGACAACGGCCAGCTCAAGGGCGCGTGCCTCGACCTGCTGGGCTTGATGGAAGATGGCTTGGCGGGCGAGTTTTCCACCGGTCTGCACGTGCTGTGCTCGCCAGAATTCTTCCGCGCGCTGACCACCCACAAAGAGGTCAAGACCGCCTACCAGAACTGGCAGCAAGGCGCGGTGCTGATCAACGACATGCGCTCGGGCTTCAGCTACAGCGGCATCACCTTCGAGGAATACCGTGGCCAGGCCTCCTTCGTGCAGACCGACGGCACGCTGGGCACGCGCCGCTTCATCGCCGCCGGGGAAGCCCATGCCTTCCCGATTGGAACGGTGGACACCTTCGCAACGTACTTCGCGCCCGCCGACTTCAACGAAACGGTGAACACCCTCGGCCAGCCGCTGTACGCCAAGCAGGAGCCGCGCAAGTTCGACCGGGGTACCGATCTGCACACGCAATCGAACCCGCTGCCGATGTGCCACCGCCCGGGCGTGCTCATCAAACTGACGTCGGCCTGATTCGACCGTGGATGTCGTCACACTGTACGAAGCGGCGCGCAATGCCGGGCTGCTGACGCAGGTGTTCTTCGCCGGTGTCACCGTGCATTGCGCCTTCCGCGCCCCGGACGAAACCGTGCTCGATGGCTTCGCGCTGTCGCGGGACTACCAGATCGACTACCCGGCGGCGTGGCTGACGCTGGCCGTCGGGGACACGGTCGAGGTGGCAGGCAACAGCTATCAGGTGCGCGACGTGCGCGCCATCGGCGACGGCTCCGAACGGCGCGCTTCGCTTTCCCAACTCTGAGGTTATCGCCATGAACTCCGTCCGCGAGCGCGTCTTGCGGGAGGTCGTCACGCGCCTGTCATCCGCGATTGCACCGATTCCGGTGCTGCGGATGCCCGCCGTGCCGGTCACCCGCGAGGCCAGTCCGGCGCTGCTGCTGTTCGTCGATGGCGACAGCATCACCGCCCACGCCAACCATCTCGTCGACCGGCTGTTGATCGTCCGGCTTGCCGTGGTGGCGCGCGGTGCGGATGCCTTCGACGTGGCCGATCAGGCGCTGGTCGCGGCCCACGCAGCCTTGCTGGCCGACCCGAATCTGGGAGGGCTGGCCATCGCCGTGCGCGAGATCGACTGCGAATGGGAGTTTGACGACGCCGATGCCGGAGCCGTTGCGCTGCCCGCCCGCTACGAAATCCGCTACCGCACCCACGCCATTGACCTCACCCAAACAGGATGAACCTATGCACATCGAACTCTTGAAACCCCATACCCACGCAGGCCAGCGCCGCGACGTGGGCGAACGCCTCGACCTTGCTGATGCCAGCGCCCGCTGGCTGATCGCGCAAGGCGTGGCCAAGGCGGCAACGCCCGCCACCGACCTCAAACCCAGCCGCCGTGATGCCACGTCCGGCACCGCCAACATTTCCCAAGGAGACTGAACATGGCTTATTTCTCTGGACAAGGCCGCGTCTACATCGGCGCGCGCGATGACCTCGGCAACCCCGCAGGCCTTACCTTCGTCGGCAACGTGCCCGAGCTGAAGGTGTCGCTGTCGGTGGACACCATCGAGCATCAGGAAGCGCAGTCGGGCCAGCGCCTGACCGACCTGCAACTCATCAAGACCAAGAAAGGCGATTTCGCCTGCACGCTGGAAGAACTGATCGCCACCAACTTGGCGCTGGCGCTCTACGGCACCACAACCACGATCACGCCCGGCACGGTCACGGGCGAGCTGCTGCCCAACCCGGTCACGCCCGGCAGCCTGTACCCACTGGCGATGCAGAACGTGTCCGCCGTGCAGGTGCAGGACTCGGATGCCACGCCCAACACCCTCCCGGCCAGCCAGTACAGCGTGAATGCCAAGCACGGTTCGCTGGTGATTCTGGATGCCACTACCGGCGGCCCCTACACCGAGCCGTTCACCGTCGATTACGCCTATGGCGCGGCGCAGAGCACGGCGATGTTCACCCTGCCGCTGCCCGAGCGTTGGATTCGTTTCGAGGGACTCAACACCGCCGATGGCAACCGCGAGGTGGTGATCGACCTCTACCGCGTGGCCATCAACCCGGCCAAGGAGCTGTCCATCATCACCGACGAACTGCTGAAGTTCGAGCTGTCGGGCCAAGTGCTCGCCGACCTCACCAAACCGGTCGGCGGTGATCTCGGTCAGTTCGGTCGTCTGGTGCTGCTGTGAGAGATGACGTGATGGACGACTTCAAAACCTTTCCACTGGCACCGGTGGTCGTGACCCTGTCCGGCACCGCGCTGGAGTTGACGCCGATCCGGCTGGGCGAATTGCCACGGCTACTGGCCGTGGTGCGCCCGCTGGCCGAAGACATCGGCACCGACCCGGACTGGATGGCACTGCTGGGACGGCACGGCGACGCCGTGCTCGATCTGCTGGCCATCACCACGCGGCGCGAACGCGCGTGGGTCAACGACCTGTCGTTGGAGGATGCTGTGCAACTGGTCGCTGCCGTGTTCGAGGTGAATGCGGATTTTTTCGTGGCGCAGGTCGTGCCGAGCATTCAGGGGGCGGCCGAGCGACTCGCGCCAACGCTGCGCACTCTGACGAACGCGGTTGGCAGTCCTCCTGGGATAGCGCCGTCGCCCGCCTGATCCGCAGCGGTCACCGTCACCCGGACATCCTCGGGTACACGTTGGGTCAGGTGAATGCCTTTCTGGCTGCCGATAGCCGTCTCGAGTTCGAGCGCCTCACCACCCACTTGGCGGTCATGACCGCCGCCGCCCAGGGTAGCCGCGAGGGCATCCGCCAGCTCCAGACCGAACTCCAGCAAGGAATGCGTGATGAAGATTGATCTGGTTGCTGAGGGCCTGCTGGATCGGCGGCGCTTCAACGTCTGGCAAGCCGATACCCACAAGGCCATTCACGCCGCTGTTGCCCGTGCAATGCGCGACAGCGGCAAAGACATGGCCGCACAGGTACGCGGGGAGATGCGCGCCAGCTTCCGCGCCGCCAGCCCCAAGTTCCTGCGCTCGATGCACGCCAAGGTGTTCGACCGCAAAGCCAATGCGTTTCCGGCCCTCTACCTCGGCTCGAAGGTGCCGTGGCTGGGGCTTCATGAGCGCGGCGGAACGATTCAGGGACGGATGCTGATCCCGCTGTTGCCGCAACACCAGCGCATCGGGCGCAAGGCCTTCGCCCGGGTCATCGATGCGCTGATGCGATCCGGCAACGCGTGGTTCATCGAGAAAAACGGCCAGAAGATTTTGATGGCCGAGAACATCAGCGAAAACGCCCGCCCGCTGACCCGGTTTCGTCGTGCCGAGCGCGAGCGCAGTGGCGCGAAACGCCTTCGGCGTGGACAGGAGATTCCCATTGCCGTGCTGGTGCAGCGCGTGAGCCTGAAAAAACGCTTCGACCTCAACCGTGCGGTGCGGGTCGAGCTTCCCCGCCTGACGGCGGCCATCCGCAAGGCAATGTCCAAGGTTTGAGATGAAACAGCCCCCACGCTCACTGTGTTCGCTGCCCCCCGAGGGGGCGCAGGCCTCCTTTGGGGCGGCCCGGCAGGAGGCCTGACATGGCGAACAACCGCGCCCAGATCCTCATCACCGCCGTTGATCAGACGCGTCGGGCCTTCCAGTCGATCAATGGCAGTCTGTCGCAACTGCGCGATCAGGCCGGTCAGGTCGGTGCCGTCCTGTCTCGTATTGGTGGAGCCATCGGGATCGGGCTGGGTGTGCGCGAGCTGGTGACGGTCGCGGATCAGTACAAGAACCTGCAGGCCCGCCTCAAGCTCGCCGTCACCTCCCAAGAGGAGTTCAACCGTGCCGACGCGGCCCTCTTTGACATTGCCCAGCGCAACCGCGCGCCACTGGCGGAAACCGTCACGCTTTATGCGCGGTTAGCGCCATCGGTGCAGGCACTGGGGCGTTCGCAGGCGGACGTGCTGGCGGCCACCGATGCCATCGGGCAGGCGGTGTCGCTCTCCGGCGCATCCAGCGAGGCGGCAGCAGGCGCACTGATGCAGCTCGGGCAGGCCTTCGCCTCGGGGCAACTGCGCGGTGAGGAATTCAATTCCGTCGTCGAACAGACGCCGCGACTGGCGCAGGCCATCGCCGACGGGATGGGCGTGCCGCTGGGCTCGCTGCGGGCACTGGCGCAGGAAGGCAAGATCACCTCGGCGGCGGTGCTCGATGCCTTGCTCAATCAGCGCGAGCGCCTCACCGAGGAATACGCGAGCCTGCCCGATACGGTCGCGGGCGCGTTCACTCGCCTGAAGAACGCCTTCCAGCGCGCTTTCGGCGAACGCGATGCCAGTTCCGGCCTGACGGCAGGACTCGCGCAAGCCATCCAGCTCGTCGCCAAGCATCTGGAGCTGCTGATCAATCTGGCGGGCGTCGTACTGGTCGCCGCCTTTGGCCGGATGGCAGGTGCCTTCGCCACCAGCATCGCCGCTGCGCGTGCAGAAGCAGCAGCGCGACTGGCCAACCTGCGCACCCTCCAAGCCGAGGCGCTGGCACGGGTGCGCGTGGCCGATACCGCCTTGGCGCAGGCGCGGGCGCAAGGCCTCGCCACCAGCGCGCTGGTCGCCGACGCGGCCAAGGCCCGACTGCAAGCAACCGCCGCCAGTAGCGCCGTGACGCAGGCTGTTGCGTCCACCACGCTGCTGGGGCGGGCGGCAGGACTGTTGCGCGGGGTGCTGGTGCTTTTGGGCGGCCCCATCGGCCTCATCGTAACCACGGTGACGCTGCTGGCAGGTGCGCTCTATTCGGCACGCAACGCCGTGGTCGAGTTCGGCGGCAAGAGCGCGTCAATCAAGCAGATCGCCGTCGCCATCTGGGAACTGGTGGTCGAGAAGGTTCTTGCGGTCGTCAACGCCCTGGGGCAACTGGTCGGTGTCAACGATCTCTCCTGGGCCCGCGTGCGCGAGGTGATGGTCAGCGCGCTCACCACCATCGGCACGGCGATCCGCGCGATGGTCAATGGCGTCATCGGCGCGTTCAACGCGGTCGGGAGTGTCGCGGGTATCACGGCAGCCTTCTTCGTCGAGCGCTTCCGCAATGCCTTCTCCGACATTGGGGCACTGGCACAGGCCTTGGGCCAGGACGTAGCCGCCGCTTTCAGCGGTGATTTCTCCATGTCATCGCTACGCACCGTCCTCGGTCGCCGACTCGAGGAGATGCATGACTTTGGCGAGGCGCTCGCAGACACCGTGCGCGACGCGGTGACGCGCGACTACGTCGGGGAAGCCGCTCAGGCTATCGCTGGCCGCATCCGGGCTGAACAAGAGCAGCCGGGCGTATTCGGTCGCGCACAACCGCCGACGCCACCCGCTCCCGGCAAGGGCGCGCAGGCCGACAAACTGGCCCTGGTACGGGCGCAGGCCGAGGCAGAATTCAAGCTCCTCAAGGACGCATTGGATCGTCAATCGCGGGCGCTGGATGCCGCGCTCGAAGATCGCTTGATCTCGCTGAAGGATTACTACGCCGCCAAGACGCGAATCGAGCAGCAGGAGATTGACGCGGAAATCCGCCGCGTGCAGGCATCGCTCGCGGAACAGCAACGGCTGGTCAACACGGGCAAGGACGAATCCGCTCGCCTCAAGGCGAAGGCCGAGGTCGCCAAGGCGGAAGCCGAACTGATCGTCCTCAACAACCGGCGCAGCGACATCGAGCAGGCCAATGCCCGCGCGGCGGCGCAGGCCGAACGCGAACTGGCTGATGCCTTGGCGCAGGCGCGCGAGGAACTGGCCCAGATCACCGGCACCGCCACCGATGCCGACCGGCAGGCGGCGATTGCCCGCAGCTACCGCGATTTGCGCGCACGCCTTGCCGCTGAAAGCGATGCCGACGGCGTGTCGCTGGTGGATCGGCTGATCGACGTCAAAGCCGCGCAAGCCAATCTGGCGGCGCTCGAAGCGCAGTGGCAGCAAGTCACCGAACGGCTGCGCAATGCGCAGGAAGCCATCGGCATCCAGCAGCAGGCGGGATTGCTGACCGAAGCGCAGGCACGTCAGCAGATCGTCGCCTTGCAGCAGCAATCGGCCAGTGCGATGGAACGTCTGCTGCCGACCATGCAGCAGGCCGCGCAGGCCATCGGCCCGGACGCGGTGATCCGCGTGCAGGCGTGGCGCAACGAGCTGGAGCGCACCCGGCTCACGGTCGATGAAATGGCTCCGCTGTGGAACCGCATCGGCGAGAGTTTCGGCAGCGCCTTGAACGGAATGATCACCGGCGCGCAGACCTGGCGCAGTGCCTTGGCGAGCATCTTCCAGCAGGTGGCCGACGCCTTCCTGCAGCAGATTGTGATCCAGCCGTTTCAGCAGTGGATGGCGATGCAGGTGCGGATGCTGGCGATGAAGCTCGGCTTCATCCAGCAGGAACAAACCGCCGACGTGGCCGCCAGCGCCGCCAAGGTCGCCCAGAAAACCACCGAGACCACCGCCGTGGTGTCGATGGACGCCGCCAAGGCAGGAGCCGGGGCTGCCGCCTCGCAGGCATCCATTCCCTATGTGGGCCCTGGGCTGGCCATTGCCGCAATGGTGGCGATGGTCGCAGCGGTGATGGCGCTGTTGGGCGGCATCAAGAAATTCGCGGGCGGCGGTCTGGTGTCCGGCTCCGGCAGCGCCACCTCGGATTCGATTCCGGCGCGGCTGTCGGCAGGCGAGTACGTGGTGCGCGCCGCTGCCGTGCGGCAAGTGGGCGTGGCCTTTCTGGATTCGATCAATGGCCTGTCCAGTTGGGCACAGGGTCCGCGTTTCCGTGGCGGTGAACTGGCGTTTGCCGCAGGCGGGCTGGTGCCCGAGGTGAAAGTCCCGCCCGCGCAGCCGCAGGTCAATCAGGCGGTGCGCATCGTCAACGCCATCGATCCGGGCGTAACCCACGACCACCTGCAAACGCCTGCCGGAGAGCGGGTCATCGTCAACATCATCGGGCGCAACGCGCGGGCCATCCGCTCGGCGCTGAACGGCTGAATCAAGGAGCACTTCACAATGGCACTGCTGTTCATCGACGGCTTCGACCACTACGACCCGCAGGCGCTGGACGACTTCGGCGAGCCGTGGCTTGCGCGCGGCAAGGCTGCCTATCTGTCGCCGCAGGCCACCCGCGTGCAGGGACGGCGTCCGTCGTCCTTTGCGCTGCGCCTGCCGGAGGGCTCAGGCGGCGGCTACGTCAAGAATCTGGACAGCACCAAGACCAGCCTGATCATCGGCGCGTCGATCCGCGTTGTGCCCTACGAGAACACCTACACCGAACCCTTGCTGCTGGGCGTGCGCGATGCCAACGCGCAGGTCGCGCATCTGGTGAAGGTCGGCGAAGACGGGCGACTCAAGCTCTACCGCTGGCAGTACGGCTACGAGCAGTTGATCACCACCTCGGTGACCACGGCCCCGGCGCGCGGCTGGCACTACATCGAGTTGCAGGTCACGCAAGGCACCAGCAACGGCGTGTTGTCGGTGCGCATCAACGGGGTGCTGGCGATCCAGATGACCGCGCAGAACACCATCCAAGGTGGCGGCCAGTTGCTCACCGCCTTCCTCGGCGCAATTCCCGGCCAGTCTTGCCCGTTGACCCTCGATGTCGATGACTTCTACATCGCGGACACCACCGGCACCATCAACAACACCTTCCTCGGGGATGTGCGCGTCGATGCCTTGCAGGCGCAAGCCGATGGCAGCCTGAGCCAGTGGACGGTGACGCCCTCCGGCACTGCCGCGTGGGAAGCCGTCAGCGACGAGGATGAAACCACCCACATCAGTGCGCCCAGCGCCGGACTGCGCCAGAGCTTCGATGTCGCGCCGCTGCCGGTGATGGCCACACCGGCGGTGTTCGGCGTGCAACTGACGATGCTGGCGCGCAAGACCGATGCGGGCTTGGGCAAGTTGAAAGGCCTCGTGGTCAGCGGTGCACAAACTGCCGTCAGCCCCGAGGTGATCCTGCAGGAACAACAGGCGTGGCAGTGCGCGCTGTTCGAGCGCAACCCGAACGGTAACGTGCAGTGGACGGAAGCGGCCTTCAACGCCGCTGAGTTCGGGATGGAGTCGGCATGACCGACCGGCGCATCACCCTGCAGGTTACGGAGACGTCCAGCCAGCCTGTGCCGGGGAATGCACTGACGGAACTGCGCGCCGAAGTGCTGTCGCGCGCCGCCGCAGGCAGCTTGGCCGCTGAACTGGCCGCCGAAACCGCCAGCGCGCCGTGGCCACCGGATCGTGCCGCGACGTGGCTGGCCGAAGTGCTGGCCAAGCCCTGGCCGCCGCTGGTCGGGCCGGTGTTCGTGGTCGAGGTGCTGCGCCGGGATACCGCCGCTGCCGCCATCGTCGCCACGGGCATGGAAGCCTTTGGCGATGCACCGTGGCCGCAGGCGCAGCGCGGCGTATTTGCCTTCCGCCATGACTGGGCCGAACCGTTGGTAGAACGGCTGGCGTGGCAGGCCAGCGTGACGCGGCTGGCCAGTGGCAACGAATCGCGCCAAGCCCGCCGCAAGGTGCCGCGCCGCACGCTGAGCTATCAGGTCGGCAACGCGCGTCCGGGCGATGCGCTGGTGGCCGACTGGCTAGCCGACCATCTGGGCCAACGCGCGTGGTGGCCGCTGCCGCAGTACGCCGTGCCGCTGACCGCGCCCGCCGAAGCCGGTGCGCTGGCCCTTGAGGTGCAGGATGCCGATTGGCGGCATTTCGTGCCCGCGAGTGCTGATTTGCTGCTCGACTGGAACGGTGTGCAGGGCTGGCAAGGCGACGACCTCTGGGCGCTGCTCATCGCGCCGGATGGTTGGCAACAGGTGCAGTTGAGTCAGGTCGATCCGGATACTTTGTGGCTCACCGAACCCTTGGCACGCCGTGCGCCGCTGGGCAGCGTGGTGCTGCCGCTGGTGTGGGGTCGCGCGCTCGATCCTGCCGATCTCACCCAATGGGTGCCGGGCATGGTCGGCGGCAACGTGGTGGCCCAACTCGAACCGGCACCGCCGCCCGATGCCGGTCTGCTCGACGACCCGTGGCTGGACGATCTGCCGGTCTGGCCCGATGGCAACTGGCGCGACGATCCGACCGCAGTGGCCTCCGCCACCATCACCCGGCAGGATTTCTCACCCGCCGATGCGTGGGTGCGCCGCGACGACCCGTGGGCGACCACGACCTTCCAGCGGCGCTATCTGGCCAGCACCGTGGAGGAGATCGAGATCTGGCGCGCCCGCCTGTGGGAAACGCAGGGGCAGCTCAACGCCTTCTGGCTGCCCGATGGCTTGGCTCCGATCCTCTGGGTGACGGCGGATGCCGATCCGGACGACGGCTTCATTCGCGTGGATGGCAAAGACGCCTCTGCGCAATTTCCCGCCTTCTGGCATCGTCCCGCTGCCTGCCTGATCGTGCATCCGGACGGCTATCGACAGCACGCGCTGACCGCCACCTGCCATCTGGACGGCGACACTGTGCTGGTGCTGCGCTCCGGCCTCGACGACTGGGTGCCAGAGGGCAGCCGGGTCATTCGCCTTGCCCGTTGCCGCCTCGACCACGACGCCATCGACCTGTACTGGCATAGCTCGACGCTGGTGGAAATCACCCTGACTGCGCGCCAGTTGCCAGAACCACGCGGCAACGACCGCATCACCTACGAGCCATCCTGACCATGAGCCAGAACCCTTTGCAGGAGGTGGAGCTGTACGCCTTCGCCAGCAACACCGCCCAATTCTTCCTGACCCCGCACGAGTTCGATGTCGATCTCGACGGCAATCGTTATCAGAGCCTCGCCATCGAACGCAACGAACTGGCGTTGGGTGCCGAGGCGGCCAAGTCGGCGCTGGAACTGAAGCTGCCACCGAACAGCGAACTGGTGCGGCATCTGCTGGCCACCACGCTGACCGGCGAAACCACCTCCGTCACCTTGCGCATCGGTCAGCGCGATAGCTGGGGCGACTACTGGTGGCTGTCCGGCACGCGCTGGATGGGCCGCGTGCTGGGTGTGGAGATTGCCGACGATCAGGCGCACATCCGCTGTGAATCGGCGCAGGTCAGTTTGAAACGGATCGGCTTGCGCAGGCTCTACAGCCGCAAGTGTTCGCACGTTTTGTACTCCAGCGCCTGCGGCGCATCGCCGATCACAGGCAGCGCCTTTGTCCTGGAGGTCTATGGCCGCAGTGTCGAACTCGACGGTGGCGTGCCGGGCGGTGTCAGCGGCGGTCTGGCCGGTGGCTGGCTGCAAACGCCCGATGGCGCGCGGCACATGATCATCAATGACACCGGCAGCGGTGTGGAGTTGCTCTATCCGGTGGCCATCGAACCGGGCACCGAAGTGCTGCTGACGGTCGGCTGCGATCACAGCACGGCCACCTGCGCCGGACGCTTCGGCAACCTCGACAACTACGGCGGCTTTCCCGCCATCCCGAGCAAGAACCCGTTTTCGACGGGCGTGTTCTGAATTCCTGCGTTCTGAATCCCTGGAGGAATCGCCATGTGGTACCTCGTCGTCATCGTGGTGGCGGCGCTGGTTTCGGTCGCGCTCGCCCCGAAACCGCCCGAACCCAAACCCGCATCGCTGTCCGACGTCGATGCGCCCACCGCCGAAGAAGGCCGCCCGATTCCGGTGGTGTTCGGCACCGTGCTGCTGCGCGGGGCCAATGTGGTCTGGTACGGCGATCTGGCCGCCGATCCGATCCGCAAGAAAGGCGGCAAGAAGTGAGCGCGGACATGATCGTCACCATCGACGACGTGCGCGCCGCTGGCCTGTGCGTGAACGGCACGCGCGTCTGGTTCGCCCGCCACGATCTGGATTTCCGCGTCTTCCTGCGCGAGGGCTGCACGGCTGAAACCTTGCTGGCCACGGGTGATGCGATGGCGTTGCGGGTGGTCGAGCGCGCGCGCATTCGGTTGGAGGTGCACTGATGGGTGGCAGCAGCAAGAAGCAAACCGTCGGCTACCGCTACCGCATGGGCCTGCATCTGGTGCTGTGCCAGGGGCCAGTCGATGCCGTGCAGGAAATCCAGATGGGCGAGCGTACCGCGTGGGGCGATGCCGACCGTGGGCCGCTGTCCAGCGGGCACGGCTTGAGTAGCCTGTCCATCAACAAGCCGACACTGTTTGGCGGCGATGAGCGCGAAGGCGGCGTGGTCGGCACCATCGATGTGCTGCCCGGCGGCCCCGGCCAAGGGCGCAATGACTACCTGATGGCACGTCTCGGCAGCGCCATCCCGGCCTTCCGGGGTGTGCTGTCGCTGGTGGCGCGGCAAATCCTGTTCGCCGCCAACAACCCTTACATCAAGCCGTGGGCGGTGCGCGTGCGCCGTTTCACGGCGGGTTGGTCGGGCCAGCCGTGGATGGAATGGAACGCCGAAGTGCGCGTGTGGGACGACGATCAGGGCCGCGAGATCAGCGTCGGCATGAACCCGGCGCACATCCTCGTGCAATGCCTCACCGACCCGCATTGGGGCATGGGCTACCCGCAGGACAGCATCGGCTGGAGTTTCTGGAACGTGGCGTGGGCTCTGTCGGATGAGGGCTTTGGCCTGAACCTGATCTGGACGCGCCAGCAACCCATCGAGAGCTTCATCGGGCAAGTCGTCGATCACATCGGCGGCATCCTCTACACCGATCCGGAGCAAGGCACGTTCGAGCTGAAGCTGCTGCGCGACGATTACTGGATCGACAGCCTGCCGCAGCTGGGGCCGGACGAGATCGTGCGGCTGGAACGCTTTGAGCGCGCGCAGTGGGGCGAACTGCCCAACGAACTGACCGTGGTCTACACCGACTGGCAGACCGGCGGCGACACCACCGTCACCGTGGAAAACCTCGCCGCCATCCAGTTGCAGGGCGGCGTGATCAACCAGCGCCGCGACTACCCCGGCGTCAACTACGGGCCGCTGGCCGCGCGACTGGCCTTGCGTGACCTGCGCGCATTGGGCTCGCCGCTGGCGCGCATGACCCTGACGGTGGCGCGCGACACGCTGGAACGTGCGCCGCTGCCGGGCGATGTGTTCCTGCTCAACTGGCCGCGTCTGGGCATCGACCAGATGGTGGTGCGCGTGACCGGCATCGACACCGGCACACTGGGCGTATTGGAGTGGCGCATCGAAGCGATAGAAGACGTGTTCGGGCTGGACAACGTCGTGCTCGCTCCGCCGCCGCCCATCATCGAAGAGCCGACGCTGGAGCCGCTGCCGCCCGCACTGGTGCTGGCGCTGGAGATTCCGTATTGGGAACTGGCGCGCAGCTTGTCGCGGGCCGAAATCGATTACCTCACCGACACCGATGCGGCGGTCGGTGCCTTGGCCGCTGCCGGTGGTGCGGGGCAACTGAACTGGCAACTCGCCACGGGTGCATCGGCAGGCGACATCGACGGCGTGGCCAGTGAGGACTACGCGCCGCTGCTCACGCTGGATGCTGCCTTGCCTGCCAGCGAAACCGATGCCATCAGCGTGTCGGTGACCTCCATCAGCCAACCCGAGCGACTGGCTGTGGGCGACTACGCCTATCTGGTCGATGCCGCTGGTGACATCCGCGAAGCCGTGGCCGTGCTGGCCTTCGATGCGGCAAGCGCCCGCATCGATCTGGCACGCGGGGTGCTCGACACCACGCCGCAGTCGCACACCAGTGGCACGCGGCTGATTGGTGTCGGCGAATGGTTGGCCGCCGAAGGCGCGGAGCGTGCGCCGGGCGAATCGGTGTTCGTCGGCGCGATCCCGCGCACCTCGACAGATCAGGGTGATGCGGTGCTGGCCAGCAACGGTCAGCCCCTGGTGCTGACCGGTCGGCAGGCCTTGCCGTATCCGCCAGGGCGCATTCGCCTCAATGGCCAGGTCGAGCCTGCGGTGCTGGCCGGTGATCTCACCATCGCGTGGGCGCACCGCGACCGCACGCAGCAAACCGCCTACCTCGTGCAGCAAGACGCGGGCGACATCGGTCCGGAATCCGGCGTGAGCTACACGGTACGCATCCGGGATCGCAACGATGCGCTGGTACATACCGAAACCGGCATCACCGGCAGCAGTTTCGTCTGGGATGTGGCCAGCGCCGCAGTGGATGCCGGTGCGCAGGGTGATCGCGTCACGCTGGAAATTGCTGCCGAGCGTGACGGGCTGGAAAGCTGGCAGTCGCAGGTGCGCACTGTGGATCGCGCGGGTTACGGCCTGCGCTGGGGACAGTATTGGGGAGGTGTGTGATGGAACCGACAACAGAACCACGCATCGATGTTCACCTGCTGACGCTGAACGAACCTGCCGAATGGCGCGAGGCCTGCATCGCCAGCCTCGATGGCGCACCGATCCAGCTGCACGTCGTGCCGGGCATTGCGGGTCACATCGGCGAAGCGCGCGCCGCTGGTTTTGCTGCGGGCAGCTTGCCACTGGTGTCCTTCGTTGATCCCGACGATCTGTACGAAGCGAGCGCCTTCACGCAACTGGCGGATGCGCTGGATGCCTGCCCGCGAGCCGTGATGGCCTACACCGACGAGGCAATGATGGATGAAACGGGCCGCGACATCGCGGTGCGGCGTCTGGCCTACAGCCGCTGGCAGCACGCGAACAGCGCCAGCCACGTCCACGGCCTGATCGTGATGCGCCGGTCTGCCGTCGAAGCTGCGCTTGCGGAAACCACCGATCTCAACAACTTCGCCGACTGGCTGCTGACCCTGATGGTGGCCAAGCGCGGCGGTGTACTGCACCTGCCCATCGTCGGGCGGCATTGGCGACAACACCCGCAGCAAAGCCACCGCGCTGGCGACCCGGAAGCCGTCCAGCGCATCCGGCAAGCCGCCCCCCTCTGGAGATAAACATGTCATCGACCGACCCGAATCTTGGACTCACCTACGGCTGGACGCTGGGCGAAAGCGGCTGGGACACCGGCATGGACGCCAATTTGAAGCGCTTGGGCGCAACCGTGGGCCTGTCCGTCAAAGACCGCGACCTGACCACGCCACCGGCCAGCCCCGCCAATGGCGACCGCTACATCGTGCCTGCCGCCGCCACCGGCGCGTGGGCAGGCAAAACCCACCAGATCGCCGTGCGCATCAATGGTGCGTGGGAGTACCACCCGCCCAAGGTCGGCTGGCTTTGCTACATCGAGGACGAAGCCAAGCTCTCGGCTTTCAAGCCCGCAGGTTGGAGTGCGGGCATCGCCATCTGAAACCAATCCCGCCGTAACCACCGAACCCGCCCACAAGGCGGGTTTTTGCATTTTGGAGACCTGCAATGATTGAAGAAACAAAACCCGAAGACACGCTGCTCCTGCGCCGCGAGGACTTTGAAGACCTGCTCGACCGCGCCGCCGAACGCGGTGCCGAGCGTGCGCTCGCCCATCTCGGCTTGGAGAACGGCCACGCGGCCAAGGACATCCGCGAGCTGCGCGATCTGTTGGAGGCGTGGCGCGATGCCCGCCGCACTGCGTGGCAGACCGCCGTGAAGGTTGTCACCACCGGCATTCTGGCCGCCCTGCTGGTCGGGGCTGCCCTCAAGTTGAAGCTGATGGGAGGCGCGCAATGAATCCCCGCATCTGCCTGCTCGACAACTGGCGGTGCGTGCTCCGCCGTGCCTGGAGCATCCGCTTCTCGCTGCTGGCCGCTGCCTTCACTGCCGCTGAAGTGGTGGTGCCGGTCTTCGGGGATGTGTTGCCGCGTGGCGTGTTCGTGCTGTTGGCCTTCGCCGCCAGCATCGGCGCGACCGTGGCGCGCATCGTGGCGCAGCCGGAGATGCACCGATGATCCGGCCACCGACGCCAACATCGCGCAAGGCCGTGGCCGCATTGACGCTGTCCGCCGCTGCGCTGGTCGGCATCGTGCTGCACGAGGGCTACACCGACCGCGCGGTGATCCCGGTCAAGGGCGACGTGCCGACCATCGGCTTCGGCACCACCACGGGCGTGAAACTGGGCGACACCACAACGCCGCCGAAGGCGCTGGCGCGGGCGCTGACCGATGTGCAGCAGTTCGAAGGTGCCCTGAAAAGCTGCGTGACCGTGCCGCTGGCCCAGCACGAGTACGACGCGCTGGTCAGTTTCTCCTACAACGTCGGCAGCCGCGCGTTCTGCCAGTCCACGCTGGTGAAGAAGCTCAACGCCGAGGACTACGCCGGGGCGTGTGCCGAGCTGCTGCGCTGGCGGTTCTTCCAGGGCAAGGACTGCGCGCTGCCTGCCAATGCGCGGTTGTGCGGCGGGCTGGTGACGCGTCGGCAGGCCGAATACCGCCAGTGCCTCGGGGAAACGCCATGAGCTTGATCCCGTGGCCATACCGCTGGCTGGTCATCGTTCTGCTCGCTGCTGCCCTGATCGGCTTCGGCTGGATCAAGGGCGCGGGCCACGTTCAGGCGCAATGGGACATCGTCGTCCAAGAGCAGACCCTACAAGCCGCCGCCATCCGCGAGCGGCAGGCGCAGGCCACCGTCAAGGTCGTCACCGAATACGTCGACCGCGTCCGCATCGTCCGCGAGAAGGGCGACACCATCATCAAGGAGGTTCCCGTCTATGTGCCCGTCCAAGCCGATGCTGCTTGCACTATCAACCGTGGCTTTGTGCGCCTGCACGACGCTGCCGCCGCAGGCGAGTTGCCCGAGCCCGCCCGAGATGCTGATGCGGCCGCCGCAGGCCTTGCGCTCTCTACCGTCGCCGGAACCGTTGCAGCCAACTACCAGACCTGCCACGAGAACGCCGAGCAACTGAAGGCGTTGCAGGTGTGGGTCGGGGAGATGGGGATGGCAAAGCAAACCCATCCACCCACGCCGTGATCAGACGTCGATGGTCGTCGTTTTCCAGACTTCCTGCGCCAAAGTGATGAGCAGCCCATGGCGCTTCTCGATGGATGCGGCATTCCACGCAGGAAAAGCCGCCAGTTTGGCGTTGATCCGGGAAATAGATGTGTTCTGCCCAACGTCGGTCAGCACCACCAGACTGCGGGTCAGGTAGTTGCCACTCTTGCCGTACTCGATCTGCTTGGCCGCGTAGAAGTCATTGCCCGCGACAATGTTGATCGGCTTCTCCAGCAAAGTCAGATTGCCGAGGCGATTCTTGTAGTCGTCGTAGACCGCATTCGGGTTCTCCTCCGCCCACGTCGCACGCAGTTCCGCCTTCGGGTTGTCGGGCAGGATGTGCTCGATTTCCAGCTTGGTGAAAGGCTCCAGACTGCCCGGGGTTTTCAGCCCACTGAATGCCATCTCGACGTGCTGGGTCAGTCGCGCGAGCAAGTAGCGTGTGCGGTACTGCTGCATCGAATGCAGCGTGAAGCGCTTGAGGGCGTCGGCCAGTTCCTGTGACTTTCCCGCTATGTTCTTTTCGAAGCGGTCGGCGACGAAGGCGTTGAGCTGCACCTTCTGCTTCACCGGATCGCTCGCCTCGGCTATTGCACGCAGCTCGTCGGCCCATTGCGAGAAGCTGCGCTCCAGATCCTTGGTCGGCGTCTTGGTGAAGATGTAGTAGAAGAGGAAGCTCTCCAACTGCGCCACGAAGTGATCGAACAGCGGCTTCGGAAAGTTCGCCGCCGCCAGCAGCAAGACGTAGTGCAAGCTGAATGCACCACCGGCCAGCCGCTTGAGGCTGTCCATCGCCAGACTGGGCTTGCCGTCATTGCCCAGCCCGTTGGCAAAGGCCAGGTAGTGCTCGACGTTGCGGATCACCTTGCGAACGAACTCGAAGGGCTTGCCTTCGTAATCGCACAGCGCCGCGTTGCCCTTGGCGATGAACCAGTCGTAGATCTCGTCTTCGCGCACCACGGCGTCGCCGCGCTCGTTCTTGATGACGTAGTTCGCCATCAGGAAGTAGCGCAGGAAGCGCAGCGGTTTTTCCTTTTCCTTCTCCAGCGGCTTGGTGATCTTCTTCCACTCGTCCTTGAGCTGGGTGAACTGCGTTTGCTTCACCTGCGTGAACAGCAGGTTCTTGAGCAAGTCCATCGGGTTCAGGCCCACGCCGCGCTCGTTGATGGTCTCGAAAATCTTCAGCGCGCTGCTGACGTCGGTGGAGATCTGGATTAACACCACATTGTTGGCCAGATAGCCCCAATACTTCTTCAGCTTGGCCGTGTCGTCGTAGTTGTCCTTCAGGTAGCGATACAGAGTGCTGTAGGCATTAACCAGATTCTCCAGCGAGCCAAAGCTCGTGATGCCAGCAGCCTGGATGCCTGCGCGCACGGCCATAGGTTCGGCGTCCATCTCCACGAGCTTGGCCATCACTTCGCCCGCGCTCTCGTAACGCGGCTCCAGCTTCAGGTTGGTGCGAACCTCGCCGTCGCTGTCCACATAGCTGGTCGAGATCAGCCCGGAAATCATCTGGCGTTGCGGCTCGCCCTGGAACAGATGCTTCAGGGCGCACAACAGCAGGAAGAAGGTGGTCAGGCGCTGTTGCCCGTCGATGACCTCGTAGTGGTTCTTCTGGTCGGTTGGCGAAACCAGCACCGTGCCGATGAAGTATTCCCGCGTGGTGCCCGCATCGATCTGTTCGCCGATGTCCTCCAGTAGTTGATGCACTTCCTTGTCCGTCCAGACGTACTCGCGTTGGTAGTCGGGAACGATGTAGAAGCACTCCCTGAATGCTTCCTCGATGCTGTATTTGTGATTTTCGATGCGGGCCATATTGGTTCCTCTGTGTTCTTCTGTCGCGCCGTCGCCTCAATCTGGCTTTTGTTTGGACGACGTCGATTTGACGGCTGCGCGTTGAGCCGTCTCCAGATCC
>JAFEFT010000023.1 GCA_018240435.1 Pseudomonadota bacterium
CGTCGTGGGCGCTGACGTCCACCGGCACTGCATCGCTCGCAGGCCGCCTGCCGCGCCCCGAGGGCGTCAGCTGCGCGCGCAGATTCGCGTTCGGGGCGAATACGCCGTGGAAGCGGGTGAGATGCGCGCGTGGCGGCGGGACCAGTGCCGCCAGCTTGGCGATGAAGTCCACCGCATCCCATTCGACATGCGTGGTCCCATTGCGCCACGGCGTCTTGAGCTGATACCGCACCCTACCCTGCGATGAGATCGATAGCCGCTGCTCGCTGATCGCCGGGCGCGTGATGTAGCGGCACAGCTTTTCGAGCTTGTGGCTCTCGTGTGCTTCCGCGGCCACGCCGGCATGCAGCGAGAAGCCGCCGACCTTGCCGGCGTCGCCCTCCAGCGAGCCTGCGTCACCGGGCAATGTTTGCAGCGTGACGGCCTTGCGGCCAGCGTCGCGACCGGTGGCGATGCGGTAGGTGATCGAACTCATCCGCAGCGCGTCCATGCCGTCGTCGCTACCCGCGCTGTCGGACAGAAACACGGATTCGTCCTCGCCTTCCAGCCAGCCTTTGCGCGTCAGGTGCCGGCACACGCGATGCGCGATGGTGCCGGCCAGTTCCGTCAGTTGCGCCGATGTGGGCCGCTGACCATCCCCCTGTCCCCAAGAACGGCGAGCCGCGTGCTCGCCGTTTTGGCATGGACGCGTGCGGATTGGCGAACCCGAAGTTTGCGCGTGGTTCGCCATTGCGTCCCTCGTATGTTCGCCACCCGAAGCCTGCAATGACACCTGTTCCTCAACAGCGTCATAGGAGGCTTCCATGCCGACAACGGCAAGCACCATCACCCGGTCGCCGGTCGATGCGATCAACGGTCTGTCTCCCGGCGATCGTCGGGTCCTCAACGAGAACGAGCTCGCGCAGCGCTGGGGCCTGAGCCCCAAGACCCTGCAGCGCTGGCGCAGCGAAGGGCGTGGCCCGCGCTACCTGAAGCTGTCCAAGCGCGTCAGCTACCCCCTGGAGTCGGTCATCGAGTTCGAGCGTGGTGCCCTGCACGACTCGACCTCCGAGCGCGCGGCGCGCTGAAGGGGGATGCGATGAGCGATTTGACCCTCTACCCCGCCGACATCGCCGCGATGTCCGTCGGCCAGCTGGCCGCGCTGCCGCCCGCCCAGAAGGCGGAGATCAGCCGCAACCTCGACGAAGCGCTCGCCTGGCTCAAGCAGGCCCGCGCGAAGTTCGACGCCGCGCTGGAGGCCGCCTACGGCGAGCAGGCCCGCGCTGCACGCCTCGAGGCCGGCAAGGACTTCGGCGTCGTGCACCTGAACGACGGACCGCTGCGCGTGACGGTCGATGTCCCGAAGCGCGTGTCCTGGGACCAGGTGCAACTGGCGGCGATTGCCCGGCGCATCGCCGCCGCCGGCGAGCGCGTCGAGGACTACCTCGATGTCGAGTACTCGGTGTCCGAGTCCCGCTTCAACCACTGGCCCGCGGCGCTGCGCGCGCAGTTCGAGCCGGCGCGCACCGTCAAGCCCGGCAAGCCGACGTTTCGGCTGACCTTGACCTCGGAGGACTGAACCATGCCCACCGAACTGAAAGTGAAAGAGAAGGGCCGGAATTCGATTCCGCCCCGTGTCGCCGAGCGGCTGAAGGAGGTGGCGTGATGACGCCCCTTCATCCTCGTGACGTCCTTGATCTTGGCAAGCCAATGGCCGGGTTGTGCTCGGCGCGCTGTGGCATGGCATGGCGGGGCAAGCCGCGGCAAGGCCCAAGCGAACTGTGACTGGGCTCGGTTCGGACTGGCTTGGCGTGGCTAGGCAAGGCTGGGCCCGATGTGGCAAGGAACTTTCGATTTCTGGAGATTCGACGATGAAAACCCTTTTGAGAAACGAGGATGCGCTCGGCAACGGTGCCGAGTCGGCGGTCCTGACGGGGGCGCCGTACAGCGTCCGTGTCGTCATCGAAGGCGTGGCGGACTTGTTGTTCCACCGCTGGAACTGCGAGGCCGTCGACGCCAAGGCCAAGGCCACCAAGAACAGCGCCGCCAAAAAAACCGACGACATCGAGAGCTACGTCTATCGCGACAACCAGGGCCAGTTGTGCCTGCCCGGGGAGTATCTGCGACAGGCGCTGATCGGTGCGGCCAAGTTCAAGCAGGACCCCAGGAGTCCACGCAAATCGGCGCAGGACATCACCAAGGCCGGCGTGGTTTCGCTCACCCACCTGGCCAGCCTGGGGACCGACCGCTGGGATTACGAAGACCGCCGCCGCGTGGTGGTGCAACGCGCGGGCGTCAATCGGGTGCGGCCTGCCATGCGTGCGGGTTGGCGCGCCGAGTTCGATCTGATGGTGGTGCTGCCCGAATACCTCGACCGTGCCTGGATCAAGGACAGCCTGGACATGGCAGGCCGACTCATCGGCGTGGGTGACTTCCGTCCCACCTTCGGCCGCTTCACGGTCGTCTCGTTCGAATGAGGAGTCGGCCATGCCATTGCCTATCGTGACGGCCAACGAAAGACTCGTCGAAAAACGCTGCGCCAAGGTCGCCCTCGTCGGTGCGCCCGGGGTGGGCAAGACCTCCCAGATCCGCACGCTCGATGCCGAACGCACCTTACTGGTGGACACCGAGGCCGGCGATCTGTCCATCCTCGACTGGGGCGGTGACACCCTGCGCCCGCGCACCTGGCCGGAGTTCAAGGACCTGGTGGTGTTCCTGGCAGGACCCAGCCCGAGCGCCACACCCGAGCAGGCCTTCTCGCAGGCCCACTTTGATCACGTCTGCCAGAAGTACGGCGACCCGGCGCAGCTGGCCAAGTACGACACCTACTTCGTCGATTCCTTGACCGTGCTCTCGCGGATGTGCCTGGCCTGGTGCAAGACCCAGCCGGCCGCATTCTCCGAGAAGACCGGCAAGCCCGACACCCGGGGCGCTTATGGCTTGCTCGGCACCGAGATGATCGGCGCCCTCACGCACCTGCAGCACGTGAGGGACAAGCACGTCATCTACGTCTGCATCCTGGAAGAGAAGCTGGACGATTTCAACCGCCGCATCTACCAGCTGCAGCTCGAAGGCGCCAAGACCTCGGCCGAGCTGCCTGGTGTGCTCGATGAAGTCATCACGCTGGCCATCTTGAAGGCCGACGACGGCACGCCATACCGCGCGTTCGTCACCGGCGCGGACAACCCCTGGGGCTTCCCGAGCAAGGACCGCTCGGGACGGCTTGCCCCCATCGAAGAACCCCACCTCGGAAAGCTCATTGCCAAGTGCCTCGGCCGCACTGCCGCAGCACACGCCAGCGCTTTGTCGCATTCAACCGACCTCAACGCATCCAAGGAGTGATCCATGACCGCCTGGAACGACTTCAACGACGCCGAACAACAGACCAGCTTCGACCTCATCCCCAAGGGCACGCTCGCCCGCGTGCGCATGACCCTCAAGCCCGGGGGCTTTGATGACCCGGCGCAGGGCTGGACCGGGGGCTACGCCACGCAGAGCTTCGAGACCGGCTCGGTGTATCTGGCGGCCGAGTTCGTGGTGCTGGAGGGCGAGTACGCCCGGCGCAAGCTCTGGAGCAACATCGGCCTGCATTCCCCGAAGGGCCCGGCCTGGGGCCAGATGGGCCGCAGCTTCGTGCGCGCGATCCTCAACAGCGCCCGCAACGTCCATCCCCAGGACAACGGGCCGCAGGCCGCCGCCGCGCGGCGCATCCAGGGCTTCCACGAGCTCGACGGCATCGAGTTCCTCGCCCGCATCGACGTCGAGAAGGACGGTCGCGGCGAGTTGAAGAACGTCGTCAAGAGCGCCGTCGAGCCCGACCACCCGGAGTATGCCCGCCTGATGGGCGTGCCGCCGAAGAACCCTGGCAGCGGCTCCAGCGGTGCGCCGGCGGCGCTCACCCCGCCCCGTGCGATGTCTGCGCCAGCCGCCCCGCAACCCCCCGCCGTGCCGGGTAAGCCCGCCTGGGCGCAGTGAGAGGAGGGCCAGTGAAGTGCTGGGTCTGCAAACGACAGGCGCGCGGCTACGGCCACTCGGACCTTCGGCATCCGGTGGGCGATGCCCGGCGCTATCCGATCGACTGGGTGTTCTGCTCGCGGCGTTGCCAGCAGGCGTTTCACGCGCTCTACGGCCAGTGGCTGCGCGTGCAGGAAGGACGCACGTCCAAAACGGAGGTGGCCATGATCGATCCGTCTGACGTCGAACTGGCCGCGATGAGGAAGTGCCTCAAGGCCTTCGGCGCGGCGGCAGAAAGCATCGGCTTCGACAAGCCGCTGGGCGAGTATTCCGAGGCCGAGGCGCTCCAGGTGATCGACGCCATCGTCACCTGCTACACGGACGCGATGGTCGAGCACCACGAGGCGACCAAGTACCCGCCGGTGCGCGGGCTGAAGCGCCCGGTGTCCGATCCCTTCGCCGATCTGGAAGACGACCTGCCGTGGGAGGAGCCGAAGGCTCAAGCGCAGACGGCACGCACGGCAGCACCCAAGGAGGCGCGGCGATGATGGACTTCAACGCCTCCAAGAGCCTGTCGGGTCAGATCACGGCGCTGATCGACGCCGGGCTGCAGCAGTCT
Organism: Pseudomonadota bacterium; assembly: GCA_018240435.1. Classification (GTDB taxonomy): domain Bacteria; phylum Pseudomonadota; class Gammaproteobacteria; order Xanthomonadales; family Xanthomonadaceae; genus SZAS-103. The sequence goes on from JAFEFT010000023.1 coordinate 4,553, forward strand.
CGCGCGGCGCAGCCTCGCCGCACCTACCTGGGCGCCTCGCGCCTCGGGGTCGCCTGCGAGCGCGCGCTGCAGTACGAGTTTGCCGACGCCCCGGTCGATCCGGGTCGCGAGACCGACGGCCGCATGCTGCGCGTCTTCGAGCGCGGCCACGTCATCGAGGACTGCATGGTGACCTGGCTGCGTGCCGCGGGCTTCGATCTGCGCACGCGCACCGACGCGGGCGAGCCCTTCGGCTTCTCGGCGCTGGACGGGCGCCTGCAGGGCCACGTCGATGGCGTCATCGTCGCCGGCCCCGACCTCGGCCACGACAGCGGCTATCCCGCGCTGTGGGAGAACAAGTGCCTGGGCGCCAAATCGTGGCGCGAGTTGGAGAGACATCGCCTCGCGGTCGCCAAGCCCGTCTACGCCGCCCAGGTCGCGCTCTACCAGGCCTATCTCGAACTGCACGCGCACCCGGCCCTGTTCACGGCGGTGAACGCCGACACCATGGAGATCCACGCCGAGCTGGTGCCGTTCGATGCGGCGTTGGCGCAGCGCATGTCCGACCGGGCGGTGAAGATCATCACGGCCACCGAGGCGGGCGAACTGCTGCCGCGCTCGTTCTCCGATCCCACCCATGTCGAGTGCCGGATGTGTCCGTGGCAGGACCGGTGCTGGAGGGCCGCGGCATGAACGAGACACCGCTGCACCCGGTGCTCGGGGAGCGCCTGATCGACGCACGCGAGGCGGCACTGGCGCTCAATCTGCCGCACTACTGGCTCACGCACGCGAAGGAGCGCCGGCGTCTGCGCCTGCCGCACTACCGGGTGGGCAAGCTGCTGCGTTTCAAGCTCTCCGAACTGATGGCGTGGATGGAGGAACGTCAAGCCCTGCTCACGGCCGACGCAGGGCACGAGGAGGAGTCGGATGCTGGACTTCAATGACACCGCACCCGCGCCCGAGATCCCGGCGTCCGAACGCCGCGAGGCCGTGCGCGCCGCGCTGCTCGCGAGGCTGGAGTCGGTGCTGTTCACCCTGTTCCCCGCTGGAAAGAAGCGCCGCGGCAAGTTCGTCATCGGCGACGTGCTCGGCAGCCCGGGCGACAGCCTGGAAGTCGTGCTCGACGGCGACAAGGCGGGACTGTGGACCGACCGCGCCGAAGGCTCCGGCGGCGATGTGTTCCACCTGATCGGCGCCCACTTCGGCGTGGACGTGCACGGCGACTTCGCCCGCGTCCTCGACCTGGCCGAGGACCTCGTCGGCCGAGCGCCCACGGCGCCGCCGCGCAAGGCGGCCAAGAAGGCCTCGATCGACGACCTCGGCCCGGCCACCGCCAAGTGGGACTACCTCGACGCACAAGGGCGCCTCATCGCCGTGGTCTACCGCTACGACCCGCCCGGGCGCAAGAAGGAGTTCCGGCCCTGGGACGCCAAACGGCGCAAGATGGCCCCGCCCGAGCCGCGGCCGCTCTACAACCAGCCGGGGATCCACAACGCCGCCCAGGTCGTGCTGGTCGAGGGCGAGAAGTGCGCCCAGGCCTTGATCGAGCTCGGGATCGTGGCCACCACCGCGATGCACGGGGCGAATGCGCCCGTGGACAAGACCGACTGGACGCCGCTGGCTGGCAAGGCCGTGCTGATCTGGCCCGACCGCGACAAGCCGGGCTGGGAGTACGCGGTGCAAGCGGCTCAGGCCATCCTGTCCGCCGGCGCGAAGTCCTGCCACATCCTCTACCCACCCGAGGAAGCCGCCGAGGGCTGGGACGCGGCGGACGCCGTGATGGAGGGCTTCGACGTCGCGGCCTTCCTCGCCCACGGCCCGCGTGTGCAGGTGCATGACATTGCGGACCCCGGCGAGCCGGTGATCGGCGCGGACGAATCGGTGTGGGGTACCGAAGATGCCCTGGCGCTGGCCTTCACCCGGCGCTACCACCGCGACTGGCGCTACGTGGCGGCCTGGGGCCGCTGGTTGGTGTGGGACGGTCGGCGCTGGCGCAACGAGGAGACGCTGGCGGCCACCGACTTGATCCGCGGTGTCTGCCGACACGCGGCCCTCCAGGCCGACAACCCCAAGCTGGCGGCCAAGCTGGCCACCTCCGGCACCGTCGGCGGCGTCGAACGCCTGGCTCGCGCAGACCGACGCCACGCCGCGACCACCGCCGAGTGGGACGCCGATCCCTGGCTGCTCAACACCCCAGGCGGCGTGGTCGACCTCAGGACGGGGCGCCTGCGCGCACACGACCGCGCCGACCGCATGACCAAGATCACCACCGCCACGCCGGCCGGCGACTGCCCGACCTGGCGGCGCTTCCTTGCCGAAGTCACCGGCGGCGACGCCGACCTGCAAGCCTATTTGCAGCGCGTCAGCGGCTACTGCTTGACCGGCTCGACCCGGGAGCATGCGCTGTTCTTCCTCTATGGCACCGGCGCCAACGGCAAATCGGTGTTCGTCAACACCTTGGCCACGATCCTCGGCGACTACGCCGCCAGCGCGCCGATGGACACCTTCATGGAGGCGCGCGGCGACCGCCATCCGACCGACATGGCGGGCCTGCGCGGGGCGCGCTTCGTCTCCTCCATCGAGACCGAGCAGGGCCGGCGCTGGAACGAGTCCAAGGTCAAGGCCATCACCGGCGGCGACAAGGTCTCGGCGCGCTTCATGCGCCAGGACTTCTTCGAGTACACGCCCCAGTTCAAGCTGGTCATCGCCGGCAACCACAAGCCCGCGATCCGCAACGTGGACGAGGCGATGAAGCGCCGGCTGCACCTGATCCCCTTCACGATCACCGTGCCGCCCGAGCGGCGCGACAAACACCTGCAGCAGAAGTTGCTGGCCGAGCGGGACGGCATCCTGGCCTGGGCGCTGGAAGGGTGCCTGGCCTGGCAGCGCCTGGGCCGGCTCGATCCGCCGCCGCAGGTCGTGGCCGCCACCGAGGAGTACTTCGAAGCCGAGGACGCGCTGGGCCGCTGGCTGGAGGAGCGCTGCGTGCGCGAGGCCAATGCCAAGTCACTGACCGCCGAACTGTTCACCGACTGGAAGCAGTGGGCGGAGGCCGCCGGCGAGTTCGTCGGCTCACAGCGCCGCTTCTCCGACCTCTTGATCACCCGCGGCGTCGAGAAATGGCGCAACGCCGCCGGCATCCGGGGCTTCCGTGGCGTGGGTCTCAAGCACCCGATGCAGCCCGCCTACACCCCCTATGCCGACGACTGAACACCCGTGACCACCGACAGGACTGACGCATCTGACGCTGTCCATCGTAAGTCTCTACGCGCGCGCGCGTGCGCGCGCCTCACGGGAACTATCGATATCGTGCGTCGGATGCGTCAGTCCCCACCGAACGAGGACTGACACCATGCACACCACGATCCTGGCCCTCGACCTGGGCACCACCACCGGCTGGGCGCTGCGCGACCGCACCGGCCGCATCACCAGCGGCAGCCAATCCTTCAAGCCCCGACGCTTCGAAGGCGGCGGCATGCGTTTCCTGCGCTTCAAGCGCTGGCTCACCGAGCTGAAGGCCCACGCCGACGGGATCGACGCGCTGGTCTTCGAGGAAGTGCGCCGCCACGTCTCGACCGACGCGGCGCACGTCTACGGCGGGTTCCTCGCCACGCTCACGGCCTGGTGCGAGCACCACGGCATTCCCTACCAGGGCGTGCCGGTGGGCACGATCAAGAAGCACGCCACCGGCTCTGGCCGCGCCGGTAAGGACGCGGTGATGGCGGCCGTGCGTCGCCGGGGTCACGCCCCGGCGGACGACGACGAGGCCGACGCCTTGGCGCTGTTGCTCTGGGCCCTCCCGCTCCACGACGCGGCGCAGGAGGCGTGAGATGAACATCCCGACCCCTCGCTACCGCTGCCCGCTGGGGCGCCTGCAGCCCGAGCCGATGGACGTGGAGGCCGTCAAGCGCCGCGGCTGGCGCGAGCAACGCCTGCTCGTCGTCTCCCTCGAGGACGACCGGCTCGACTGGATGGAACGCGAGCTGATCCGCCGAATCGGCGAGCGGCTCTACGGTGCACGGGAGGCGCGCCATGGCTGAGTGGACCGTCGAGCGTGTGGCCGAACGCTTCCGGGAGGCGGCCATCACCGCCCACCGCCTGCCGCCCGTGCGCGTGCAGGGCTACTTCAACACCTGGCCCGCGATCCGCCGCATGCCCTGGGAGACGCTGGGGGCCGAGCCGACGATCCGGCGCTTCCCGCCCAGCCCCGAGGCCATCGAGCGCATGCTCGAGACCATGCGCTGGGTCTTGTGGCTGGAGGAAGAGGAACGCCACCTGGTATGGATGCGCGCCGAGCGCCACCGCTGGCGCGACATCTGCGCCCGCTTCGGCTGCGACCGGACCACGGCGTGGCGGCGGTGGCAGCGGGCGTTGCATTTGGTGGCCGATCACCTCAACGGCGTCGCCTTGACGGCGTAGTGTTTTGGCGTGATTTGGCGGGTGGGGTCGTGCATCCGCGTGCGTCTGCGGCGTGATGCGGCTTTGGCCGCTGCAACAGATCCACCGGTCCGGGGGTAGGATTGCAGCTATCTTCTGGACAGCGGTGACGATCGGGGAGGCCGCCCGGACATCCACGGGTCCTTCCTGGCCAATAGCCCATGCGGGGGGCGCGAGCGCGGCGCTTCGCCACCGTCAGGATGCAAACCGAGGTTTGCAGGGTTTGCGGTTTGCAGCCCTCCAGCCCGAGACCTTCTCCCCGACACCCCCAGCCCGCCCACGGTCCACCGTCGGCGGGCTTCTTCGTTTCCGAGGCACCGATTCTGGACATGCTTGCCGTCACGTACCGCAAGGTCGAGACGCTGATCCCCTACGCCCGCAATCCGCGCACGCACAGCGACGAGCAGATCGCGCGCATCGCCGCCAGCATCGCCGAGTTCGGCTGGACCAACCCGATCCTGGTCGACGGCGACCACGGCGTGATCGCCGGTCACGGCCGGCTGCTGGCCGCGCGCAAGCTGGGGCTCGCCGAGGTGCCGGTGATCGAGCTTGCGCACCTGACGCCTGCGCAGAAGCGCGCCTACGTGATCGCCGACAACCGGCTCGCGCTCGATGCCGGCTGGGACGAGGCGATGTTGGCGCTGGAGTTCGCCGAACTGGCCGACGCCGGCTTCGATCTGGACCTGACCGGCTTCTCGGCCTCCGAGATCGAAGGCCTGCTCGACGCCATCGAGAAGACGGAACCGTCCGCCGAAGAGGACACGAGCGCTTTGGTCCGCGACCCGGACGAGGACGACGTCACACCGCCCACGGTGGCGGTCACGCGCCCCGGCGATCTGTGGCTGCTCGGTGAACATCGGCTGCTGTGCGCCGACAGCCGCGACGCGGCCGCCGTCGCGCGCCTCCTCGATGGCGAGCGGGCGCACCTGCTCTTCACCAGCCCGCCGTATGCCAACCAGCGCGACTACACCACCGGCGGGATCGAAGACTGGGACGCGTTGATGCAGGGCGTGTTCGGCGCTGCCCGAGCGGCGCTGCGCGAGGACGCGCAACTCCTGGTCAACCTCGGGCTCGTGCATCGCGACAACGAGTGGCAGCCGTACTGGGACGGCTGGATCGAGTGGATGCGCACCCAGGGCTGGCGGCGCTTCGGCTGGTACGTCTGGGACCAGTCGGTGACCGTGCCCGGCGACTGGGCCGGTCGCCTCGCGCCGCGCCATGAGTTCGTGTTCCACTTCAACCGCCAGGCGCGCAAACCGAACAAGATCGTGCCCTGCAAATGGGCCGGCCACGAGACGCACCTGCGCGCCGACGGCTCGTCCACCGCGATGCGCGGCAAGGACGGCGCGGTCGGCGCCTGGTGCCACGCGGGGCTGCCGACGCAGGACTTCCGCATCCCGGACTCGGTCGTCGAGGTGACGCGCCAGCGCGGCCGCATCGGTGAAGGCATCGATCATCCGGCGGTGTTCCCGCTGGGCCTGCCGAAGTTCTTCATCGAGGCCTACACCGACGCGGGCGAGATCGTGTTCGAGCCGTTCGCGGGCTCGGGCACCACGCTGCTGGCCGGCCAACTCACCGGCCGCCCGGTACGCGCCATCGAACTCGCCCCCGAGTACGTGGACGTCGCGCTGCGCCGCTGGCTGCAGCACCACCCGGGCACGGTGCCGGTGCTGGAGGGCAGCGGCCGGACCTTCGCCGAAGTCGCCGCCGAGCGGCTGGGCGAGACGGCGGAGGTCACTGCATGAGCTGGCTGGCCGATCGCATCGAGCACTGGCCGATCGACAAGCTGCTGCCCTACGTGCGCAACGCCCGCCAGCACTCGGACGAGCAGATCGCCCAGATCGCGGCCTCCATCGCGGAGTTCGGCTTCGTCAATCCCATTCTCACCGGCGCCGACGGTGTGCTGGTCGCGGGCCATGGGCGGCTTGCCGCGGCGCGTAAGCTGGGTCTGGCCACCGTGCCGGTGGTGGTGCTCGATCACCTGACGCCGACCCAGCGCCGCGCCCTGGTGCTCGCGGACAACCGGCTCGCGGAACTCGCGACCTGGGACGATGCCCTGCTGCGCATCGAACTGGAGGCGCTGCAGGACGATGGCTTCGATCTCGATCTCACCGGATTCGACGCCGATGCACTGGCAGAACTGCTGGCCGATGAGGAACCACAGATCGAGGGCCGGACGGAGGACGACGCCGCGCCCGACGTGCCCGAGGAACCCGTCTCCCGGCCGGGCGACGTCTGGCGGCTCGGGCCGCACCGCCTGGTCTGCGGGGACGCGACCACCGCCGAGGCCTACGCGCGCCTGTTTCCGGACGGCGAGCGGGCGGACATGGTCTTCACCGATCCGCCCTACAACGTGAACTACGCCAACAGCGCGAAGGACAAGCTGCGCGGCAAACACCGCCCCATCCTCAACGATGCGCTGGGCGAAGGCTTCTACGATTTCCTCTTTGATGCGCTGGCGCTGATCATGGCGCACACCCGAGGCGCGATCTACGTCGCCATGTCCTCCAGCGAACTGGACACGCTGCAAGCGGCCTTCCGCGCCGCCGGCGGGCACTGGTCGACCTTCATCATCTGGGCCAAGAACACCTTCACGCTGGGCCGCTCGGACTACCAGCGCCAGTACGAGCCGATCCTCTACGGCTGGCCCGAAGGCGCGACGCGCCACTGGTGCGGCGACCGCGACCAGGGCGACGTCTGGCAGATCAAGAAGCCAGCGAAGAACGATCTGCACCCGACCATGAAGCCGGTGGATCTGGTCGAGCGGGCCATCCGCAACTCCAGCCGCCCCGGCGACGTGGTGCTCGACCCCTTCGGCGGCTCGGGCACGACCTTGATCGCCGCCGAGAAGGCCGGGCGCGTGGCGCGCCTGATCGAGCTCGACCCGAAGTATGCGGACGTGATCGTGCGGCGCTGGCAGGACTGGACGGGCCAGCAAGCCACCCGCGAGGCGGATGGCCTGGCCTTCGATCAGGCGGCGAGCGACTCGTCGGCGATCGCGCAGTGAATCACGAACCCGGTCAGATTGGGCAGCCCGCGCGGGATGTGCTGCCCCATCGCGACTCAGGCAAGCCGGTAGACGCGCTCGCCGCCCGGGGATCTCTCGGAGACGATCGTCAGGCCCAGTTTCTTCTTCAGCGCCCCGGCCAAGGTGCCGCGCACCGTGTGCGCCTGCCAGCCGGTGCTGTCCATGATCTGGCGGAGGGTGGCGCCTTCGGGACGCTGCAGCATCGCGATTACCTGCGCCTGCTTGCTGTCGGCGCGGGGGCGGCGCGGCTCGGCGCTGCGATGCGCATCCTGCGCCCAGGCCGCTTCGGCGGCGTTCACCGCCGCCTCCAGGTCGGCCTCGTCGCGCGCCGTCTGCGCCTGCTCGGCCCGGGCGATCACCGCATCGAGTTTCGCAACGAAGGACTGGCGCGGGGCGGTGCGGGCACCCGGGCGCGGCACGCCCAAGGCCTCGTAGCCTGCGTCGGCAACGACCCAGACCTCGCCCTGGCGGGCGATCAGGGCGCGGTTGGCCAGGCCGTCGAGCACCTTGCGGCGGGCACCGCCTTGGATGTGCTCGGGGAACCAGTCGATTCGGCCGTCGCTGTGCTCGAGCGCATGGGCCAGGATCGCGTGCTGGGCGGGGGTCAGGGTGATGGTGCTCATGGTCTGCTCCTGGATAGGGATGGATCGGCGCGAGTCAGTCTTCCCACAGGTGCTCGCCATCGAGGCTGATCCACAGGCGCGCATCGCGCGCGGTGGCCATCTCGCGCACCGCCAAGCCGGTTTTGAGGTGGGTGCCGGTCTTGCCGGTGAAGTCGTAACGCTGGCCGTCGTGCATCACGGTCGCTGGGCCTTGCTCGTCGAACTCGATTCGGATCAGGCGGGTGCCGAGGGCGTTTCCGTTGGTGTCGGTGACCTGGGGTTGGCGGATGCGCAGGGTCATGGTCTGCTCCTTGGTGCGTGGTGATTGGGTGAGGTGATGAACGCGCTGTTCGCGTGAGAAGCCAAGCGTTCTTGCTTGGCTTCGCATTGCTCGTCAGACCTTGCGCAACACCGAGATGCCGGCTTGCGCGAGATCCAGGGCAGCAGCGTGGAAGGCGGCTTCGGCCACCCAGGGTGCGGCGCGGGCGTCGTCGAGCAAGCGGTCGATGGCCGGGCGTGCCTGGGCGCGCATGGCGACGCAGGCGGCTTCGAGCTCGTCGCGGCTGGCGGCGGCCACCTCCTTGCGGCAAGTGCGCACCAGCACGGTCAGGGCGGCCTCGGCGAGCTTGGTGGCGAGAAGGTCGGGGATGTGGGGGTTCATCGGGCGTCCTTTCGATCGGGTGGTTCGGGGTGACGTGATGAACGCGCTGTTCGCCCGTGAAGCCAAGCGTTTTCTGCGGGTGTTGGCCAAGAACTGACGATGAATGGATCGAAGAGGGCCATGGGCATCTCGATTCGCGCCTACGCCCGCCACCGTGGGGTATCGGACACCGCCGTGCACAAGGCCATCCGCACCGGGCGCATCACGCCCGAGGCGGACGGCACCATCGACCCAGACCGGGCCGACCGCGACTGGACCCGGAACTCCGAGCCGCCGAAGGCGGGAACGGGCTCCCGGACCGTGAAGGTGCGGGTGGCGGAGGATCCGGCCCCCAACCTCGCCACCGGCCTGCCCGCAGGCGGCACCACGCTCGTGCAGGCGCGCACGGTCAACGAGGTGGTCAAGGCGCAGACCAACAAGGTGCGGCTGGCCCGCCTCAAGGGCGAACTGGTCGATCGCCACCAGGCCATCGCGCATGTGTTCAAGCTCGCCCGTACCGAGCGCGACGCTTGGCTCAACTGGCCGGCGCGGATCTCGGCGCAGATGGCGGCCCGGCTCGGCGTGGAGGCTCACACCCTGCACGTGGCCCTGGATGCCGCCGTGCGCGAGCACCTCGCCGAGATCGGGGAACTCAAGGTTCGGGTCGATTGATGGACGAGTTCGCCTATGAGGGCTGGGACGTCATCGAGCGCGCTTGGCGCGAGGGCCTCACGCCGGACCCGCTGCTCACCGTCTCCGAATGGGCCGACCGTCACCGGGTGCTGTCGAGCAAGGCCTCGAGCGAGCCGGGGCGCTGGCGCACCAGCCGCACGCCGTATCTGAAGGCGATCATGGACTGCCTGTCGCCGACCTCGCCCATCGAGCGCGTGGTGTTCATGAAGGGCGCGCAGGTGGGCGCGACCGAGACCGGCTCGAACTGGATCGGCTACGTGATCCACCACGCGCCCGGGCCGATGATGGCGGTGTGGCCCACCGTGGAGATGGCCAAGCGCAACTCCAAGCAGCGCATCGACCCGCTGATCGAGGAGTCGCCGGTGCTCTGCGAACTCATCGCCCCGGCGCGTTCGCGCGACTCGGGCAACACCATCCTCGCCAAGGAGTTTCGTGGCGGCGTGCTGGTGATGACCGGCGCGAACAGCGCGGTGGGCCTGCGCTCGATGCCGGTGCGCTATCTCTTTCTCGACGAGGTGGACGCCTACCCGCTCGATGTCGAGGGGGAGGGCGATGCGATCTCGCTCGCTGAGGCGCGCACGCGCACCTTTGCGCGGCGCAAGATCTTCATCGTCTCGACGCCGACGATCGCGGGCGCCTCGGCCATCGAGCGTGAGTACGAGGCCAGCGACCAGCGCCGCTACTTCGTGCCCTGCCCGCATTGCTCGCACCGGCAGTGGCTGCGCTTCGAGCAACTGCGTTGGGAGAAGGGCCGGCCCGAGACGGCGGCGTATGTGTGCGAATCATGCGAGACGGCGATCGCCGAGCACCACAAGACCTGGATGCTGGAGCACGGCGAGTGGCGCGCGACGGCGGAAGGCTCGGGCAAGACGGCGGGGTTTCATCTGTCGTCGCTGTACAGCCCGCTGGGCTGGCGCGCCTGGTGCGAGATCGCCGCTGCGTGGGAAGCCGCCGTCAGTAAAGAGTCGGGATCGGCCGCTGCCATCAAGACTTTCAAGAACACCGAGCTCGGCGAGACCTGGGTCGAGGAGGGCGAAGCGCCCGACTGGCAACGCCTGCTGGAGCGGCGCGAGGATTACCCGATCGGCACCATTCCCGCCGGCGGGCTCTTGCTCACCGCCGGCGCCGACGTGCAGAAGGACCGCATCGAGGTCTCGGTCTGGGCCTTCGGGCGTGGCAAGGAGGCCTGGCTCATCGAGCACCGGGTGCTGATGGGCGACACCGCACGGGATGCGGTGTGGAAGGCGCTGGGTGGGATGCTCGCCGAGACCTGGACCCATGCCTCGGGCGCGGCCATGCCGCTGGCCCGCTTGGCGCTGGACACCGGCTTTGCGACACAGGAGGCCTACGCCTTCGTGCGCGCCTGCCGCGACGCGCGGGTGATGGCGGTCAAGGGCGTGCGGACGGGTTCGATGGGGGGCGCGGCCCTGATCGGCACACCGACGGCGGTCGATGTCTCGCAGGCGGGCAAGAAGCTGCGCCGGGGCATCAAGGTGTATGCGGTCGCGGTGGGGCTCGCCAAACTCGAGTTCTACAACCACCTGCGCCAGAGCGCGGAGGTGGCCGACGACGGCGTGACGGTGACCTACCCGGCCGGTTTCGTCCACCTGCCCAAGATCGACGCCGAGTTCATCCAGCAGCTCTGCGCCGAGCAACTGATCACCCGCCGCGACAGGAATGGTTTTCCGGTGCGGGAGTGGCAGAAGGTGCGTGAGCGCAACGAAGCGCTGGACTGCTACGTGTATGCCCGTGCTGCTGCTGCGGCCGCAGGGCTCGACCGCTTCGAGGAACGCCACTGGCGCGAACTGGAGCGGCAACTGGGGCTGGCCAGTCCGCCAGCCCTTGAAACACCTACTGAATCGATCACCGAGGCCACCCATCGAGGTGGCCTGGGTGTTTCTGGCAACCGCAACACCGGCCGGCGCGTGATCAAGAGCCGCTGGCTGTCCTGACGAGGAGACGCTATGTCACTGACCACCCGCATCGAGAGCCTGGTCATCCGCGTCGCGCAGGAGTTCAACGACGTCCGCGCGAAGGCCGGGAACCTCGCCCACCTCACCACCACCGACAAGTCGAGCCTGGTGGCGGCCATCAACGAGCTGAAGGCCGCGGTGCAGGCCTCGGGCGCGATCGACGACGCCCAGGTCGCCACCACCAGCACCTACTCGTCGAGCAAGATCGTCACGCTGCTGGAGGTGCTCAAGGCCGAGATCCTGGGCGGGGCCGATGCCGCCTACGACACGCTGCTGGAGATCCAGCAGCTGCTGCAGGACGGCACCAGCGGCCTGGACGCGCTGCTCGCCGCGGTCAACCACCGCGTGCGCTTCGACGCGGCGCAGACCCTGACGGCTACCGAGCAGGCCCAGGCGCGCAGCAACATCGGCGCCGTGGCCGCCGCCGAGGTGGGCGACACCGACACCGACTTCGTTGCGATCTTCGAAGGGGCGCTGGTCTGATGAGCCTGGTCTCGCGCATCGGCGTCTTGGTCGGCCGCATCGGGCGGGAGGTCAAGGTCAAGGTCGGCGCCGACCACCCGGGTCTGGCGCGCGCCTGGGTGTGCTTCGGGTTTGTGGGCAACCAGGTCGTCGTGCGCGCTGCGCACAACGTCGCCTCGGTCACGCGGCTCGCCCCAGGGCGCTACCGCGTGCACTTCGCCAGCCCGCTGCCGGACGCGAACTATGCCTGGGTGGGCGTGGCCCGCAGCAGCACCAACAGCGGCACGCAGCGGCTGCTGATCGTGCGCGCGACCGCCGACGAGAAGGCGCCGACGCACGTCGATGTGGGCTGCGCGACCACCGCCGCGTCCTTCGCCGACTCCCCCGAGATCAACCTCGTGGTCTACCGCTGATGGCCTACACCCAAGCCGACCTCGAGGCCCTGCAAGCCGCGCTCGCCAAGGGCGAGAAGCGCGTGAGCTTCGGCGACAAGACGGTCGAGTACCGCAGCGTGGAGGAACTGCAAGCTGCTATTCGCCAGGTGAAACGCGACCTCTTCGAGCAGGCCGTGGCCACGGGGCTGTGGCCCGGCGCACCGCGGCAGATCCGGATTCATACCCGCAAAGCGACCTGAGGGTTCATCATGCGTGAGACGACGCAAAGCGCGCTCGACTGGCGCCGCTATCCCAACTTTCGTCCCGAGGAGTTTCGCTGCCGGCACACTGGGCGGCTGCGCATGGATCCGGGGTTTATGGAGCGGCTGCAGCGGCTGCGCAGCGCCTATGGCCGCTCGATGGTGATCACCAGCGGTTACCGCGATCCGACCCACCCGGCCGAGGCGGCCAAGACGAGCAGCGGCGCCCACACCCTGGGGCGGGCCTGCGACGTGGCCGTGCACGGTCGCGATGCCCTCGATCTCGTCGTGCTCGCGGTGGCCCACGGCTTTACCGGCATCGGGGTGCAGCAGCGGGGACTGCGGCGTTTCATCCATCTGGACGACTTGGACGCCACGACGGACCGTCCGCGTCCGACCCTGTGGAGCTACGCGTGAGCTGGTGGAGCGGTCTCAAGCGCCGCATCTTCGGTGCGAGCCCGACCTACGACGGCGTGGGCGGCGGCCGTAGGGCCGTCGCCTGGCAGGTCGGCAATCCCGGGGCGGTCGCGGCGCTGGCTTTCACGCAGAACGAACTGCGCGCCAAGAGCCGCGATCTCGCCCGGCGCAACGCCTGGGCGGCCGCGGGCATCGAGGCCTTCGTGGCCAATGCCATCGGCACCGGCATCAAGCCGCAGAGCATGGTCGAGGACGCCGCGGTACGCGAGGCCATCCACGCGTTATGGTGGGACTGGGTGGAGGAGGCCGACGCCGCAGGACTCACCGACTTCTACGGCCTGCAGGCGCTGGCCTGCCGCGCGATGCTCGAAGGCGGCGAGGCGCTGGTGCGCCTGCGCTGGCGCCGCCCGGAGGACGGTCTGCCGGTGGGCCTGCAGCTGCAGGTGCTGGAGCCCGAACACCTGCCGACGACGCTCAACCGCGACCTGCCCTCGGGTCACGTCATCCGCGCCGGCATCGAGTTCGACCGGCTCGGGCGGCGCGTGGCCTATCACCTGACCCGCTCGCACCCTGGGGATGGAAGCCTGGCGCCGATGTCGGGCACGGGCGGCATGGAGACCGTGCGCGTGCCGGCGGACGAGGTCATCCACCTGTTCCGCCCGCTGCGCCCGGGGCAGATCCGCGGCGAGCCGTGGCTCGCCCGCGCCCTGGTGAAGCTGCACGAACTCGACCAGTACGACGACGCGGAACTGGTGCGCAAGAAGACCGCGGCGATGTTCGCCGGCTTCATCACGCGGCTCGCCCCCGAGGACACCCTGATGGGCGAAGGGCTGCCGGACGCCCAGGGCGCGGCGCTCGCCGGGCTGGAACCCGGCACCTTGCAGATCCTGGAGCCCGGCGAGGACATCAAGTTCTCGGCGCCGGCGGATGTGGGATCGAGCTACGGCGAGTTCATGCGCCAGCAGTTCCGGGCGGTGGCCGCCGCCATGGGCATCACCTACGAGATGCTCACCGGTGATCTCACCCAGGTGAACTACTCCAGCATCCGCGCCGGGCTGCTGGAGTTCCGCCGCCGCTGCGAGGCCATCCAGCACGGGGTGATCGTGCACCAGCTGTGCCGGCCCGTCTGGCGCGCCTGGATGGAGCAGGCGGTGCTGGAAGGCGCGCTGAACCTGCCCGGGTTCGCGCAACGCCCTCGCGCGTACCAGGCCGCCAAGTGGATCCCGCAGGGCTGGCAGTGGGTCGATCCGCTCAAGGAGTTCAACGCGCTCAAGCTCGCGATCCGCGCAGGGCTGATGAGCCGCTCGGAGGCGATCTCGGCCTACGGCTACGACGCCGAGGACATCGACCGCGAGATCGCGGCGGACAACGCCCGCGCCGATGAACTGGGGCTGGTCTTCGACTCGGATCCGCGGCACGACCAAGCATCGAGGCCGGTGCCGACACCTGCGCCCGACACCGAACTCCAGGACTGACACCGATGCTGCCCCATCTCGCCTCCCGGCTCTTTGGCACGCCCTTGCTCGTCCAGCGCGCCAAGCTCGACGTGATCCTCGCGGTGCTCTCCGAGCGCCTGCATCTGGCCGCGCCGGACGTCGAACTCGCGCCGCCGCTGCCGAGGGCCCCGAACCCTGCGGCGTCTGCGTCAAGCTCGATCGCCGTCCTGCCGATCCACGGCACCCTGGTCAAGCGCACGCTGGGGCTGGAGGCGGCCTCGGGGCTGACGAGCTACGCCGAGATCGGCGCGCGGCTGGAGGCGGCCCTTGGCGACCCTCTGGTGGCAGGCATCGTCCTTGACATCGACTCGCCCGGCGGTGAGACCGGCGGCTGCTTCGAACTCGCCCGCCGCGTGCGCGAGGCGGCCGCCGTGAAGCCCGTCTGGGCCGTGGCCAACGACGCCGCCTTCTCCGCGGCCTACGCCATCGGCTGCGCCGCCGATCGGCTCTTCGTCACCGAGACCGGTGGCGTGGGCTCGATCGGGGTGATCGCGCTGCACGTCGACCAGTCGGTCAAGGACGCCCGGGACGGCTACCGCTACACCGCGGTCACCGCGGGCGAGCGCAAGAACGACTACTCGCCGCACGAGCCGCTCGCGGACGCCGCCCGCGCGGCGCTGCAGGCCGAGGTGGACCGGCTGCACGCGCTCTTCGTCGCGCACGTGGCGGCGATGCGCAGCCTGTCCGAGGACGCGGTGCGCGCGAGCGAGGCCGCACTCTTCTTCGGCCCGCAGGCCGTGGAGACGGGGTTGGCCGATGGCGTGGCGACGCTGGCCGCGGTGCTCGCCGAGTTCGACCGACATCTTGCGGCCACGCGGCGTCCGTCTTCCCCGCCGCGCCAAGCCCCGACCGGGAAGGCGACCGTTCTCCGAGGAACCCCCACCATGACCGACACCCCGCCCGAGACGCTCGGCGTGGATGAGGCCGCCGCCCTGGTGGCCGAGGCCCGCCGCGAAGTGGCGCAGTCCGCGCAAGCGATCGCGGAACTGTGTCTGCTCGCCGGCTGCCCCGAGCGTGCCGCCGAGTTCATCGCCGCCGGCCGCACCGAAGCCGAGGTGCGCCGCGCCCTGATCGAGGCGCGCGCCGCCCACAGCATGGAGTCGGCCGTGCGCTCGACCCACGCGCCCCAGGACTGGGCCGCCCACGGCGCCGATCCGGCCGCCTCGCCCGTGGTCGCCGCCGTGAAGAAACTCGTGACCCGGGAGTGAACCATGCCCACGCTCACCCAAGCCCCCAACCTCGGCGACCTGCTGAAGTACGAGGCGCCGAACCTGTATTCGCGCGAGCAGGCGACCGTGGCCGCCGGGCAGAACCTGCCGCTCGGCGCCGTGGTCGGCCGCGAGACGGCCACCGGCAAGCTCAAGGCGCTCGATCCCAGTGCATCCGACGGCACCGAGATCGCCGTTGGCGTCCTGGCCCAGGCGGTGGACGCGACTCTGATCGACCGGGAGGACGCGATCCTGATCGCCCGCCACGCCATCGTCGCGCGAGGCGCGCTCATCTGGCCCGCAGGCGTCACCACCGCGCAGCGCGCCGCGGCCATCGCCCAGTTGGAGGCGCGCGGCATCGTGGTGCGCGACAGCGCCTGATCGAGTACTCATCGAGCCCCCTGTTCAGAACCCGCCGCTGGCGGGTTCTGTCGTTTGGAGACCCCCATGCTCAACCCCTTCGACTCCCCCGGCTTCTCGATGGCGAGCCTGACCGCCGCCATCAACCTGATCCCCAACCGCTACGGGCGGCTGGAAGCCTTGAACCTGTTTCCGGCCAAGCCCGTGCGCACGCGCCAGGTCGTCATCGAGGAGTACGCCGGGCGCCTGAACCTGCTGCCCACCCGGCCGCCCGGCTCGCCTGGCACGGTCGGCGAGCGCGGCCAGCGCTCCTTGCGTTCCTTCGTCGTCCCGCACATCCCGCACGACGACGTGGTGCTGCCCGAGGAGGTCCAGGGCATCCGGGCCTTCGGCTCGGAGACCGAGATGGAGGCCGTCGCGGGCGTGCTGGCACGGCACCTGGAGACCATGCGCAACAAGCACGCGATCACCCTCGAACACCTGCGTATGGGCGCACTCAAGGGCCAGATCCTGGACGCCGACGGCAGCACGATCTACGACCTGTTCGACGAGTTCGATCTCCGGCCCACCACCATCGCCTTCGATCTGGCCAATGCCGCGAGCGACGTCAAGGGCCACTGCTACGAGGTGCTGGCCCACATCGAGGAGAACCTGAAGGGCGAGTTCATGACCGGCGTGCACGTCCTCTGTTCGCCCGAGTTCTTCCGTCAGCTCACCGGCCACAAGTCGGTCAAGGAGGCCTACGCGCAGTGGCAACAGGGCGCGATCCTGATCAACGACGTGCGCGCGGGCTTCGTCTTCGCCGGCATCACCTTCGAGGAGTACCGCGGCCAGGCCACCGACGCCAACGGCAACGCGCGCCGCTTCATCGCCGCGGGCGAGGCCCACGCCTTTCCGCTGGGGACGGTGGACACCTTCGCCACTTACTTCGCCCCGGCCGACTTCAACGAGACCGTGAACACCCTGGGCCAGCCGCTCTACGCCAAGCAGGAGCCGCGCAAGTTCGACCGCGGCACCGATCTGCACACCCAGAGCAACCCGCTGCCGATGTGCCACCGGCCCGGCGTGCTGGTGAAGCTCACCGTCTGAGGGTGCCTGTCCGATGGTCCGTGTGGAGGATCTGTACGACGCCGCCGAGCGCGCGGGACTCTTGACGCCCGTCGTGGTGGGCGCCGCCACCGTGCACTGCGCGTTCCGTGCGCCGGACGAGACGGTGCTCGACGGCCTGGCGCTCTCGCGCGACTTCGAGATCGAGTACGCGGCCTCGCGCCTGGCGCTCGCCCCGGGCGACGTGGTCACCATCGCCGGCGAGCCCTACCGCGTGCGCGAGGTGCGAGCGCTCGGCGACGGCCGCGAGTGCCGGGCCCAGCTTGCGAGGCTGCCATGAACTCGGTGCGCGAGCGCCTGCTGCGCATCCTGATCGATCGGCTCAGGGCGGCCCTGGCCCCGGCGCCCGTGCTGCGCCAGCCGGCCACACCGCTGCCCCGCGAGGCCGGCCCGGCCTTGCTCGTCTTCGTCGAGGGCGACGCCCTCACCGCGCACGCCAACCGGCTGGTGGACCGCTCGCTCACCGTGCGTCTGGTCGCGCTCGCGCGCGGCGCGGACGCCTTCGACGCGGCCGACCGGCTGATCGTCGCCGCCCACGCCGCCGTGCTCGCGGACCCGAACCTGGGCGGCCTGGCGCTCACGGTGCGCGAGCTCGACGCCGACTGGGACGCCGACGACCTCGATGCCGGCACGGTGACGCTGCCGGCGCGCTACGAGATCCGCTACCGCACCACGCTGACCGACCTCACGACCACGGGATGACCCATCCAATGCACATCGAACTGCTCCAAGCCCACACCCACGCCGGTCGGCGCTTGAGCGCCGGCGCGCGGCTGGACCTGCCCGAGGCCAGCGCCCGCTGGCTGATCGCCCAGGGCGCGGCCCGGCTCGTCACGCCGGACTCCCCGGCGCCGGCCGCATCCCTCAAACCCTCGCGCCGTGACGGTCCCGCCGCCGCGGCCCCGTCCACGCCCACCCCCACGGGAGACTGACCATGGCCTACTTCTCCGGACAAGGGCGCGTCTACATCGGCGCGCGCGATGCGGCCGGCAACCCCGCCGGCCTCACCTTCGTCGGCAACGTGCCGGAACTGAAGGTGTCGCTGTCGGTGGAGACGCTGGAACACCAGGAGGCGCAGTCCGGCCAGCGCCTGACCGACCTGCAGCTCATCAAGACCAAGAAGGGCGAGTTCGCCTGCACGCTGGAGGAGCTCAGCAGCGGCAACCTCGCGCTCGCCCTCTACGGCCACTCGACCACGGTGGCACCGGGCACGGTCACGGGCGAGGCGCTGCCCAACCCGGTCACCGCGGGCAGCCTCTATCCGCTCGCACACCAGAACGTCTCGGCGGTGCAGATCCAGGATTCCGACAGCCCGCCCAAGCCCCTGCCGGCGGCGCAGTACCAGGTGCATGCCAAGCACGGCTCGGTGCTGATCCTCGACGCCACGACCGGCGGCCCCTATGTCGAGCCCTTCACCGTCGATTACGCCTATGGCGCCGCGCAGAGCACGGCGATGTTCACCCGGCCGCTGCCCGAGCGCTGGATCCGCTTCGAGGGCCTGAACACCGCCGACGCCAACCGCGAGGTGGTGATCGACCTCTATCGCGTGGCGATCAACCCGGCCAAGGAGTTGTCGATCATCACCGACGAACTGCTGAAGTTCGAACTCTCCGGCCAGGTGCTGGCGGATCTCTCCAAACCCACCGACGGCGAACTGGGCCAGTTCGGCCGCCTGGTGCTCTTGTAAGGGGATGGCGATGACCGATAGCAATACCGACTTCCAGACCTTCCCGCCCGTGCCCCAGGTGGTCACGGTGGCCGGCACCGCGCTGGAACTCACGCCGATCCGGCTGGGCGAGTTACCCCGGATCCTCGCCGCGGTGCGGCCCATCGCAGCCGATCTCTCGGCCGAGCCGGATTGGCTCGCGCTGCTGGCCCGGCACGGCGAGGCGGTGCTGGAACTGCTCACGCTCGCCACCCGGCGCGACCGCGCCTGGATCGAAGGGCTGGCGCTCGACGAGGCCGTCACCTTGGCCTGCGCCGTGTTCGAGGTGAACGCGGATTTTTTCGTGCGGCAGGTGGCGCCGAGCATCGCGCGCTCGGGCGAGCGGCTGGCGCCGATCCTCTCGGCTGGGACGATGCCGTCGCCCGGCTCGTCGCCTGCGGCCACCGCCACACCGAGGTGATGGGCTACACGCTCGCGCAAGTGCGCGGCTTGCTGGCCGCCCACGGCCGGCTGGAACGCCGGCAGAACGCCTTGCGGCTGGCCTTGCACGCGGTGGCGGCCCAGGGCGACCGGGCGGCCATCGAGCGGCTGCAGCGCGAGTTGTGGGAGGACGTGCGGCCATGAAACTGACGCTGGCCACCTCCGGACTGCTCGATCCGAGGCGGCTCTCGGCCTGGAGCGTGGAGCGTCGGCGGGCGATCCATGCCGCCGTCGCCAAAGGGATGGTCTCGGGCGGCCGTGACGTGCGCGAGGCCGCCCGCGCCCAGATGCGCAGCGCCTTCCAGGTCCGGCGCGCGAGCTTCGTCGCCTCGCTGCAGGCCAAGGTGTTCGACCAGAAACCTGATCGCCTGCCCGCGCTGTGGGTGGGCAGCCGGATTCCGTGGCTGGGCATCCACACGCACGGCGGCACGGTGGCGGGCCGGATGCTGATCCCGCTGCTACCGGGACGGATCGGCCCCAAGCGCTTCCGTCAGGTCATCGACGGCCTGATGCGCTCGGGCAACGCCTTCTTCGTCGAGAAGAACGGCCGCGTGCTGCTGATGGCCGAGAACATCCGCGAGAACGCCGCGCAGCTTGGCCGCTTCAAGCGTGCCGAGCGCGAGCGCAGCGGCGTCAAGCGCCTGCAGCGCGGCCAGGAGATTCCCATCGCCGTGTTGGTGCGGCGGGTGGAGTTGAAGCGCCGGTTCGATCTCGCAGCAGGCGTGCAAGGCGCCTTGCCCAAGCTCGCTGCCGCGATCGGGCGTGAATTGGACAAACTCTAATGGCAACCGAGCGAGCCCAGATCCTCATCCGCGCCGTCGACGAGACACGCGCGGCCTTCGGCTCGATCCAGCGCAACCTCGGCGGCCTGGCCGACGCCGCACGCCGGGTCAACGGCGTGCTGGCCGGGCTCGGCGTGGCCTTGTCGGCGGCGGGCTTGGCCGCGATGGTCAGGTCGGCGCTGGAGTCGGCCGATGCGCTCAACAAGCTCTCGCAGCGGGTGGGCATCACGGTGGAGGCTCTGTCCACCCTGGTGCCGGCGGCGGAACTGTCCGGGGTCTCGGCGCAGACCTTCGAGACCGGGCTCAAGAAGCTCGCCACCACGATGTTCGAGGCGGCCACGGGCTCGGAGGAGTCCGCCCGGCGCCTCAAAGCGCTGGGCGTGGAGTTCAAGAACCAGGACGGCACGCTGCGCGCGACCGATGCGGTGCTGCTCGATCTGGCCGACCGTTTCCAGGCCATGCCCGACGGGGCGCAGAAGTCGGCGCTGGCGGTGCAGCTCTTCGGCAAGAGCGGCGCGGAGCTCATCCCCTTCCTGAACCAGGGACGCGAAGGCATCGCGGCATTGACCGGCGAGATGGAAGCGCTCGGCGTGCAGATCGGCGGCGACACCGCGGCGCAGGCCGAGGTGTTCAACGACTCGCTGGCCAAGCTGCGGCTGGCTGCGACGAGTCTGGCCAACCGGGTGATCGAGGCCTTCCTGCCGGCCCTGAACGAGATGGCCGGCGGCATGGTCGAGTCGGCCAAGCAGGGCGGCACGCTGCGCGCGATCCTGGACGGCGTGGTGCTGGTGCTCAAGACCCTGGCGCTGGGGGCCGCCACGGTCGGCAAGGCCTTCGTCGCCCTGGGCGAGGCGATCGGCGCCGGCGTGGCCGCGGCCGTGCAGGCCCTGCAAGGCAACACCGCCGGGGCCAAGGCCATCATCGCCGAACTCAAGGGCAGCCTCGTGCGGCGGCTGGACGAACTGGCCGAGTTCCGGGACAGCCTGTTCGACCCCAAGCCCATCGAGGTCCAGGCGCCGCGCATCCAGGCCGACCCGGCGCTGCTGCAACGGCTCACGGCTCCGGGCCAGGCCCGCGAGGCCGCCAGCGCCCTGGCGGCCCTGCGCAAGGCGCAGATGGACGCCGAGTTCGCCCTGCTCAAAGACGGCCTCGAGCGCCAACAGCGCGCGGTCGATCAAGCACTGGAAGACCGGCTGCTGTCGGTGCGCGACTACCACGGCCGCAAGACTGCGCTGGAGCAGCGCGAACTCGACGCCGAGATCGCCCGTCGCCGGCTGGCACTCGCAGCTAGCCAAGCCGTCGCGACCAACCCGCGCGCATCAGAATCGGACCGCCTGCGAGCCAAAGCGGAGATCGCCAAGCTCGAGGCCGACCTCATCGTCCTCAGCGACCGCCGCGCCGACATCGAACAGGCCAACGCCCGCGCCGCCGCCCGGGCCGAGCGGGAACTGGCCGAGGCCCTGGCCCAGGCGCGCGAGGAACTCGCCCAGCTCACCGGCACCGACACGGCGCAAGACCGGCGTGCCGCGATCGAGCGCAGCTACCGGGATCTGCGCGCGCGCCTGGCGGCCGAGAACGACGCCGCGGGCGTGGCGCTGATCGACCGGCTCATCGACGTCAAGGCCGCGCAGGCCAACCTCGCCCGGCTGGAACAGGAGTGGCGGCTCGTCACCGAGCGGCTGCGCAATGCCCAGGAGGCGATCCAGATCCAGCAGCAGGCCGGGCTGCTCACCGAAGCCCAGGCGCGCAGGCAGATCGTCGCCTTGCAGCAGCAATCTGCGGCCGAGATGCAGCGCCTGC
Organism: Pseudomonadota bacterium; assembly: GCA_018240435.1. GTDB lineage: Bacteria > Pseudomonadota > Gammaproteobacteria > Xanthomonadales > Xanthomonadaceae > SZAS-103. The sequence goes on from JAFEFT010000023.1 coordinate 26,317, forward strand.
TGCCCGCGATGCAGCAGGCCGCGCAGGCGATCGGGCCGGAGGCGGTCAACCGCGTGGCCGCCTGGCGCAACGAACTGGAGCGCACGCGGCTGGTCACCGACGAACTCGCGCCGCTGTGGAACCGCATCGGCGAAGGCTTCGGCAACGCCCTGCAGGGCATGGTCACCGGCGCGCAGAGCTTGCGCGAGGCGCTGTCGAACCTGTTCCGCCAAGTGGCCGACGCCTTCCTGCAGCAGATGGTCATCCAGCCCTTCCAGCAGTGGGTGGCGATGCAGGCGAGGATGCTCGCCATGAAGCTGGGCTTCACCCAGCAGGAAGCCGCCATCGAGCAGGCGGCGGCCGCCCAGTCGGTGGCCACCAAGCAGGCCGAGACGGCGGCCAAGGTCAGCGCCAACGCCGCCGAGGCGGGCTCGGGCGCGGCGGTCTCCCAGGCCTCCATCCCCATCGCCGGGCCCGCGCTGGCCATCGCCGCGATGGCGGCGATGGTGGCCGCCGTCATGGCCTTGCTGGGCGGGATCAAGAAGTTCGCGGCCGGCGGCTTCGTCACGGGTCCCGGCACGGCGACCTCGGATTCGATCCCGGCGCGGCTGTCGGCCGGCGAATACGTGGTGCGTGCGGCGGCGGTCCGGCGTGTCGGCGTGGCCTTCCTCGATGCCCTCAACGGCCTGCACGCCCCTCCGGTGTGGGACGGACGGCGTCTGGCCTTCGCCGCCGGGGGGCTCGTGCCCCAGGTCCAGGTGCAGCCGGCCGCGCCGCCGGTCAGCCAGGCCGTGCGCATCGTCAACGCCATCGACCCGGGCGTCACCCACGACCACCTGCAGACCCCCGCCGGCGAGCGGGTGATCCTCAACATCATCGGGCGCAACGCGCGCGCGGTGCGCGCGGCGCTCCAGGGGTAAGCCATGGCCTTGCTCTTCATCGACGGCTTCGACCACTACGACCCGCAGGCACTCGACCTCTTCGGCGACCCGTGGCTCGCGCGCGGCAAGGCGGCGTACCTGTCGCCTCAGGCCACGCGCATCCAGGGCCGGCGACCCTCGTCCTACGCCTTGCGCCTGCCCGCAGGCGCCGGCGGCGGGTATGTGAAGAACCTGGAGGCCGGGCGCACCAGCCTCATCGTGGGCGCGGCACTGCGCGTGGCGTCGTTCGATAACACCGGCGAGGAGCCGGTGCTGCTGGGCGTGCGCGACACCACCGCGCAGGTGGCGCACCTCGTGCGCATCGGCGAGGACGGCCGGCTCAAGCTCTACCGGCGGACGGGATCGGGAACGAGCAGCTGGGACCAGTGGATCTCGACCTCGGTCGCGACGGCGGCCGTGCGGGGGTGGCACTACGTCGAACTGCAGGTCGTGCAGGGCACGAGCAACGGCACGTTGAACGTGCGCCTCAACGGCGTGCTCGCGATCACCCTGTTGGCGCAGAACACCACCCAGGGCGGCGGGCCGCTGCTGACGGCTTTCGTGGGCGCGGTGCCGGGTCAGCCCTGCCCGGCCACGGTCGATGTGGACGACCTGTACCTCGCCGACACCTCGGGCACGATCAACAACACCTTCCTCGGCGACGTGCGGGTCGATGCGCTTCAAGCCCAGGCCAACGGCGCACAGAACCAGTGGACGGTCGAGGGCGCGGCATCCGCCTGGGAGGCGGTGAGCGACGGCGACGAAGCCACTGCCATCCGCGCGGCCACCGCCGGCCTGCGCCAGACCTTCGACGTCGAGGCGCTGCCCGCAATGACCACCCCGGCGATCCACGGCGTGCAGGTGACCCTGCTCGCGCGCAAGACCGATGCGGGCACCGGCCGCGTGCGCGCGCTGGTGGCGAGCGGCGCGCAGATGGCGGTCAGCAGCGACATCAACTTGCAAGAGCAACTGGCCTGGCACACGGCGCTGTTCGAGCGCAACCCGAACGGCAACGTGCCGTGGACGGAAGGCGCCTTCAACGCCGCCGAGTTCGGGCTGGAGTCGGCATGACCGAGCGTGTGTTGACCGAGGCTCTGGCAGAGGCCGCCGCCCAACCCGCTGCGATGGCGCAGGTGGTCGAACAGCGTGCCGAGTCGATCTCGCGCGCGGCCTTCGGGGCGCTCGCCGTCACCGCCTTCGCCGAGACCTCGGCCCAGCCGCTGCCGACCCCCCATCTCTCGACGCTATGGGCCGAGACGTTGGCCGAGCCCGCGCCGCCGCTGCGCGCCGCCGCCTTGCTCGTCGAGGTGTTGCGCCGCGACACCGCCGCGGCGGCGATGGTCGCAGAAGCGATGGAGGCCTTCGGCGAGACGCCCTGGCCCGAGGCTCCACGCGGGGTCTTCGCCTTCCGTCACGACTGGGCCGAGCCCCTGGTCGAGCGCCTGCAATGGGCCACCGGCGTGGTGCGGCTTGCCTCGGGCAACGAGGCACGGCAGGGACAGCGGCGCGTGCCGCGGCGCTTCCTGACCTACCACGTGGGCCACGGGCGCGCGAGCGACGCGCTGGTGGCCGAGTGGCTGGCCGACCATCTGGGCAGGACTGCGTGGTGGCCGCTGCCGCAACATGCGGTGCGGCTGGGTGCTGCCGCTGAGACCGGGGCCTTCGCGCTGGACATCCTTGCACCAGCCGGCCACGGTTTCGCGCCTGCTTCCTACCGGCTGGAAGAGGGCGGGCTGCAGCGCGAGGACGCGCCGTTGCGCGCCATCGTGTTCACGCAGACGGGCTGGCAGGCGCTGGCGCTCACCGAGGTGGAGCCGGATCGCCTGTGGCTCACCGAGCCCTTGGCGCGGGCCGTCCCCGCGGGCGCGACCGTCGCTCCCCTGGTCGAGGGCCTCGCGGTGGAGCCGGCCGAGTTCGCGCAAGTCGTGCCGGGCCTCGATGCGGGCAGCGTCACCGCGCAGGTGGCCTTCGAGCCGCTGCCGGACGAAGGGCGGCTCGACGATCCCTGGCTCGACGGCCTGCCCGTCTGGCCCGATGGCAACTGGCGCGACGACCCCACCCATACGGCGGATGGCGTGGTCACGCGGCAGGACCTCTCCCCGGCCGACCCCTGGGTCCGCCGTGACGACCCGTGGCCGACGACGACCTTCCAGCGCCGGTTTCTGGCGGCCGGGCGTGAAGACATCGCCCGCTGGCGCGCGCGGCTGTACCGCGCCCAAGGGCGGCTCGGCGCCTGTTGGCTGCCCGACGGGTTGGCCCCGGTGCTGCGCGTGCAGGCCGAGGCCGAGGTCGAGGCCGGGTACCTGCGCGTGGACGCCCAGGCCGGAGCCGCCTTCTGGCACCGCCCGGCCGCCGCGCTGATCCTGCACTCCGACGGCACGCGCCAGGCCGTCCTCACCGGCGCGTTCCATCGAGACGCCGGCGGCGTGCTCGTCTTGCGCTCGGGCCTCGATGCCGCGGTGCCCGCCGGCAGCCGCGTCCTGCGTCTGGCCCGCTGCCGGCTCGACCACGACGCCGTCGATCTGTACTGGCACACCCCCGAGCTGGTCGAGATCCCCCTGACCCTGCGCCGGCTGCCCGAGCCGCGCGGCAACGACCGCATCGATTACACCCCGTCCTGACCATGAGCGAGGGCCCACTGTTCGAGGTCGAGCTCTACGCCTTCGAGGGCACGAGCGGCAGCTTCCGGCTCACCCCGCACGAGTTCGACGTGGAGATCGGCGGCCAGCGCTACGAGCGCTGCCCCCTCGAGCGCAGCGCGCTCGCGCTCGGCGCCGAGGCGGCCAAGTCAGCGCTGGAGTTGAGGCTGCCGCCCGACCACGCCCTCGTGCGGCATCTGCTGCAGGCGACCCTCACCGGCGAGGCGACCGCGGTGCGGTTGGCGGTCGCCCGACGTGACGCCTGGGGCGACTATTGGTGGCTGTCCGGCACGCGCTGGATGGGCCGCGTGCTCGGGGTGGAGGTGGCCGATGACTCTGCGCGCATCCGCTGCGAGTCCGCCCAGGTGAGCTTGAAGCGCATCGGCCTGCGGCGCCTGTACAGCCGTGCCTGCTCGCACGTGCTGTATTCGGCGGCGTGCGGGGCGACGCCGATTCTGGCCACCGCCGAAGTGATCCGCTCCGAAGGCCGCCAGGTGGAACTGGCGAGCCTCCCGCCCGAGGTGGCCGGCATGCTCGCCGGCGGCTGGTTGCAGACGCCGGCAGGCGCGCGCCACATGATCGTGAGCGAATCGACCGCGGGCGTGGAACTGCTCTACCCGGTGCCGCTTGCGCCGCAGACGCCGGTCGAGCTCGTGGCCGGCTGCGATCACAGCATGCCCACCTGCGCCGCGCGCTTCGACAACCTCGCCAACTACGGCGGCTTCCCCTTCATTCCGACGAAGAACCCGTTCTCGACGGGCGTCTTCTGAACGCACAGATCCTCCCATGTGGTACCTGGTCGTCATCGTCGTGGCGGCGCTGGTCTCGGCGGCGCTGGCGCCCAAGCCGCCCGCCCCGAAACCCGCCGAACTCTCCGACCTCGACGCGCCCACGGCCGAGGAGGGCCGACCGATCCCGGTCGTCTTCGGCGCAGTGCTGCTGCGCGGGGCGAACGTCGTGTGGTACGGCGACCTGGAGGCCGAACCGATCAAGAAGAAGGGCGGCAAGAAATGAGCACCGACATCCTCGTCACCATCGCCCACGTGCGCGCCGCGGGGCTGTGCGTGCATGGCACGCGCACCTGGTTCGCGCGCCAAGGCCTGGACTTCCGCGCCTTCCTCGCCCGGGGGCTGCCCGCCTCGAGCTTGCTCGCCACCGGCGACGCGATGGCGCAGCGCGTGGTCGAGGTCGCGCAGGCCTGCCATGAGGAGCCGCGCTGATGGGCGGTAGCCGCAAGAAGCAGACCGTCGGCTACCGCTACCGGATCGGCATGCACCTGGTGCTGTGCCAGGGGCCGGTGGATGCAGTGCAGGAGATCCAGATCGGCGATCGCACCGCCTGGGGCGATGCCAGCCGCGCGCCGCTGGCGATCGGCCATGGGCTGGGGCGGCTCTCGATCCACAAGCCCACGCTCTTCGGCGGCGACGAACGCGAAGGCGGCGTGGTGGGTGAGGTGGATGTGCTCAGCGGCGATGCGACGCAAGGCCGCAACGACTACCTGATGAGCCGCCTGGGAGCGGCCATCCCGGCGTTTCGCGGGGTGCTGTCGCTCGTGGCGCGCAAGATCCTGTTCGCCGCGAACAACCCCTACCTCAAGCCCTGGGCGGTGCGGGTGCGGCGCTTCACGGCGGGCTGGCACGACGAACCCTGGATGCCCTGGAACGCCGAGGTGCGGACCTGGGATGCCGACACCGGCACCTCTCTCACCGTCGGCATGAACCCGGCCCACATCCTGGTGCAGTGCCTCACCGACCCGCACTGGGGGATGGGCTATCCGCCATCCACCCTCGGCGCAAGCTTCTGGAACGCGGCCTGGGCGCTCGAAGCCGAAGGCTTCGGCCTGAACCTCCTCTGGACGCGCCAGCAGCCGATCGAGGCCTTCATCGGCCAGGTGCTCGACCACGTCGGCGGCATCCTCTACCTCGACCCAGAGCAGGGCACCTTCGAGCTCAAGCTCCTGCGCGACGATTACTGGATCGAGGGCCTGCCGCTTCTGGGCCCCGACGAGATCGTGCGCGTGGAGCGCTTCGAGCGCGCGCAGTGGGGGGAACTGCCCAACGAGATCACCGTGGTCTACACCGACTGGGCGACGGCCAAGGAGTCCACCGTCACGGTGGAGAACCTCGCCGCGATCCAACTGCAAGGCGGGGTGATCAACCAGCGGCGCGACTATCCGGGCGTGAACTTTGGTCCGCTGGCCGCGCGGCTGGCGCTGCGCGACCTGCGCGCACTCGGCTCGCCCCTGGCGCGCATGACCTTGACCCTCGCCCCCGGCGCCCTGGAGCGTCCGCCCCTGCCGGGGGACGTGTTCCTGCTGCATTGGCCACGCCTGGGCATCGAGCGCATGGTGGTGCGCGTCACCGGCATCGACACCGGCACGCTGGGCGCCACCGAATGGCGCATCGAGGCCGTGGAGGACGTCTTCGGCATGGGCCAGACCGTGCTCACGCCCACCCCGCCGCGCCTCGAGGAGCCGCCGCTGGAGGCGCTGCCGCCGACCCTGGTTCTGGCGGTCGAGGTGCCGTACTGGGAACTCGCGCGGCGCCTGAGCCGGGCCGACCTCGCCACCCTCACCGACACCGACACCTACGTCGGGGCCCTGGCCTGTGCGGGCGGCACGGGGCAGTTGAACTGGCAGCTCGCCACCGGGCCCACGAGCGCCGATCTCGAGGCGGTGGCCCCGGAAGACTACGCACCCCTGCTCACGCTCGGCCAGGCGCTGCCGGCCACCGAAGCCGATGCCGTGGCCGTACCGGTGACGGCGCTGGCCCAGCCCGAGCGCCTGGCGGTCGGCGACTACGCCTACCTGGTCGATGCGGCCGGCGCCCCGCGCGAAGCGGTGGCGATCCTCGCCTTCGATGCCACCGCGGGCACGGTGGATCTCGCCCGCGGGGTGCTCGACACCACGCCGCAGGCCCACGCGGCCGGCACCCGGCTGGTGGGCGTAGGCGAGTGGCTGGCAACAGAGACCGTCGAGCGCGCGCCGGGCGAGTCGGTCTTCGTCGCCGCCGTTCCGCGCACGACCGGCGCCGAAGGTGCGGCCGTGCTCGCCGTCAACGGCGCGCCCCTCGTGCTCGCCGGCCGCCAGGCGCGGCCGTACCCACCGGGGCGAGTGCGGCTCAACGGCCAGCGCGAGCCGGCCGTGGTCGCCGGCGACATCACCATCACCTGGGCGCACCGCGACCGCACCCTGCAGACCGCCTACCTCGTGCGGCAGGACGAGGGCGACATCGGCCCCGAACCCGGAACCGCCTACACCGTGCGCATCAGAGACCGCGACGGCGCGCTGGTGCGCACCGAGGCCGGCCTCACCGGCCACGCCTGGACCTGGGACGTGACCAGCGCCGCCCTGGACGCCGGCGTCGCGGGCGATCGCGTCACCGTCGAGATCGAGGCCGAACGGGAGGGGCTTTCGAGCTGGCAGGCGCAGGTGCGCACGGTCGATCGTGCCGGCTACGGTCTGCGCTGGGGGCAGTACTGGGGTGGCGTGTGATGGAACCCAGGATCGACGTGCACCTGCTCACCCTCGACGAGCCCGGGCACTGGCGCGAGGAATGCCTCGCGAGCCTCGCCGGCGCGCCGATCCGCCTGCATCTGCTGCCAGGCATCCCGGGGCGTGTGGGGCAGGCCCGCGCGGCAGGCTTCGCGCGAGGGGCCTTGCCGCTCGTGTCCTTCGTCGATCCCGACGACCGCTATGAGGCTGCGGCCTTCGCGGCCCTGGCCGATGCGCTCGATGCCTGTCCCTCCGCGGTGCTCGCCTACACCGACGAGGCACTGATCGACGAGCACGGCCGAGTCATCGGCGTGCGGCGACTGGCCTACAGCGCCTTCCAACACGCCCATTCGGCCAGCCACGTCCACGGCCTGATCGTGATGCGCCGCAGCGCCGTCGAGCTGGTGCTTCCCCGCATCGCCGATCTCGACGCCGGCACCGACTGGCTGCTCACCCGCCTCGTGGCCCGGCAGGGCAGCGTGTTGCACCTGCCCCTCGTCGGCCGCCACTGGCGGCAGCACCCGAACCAGCACCACCGCCGCGCGCGCAGCACGGCTTTGGGGTCACTGCCGAGTCTTGCGATACCGTGAGGAGATGAACTGATGCCATTGACCGATCCGAACCTGGGCCTCGTCTACGGCTGGACGCTGGGCGAGTCCGGCTGGCACACCGAGATGGACGCGAACCTGAAGCGCCTGGGCGCCATCGTGGGCCTGTCGGTGACGAGCCGCACTACGGCCGCGCCGCCCGCCAGCCCCACCGAGGGCGATCGCTACATCGTGCCGGCTGGTGCCACCGGCGCCTGGGCCGGCAGGACCGACCAGATTGCAGTGTGGGTCAATGGTGCCTGGGAGTACCACGCCCCGAAGGTCGGCTGGCTGGCCTTTATTGCCGCCGAGGACAGGCTCGCCGTCTACAAATCCTCTGGCTGGAGCGCCGGCGTTCCCGTCTGACCCCGCACCCCGTCCGTCACCCCCGAACCCGCCCGCGTGGCGGGTTCGTCGTTTTTGGAGACCGCCCATGACTGAACCGACCCAAGCCCCCGCCCTCGTCGAGAACATGCTGCTCCTGCGCCGCGAGGACTTCGAAGACCTGCTCGACCGTGCCGCCGAGCGCGGAGCCGAGCGGGTGCTCGCGCACCTCGGCCTCGAGAACGGCCACGCCGCCCGCGACCTCCGCGAGCTGCGCGATCTGCTGGAAGCGTGGCGCGACGCGCGCCGCACCGCGTGGCAGACCACCATCAAGTTGCTGACGACCGCCATCCTCGCCGCACTGCTGGTCGGGGCCGCCATCAAGCTGAAGCTGATGGGAGGTGGCCAATGATCGAGACCCTGCTCGGCGGCCTCCTCGGCGGGGCCTTCCGTCTCGCGCCGGAGATCCTCAAGTGGCTGGACCGCAAGGGCGAGCGCAGTCACGAACTCGCCATGCAGGACAAGGCGCTGGAGTTCGAGAAGCTGCGCGGCGCCCAGCGCATGGCCGAGATCGGCGCGAGTGCAGATGCCGCGTGGAACACCGGGGCCATCGAGGCCTTGCGCGAAGCGGTCGCGGCGCAGGGGCGGCCCTCGGGCGTGAAGTGGGCCGATGCGCTGTCCAGCAGCGTCCGTCCGGTGATCACCTACTGGTTCATGGCGCTGTACTGCGCGGCCAAGACTGCCGCCTTCGTGGGTGCCATCGAGGCCGGGGCGGACTGGATCCCCGCCATCCAGGCGGCCTGGACCGAGGCCGACCAGGCCCTGTGGGCCGGGGTGCTGAACTTCTGGTTCCTCGGCCGCGTGTTCGACCGGGTGCGGCCGTGATTGCGGTACCCCAAGCGGCCATCGAGCTGGCCAAACGCTTTGAGGGCTTCCACCGCGTGCCCAAGCACGATCCCAACCGCGCCTATCCGTACATCTGTCCGGCCGGCTATCCGACGATCGGCTATGGTCACCTCTGCGATCCGAAGCACCCGCCGATCACCGAAGCAGAGGCCGAGGCCTACCTCGCCCAGGATCTGAAGGTGGCGCTCGCCGCCACGCTGCGCTACTGCCCTGTGCTGGCGACCGAGCCGGAAGGGCGGCTCGCCGCCATCGTCGACTTCACCTTCAACCTCGGCGCCGGGCGGCTGCAGACCTCGACGCTGCGGCGGCGGGTCAATCAGCGGGACTGGCCCGCAGTTGCAATGGAACTACGTCGATGGGTCTACGGCGGCGGTAAGATGCTCCCAGGGCTCGTAGCACGTCGTGATCTCGAGGCTCGATTGGTTCAGTGAGTGTTGACCTCCGAACTCCTTGAGGCAGATGCGCTTGCAAACGACGAAGTCAGCGAAGCCAAGCGGGAAGCTGAACAGGGGCCGAGGCTGCGAAGCGTTCCTGGATGGTGAAGAAGAGCTTCCCGGCCCTTTCCAGCACGGGATCGGGAAGCACGACGCCCCGCTGCGACCACGACGAAACCAGTTGAAGAGCGACCGTGGTCTTCCAGCCATCGGGCAAGTCGATGCCCTTCTCTTTAGCGGAAGCCTTGATTCGATCGGGAAGACTGCGGGACCTACCGTCGTCTTCTGGCAGGCGAAGCGGCTCTGACAAGAGAGGATTGAGGACTGGTAGGATGACGTCCTCTCCAAGGATGTCTTCAATCTCGACGGTAGCTCCTGGCTGTTGTAAGGCCTCGTCGAGCATGACGATGTTGCTGTCTTTCCCGAGATACAACTCCTTGAGAAGTGCATCGCGCCTGACTCGACCAGCCTCGTCGGAATCGAGAAGGATCAGGGGCCGAACGTCCTGCCCGAGGAACAAGGCCGCTATGTGACCGACGAGCTTAGTCCCGCCGCACGGCGTGATGTAGATGTCCTCCGAAAGCACGGGAAGACCCTTCGCACGGCACTGCTGGTTAAGTGCGTGAAGGTAGTAGTAATCGCTCATGCCCTCGACGAGCACATTCTTCTTGTGCTGGAAGAGGCCGCGCAACATGGCGTAGCCAGCGGCGGCTTGCAGCGGAAAGATGGTCTCGCGGTCTCTGGGCCATGTATCGGCACTGATCCGCGAGTGGCCCGTGTTGTCCTCCGTGACAGGGCGGACGCGATAGATGTGCTCGCCGTCCACGAGGAACGGCGAGTGGGTCGTATATACGAGCTGGTTCTTCTCGGCCAGGCGCTCGAAGAAGACCAGAAGCTCCTGCTGAGCCGTTGGATGTAGGTTCATCCCCGGCTCGTCGAGAAGAAGGATTGCGTCCTTGTGCCCCTCTTCGGACTCTACGAGGAACACCAGGTAGAAGGAGAAGAACCACTGGAAGCCCTTGCTTCGGGCTTCCAGCTCGATTTCCACATCCGGCCTTCGGTCGTCAGCGACCCAGATTCGGAAATAGTCGCCGTCAGCGTGATAGCGTATCTTGTGCCGGCGCTGCGACCACCAGTCAGAGAACCGGGTGCTTATGTCGTTCGACGCAGAGTTGAGGCGGATCGCGCGCTCCTCTTTTCGCCGTTGATCCTTGGCAACGGTCTCGGCGTTTGGCTGTTGGCCGTTCTGACGTTGCGCCCTAGCTTCTTCCGCACCTAGGTCAGCTATGTCCTTCGCGTCGAGCGCGACATGCTTGAACATCGCATTGATCGTGCGTACGCGAGGATTGTTTCGATCACGTTGAAGGTCTTCGAGGAACCGCGGCAGATAAATCGCACTGTCAAGGACACCGTAGTTCTCGAAGTAGATCAGAACGGGAAGCGCGTCTTCGATCAAGCTGTCGAGCTTGGGCAGGACTGGTCCTTCCTTGGCTGCTTCGAGAATCGGATCAACTGCCTCGTGGAGCGCTTCGATAAGATCGGCGGTCTGTGGGCTGCTCTTGGTCTCTGCCTCAGCCTTTAGCTTGGCGAGCGTCTTGGCCCCGGCGTCACCGCGAAGGTCTGCGGAACCCTTGAGCTTGTCCTGCCACTGAGTCGCCCACTGTGCGAGCGCGTTCCTTGTCTCGGCAGTTGCCTCTTCCTGCTCGGGCGTTGGTGCTCGGAGGCGACGCGCGCCGCTGGCAAAAGCCTTCAGTCCAGCAAGTATGGGCTCTGGCGAAAGGGGTTGCTCGGCGATATCAGGTTCGTATTCGAACGTGATGGAGCCGTCGTAGTAGCGCGTCGCAATCACTTCGGTTGGCGGGATCTGATCGGGTGGCAGCAGATCCGCCATATCTGCTTTCAGTGCATCGTCAACCGCAAAGGCGACGGAGCAGACAGGCCAGTCACTACCCTTCGAGCCACCGCCGACGAAATCCCGCATGTAGCGGTCGCGCGGAAACTCGCGCATTGGGTCGTATGGCTCCGGGGACGCCGGATTGAACTTGTGCAAGGCCTTTAGGAGCGCGGTCTTTCCAGATTCGTTACGCCCAACAAATGCCGTCACTTGGTCAAGCAAGATCCAACCACTGTCATCGATGTTTCTGAAGTTCTGGATTCTGAACCGCTTAGCCTTCATGGCATTTCCCCTTGCTTGTCTGATCCTGTCGGTGGCCTTTGGATGATCCCCGCGGTCGGCCTCGCTACTCGCCCACCTCGAACTCCGCGTTCTTGAACTTGAGCACGTTGCAGTTCTCCTTCACCACGCGCTGCAGGCCGTCATCGAATCCGGAGGGAGACTCGGCCTGGATCTCGATGGCGATCTTCACCTTGACGCCGGGGCGCATGGTGAACTGCTGAACGACCTCGTCGACCAGATCGGCGAACTGCTTCTTCGCCAGGAACGGGTCGAGCTCGATGCTGCCGTAGAACTGCTTCTTGACGATCTGGCCGGCGGTCGCGCCACCGGCTTGGTAGCCCCCTTTGGCCGAGTCTTCGACGTGCGAGGTTTCGCCGCCGCCAGCCGGAGCCGTTGCGGTGCTTGCGCCCGTTCCGGCTTCAGCGGTCTTGGCACGCGAGGCCTCTTCAGACGCGCGCAGGGCTTCCATGTACGCGGCGGCCGTCAGCGGCTCGATCAGCAGCAGCGACGAATCCATGATGAGCGACGTGCGCTTGCTGTAGCTGAAGCCGATGTAGCGACCATCTTCCTTGCCCTGCGCGAAGCCGAAGAACTCACGGCTCTCGGCGCCCGCTGCCATCGTGTTCTGGAACACGGTGTCGTCTTTCAGGCGGGGCAGGTAGAGCTGCTGGCAGCTCTGCTGCCAGACGGTAAGCGCCGGAACGTCCTTGACGTCATCCTTCCAGAACCAGTCCTTCAGCACCTTGGCCAGGTGGATCGGCGCCCACTCGGTGATGAGCAGCTCGTTCTCCTTGAGGACGCGTTCGATCTCCTGCGACCAGTTCTGCGCGCCCGGGTTGAGCGGAAAGTGCTCCCACATCACCTCAGACAGCCCTTTGCCCGGCCGCGCCTCTTGCACCGGGGCCAGCAGCCACTTATAGGTCTCACGAATCATCCGCCGCACAGTCTCCTCGGCCTGCTCCAGGCTGGCTTGCGCCTGCTTGGCCATCAGGTTGTCGAGGACGATGCGGTTGTCTTTGTAGTCGCCGACGATGCTGCGCCATGCCAGGAACGAGCGCACGTGGTCCTTCAGGCGGCTGACGCTGTCGTAGTCCGCTGCCACGAAGATCAGGCGATTCTGCTTGAAGCGGGGCTGGTCACCACGCTTCTTCAGGATCTCGGTGGCGCGCTCCACTGCCAGGCTCTGGCCGCTTTTACTGAAGGCCGCATCTGGCGGCAGCACCACCAGCCGCAATGCCCAGTCGTCCGGCACGTCGCCGCTGCCGGTGAAGATGTGGATGCCGCCGAAGACGCCGCTGGCAAAGCTGCGCTGCACGCGCTCTCGGATCGTGGGGAACACGTCCTCCTTGTCCTGGAAGCGGCGCTTGCGCTCTTCCATCTCGCGCCGCAGGTTCGGGCGCGTGTCCAGCCAGAAGCGGTTGTTGGCGTGGTTCAGGTAGTGCAGCCGGTCGGAGAGGCGCCTCAGCGCATCCTTGTAAAGATTGACCTGCTGGCCGGGCTGGGCGACACCCAGCAGCACGCGCTCCAGCTCCAACCCCCGCACCAGCTGGTTGGACGCGATCTGGACGGAATGCGGAGCGCTGCCCAGGAAGATCGCGCGGGCAGTGCGGCGGCAGGCCTGCACACTACCGAAACGGGTGTCCTTGTTTTCGATCTCCCAGGTTTCGGAGCGCTCGCCATCCACGTCGCGCTCGATCACCGGGTCCCAGCCCTGCGGCAGGTAGTAGATGGCCTCGTTGCGCGTGTCGGCATCCATCAGCGGGATGCTGCCGGGCATGATCAACGGGTCGTTGTTGCCGTCCTTCCACAGGCGATGGATAACCTTGGCCATCAGCTTCAGCACGCCGCGGGTGCGCTGGAAGTTGTCCAGCGTGGACCAGTCCTCGTACAGGCGGTCGAACACCTCGGGGTGGATGGGATAGGCGTGGACCAGGCGCTCGAAGTACTTGCTGTCCTGCGTCTCCTGGGGAAAGTCCTCGCGGTTGGCGATGTAGTAGTCCGCGAACGCGCGGCAGACCGACTCCATCGCCAGCTTGTCGTTGATGTTGGTAAAAAGGCGGCGGCGGACGATCTCGAACGCTTCCTCGGTGGCCACCGGCTTCCACAGTGCCTGCACGCGGCCGAAGTAGTGTTCGAGCGCACGCAGGGCCTTCACGCCTTGCTGGCTGCCGGCCTCGCGATCCGAGAACGGCAGCGAGGCGAGCAGCACCGCAGTCGGCACCGCCTTCAGGGCCTCGGTGAGTGCCTGCACGAAGGAGAGTTGGGTGTCGTAAGTGCCGCCCGAGAGCGTCTTACCCTCCTCGAACTGCGACACGTAGCGCACCAGCTCGTCCATCAGGATCACGCACGGAGCGCTGGCCGCCAGCATGTCCGCGAGCTCCTTCTTGCCCGGAGCGGTGCCGGTCAGGTCCGCTTCTTTCACGAACTCGTAGCTGGCCTCGCCGCCCAGCTGCCAGGCCAGTTCACCCCAGAGCGTACGCACTGTGCAGCCGTCATGGATGCGCGGCTTGCTGGCCAGGCTCAGCAGATCCACGCCGTCGAGCACAGCGATACGGGCCTTGGGCAACTCCGTCACGCCGGCTGCATCCAGAATCGGGGGCACGCCCTGAAGCTCGCTCGCCGGCGCCGCCCCCTTGGCGAGGTGGTAGACCGCCAGCATCGTGTGCGTCTTACCGCCGCCGAATGCGGTCTGAAGCTGGATGACCGGATCGCCGCCTTTGCCGGCCAGGCGCTTGACCACCGAGTCCAGCAGCAGGCGCATGCCCTCGGTAATGAAGGTGCGCTGGAAGAACAGCACCGGGTTCTGGTACTCCTCGTTGGCCGTACGCGCATGCACCCGCGACAGGTCCGCCGCGAACTCGGCCTGCTGGAACTTGCCCTCCCGCACATCGGAATGCGGCTCTGCGATCTCGCGCCAGGGTTTCAGTGTCATGATCTTCCCCAATCAGATATCCAGTTGCGCTTGCGAGCCGACTACGCCCGCTTCGCTGGCCGCTTGCTCGATGGCGCTCCAAGCCGTTACGAGCTCGTTGTAGGCGCGGGCCTCCTCGGCCCAGCCCTTGCGCTCGCACAGGGTGTAGAGGCGATAGGCCAGAGCACGAATGGGCTCGGCGCGAGCGGGCATACGGGCAAGCAAGTTGCCTGCAGCCGCTTCGCCGCCCTGGTTCAGTGCGCGAATGAGTTGGTGCAGCGCCTCCCACACCGGCAGACGCGCGTCGGACTCAGGCGACCAGTCGCGAGGCATCTCGGCCCACTTGAGCAGGCGCAGCTCGCCCTTGCTGGAGGCCACCACGCCACTGGCTTGCAAGCCGCTCACGCTGGTGCCCTTGGCGCGGGCAAGCACATCGGCCTCACCGAACTTGCCCGTGGCCCAGCCCTGCTGCTCGAACCAGTGCAGGCAGAACTGGGTGTCGTGGTCGAAGTCGTCTTCCGCCAGGAAGCGGTTGATGAGCTGCAGCGCGGTACGCACGCTCATCGGCGTGCCGTCGGCCTCCAACACCGCTGCGTACTGGCTGAAGATCGCCATGCCGGGGCCGATGATGGCTTGTGACAAGTCCACCGGCGCAACGGGAGAGTTCACGCCGCCGCGGGTCATTTCATCCAAAGCCTCGGGCAACACCGCGTTCAGTTCGCGGATGAACTCGCGGCGGCTGACCGTGGGCGCGTCGGCTGCGCGCTGGCGGCACACGAGGATAATGCTAGAGGCAAGGGCGTTGGTTCCATTCCCGATGACGCGCCCTTCCTTCTCGGTGCGCATGGGCCAAGTCCCGGTGAGGACGAAGCCGGCGCGGATCACTGCGTCGAGGAAGGTTTCCCAACCAGTACTCGAGGTACCCGCCTCTCCCGTAGTTTCCGCCTGCTTGAACGCGTAATAGATCGTCACCGGGAAGGCCGGATGAGCCTGCTCAGCCAGGTTGTGAATGGCGCGGGTCATGCCGTCGAGGAAGAAGGCTTCGGCCTTCTCCTTGGTGCCGTGGCGGTAAGGCGTGGCAACCAGTTCCTCTGCCTTCGGTACCGCCAGCGTGGCGTACAGACTAGGGAAGATCGGCTTTAGGCTCTTGCGTAGCCAGACGTAGAAGAAATCAGAAAGGTCCGCATAGCCGATGTTGTCGTAGTACGGTGGATCTGTAGAAACCAGTTTGTTAGCACTGATCGATTGAGTCTGAGCATCAGCTTGCTGCCCATACCCAGCTGCGGTAGATCCTGCGAGAGCATCAAAGCCCTTTACTTGTCGCTCAAAAAGATTGTTGTAGCTACCGGTCGAGTCGGAGAAAACGTTAGCTTCGGCGTAGTCCCAAGTCATTGGCAAAGCTTGACGACTGAATACACTGCGCATCTGAGTATTGGGGTGATTCCAGCCACATACGGTGGATGCATGGTTCGCAACCTGATCCACCAAGAAGCCCAAATACACCCCCACCGCCTGCGCATACGCCGTCGCGCCGCTGCCGCCGGCATCCAGCCCGATGCCGTCATCATCCAAGCCCGCCGCGAGCGCATCCTGCCGGCACTTGGCGATGGCCTCGCCTACCAGATCGGAGAAGGTGGTCAGCGCCACCAGTTGGCGTGGGGTGAAGAGGTCGCCCCATTCCTTCATGCCGTAGGGCACGCAGGTTCCGCCGGTCAAACGCGCAGGGACCTCACCAGCGGGCTTCCATGTCGGCGTGGCTTGCTGCGCAATCGCTTCATGCTCAGCCGTGGGTGCGAGATAGACGCGGCCCCGCACACCTTCGGCCACGATGGCCATCAGTCTCGCCCCCATGCGCCCAGCCTGTCCTTCGGCCTTGATGTAGTCGCCGCCAATCGGAGTGTCCGAGAGCACGCACCGGAAGTTCGCGCCTCGGCCCGCGGCCTTGGTTCCGTCTTTGGCCTCCGCAGGCGGCTTGCCCACCTTCACCGTGAAGCGGTAGCTGTCACCTTCGATCACGGGCTCCACATAGGCCTCTTTGCCGGGCTTGCTGGATAGCACGAAGGTGGAGGCAAGCGGCACCTCCACATGGCTGAAAGCCGGATTGGGGCTTTTCACGGTCCGCGCCCACAGCCATGCGATGACGGTGAGCTTCTGGCCAACCAGCGGCTTCAAGTCCGGTCGCTCTTGGGCCATGTCTGCGGTGATTTCGATCCGCGGGTACAGGTGGCCGATGCGCTTCTCGGCTTCGTCGCGCATCCAGGCGCCGTAGCGGCGCACGTCTTCGGCCAGGCCGCGCGCGCCGCGCCAGTCTTCATGCAGCTTGGCCTGCTTTTCGCCTGCGGTCAGCGGCCCCACCGGCGGGCGGCCGGCAAAGCGCGGCGGGATTTCGATCATCGCCTTGTTGATCGTCACCGCCACCGGGTTCAGGTCCGACGCGTAGCTTTCCAGCCCCAGGCGCTGCGCCTCCAGCGGGATCGCGCCGCCGCCAGCAAACGGGTCGTGGAAGGCAGGCAACTTGTCAGGATTGAAAAGCTCTGCCGCCTGTGGGTGGTTCTTGTTGAGCTCGCAGGTCTCGCGCCAGCTTTTCCAAATCTCTTCGCGCGCGCGTTCCAGGACTTCCTCGTTGTTGGTGTTCTCCCACTGCACCAGGTCTTCGATGATCTTGAACAGGCGCTCGCGCTCGGCGGCGGCCTTCTGCTTGTTCACCCCGCGGCCCAGGTGGCGCTCGTAGCCGGGGTCATTGACCATCTGCGCAAAGATCACCGCCCGCGCCGCCGCCAGGGGTCGGCGCGCCCACCACAGGTGCAAGGTGCTGGGGTGGCCGTGGCGGATGGACTTCTCGCGCGCCGCGGCCTTGTTGATGGCGTCGAGCGGTAGCGCCACTTCGATGAGTTTCTTGGGTGCTTTGATGCTGTTCATTCAGTCGTCCTTCTCCCAGCCGGCCTTGCCATCGCAATGGCTACAACCGGCCCAGAAACTGTGTTCCATGTCGCCAGTGTTGAATTCGTTGCACCACTGACACTGTTCAATGTGGTCCGAGATGTCGAAGCAGCTCGCACAGAAATAGTGATCGCCCCGCCTGACCACGGTGTGGTAGCCCTCGCATGCACCGCAGTTGGCAGGCTCCCAGCCGTCGTCACCATCCTTGATGCCGATGTGCGCGGCGACGTGATCCGTCAGCGCATCCACCAGATGCTCAGGTTCGATACCTTCCTCGCAGTGCTCGCAAGTCGAGTAGCCCACGTTCGCAATGACGATGGGTTCGCCGCAGTGCGGGCACTCGAGTTCGACCTGGATTTCGGTGTGATCACACACCAGGCAGCGCAGCGATGCGATCTGGTCGTCGAGGTTGTTCGGCACGGCCGCCTTGAACCCGCAGGCACTGCACGCTTTCGGCGTATTGCCTGCCTTGCGCGCAACCTCCAGTTCGGTCTTGAGCGCCTTGAACTTGGCGCTCAAGTACTTCCGGTGCCCCTTCATCGCACGATCAGCGCGTGCGATCTCGCCGCCGAAGTCGTGGAAGTATCGGTCCCATCGGATCAACAGGCGATGCAGATGGAACCACGAGCGGCAATGCTCGGCGACGATCTGTTCCTTCGCCTTCTCATCGCTGTCCATCTCGGGGTGGAAGAAGTGAACCAGCTTGTTGCGATGGTTCGCCAGCGCACGAAAGCTGCCGTAGGCGTCGTCGCTGATGTCTTCGCCTGCAATATCACGAATTCGTGCTCGGATCTCTTCCAGGGTGACCGAGATGAAGTCCCCGGCCATGAACTTGGCCAGGTTGGCCTGTTCCGGCCTGGAAACGATCAGCGACCAATGCTCCTTCATCAGCCGCGCTTTGAGCAGCATCTCCACCGCGGCGCAGAAATGGATGACAGAGTACTTGGGCGCCTTGTCGAATTCCTCGATGCCGCGCTCCAGGAAGTCGAAGGCATTGCGGGTCAGTGAATCAAAGATGTGGTGGTGGGTCATGACATTCCCTTATCGCCAATGCACCGGGCGATTGATCACGTACCCGCTGGCCGTGGTTACTGCTGCAGGCAATTGGTTCTGTCGTACCTTGGTTTCGCTGATGGTGAAAGCTGCTGTTGCAGCAGTGGCAAGCTGCACGGAATTACGCCCCGGAGGTTGGGCCACGATGACGCGCTTGGCCGGGAACCGGGCGCGCACTTGCTGTACCGGCGTGGTCAGATCGCTGTCGGCCGAAATCAGCAGTGCGGTGTCGAAACGGTCATCGAAGGCGTCGGCGAGTAGCTGGACCGCGATGTTGACGTCGGTCATCTTCTCTTCGTAGTCGGTCCACGTGTTGCCGCAGCGCCGACATTGGCGGCCCTTGGGCAGGTAGTGGCCGAATTGGATCGTCAGCAGTGGTGAGGTGGCCAGCGCATCCAGATAATCAGCCTGCCGCTGCATGTCGGCGTGGTTGTTGCCCGTCAGGCTGATGCGCGCCGTGAAGTAGTGAGCCGCCTGCAGCGTTTGCCCCGGTTTGAGCAGGGAGCGTGACAAGCCCACCACATCGAGCCAATAGTGGCGCTTCCACCCCTTGCTCTTGAGGCCGAAGTAGAGGTTGAATCCATCGATGTAGGCGATTACGCGCGACATCGCTCGCCCCCTGCAAAACGCGGGTCACGGTGCGGTGTCTTGACAGCGCAGGCCCGCGTCGCCATAATTGCCCCACTTAACCCCGCTGTCGAGAGCATCGACAGCCCGACGCCCTCCCCGTGAGGGCGTTTCTCTTTGTGCCCCGCCGCAGATAGCATCTGCGGCCCGACGCCCTCCCCGTGAGGGCGTCTCTGTTTCTGGGCGCAGCCCAGGCTCACAGCGAGCCCTCCGCGGTCGTGGCGCGCTCAAGCAGCGCATCCAGGTCCAGGTTGATGCTGCTCACCGCCCAGTCGGGCTCGCTCGTGAAGGGCTGGCGGACGTAGTACGGCCCTTCATGCTGGTCGCCGTCCACGAGCACGATGGCCAGGATGAACTTGTCCGCTTGGTTGAGGCCATAGAGGATCTCGTTGCGGGTGACCGTGATCGTGGTCTGGCCCTTGGCGCGGCCCTTGACCTCGATGTGACGCGAGGGCGGCAGGCGGCCGTCGCGGGCTTTCGGGATGCTGGTGACGTCCCAGCCGCACTTCTGCGCCGAGACGTCAAAAACCTCATGACCCAGCGCACGCTCGGCGTTCATTACCGCCTGCAGGGCGATGTGCTCGATGCGGCTGCGCGCGTCGGCATCTGCCGACCAGCCGGGCTGACCCTTGCGCTGCAGCAACAGGCCCGCCGGGATCACCAGCGCACCGCCTAGCACGACCGGTGTGGCGGAGACCACATGGCGCATGGCCAGCAGCTCCTTCTCGCGCGATTCGCGGCGTGCGGTCAGGTCGTCGATGGTGCGGCGCACGTTCTCCAGCGTCAGGCGCACATCCTTGCCGGCAGCCAGGTCGTCTTGCAGCTTGATGTAACGGTCGGACCAAAAGTTGATTTCCTTGACCAGACGCTCATGCACGGCGGCCAGGGTTTTGTCCACCGCCTGCTCGCGGCGGGTGCGAACTTCATCGAAGTGTTCGGGCACCAGCTCGCTGGAGGCATGGGCCAAAGCCTGTTGCTCGAGGTCTTTGGCGATCCACGGGGCCGCCAGCACGTCTTCAATCAACTCGAGGTCGGCAGGCGCAATGGGCTCCAGGTCCAGGTGGGGCGCCCAGCCGGCGTTGATGGCGTGTCCCTGCGGGTCGATCTCGACGAACTGCATGCGACGCGAGACGATGCGCGCGGGGTCTGCCCCTTCCTTGACGGCGTGATCGACAATGAACATCACCTTCGGGGTGACGCCCATATCACTCGGGTCCACCAATACCGCCCCTTGCTTGAGCTTGTTGCGGTGAGCTTCCAGCACAAGGTCGGTGACCGCCTGCATCAAGGGGTGACCGGGATGGATGAGGCTGGCCATCGGGGCGCCGACACGGTCGGTCAGCCGCACGTACTGCTTCTCGAAGCAGACGCGCTCGTAGCGGCGTAGCACCGGGTCGGCGTTGCGGCGGTCGCGGCCGGTGATTTGCCGGTCGCGCTCGCGGATGATGGCCGGGACGTGGGTGATTTCGTAGCGCCCAGGCTCACGCGGGCGCAGCTCGCCGCCCAATTGCTGGAAAGCCTGGTTGAAGAAGGCGCGGATGAAGAAGGGCTGCAGCTTGCGGGCCTCGGCCTTTTCCATTTCCTCCTTCACCGCGAACAGGCGCTTCTCGTCCATCACCTCTTCGCACAGCGCATTGCGTTTGATGATGTTTTCAAGGTGCTGGGTGTCCAGCGCGCCTTCCACCTTCTTGAGCAGGCGGGCACGGACTTCAGGATCCGAGCCGTAGCGGATGGCCTCGATCAGCAGGTCCTTGAGGGGCTTGTCCTCGAAGACCTCGCCCAGGATGTCGAACACGCGGCCGCCCAGGGCCTGGCGCTCCACCTCCAGCTTCTCGAACAAGCGCTGGAAGACGTCGCCCTCGCGGGTTTCGGCGGCCACCATGTTCCACAGGTGGCAGACCTCGGTCTGGCCGATGCGGTGGATGCGGCCAAAGCGCTGCTCCAGGCGGTTGGGGTTCCAGGGCAGGTCGTAGTTGACCATCAGGTTGGCGTTTTGCAGGTTCACGCCTTCGCCCGCCGCGTCCGTGGCCAGCAGCACGCGCACCGTGGGGTCGTTGCGGAACAGCTCCTGCACCTTGCGGCGCTCTTCGCGCTTGACCCCGCCGTGGATCATCACCACGGCTTCTTCGCTGCCGATGAGGCCGCGGATCTTCACCGCGAGGTAGTTCAGCGTGTCGCGGTGCTCAGTAAAAATGATGAGCTTGCGCTGTCGCCCCTCGGCGTCGCGCATCTCCGGCGTGTCTTGCAGCAGGCGGGAGAGCTCATCCCACTTGCGATCCTGACCGGAATGCACCACCTGGCGGGCCTGCTCCTCCAAGCCTTCGAGGATAATGATCTCGGCCTCCAGTTCCTGGATGGTCTGGGCCGCCGTGGCCTGATCGACGACGGCTTCCTCGAAGTTCTCATAGTCTTCGGGCGACAGGGCGTCGGCAGCTTCCCACACGTCGTCTGGCAGGCCGTTGTTGCCACCCAGCGTCTCGGCCAGTGACTGGCCGCGCTGACGGAGTTTTTCTTCCTCGACGCGGCGCTTGAGCTTGTTGCGCCGCCGCTTGAGCGACTGATAGATGGCCTCGGGGCTGGAGGCCAGGCGGCGCTGCAGCGCCGTCAAGGCGAAGCCCACCGTGCCCTTGCGTCCGCTGTCGGCCAACTGGTCGGCCTTGTTGAACTGCTCCTTGACGTAATCGGTGACGGCCGCGTACAGGGCGGCTTCGAGGTCGGAGAGCTTGTAGTTGACGGTGTAGGCCCGGCGCTCGGGGAACAGCGGGGTACCGTCGAACTTGAGCAGTTCCTCCTTGACCATGCGGCGCATGAGGTCGGACACGTCCACCTTGTGCGCGCCGTCGCGGAACTTTCCGTAGAAGCGGTCGGCGTCCAGCAGCGACATGAACAGCTGGAAGTCCTCTTCCTTGCCGTTGTGCGGCGTGGCCGTCATGAGCAGGAAGTGGCGGGTGATCGAGCCCAGGAGCTCGCCCAGCTGAAAGCGCTTGGTCTTGTTGACCTTGTTGCCGAAGTAGTTGGCCGAGAGCTTGTGGGCTTCATCGACCACCACCAGGTCCCAGCGCGACAGGCGTAACTTCTCCTGCAGGTCATCCGCGCGGGCCAGTTGATCGACGCGGGCGACCAGCAAGTCGTGGTCGTCGAAGGGGTTTCCGCTGCGCGACTGTTCGACTTGCTCCCGCGAGAACAGCGTGAACGACAGGCCGAACTTCTCGAACATTTCGTCCTGCCATTGCTCGACCAGGCTGCCGGGGGCGACGATCAGCACGCGCTTGGCATCCGCGCGCATCAGCAGCTCGCGGATGAAGAGGCCAGCCATGATGGTCTTGCCAGCGCCGGGGTCGTCGGCCAGCACGTAGCGCAGCGGCTGGCGCGGCAGCATCGACTCGTAGACCGCCGTGATCTGGTGCGGCAGCGGCTCCACATTCGACGTGTGCACCGCCATCATCGGATCGAACAGGTGGGCCAGGTTGATCCGGTAGGCCTCGGTGGCGAGCTTGAACTCCTCGCCCGGGGCGTCGAAGGCCCAGGGGCGGCCGGCCTCGGCCAACGATAGGTTGGCCTCGTCAGTGCGGAACAGCATCCGCTCGCGCAGCGAGCCGTCGGCGGTCTTGTAGTAAACGGTGAGGGCGTTGTCACCGACCGGCTCCGTCGTGACGATGCGCACTACCTGCCCGGGCTCCAAGCCCGAGATGGCCGCGTTCTTCTGGATCTGTTCGAGCTTCAGCACGGTGCGCCCCCTTGTTATTGCTTCCCGCCTCAGGGCTTGCGCCTGTTGTAGGGCGACTGGTTGGTAGGCTTGAGGGAGATGTTGTTCTCGCCCGCCTTTGCACGCACCGCGTCCTCCGTGCGGCCCAGCTTCAGGCCGATAACCCGGGTGGGCGTGTTCTCTTGGGCGAGCTGCTTGAGCTGCTTGACCTCGGCAGGCGTCCATTGCTTGCCGTGGTTGGCGGGAGGCTTAGCCATGATGGGGCTCCTTTCGGCGGTGACGGTCGACGGGATTGCAGGTGGGGGTGATCGTCATGGTCACCCCTACTTGCTGGACTCGCTATAGCCCGGCGCGAGCACCAAGTTGGTGACGCCATAGAGGGCCTGGCGATTGCGCAGCCACAGGTGGTACTCGCCACCCTTGAGGCTGTGATCTTCGGTGCAGTCCACGTTCCAGCGGCGCAACAGGTAGCCGGCCATCGCCGCACGGGCCCGCACCTTGAGCACGCCGCCCTCCATGCCGTACTCGGCCTCGATGGTGTCGGGGTGCTGCACGTTGGCCGGATGCGGCACGAGCTCGAGCTCGGTGATCCGGTTCCACTGGATGTCCTGATCGGGCTTCTCGTGGTCGGCCACAGGGCCGGGCAGGATGCGGGCGGCGTCGAGGCGGCCCAACACGAAGTCGCGGAACTCACCGCTGCGCCGGTCGAAGGCGCGGACGTGCCAACGAAGGCCGCTGTCGGCCAGTGCGAACGGGACGATCTCCCGGGTCGTCAGCCCGCTCGACAGTGCGCGATAGGCGACCTCAACAGCGGCGCCTTGGTGAATGGCGCGGGTCAGGACGGACAGCAGATCCAGATCAATCTTGCCCGGCAGGCTGGTGCCCTCCTGTGCCACGACACCCTTCCAGCGGATGGGCTCGCCGTCACCGTAGCCCTGGGACAACCAAGTGAGGATCCGCTCGGCGGGGAAGTCAAACAGGGGGCGGAACCAAGCGGCACGGACGTAGACCTTGCCCTTGGTGTCGTACTCCATATTGCCTGGGGCCAGCTCCTTGTACTGGGCGATGTCCCGCGTGGCCGCCGCAGCCTGGATGCCGAAGCGCGTCACCAAGTCCTGGCGGCGGATCTCGCCAACAAACCGCAGGCGCAACTCGACGAACGCGAGCCGGTCGCGTTGCGCCTGGGTCATCTCCGGGAGTCGGTCGCTGGACATGTTTGCGCGTTGGCTTCAGTATTGTTTCGTGCATCATACACTCATCCAAACAGAACGTCAATTAGATTGAAAAAGCTACTATATGAATCGCAAAATGATTACTACTGTCGTCGAGCGGGAGGTCTTGCGGGCCAGTTGCGCGCGGGAGAGGCTGCGGATTTCTCTGGCCACAGCGTCAACCAAGGTGTAAACTGACAACTGGACTGTCAACCAAGAGAAGATCGGAGCCTACCAGTGAGCGAGAGGATGTCGAACGCGCCGGTGTATTACGCGCTCGCGCAGGCGCACTTCAATCCTGTCGCCGCGATGTCCAAGTACGTGGATCAGATCCAGGATCGTCTGCGGCGCGAGGGATATCCATTGTTCGAGCCGCAACAGGTCACGCACCTGGTTGTGCCGGCTCCAGGCCAGGCGCAGCAAGCAGAGCCGCAGATTACGCATACGGTCTCTTGGCTCATCACGCGCAGCGACCGTACGGCTGGGTTCATCCTGGCGCCGTCGGCCATCACGTACCACACGACCCACTACGACACGCACAACGAGTTCATCCCGGAGCTGCTGCGCGGTTTGGCGGCCGTGCACGAGGTGGCAACCCTCGACCACGTCAGTCGGTTGGGTCTTCGCTACCTGGATGCCGTGTTGCCTCGCGCCGGTGAGAGCGTGGAGCAGTACCTCGTCGGCGGACTGCACGGCATTGAGTTCAATGCCACGCCGCGGTACAGGCTGACGGAATCGGTCTTTGGGACGGACACCGGCCCACTGGTGCCGACGGGGACGCTCGTGACCCGGGTGCATAGGATGACCGCGCCGCTGGGGTTTCCGCCAGATATGCAGCCCAACGGCTTGATGATCAATCCGAAATTCGAGGTGAGGGAGCCACGGGCGCATGCGGTCATCGATACGGACCACTTTGTCGAAGGTCGCATGCCGATCGACATGGACAAGCTGGGTGAGCAGGTGCTCTCGCTGCATGCGACCATTAAGTCTGTCTTCGGAGCAACGACGACGGATCATGCGCGCGACGCGTGGGCCTGAACCGGAAAAACCAGACGCCATGTACACCGCGACCCTACCTACTTATCGATCGATGCCGTTCGCCGCGCCGATTGGAGCTGCCGCCACCGCAGCCTTTGCGCTGCTTGGCTCGGCCCTTGCGGTCGGTGGCACCGGCAGCGTTTTCGACATTTCCCGCGCCGGAGACTGGCGCAGGATGTTGGAGGCGCGAGTTCCATTCCACGTCGACGTGGGGATGGCAGACGACAGCCAGGAGCAACGCCCTGATCTGCGATCTGCATCTGACCACCTCGGCAATATCCGCCAGGTGTTGAATCCGGCTATCGCCGATCTGGCCACGGTGTTCGGCGTCTCCAGGCAGGCGATCTACAAGTGGATCGGCGGAGAGGCCACGCCCGAGCCTGACAAGTTCGAGCGGATTCGCGCCCTCAGCCATGCAGCCGACGCTTTCCGAGACGCTGGCATCACGCGTGCGTCTTCCATGCTGAAGATGAAGGCATTTGACGGCCGGTCCTTGATGGACCTCGCTGCTGCCGGTCAGCTCTTGCCGTCGCACATCCGGTCGCTGATCGCCGAAGCCCAGGCGATGGATGCGGCTTACGACCGATCAGGCTTGGCGAAGTCGAAAGCGAAGGCTTCGGACGATTGGCGTACCGAGATGTCCATTCCCGGGTTCCCCGAGCGATAGGTCGGGGGGCGATGGATGCTGGCGCGCGATACGGACTGGCGACAGGGTGATCTTCTAACTTGCGAGGCCGCTGCTGCATTGGGTTTGGTCGGTGCGGCCGACCAAGAGCGCCGCGTCATCGTCATCACCCATGACTGCGACCTGCCGCATGACAGCGAGCTATGCGTCGAGGTCATCGTCGCCGAGCTGGTCGTCAAGGACCCCAAGCCGGACCCGCAGCTCTCATACGCCAAGAACCCACGACGACTCCACCTCGCCTACGAGGGCACCGACGCTGCGCCTTTGATTCTTGAGCTCCGCCACGGTGATCGCCGCAGCGTACCGAAAGGCGACTTCGCCGAGCGCGCAGTCAAAGACAACAGCCACGCGCTGCCGGTTGACGCCAAGCGTGCGCTGAAGCAATGGCTCGCCGCACGATACGGCCGACCGGCATTTCCCAATGAGTTCGAAGAGCGGCTGCGCAAGCGCTCTGGCAAGCGCACGGTCGAGCAGCAGATCGCCAAGATTCTGGAGGCCGATGCGAAATACCTGGTCGGGCTGTTCTTCGATCTGGGTGAGCAGCGAGGCGCAGAAGCGGTCAAAGGGGAGCCCTACGCCCTGTCAGTGTCGGTTGTCTACGATGCCGCCGAGGGAGGCAGCGAAGCGAGAGGGGCGGCGGAGCGTGTCGCCGCGAAGCTCCGCGAGCTGTTCGAAACGGCCTACGGCAAGCCCGACATTGCCACTGAGATCGCGCTCGACGCCTGCGAAGCCGTGGCAGACACACGCTTGACGCTGGCTGATCTGCGCCGGGTGGATCAGTGGCGCCTGGAGTACATCAGCCTGCGCGATGACGAGCAGGGCGACTTCCTTCCAGTTGGCGAGATTCCGGCGTAATCGGCGAGGGCTCCGCGCCAGCCCGCGGTTTTCCGCCCAAACGCGCCCTGATGGAGAAGTTGGGTTGTCTTTTCGAGTGAAGTCCACCACCAAATACGGGGGACAGACTTGTTCTGTCCCCCTTTCTTTTTGCCCAGAAACGCCAGTACTGGCGCGGGTTCGGGCCACCCTGCGACGGACGCCATCGCCCCGGACGACCCGGTTTCAGGCGATTTTCCGTTCTCAGTTCCCGCCTATTCTCTGTTTCTGCGAAGGAGGACTTCGCACCCGACCCAACACTGGCGCGGGTTTCCGGCGGCTTGTTCGTCAGGAAAACCGCCTACACGCGGGCGACCCGCCCCATCTCAGCTTGTGGCCTCGAATGCCGGGTGGTAGGTGACGATGCCGCTCGGGGTCGTCGGGCTGAAGTACAACGCTTGGAAATACTCGGGCGGCACGCCCGGGAGAACCAGGTCTGGGCTGGCGCGAAAGCCAAAGCAGCCGTAATAACCCGGGTCACCCAGCAGCACGCACCCCTGGGCGTCCCGCTGTCGTAGGGATGCCAGTGCCGCCTCCATCAGCGCGGAGCCGACGCCACCGCGCTGGTGTGCGGGAAGCACCGAGATCGGGCCCAAACCAAACCAATGCGTGCTGCCGTCGCTGATGCTCACTGGCGACAGAGCTACGTGGCCGATCAGCACACCATCCATCTCGGCAACCAGAGAGATCGTCAACGCACCAGCGCGCCGCAGTGCATTCACGATGTACTGCTCGGTATGACTGGTGTGTGGCGCGTTCAAAAACGCCGCGACCGTGACGGCTTCAATGGCCGGGATATCCGCTGACACTTCCTCTCGGATTTTTGCTGGCAAGGTCATTCCCCTGTGTTCAATGGCTCGATTCGAGGCTAGCCGTTCACGATGGGCCGGACATCCCAAGTGATGGACATCCCGGGCCGGTAGGCCACCTCGTTACTGATCTTGATCGCGTCTTTGAGGTGCTCGGCCAGCGGCTTGTCGTACTTCTCGATCTGCTTGATGGCACGGTCGACTGCGTTGCGGAAGGCGTCCCGGACGTTCTTGCGCTTGTCCCCGGCCTTGCGTTGTCGCCCGCCGATGCCTTTACCGCCTTCCATCGCTTTGGTCAGGAAGGCCATTTCCTCCTCGATCTCATCAACGCGGGCGTGGTCACCGGCATCGCGCGCCTCATCAATCTCGCCCAACAGCTCGCGGGCGCGCTGTTGCCATTCACGGAGGGCTTGCCTGTCTGCGACGTCTCCGGCATCGCCCAGAGGGATTCCTTGGGTCACCTGGAAGCCGTCCTCGACGTCCTCCGGTGCCACCCCGGTGTTGGCCGGTAGGTCAATGGCGTTGGCAGCGCTTCCAACGGCGATTTCATAGATCGATGTCTCGCGATCTGGAAACGCCAACAAGAGGTTGATGTACTCCGCGCCCTTGTCTACGTTGAGCAGACAGATGGTGTTGCGGCCCTGGAATCGCGTCTCCCAGACCGCGCCGCGCTTGCGGAAGAAGTTCTCCGGGTGTTTTTCTGCCGAGACCACGGCGGGCATCGAGATCACGGAGCTCGCCTGATACGCCGTTTGAATCAGGCAGTCTCCGGGGAGCGTCCGCTCCCGGATCGCAGTGCGATGGCGGCTGAGCAACTCATCCAACGCCCCCATCACCTCGTCGGCATGGCGTTTATAGAGATCGAACACTCGCTGCGCGGCCTGCCCGGCGCTGTTGTAGTTCAAGAACTTGAACACTCGGCCCACGTCTGGGTAGCTGCTGACGAATTGCGCGACGTCTGTCAGTCCCTTCACCTGATTGGCGCGTTCCAGATAGGCCGCCGCCATGATCTTGTCCACGTTCTTCTTCTGGTCTTGGGCATCGCGGCTCTGGGTGAACACGTCGAACTTGTAGTGTTCCACCGGATCGTGTTGATCAGCTTTTGCCGCGAGCACCGCGAAACGCCTGTCGATGCACTGCGAGCAGCCGCCGCAGTGTGTGTGCAGGTTCGTCATCTCCCACGTGTGCGTGCAGGTCATCGAATGTTTGATCAGGTCGTGACAACCGGCATCCGTGATGACCTTGACAACGTCAGCCTTGGTTTTCCAGATATACGGGTTTTCGACCGTGAAAGGCTCGCCCGCCACCAGCGAGATGATGTCCTGATACCCGGCACCTTCAGCCCATTGAACGCCATCTCGACGTGCTGGGTCAGTCGCGCGAGCAAGTAGCGTGTGCGGTACTGCTGCATCGAATGCAGAGTAAAGCGCTTGAGGGCGTCGGCCAGTTCCTGCGACTTGCCCGCCATGTTCTTTTCGAAGCGGTCGGCGACGAAGGCGTTGAGCTGCACCTTCTGCTTCACCGGATCGCTGGCCTCGGCGATTGCACGCAGCTCGTCGGCCCATTGCGAGAAGCTGCGTTCCAGATCCTTGGTCGGCGTCTTGGTGAAGATGTAGTAGAGGAGGAAGCTCTCCAGCTGCCCGACGAAGTGGTCGAACAACGGCTTTGGAAAGTTCGCCGCCGCCAGCAGCAAGACGTAGTGCAAGCTGAACGCGCCACCGGCCAGCCGCTTGAGACTGTCCATCGCCAGACTAGTCTTGCCGTCATTGCCCAGCCCGTTGGCAAAGGCCAGGTAGTGCTCGACGTTGCGGATCACCTTGCGAACGAACTCGAAGGGCTTGCCTTCGTAATCGCACAGCGCCGCGTTGCCCTTGGCGATGAACCAGTCGTAGATCTCGTCCTCGCGTACCACCGCGTCGCCGCGCTCGTTCTTGATCACGTAGTTGGCCATCAAGAAGTAGCGCAGGAAGCGCAGTGGCTTTTCCTTCTCCTTTTCCAGCGGCTTGGTGATCTTCTTCCACTCGTCCTTGAGCTGGGTGAACTGCGTTTGCTTGACCTGCGTGAACAGCAGGTTCTTGAGCAAGTCCATCGGGTTCAAGCCCACGCCGCGCTCATTGATGGTCTCGAAAATCTTCAGCGCGCTGCTGACGTCGGTGGAGATCTGGATGAACACCACGTTGTTGGCCAGATAGCCCCAATACTTCTTCAGCTTGGCCGTGTCGTCGTAGTTGTCCTTCAGGTACCGATACAGCGTGCTGTAGGCATTGACCAGATTCTCCAGCGAGCCAAAGCTCGTGATGCCAGCAGCCTGGATGCCTGCGCGCACGGCCATAGGTTCGGCGTCCAGCTCCACGAGCTTAGCCATCACTTCGCCCGCGCTCTCGTAACGCGGCTCCAGCTTCAGTGTGGTGCGCACCTCGCCGTCGCTGTCCACATAGCTGGTCGAGATCAGCCCGGCGATCATCTGCCGCTGCGGTTCACCCTGGAACAGATGCTTGAGCGCGCACAGCAGCAGGAAGAAGGTGGTCAGGCGCTGCTGGCCGTCGATGACCTCGTAGTGGTTCTTCTGATCGGTCGGTGACACCAGCACGGTGCCGATGAAATATTCTCGCGTGGTGCCCGCGTCGATTTGTTCGCCGATGTCCTCAAGCAGCTGATGCACCTCCTTGTCCGTCCAGACGTACTCGCGTTGGTAGTCGGGAACGATGTAGAAGCACTCCCTGAATGCTTCCTCGATGCTGTATTTGTGGTTTTCGATGCGGGCCATATTCGTTCCTCTGTGTTCTTCTGTCGCGTCGCCTCAATCTGGCTTTTGTTTGGACGACGTCGATTTGACGGCAGCGCGTTGAGCCGTCTCCAGATCC
>JAFEFT010000024.1:0-59679 GCA_018240435.1 Pseudomonadota bacterium
TCCTGCGCACACTGTCAAAGATCACGAGGCCTCAACCCCTGCCTCTACCCCTGTGCGCATCTCGCGCCGGGGAGCCGCACACTATACAGCCTTCTCGACAAACGTCAACACCTTAGGCAGGAAAAGTTCGCCCGGACGCAGCAAGCGTTCGCCACCGGCGCGATCAGGTACCTCGCAACAACGCTCCGATGGCGTCCAGATGGGCGCGCGCGCGTTCCCGTCGGGCCTGCCCGTCGCGCGCCGGGTCGTCGCCATCGCGATGCAGGTCGGCCGCCGGCAGTT
Organism: Pseudomonadota bacterium; assembly: GCA_018240435.1. Classification (GTDB taxonomy): domain Bacteria; phylum Pseudomonadota; class Gammaproteobacteria; order Xanthomonadales; family Xanthomonadaceae; genus SZAS-103. The sequence goes on from JAFEFT010000024.1 coordinate 283, forward strand.
CATCGAAAAACCGGCTCGGACGGCGCGCCTCGATCGCGCCGAAGCGTTTGCTCTGGCGGCTGTGCGACAGGTACAGCGCCTGCTTGGCACGGGTGACGCCGACGTAGAACAGGCGTCGCTCTTCGTCCAGCCGGCCCTCGTCCAGGCTGGCTTCGTGTGGCAGCGTGCCGTCTTCGCAGCCGACGATGAACACGCAGGCGAATTCGAGCCCCTTGGCCGCATGCAGGCTCATCAGCCGCACGGCGTTGCCGGGCTCGCCACGATCGGCGTGCGCCAGCAATGCCAGTTGCGCGGCCAGCGAACCCGATGATGGCGAGGCGCCCTCGAACCACTCGGCCAATTCGTCCAGATGCCCCTTGCGCCGCGCAAACTCGGCCTCGCCCTTGCATTGCGACCGCAACGCCGCGAGCAGACCGCTGGCCTCGGCGGTACGTCGGCACAGCTCCGCCGGCGACAGTCGCTCGGCCTGTTCACGCAAGCGGGCAATGATGTCGGCGAATTCGGCCAGCCCGGCCGCTGCGCGCGCCGGCAGCGCCTTGAGCAAGCCGATCTGCATCGCCGCCCGCGCCAACGGCAGATCGGCGTGCCGCGCCAGTTCGGCCAACTTGGCCAGGGTGCCGGCACCGACTTCGCGTCTGGGCGATGCCACGGCGCGCAGGAAGGCGGCATCGTCATCGGGATTGGCCAGCACCCGCAACCACGCCAGCAGATCCTTGACCTCGCCACGATCGAGGAAGGCGGTGCCGCCGGTGAGGTGATAGGGAAGACGCAGCAACTGCAGGGCCTTTTCCAGCGGCCGCGACTGGTGGTTGCCGCGGAACAGGATCGCGAAATCGCCCGGCTGCAGTTTGCGCGCGTTGCGCAGATAGTCGATTTCGGCGGCGACACGCTGCGCCTCGGCCTCGGCGCTTTCGCAGGCCAGCACGCGAATCGGCGCGCCCTCGTCCAGACGGCTCCACAACTGCTTGGGATGCGCGTGCGGGTTGTGCGCGATCAGCGCATTGGCCACGCGCAGGATGCGCGCCGAACAGCGATAGTTCTGCTCGAGCTTGATGATGCGCAGGCTTGGATAATCGCGGGCGAGCGCGTCGAGATTTTCCGGATTGGCGCCGCGCCAGGCGTAGATGCTCTGGTCGTCGTCGCCGACACAGGTGAGCTGCCCACGGCGGCCGGCCAGCACTTTCAGCAAGCGGTATTGGGCGCCGTTGGTATCCTGGCATTCGTCGACCAGCAGATGGCGGATGCGTTCGCGCCACGCGGCGGCGAGCCCTTCATCGCCTTCGAGCAGCTGCAGCGGCAGCCGGATCAGGTCGTCGAAATCGACCGCATTGAACGCCGTCAGCCGCTCCTGATAGCGTGCGTAAATGCTCGCCGCCTCGCGTTCGCGGCCACTGCGCGCCTGTTCGGCGGCCTGTGCCGGCGACAGGCCTTCATTTTTCGCTCGCGACACCAGTTGCCGCAGCGCCTCCACCGCGTCCGGGCGCGCGCCCGCACCGGCCAGTTCGCGGATCTGCGCCAGCGCGTCGTCGGCATCGAACACCGAAAAGCCGCGGCGCAAGCCGGCGCGTTCGTGTTCGATGTGCAACAACCGCAGCCCGAGCGCGTGGAAGGTGCAGACCGTCAGGCCCTCGCCGGCATCACCGCGCAGCAATTTGCCGACCCGCTCGCGCATTTCGCGCGCCGCCTTGTTGGTGAACGTGATGGCGGCGATGTGCGTCGGCGCCACCGCGTGCGCACGCACCAGATGCGCGATCTTCTCGGTGATGACGCGGGTCTTGCCGCTGCCGGCGCCGGCCAGCACCAGCAGCGGGCCATCGACGTGGCGCACGGCGGCGAGTTGGTCGGGATTGAGCTCGGGCATGGCGTGGCGGACAGGATCGGACGGTACAGTGTAGCCGCCGCCCGCAACGCCGATTCGCGCACGCGCACGCATCACCGCGCGGCGCACGCGGGCGTGGCTCAGCCCTTGCAGGCCTGCAGCGCGGCGGCAACTTCGCGTTCGAGCACGCCCACCGGCATCTGCGCGACGATCTCGGCGTGCACGCCGGCCAGCGCTTGCCGTCCCTGCGCCATCGTCGCCGCTTGCGCGCACTGCATCTGCGCGGCGAGCGCCCGCGCTTGCCACAACAGGCGCCGGTGCTCGGCATCGGTGGGCCGGAATCGCTGTTCGACGGCGACGATCAGTGCGCGCGCATCGGCATCGCGATGCTGCGCCAACCGCAACCTCGCCAGCGCCATCTGCGCGGTGCCGGTGGCGGTGTGGCCGGGGCCGAAATCGGCGGCCTGGCGCAGAATCGTCAAGGCGCGTTGCAACGAATCCTCGGCGCCGCTCAAGTCGCCCAGGGCAAGGCGGATTTCGCCGATCTGGCGCCAGCTGATTCCGACCAGACCACCATTGGCACCGAATTGCCGTTCGCGCAGTGCCAGCGCCTGCCGCGCCCAGATCTCGGCTTCGGCGTGGCGGCCGGCCACTTCCAGCACCATCGCCAGGTTGAACACGCCGCCTTGCAAGCGCGGCGACTTCGCCCACAACACGATCGCGCGCCGCAGGCGCGTTTCGGCCTCGCCATCGTCACCGCGCTGCCAGGCGATGATGCCCAGCGAATTCTCGATCGACCCCAGATCGGGGTGGCTGGCGCCAAGCAGTGCAGTCAGCCGAACCTGGGCCTGCTTGAACAAGGCCTCGGCTTGATCGAGCCGGCCCTGATCGACGTCGATCGCCGCCAGCCCGCGCTCGGCATCGATGGTGGCCGGATGATCCTCACCATAAAGCGCCTTGGCCAGCCGCAGGGCTGTGCGATACGCGTTTTCCGCCGCGACGCCGTTGCCCATTTCGCGCTGCAGCGTGCCCATGTTCTGCCAGATCGATATCGCCAGCGGGCCTTGTTCATTGTGGCTGGCACGCAATCGCGCCAGCGCATCGAGCATACCCGCCAAAGCGACCTTGACGTTGCCGGCATCGGCCTCCAGCGTGGCCAGGTCGACCATGCTCTCGGCCGGTTCGGCGCCGCTGTCGGTCAACGACTCGCGCAGCGCCAGCGCGCGCCGGAAATGCGTGCGCGCCGCGCCCAGATCCTGCAAGGCGCGCTCGCAACGCCCGAGCACCGATTGGTAATCGGCGACATCGCGTTTGGCGGCATCGCCACGCACATCGAGGCGGTCTTCGTGCGTCAACAACAGCTCGCGGCATTGGGCCGGCTTGCCGAGCATCCGCAACGCCTCGCCGCGCAGGTGCAGCGATTCGATCTGCACCGAGGACGGCGCCTTGTCGAGCGCGGATTTTTGCTGGTCGAGGGCGGCGATCGCCGCTGCGTAGTCGCCCAGGCGCAGGCGGATGCGCGCAATCAGCGCCAGTAATTCGACCCGGGTGGTCGGCTGCTCGGCGAACTCGGCCTGGGTCCGGCGCACGCCGGCATCGAGCAGGCGGCGAATGTTCACCGCCTTGTCGGGGCCGGACTCCTCCTGGGCCTGTTCGAACAAGCCGATGATGAAGTCGTGCATGGCCTGCGCCCGCTGCGTTTCCGCGCGCGCCTGGCGCTGCTGCACCCACATCACGTACAGGCCACCGCCGAGCACGGCGATCACGGCCACCACCGCGGCGATCTGGACGACGTTGCGGCGAACGTACTTGCGCAGGCGATAGGTCCAACCCGGTGTATTGGCGTGCACCGGGCGGCCGTCGAGATGGCGCTTGATGTCGGCCGCCAGCGCCTCGACCGACAGGTAGCGATCCTCCGCCGACTTGCTCAGGGCCTTGAGCACGATGTTGTCCAGATCGCCGCCGAGCACGCGCGCGAGGCGACGCTCGGCGCGGGTGACGAGGTCGGCGCGATTGCGCACCATCGTCGACGGCTTGATCGGATCCTGGCCGAGGATGGCCTCCTCCCATTCGGCATCGGTGTCGCGACGGATGCGGTAAGGCTTGCAGTCGGTCAGCAATTCGTACAGCACCACCCCCAGCGAATAGACGTCGGTGGCGGTGGTGACCGCATCGCCGCGGATCTGTTCGGGCGCGGCGTAGTGCAAGGTGAAGGCGCGGGCGCCGGTGCGGGTGGCTTCGGTGGTGATCTCGCGGTCGGGCGAATCGAGCAGCTTGGCGATGCCGAAGTCGAGCAGGCGCACCGCGCCGCCGGGGGTGACGAGGATGTTCGAGGGCTTCAGGTCACGATGGACGATCAGGCTGGCGTGGGCATGGCTGACCGCGCTGCACACCTGCAGGAACAATTGCAGCTTGTGGACGACCGACAACCGCCGCCGACTGGCATAGGCAGTGATCGACTCGCCCTCGACGTATTCCAGTGCAAGGTAGGGCCTGCCGTCGCTGCCGATGCCGGCGTCGAACATGCGCGCGACGTGCTCGTGACCGAGACTGGCGAGGATCTGCCGTTCGCGTGCGAAGCGCGCATGCAACCCGGCGCCGGCCAGGCCCGGGTGCAGCAATTTCAGCGCGACCTTGCGCTCGAACAGGCCATCGGCGCGTTCGGCCAGCCAGACCTGGCCCATGCCACCTTCGCCGAGCAGGTGCAACAGGCGGTACGGGCCGATCTGGCTGCCAGCGGACACCACATGGGCGGCGACGTGCGGCACCGGCGTGGCGAGGAATTGCGGATCGGTGGCCTCCAGCGCGAGCAACCGGCGCAACTGCGCTGCCAGTTCCGGCGCCTCGGCGGCGATCGCATCCAGTCGCGCCTGGCGTTGCTCGGCCGCCAGATCCAGCAGCTCGTCGAGCAACGGGTCGATGCGGGACCACTGTTCGGATTGCATGATCAGCCGCCGCCGGCGCGCGGGCACGGCCCGCGCCGCGCAGATGGGGCCTGCGCGCCATCGCGCCGGGTCGTCGCGGCGAGCGCCGGCATCACCCCACTCACTCCGGCCGCAATTCCGCCAGCAGGAACAAGCGCGCCTTCTGCCAGTCGCGGCGCACGGTGCGCTCGGAACAACCCAGCAACTCGCCGATCTGGACTTCCGACAACCCGGCGAAGTAACGCAACTCCACCACCTGCGCCAGCCGCTTGTCGGTCGCGGCCAGTTTCTCCAACGCGTTGTCCAGGTGCAGCATCTCCTCGCCCAGCTCGATGCCGGCGGTGATGTCCTCGGGCAGGTCGGTGACCCGCTGCTGGTCGCCGCCGCGCTTCTGGCTCAGGCGCTGGCGGGCGTAGTCGACCACCACGCTGCGCATGGCGGTGGCGGCATAGGCGAAAAAATGCGCGCGGTCGGCGAACTGCGCGTGCTGGTTGCGGATCAGCTTGAAATACGACTCGTGCACCAGCGCCGTGGTGTCGAGCGTGCCGCCACGCTGCCCATGCAGTTGCCGGCGCGCCATCGCGTGCAATTCGCGATACAGCGCGGCCAGCACGGTGTCGAGCGCCGCGCGGTCGCCGCCGCGCGCCGATTCGAGCAAGGTGGTGATGTCCGCGTCCGCCGCCATGATCCCTCCTGAGAAGGCGACTATACCGCCCCGGAGCCACCGCTTCCCGTCTGCCGTGGCAAGCGCAAGCCGACGCGACTGCGATCCGTGATGCGAGCTGACGCTGGCACTCGGCGCATCGCCCCTGCGCAAGCGCGATCCCGGTGCGTTCGGGCGACGAGGCGGCGCCGCCGAAGGCAAGTCGCCGCCCACGCCATCGTACCCATCTGTCCTCATCCCTCCGAATCAGTGATAATCCGCGCTTGCTGCGCCCCTGCAGGGGCCTCCGGGCAGGGCGGCGGCATCGAAATCGACGGGAGTCCTGGATGAGTCTGAAGCGCACCTTGGGCGTCGCCGCCCTGCTTGCCGCCACCGCCGCACTGGCACAATCGCCCACCGGTACGCCGGCGACGACCTCGGCCCTGCCGGCCGCGCCGGCACCCGCGCCAGTGGCGCTGGCCGATGCCCACGCCACCGGACACCCCGGCGACGCCCAGGCCGGGCAGGCCAAGGCCGGCGTCTGCGCCGCCTGCCACGCCATCGACGGCAACTCGACCGACCCGCAGTATCCCAAGCTCGCCGCCCAGCAAGAGCGCTACATCGCCCGCCAGCTGGCCATGTTCAAGGATGGCGAACGCGACAATCCGATCATGCTGCCAATGGCCAGCGCGCTGTCGCCGCAGGACATGCGCGACATCGGTGCGTATTTCGCCAGCCAGAAGGTGCTGCCGGGGGTGGCCGACGACACCGTCATCAAGAGCGGCCCCAACGCCGGCAAGAAGTTCTACATGGTCGGCCAGCAGCTCTATCGCGGTGGCGATGCGGCGCGCGGCATCCCGGCCTGCATGGCCTGCCACGGCCCGACCGGCGCCGGCAATCCCGGCCCGGCCTATCCCACCATCGGCGGCCAGCACGCCAAGTACGTCGCCGCCCGGCTGACGGCGTTCCATGGCGGGCTGGTGCTGGGCAAGGGCGATTGGGCCAAGCCGGAGATGGCACAGGTCGCCAAGGGTCTGACCGACGAGGAAATCCAGGCGCTGGCGACCTATGTCGAGGGTCTGCATCCGGCTGCCGACGATGCCGGCAGCAAGGCCGGCAAGACCGCGGCGGCGCATTGAACCTTCGCCGCGCCGGCGTGGTCAGCACGCAGGCGCGACGTACATCGCCGAGGTACGGCGACCGGTTTGCCGGCAGCGCACCGCGAACATTCCATGAGGATCCACCCATGACCATCCGCCGCACCCTGGCGCGTACCGCCCTATTGGCCTCGGCGTTGCTGCTGGCCGCCTGCAATTCCGGCAACGACACGACCGGCAATGGCGCCGCCTCGGCATCGCCGTCGACCGCCAGCCCGACAGCCGCATCGTCGGCGACGCCCGCCGACGCCAGCACGGGCGCCGCCACCAGCACCACGACGGATACCGCCGATGCCAGCCGCCCGCCGCCGCCGGTCGGCTTTCCGCCCGGCCCGACCCCGCAGGAAGGCAAGGACTACGCCCTGATCGACACCCCCGACCTGCCCACCGGCGACAAGGTGCAGGTCACCGAGGTATTCGGCTACGGCTGCCCGCATTGCAACGCGCTGCAGCCGCACCTGGCGGCGTGGGAGAAGAAACTGCCCACCGACGTGCAGTTCAATTACATGCCGGCCGCCTTCGGGCCGGGCCCGGCGCATTGCTGGGATGAGTTCGCGCGTGGTTTCTACGCCATGCAGGCGATGGGCGTGCCGCTCGCGAAGTTCCACGATGGCGTCTACAAGGCGGTCTGGGCCGGCGCCGGCTTCACCGGCGATTGCAGCATCGTGCCCAAGGCCTTCGCCAGCTTCGGCGTCGACCCGCAGGCATTCAGCGCGACCGCGCAAAGCTTCGCCGTCACCGCCAAGGTCGGGCAGGCGCACGATCAGATCCTGCGCTGGGGCATCGATTCGACGCCGACGGTGATCGTCGATGGCAAGTACCGCGTGCTCGAACAGGTCGACAGCGGCCCGGACGGCATGCTGCACACCATCGACTGGCTGATTGCCAAACAGCGGCCGTTGCACGGCAAACACTGACGCCCATGGCCGGCTGACGCCCAGCGGTGCCAGCCCGTCCGGCCCGATTCGACGGAGGCTGCATGACTTCCCATCGCTCCACCGCATGGATCGCTGCACTGGTGCTGGCGATGCTGGCGGCGCTGCTGCTCGCCGCGCCACCGGCCGATGCCGCCACCGCCCCGGTCGAAGGCACCGACTACTTCCTGATCGACAACCCGGCGCCCGTCCGCGGGGCCAAGGTCGAGGTGGTCGAGGTGTTCGGCTACGGCTGCCCGATCTGCGCCCGCTTCCAGCCATTCCTCGACGCCTGGGAAAAGAAACTGCCGCGCGACGTCGATTTCTCCTACCTGCCGGCGGCCTTCGGCCCCGACCCCGATCACTGCTGGGACGATTTCGCACGCGCCTACTACGCCGCCCGCACGATGGGCCTGAAGGGCAACATCCACGATCGCATCTACAAGGCCAAGTTCGAACAAGGCCGGATCGAAACCTGCGACGCCATCCCGGCCGTCTTTGCCGATTTTGGCGCCGATCCCGGGGATTTCGCTTCCACCATGCGCAGTTTCCCGGTTACCGCCGCGGTCAGCCGCGCCCACGACCAAGCACTGCGCTGGGGCGTCGACGGCACGCCGTCGATCGTCGTCGATGGCAAGTACCGCGCCGGCATGACTCGCAGCGGCGGCCCGGAAGGCCTGCTGCGCACGGTCGACTGGCTGATCGCCAAGCAACGCCCGTTGCACCGCGGCAAGCGTTGAAGCCGCGATGCGCGACATCGTTGCCGGCGCGAGGCGGTTGACGATGCCCGGCCAGCGCCTGCGCCTGCTCAGCTGCAACATCCAGGCCGGGTCGAGCACCCAGCGCTACCGCGACTACGTCGCGCGCAGCTGGTCGCATGTGCTGCCGGCCGGCAAGCGCGACAACATCGCCGCCATCGCCCACCTGTGCAGCGAGTTCGACATCGTCGGCTTGAATGAAAGCGACGCCGGCAGCCTGCGCTCGGGCTTCACCAACCAGACCCACCGCATCGCCGAGCTGGCCGGGATGCCCTACTGGAGCCACCAGCCCAATCGCCGCGTCGGCCGCATCGCGCACAGCGCCAACGGCCTGCTCAGCCGCCACCAGCCCGTCGAAGTGCTCGATTACGCCTTGCCAGGGCGGGTCGGTGGTCGTGGCGCGTTGATCGCCCATTTCGATCACGCCGGGCAGCGGCTGACCATCGCCATCGCCCACCTGTCGCTGGGCGTGCGCTCGCGGCAGTTGCAGATCGACTACCTCGCCGAACTGCTCGCCGAGGCGCAGCACGTCGTATTGATGGGCGATTTCAACTGCGGCCCGGAAGCGCCGGAGATGCAGCGCCTGTATCGCAACACCCGCCTGTGCCCGCCATCGAGTTTCGTCGCCACCTTTCCAAGCTGGAAGCCGATGCGCGCACTCGACCACATCCTGTGCAGCGCCGACCTGCTCGCCGACCCGCCGCGCGTCCATCCCGCCGGCCGCTCGGATCACCTCGGCATTGCGCTGGATATTTCGATACCGAGGCGGGAAGAGGCTGGCGCGCCCGAGCCGAAAGGAGGTGCGCGTGGCATTGACCAATAAGCTCGGCATCACCGATCAGGTTGCGTTGGCGAGGGCGGAAGAAAAGCTCAGCAAGCAGAAGGCCAAGCAGCTGCATGACTCGGGGGATATCGCCCGGATGGAAGTCGGTACCTTCGCCGGATTGGCCGATATCCACGGCTATCTGTTCGGCGATGTTTACGACTTTGCCGGCAAGGTCCGCGAGGTGAACATCGCCAAGGGCGGGTTCCGCTTTGCGCCGTTGATGTATCTCGAGCAGGCCTTGCGCCATGTCGATGCGATGCCGCAAGGCAGCTTCGATGAAATCATCGAAAAATACGTGGAGATGAACATCGCCCATCCCTTCCGGGAGGGCAATGGGCGTGCCGTGCGCATCTGGCTGGATCTGATGCTGAAAAAGCAGATCCGGCAGGTCATCGACTGGAACCGCGTCGACAAGGAGGAATACCTGTCGGCCATGCAGCGCAGCGTGGTGAAGGATGTCGAAATCAAGGCCCTGCTCGGGGGCGCACTCACCGACCGCATCGACGATCGCGCCGTGTTCATGACCGGCATCGATGTCAGCTACCACTACGAAGGCTATGGCAAGTTCAGAACCGAAGAGCTGTAGCGCCAGGCGGCTTCATGAAATGCATGTGCTGCTTTGCCTGCCGGCATTCGCATGGCGATGCCTGCGTCGATCGCGCAGCCATCGCCGAACGTAGACCCCCGCTCGGTCCGCACGGCGATGCGGCAAGCCTCACTGCCGGAAAAACGGCGGCGCGCTCAGCCCTTGCGCCTGCATGCGGGCGGTGATGGCGGGCGCCTCGTCGGCGCGCAGCGGGCCGATGTGGACGCGCCACATCGACTGCGTGCCGATCTGCACCGGGATCAGTTGCACGCGCTCGATGCCGGCCTGTTGCAGGCGCTGCACCATGCGCTGCGCGTTGGCCTGATCGCCGAAGCTGCCCACTTGCAGGAAGCCGATCGTCGCCGGGTCGATGCTCGCCGCGGCCGCAGTCGGTGGCATTGCGGCGGCGTTTGCCGGGATCGCCATGGGCGATGGCGAGGCCGCCGGTGATGGCGAATTCGCGGCGACCGCGGGCGTCGATGTCGTCAGCGCCGCGGTCGACGATGTCGACGCCGTGGCAGCGCTCGGCGGGGTCGTCACCAGCGGCCCACGCGCCGCGTCGACGCGCACGCTGGAGGTCGCAATGCCTGATGCCGCGGCTTGCGCTGGCGTCGGTGCGGTGACGGCCGGCATCGTTGACGATGTCGTCGCGACGGGCGGCGTGACGGCGTTCGCCGGTGGCGGCGGCAGCGGCTTGTCGGCGAAGGCGGCGATAGCGTCGGGATACGCGGGCTTCGGCGCCGGCGTCGCGGCGATCGCCGGCGTGGCCGCTTTCATCGCCGCGGACTTGCTGGCGACAGCGTTCGCCGATGGCGCAACGGTGCGCGGCGGCGATGTGCGCGCGGTGTTCGTCGCATCCGCCGGTAACGGCATTCCGGTGTCGATGCCGCGCACTTCCACCCGCGCGGTGCCGTGCACGTTGACGCCGAGCTTGATCGCGGCGGCGTAGGACAGATCGATCAGGCGGCCATCGTGGAATGGGCCGCGATCGTTGATGCGCACGATCACGCTGCGCCCGTTTTCGAGGTTGGTCACGCGCGCATAGCTGGGCAGCGGCAGGGTGCGGTGGGCGGCGGAAAACTGCGCCAGGTCGTAGGGTTCCAGGCTCGAGGTGACGCGACCGTCGAACTTGGTGCCGTACCACGAGGCGATGCCGACTTCGTCGTAGCCCGCCGCGCTGGGCAGCACGGTGTAGCTCTTGCCGAGCACGGTGTAGGGCGAGCGGTTGCCGTAGCGCGCGAGCGGTTCGGGATGCGGCACCGGCTCGGGCAGTTTTTCGACATCCGGCGGCACCGCCGGCGCGCCATCGGCCACGCCCGGCGCGTACAGGCCACCGGGCGTATACGGCCCGAGCGGGCGCCAGGGCTTCTTCGCGGCCTTGCCGGTCGCCGCTGGCGGCGATGGCTTTGGCTTTTCACCGGCGCAGCCGACCAGCCACAGCGCCGCCAGTGTCAGCGCGGCCGCACGCAACGCCCGGCCCGGCTGAAGAACGCCTGCGCTCATGGCGCTGGCGGCGTGTCCGGATCCTTGCCGGCGATCGCCTCGGCGAGCTGGTAGACCGCCATCGCGTACATCGGCGAGCGGTTGTAACGGGTGATCGAATAGAAGTTCTGGAAGATGATCCAGTCTTCCATGCCTTGCGCGCCGTCGAGGGTGAGCAAGGACGCCATCAGCGGCTGGCCCAGCGACACCTTGGGCCGGTAGCCTTTTTGTTCGAGATCGGCCAGCGTGTATTTGGGCGTGAAATCGTCGGGCGCGAAGGCAATCGTGTCCGGATCGTGGATCGCCCGCACCGCCACCGGCTCGCCCTTTTTCCAGCCATTGGCGACGAAGTAATTGGCGACCGAGGCGAACAGGTCGGGCAGCGAGCCGCCGAACAGGTCGATGTGGCCATCACCATCGCCATCGACGGCGTACTGGCGATAGCTCGATGGCATGAACTGGCCCCAGCCCATCGCACCGGCGTAGCTGCCGGTGAGGTGGGTGATGTCGAAGTGTTGCTCCTTGGACAGCGCGAACAACTGCGCGAGCTGGTCGCGGAAAAACGCCTGACGGTCGTTCTCGCGCTGCGCCTTGGCCGGATCGCCGCTGCGCGGATACCAGAAGGCGAGCGTGTACAGCGAATCGAGCACGCGATAGCTGCCGGTATTGCCGCCGTAGCCGGTCTCGACGCCGATGATGGCGCAGATCAGCTCGGCAGGTACGCCGGTGGCGTCCTGCGCCTTCTGCAATTGCTTGCGGTGGGCGGCGTAGAAGGCGCGGCCGGCGGCGATGCGGCGGGCGGTGACGAAGATCGGGCGATATTGCTTCCACGTCTTCACCGATTCGGCCGGGCGCGACATCGCATCGACCACGCTCTGCCGGTAATGCGCCTGCGCCAGCGTGGCCAGGACGTCGGGCGCGTTCAGGCCGTAGGTCTTGGCGGCCTGCTGGGCGAAGGCGCCCAGATCGGCCGGCGGCGGCGGATCGGCGGCGAAGGCGGAGACGGCGGAAAGGCTGCACGCAAGGGCGGCGGCGAGTGTCAGGCGGCGCGGCGCGCGCGGCAGGAAAGTGGATTTCATGGCGTCAATCTAGCATGCGTCGCGGGAGTTTTTGCGGCCGGCCGCGCTGCCATCGTCGCCCCACAACGGGTACCATGCCGCGTCCCGATGGCTGGTCGCCGTCGGCTGTCCTTGCGCGCCTCGCGCACCCATCGCACGGAGTTTTCCCGATGTCGGCACTGATCTGCGGTTCGCTCGCCTACGACACCATCATGGTGTTCCAGGATCGCTTCAAGAATCACATCCTGCCCGACAAGGTGCACATCCTGAACGTGTCCTTCCTGGTGCCGCGGATGCGCCGCGAGTTCGGCGGCTGCGCCGGCAACATCGCCTACAACCTCAAGCTGCTCGGCGGCGATCCGTTGCCGATGGCGACCGTCGGCCAGGATTTCGGTCCGTATCGCGAGCACTTCCAGGACTGCGGCATCCGCATGGATCACATCAAGGTGCTGCCCGATCTGTTCACCGCGCAGGCCTTCATCACCACCGATCTCGACGACAACCAGATCACCGCTTTTCATCCCGGCGCGATGATGCGCTCGCACGAAAACCACGTCGGCGATGCGCCCGGGGTGAAGCTGGGCATCGTCGGCCCCGATGGCCGCGAGGCGATGTTGCAGCACGCGCGCGACTTCGCCGCTGCCGGCATCCCCTTCATTTTCGATCCGGGGCAGGCGCTGCCGCTGTTCTCCGGCGAGGAGTTCCGCCAGTTCATCGAGCTGGCCGATTACGTCACCGTCAACGATTACGAATCCAACCTGCTCGGCGAACGCACCGGCTGGAGCGCCGAACAGATCGCGGCGAAGGTGAAGGCCTACATCGTCACCCGTGGCGCGCAGGGTTCGATCATCCACGCCGGCGGTGCCGATCACGTCATCCCGCCGGCACACGAGCGCCGCGTCAGCGATCCCACCGGCTGCGGCGACGCCTACCGCGCCGGCCTGCTGTTCGGCATCGAACGCGGTTGCGACTGGCCGACCACCGGCCGCATGGCTTCGCTGATGGGTGCGCTCAAGGTCGAGCACCCGGGCACCCAGAACCAGCGTTTCGACTACGCCGAGTTCGCCGAGCAGTTCCGCCAGCAATTCGGTTACGCGCTGGGCTGAGGGCACGCCACCGCTAACCCTCGAATAACGGGCGGCCGGCCCCTTGCGGCGGCGGCCGGGCCGGCCTATTGCAGGGTGCGTTCGAGTTGGGCGCGGTCGAACCCGCCGACCTCGAAGCTCAGCGTGCGCGGCTGCCCGTCGATGCTGGTCTTGACGGTGACCACGCGCACCTTGTCGAGGGCATCGCGGATCTTTTCCTCGTCGTCGATGAACAGGCCCTGGCGATTCTGGTCGGACTTCTCGGCCGCCATCGACATCGGCGGCTGGTCGTCGAACTGCACCGGCACCTGGCATTTGCCGGCGCAATCGAAGGTGCCGTGGTCGACCACGAGGTACAGGCTGCGGCCCCATTTCGGGTGGCGGCGCAGCACCATCTTCACCGGCACCTGATCGCCGTTGAAGTTGGGATCTTTCTCGGCGAGGATCGATGCGGTGTGGACGACGTTGCTGTCGCCGCCGCCTTCGAGGAACTCGGTGTTGTAGGTCCACAGCTGGCGCAGGCGATGGCGATCGCGCGCTTCGTCGACCTTGACGTTGGTGTCCTCGATGGTGGCGCGCACCTCGCGCGCGGCGACCGAATCGGGGGCATCGCGCAGCAACTGGTTGCCGTAGGTTTGCGCCAGCTCGTATTGGCCGGCCTCGCGTGCCTGCAGGTAGTTGCGGGCCAGCGCATTGGCCGCCGCTTCCTTGTCATCCTGGGCGGCCTGCGCACGCTGCGCCTCGACCTGCTTGGCCGATGGCCCGCAGGCCACCAGTGCCAACGCCACTACGGGCGCGAGCAACCATGCCGCTCGCGTCGTCTTGCTTGCCGGTTTCATTGCAGAAAATCCCTGATTGCGGTGGCGGTTTCCCGCGTTCGCTCCATCATCGGCATGTGGCCGCATCCATTCAAGAGGGTGGCGCGCGCATCGGCCAGCCCCGCTTCGAAAATCGCGATCGCGCTGGCGTCGATCACGGCGTCCTCATCGCCCCACAGCAGCAGGGTCGGCGCGCGGATGGCGCCCAGCTCCCGTTGCAACGCGAACGCCGCCGGGCCGCGGCCGATGTCGTCGAGCACGCGCTGCTCGAATGGCGCATCCTCGCGCCGGCGCTGCACCAGCGCCTCGCTGAACGGCCACGGCACCGCCGGCGGCTGCCGGAACACCGTGCCCAGATAACGCCGAAGTTCGGCGCCGTCGCGCACGATGAAGGGGTTCTCGCCGGCCTGGACGCTGATTCCGAAGGCGTTGACGTCGAACTCGACGCCGGCGGCCGACATCAGCAGCAAGCGCGACACCCGATGCGGATGGCGTGCCGCCAGCAGGCCGGCGATCTGGCCGCCCATCGAATGACCGACCAGCAGATCCGGCGGCCCGTCGCGGCCGATGATCGCCGGCAGCGCGTCGAGGAAACGGGCGAGCCGCTCGACCTGCGCCTCGACGCCGTAATCGCCGCCGGGCTGGCGCTCGCTCTCCCCCCATCCGGGCAGATCCGGCGCGATCAGGCGGAATTCGCCGGCCAGTTCGCGCATCACCGGCAGCCAGTTTTCCTTGCTGCCGGTGAAACCGTGCACGAGCACGATCACCGGCTTGTGGCGTACTGCCTGCGGCTGGCCGTTACGCAGCCCGCCGCGGCCGCGGCGCGGGCGCCCGGCATCGAGATAGCGCCAGCGATGGCCGGCGACGCCGATGGCGTAGCGAGTCGCCCCGGCCAGCAGGCGCTGGCGCGCGAATTCGGCGGCCAGCATCGCTTCCGGCGCGACCAAGGCGACACCGACCGTCGCCGCGGCCAGGCCGAAGGTAGTCCACAGTGCCGCCTTTCTGCGCTGCATCGGTTCAGCCCCGTGTGCGATCGATCATCGTGCGATTGACGCCAGCCTGCCCTCAATGCCCGCTGGCCGCCGCCGGGCTGGCCGCGCCCGACGCGGCCGCCGGGCTGGCCGCCGGAGCGGGGGCCGCCGGCTTGGCATTGTCGAGGATGCCCTGCACGGCAGCGACGGTGATCGGGTGGTAACCGGCCCTGGCCTTGGCGAACACCGCCTGCGCGAAGGCAAGGCCATCGCTCGTCCGCGACAGTGCTGCGTATGTCGGCATGATCAGCTTCTGACGGCCGATCGAGGTCAGGAATTGCGCCATCGCCGGCCGCGCTTCCTGATAGCCGCTGCGCACCGCCAACGGATACCAGCGCTGGCCGATCTCGTCGTTGGGCGTGCCGGTGAAGTGGTAAGCCTTGTCGAGCGCCGCCATTTGTTCGGCGCTGAGCGTCTCGGGCATGCCTTCGAGGAAACGCACCCATTCCTGGGTGACCCACTTGCCGGTGACATCGGCGCCAGGCTGGGCGCCGCCGCCCAGCCACGCCTTGCGGGCAGCATCGACGGCGTCGAAACGGGCCGAATGGGCGGGCGTGGCGAACGACGGGATGCCCGGCTCGTGCAGCCAGGCATGCAGTTCGGCATCGGTCACCGCCTTGGGGTTTTTCGGCAGCAGATTGGCGCGCAGATACTGCTCGAAGTCATCGCTGGTGATGCTGCGGAAGGCGAAATTGTCGAAATAGCTCTTCAGGAACGGATCGAACACCGGCCGGCCGAAGCGCTGTTCGAGGAACTGCATGAACCATGCGCCCTTGGTATAGGCGATGTCCGACAACGCGTCGTCGGGGCTGTCGCCGGGCTTGGGCGGGTCGAGCGCGAGCAGTTGCAACGCCGGCTTGATGGCGCCGTCCTTGAGCTCGTCGGCCAATTCGTGCTGGTCGATCTGGCGCTCCATCTCGGCCACGTCGGCGCCGTA
Source organism: Pseudomonadota bacterium (assembly GCA_018240435.1). Taxonomy (GTDB): domain Bacteria; phylum Pseudomonadota; class Gammaproteobacteria; order Xanthomonadales; family Xanthomonadaceae; genus SZAS-103. The sequence goes on from JAFEFT010000024.1 coordinate 16,321, forward strand.
CAAGGCTTCGGTGATGCGCCCTTGCACATAGGTCGTGATGCCCTCGTTGAGCCAGCCATCCTTCCAGCTGGCGTTGGTGACGAGGTTGCCCGACCACGAATGCGCCAGTTCATGGGCGATCAACGACACCAGCGACTTGTCGCCGACGATCATGGTCGGGGTGACGAAGGTCAGCTTCGGATTCTCCATGCCGCCGATCGGGAACGACGCCGGCAGCACCAGCAAATCGTAGCGGCCCCAGCGATAGGGGCCGTACAGGCTTTCGGCGGTCTGGATCATCTTCTCGGTATCGGCGAACTCGGCCGCTGCCTTGGCCACCACCTGCGGCTGCGCCCACACGCCGGAGCGATCGGAGATGCGCCGGAACTGCAAATCGCCGACGGCGATCGCCAGCAGATACGACGGCACCATCTGCGGCATGTTGAACTGGTAGGTGCTCGCCGGCTGCAGCGCCGCCGGATCGCCGTAATCGGCGCTCATCACCGCCACCGTGTTCTTCGGCACATGGATGCTGGCCGACCACGAAAAACGCACGCCGGGAGTGTCCTGCAACGGGATCCACGAGCGCGCATGGACGGTTTCGGACTGGCTGAACATAAACGGCTGGCTGCTGCCGGCCTGGGTCGGATCGAGCCACTGCAAGCCCGATGCGTGCGGCGAGGTGGCATAGGTGATGCGCACCTGGCGCATGTGCCCGGCCTTGCCGGCGCTGGGCATGTGGATGGTGAGCTTGCTGCCCAGCACCGGATCGGCCGGCGCCAGCGTGTAGGTCAGCGGCTTCCAGTCGCCGGTGCCGTCACCGCCTTCCACCGATTTGATCGCCAGATCGCTGCTGTCGAGCACCAGATCGCTGGCGTTGTCGTCGTACCAGTTGACGTCGAGGGTGGCGATGCCCTGCAGCTGCTTGTCCTCGAAATCCACGGTCAGATCGAGCGCCAGATGGGTCAACCGCACCCGTTCGGGCTCGGCATAACTGCTCTCGTCGTGCTTGCGATCGACCGCTGCCACCGCCGCCGGCGCCGTCCTGGCGATCGGGTGGCGGATGCTGGCGGCAGAGTTGACCTCCTCCTTCTGCCCGCACGCGGCCAGGGCGAACAGGCACAGCAAGGGCAGGGTCTTGAGCAGCAGGTGGGGCGTGCGACGCATGGCGGAATCCGGATGAAGGCGGGGGAAACTGCAAAGTGTACTAGCAGGCTGTTGAGAAAATGTTTCCCGCCCGCGGCCGGCTCAGACGCGGTAGCCGGCATGGATGGCGACGATCCCTGCCGACAGATTGCGATGGGAACAACGCGCAAAGCCGGCCTGCTCCATCATCGCCTGCAACTGCGCCTGCCCCGGATGCTTGCGGATCGACTCGGCCAGATAGCGATAGCTGGCGGCATCGTCGGCGATCAACCGCCCCAGCCGCGGCAGCACCTGGAACGAATGAAAGTCGTAGATCGGCGCGAACCATTGCGCTTGCAGCTGCGAGAATTCGAGGATCGACGCCCGACCGCCGATCTTGAGCACCCGGTACATCTGTCGCAACGCCGCCGCCTTGTCGGTGACGTTGCGCAGGCCGAAGGCAATGGTGACGCGGTCGAAACTGCGATCGGGGAACGGCAGCGCCTCGGCGTTGCACTGGACGTAATCGATGCCGGCGACGAGGCCGCGATCGGTCAGGCGATCGCGACCGACGGCGAGCATGTCGCCGTTGATGTCGCCCAGAACCACCCGCCCTTCCGCACCGACCCGAGGCTGCAACAGCGCGGCGATATCGCCGGTGCCGCCGGCCAGATCGAGCACGACGTCGCCGCGACGAACCCCGGCGGTGGCGACGAAATGGCGCTTCCACAGCCGATGCAGGCCGAGCGACATCAGGTCGTTCATGCGGTCGTAGTTGCCAGCGACCGAACTGAACACCTCGCCGACGAGGCGCTGCTTGTCGGTCGCCGCAACCTCGCGGAACCCGAAATGGGTGGTGTCGGCGGCGGCGGGGCGAGGGTCGGCATCGTTCATCCGTGCAGTATCGCATCGCCGCCCGCCGCCGTCGCCGATCGGCGCGTCGCCACGGCCACGACGCGGCCGCGGCAACCGTCTACCATCGCCATTGTCCTTGCGATTCGGCTGCAACCATGCCCAACCCACTCGCCCGCGCCACGTTCGTCGCCGCCGCCCATACCTTGCGGCAACTGCCAGCCGATGGCGGCCGCGAGGTCGCCTTCGCCGGCCGCTCCAATGCCGGAAAATCCAGCGCGCTCAATGCCTTGTGCAACCACAAGACCCTGGCGCGCACGTCCAGGACACCCGGCCGCACCCAGCAGCTGGTGTATTTCCAGGTCGCGCCGGAAAGATACCTCGTCGATCTGCCCGGTTACGGCTACGCCAAGGTACCGCTGGATCTGCGCGCGCACTGGGAGCAGTTCATCGAAGATTATTTCCGCACCCGCACCGCGCTGGCCGGGCTGATCGTGGTGATGGACATCCGCCACCCGTTGCGCGACTACGACCGGCAGATGCTCGCCTTCGCCGCTGCCCGCGGCCTGCCCGCGCACGGCCTGCTGACCAAGGCCGACAAGCTCGGTCGCGGCCAGCAGACGCAAACGCTGGCGGCGGTGCGCCGCGAGCTGCCCGCCGAAGTGGGCGTGCAGGTTTTTTCGGCCGAAACCAGAACCGGCGTCGAACAGGCTCGCGGCGTGGTCGCCGGCTGGCTGGGACTGTGACGCCACGGCGGCGCGGCGGGTACTGGCGGCCGCGCGCCGCCGCTCAATCCACGGCCGACGGCAGCGACTCGCGCAAGGGCACGACGCGATTGGCCAACTGGCGACCGCGTTCGATCAACGGCTTTTCGAACCAGCGCCACGACACCGCGCCGGCCGCGCAGGTCACCGCCACGATCAACGCGAACATCCCCCAATACCCCAGCGCGCGCGGCACGAAGGCCAGCGCATGCGTCATCAGCAAGCCGACCACGAACATGTGGAACAGGTAGACGAAATACGAAATCCGGCCGATGCCCGCCAGCGCGCGCAACAGCGGATTGCGCAACGGGCCGCGATATCGCGACAACGCGCCGACCAGCAGCGCTGCGCAGATCGCGAAGACCGAATAACCAACCGATTGCACCCACAGGTTGTGCCGCGTCAGCACCGAAAACCCGATCAGGCTGACGAACACCGCCGCGATCGCCAGCGGCCGCGCCAACGCACGCGACGTCAACGACGACCCCGCGCCCAACGCGATCAAGCCGCCGAAGGCAATCGAATCAAGCCGCGCCGGCACGAAGAAATACAGCAGCAGCGGGTCGAATGGTCTTGCCAGCGCGACCCAGGCACGCAAGACCAGCGGCAGCACCACGAGCACCCACAAAAACGGCCGCAGGCGCGCGCCGTGGCGCAGGTTCGCCAGACAGAACAGGCCCAGCGTCAGATAGGCGAATTCCTCCACCGACACCGACCAGGTGATGTCGTAGGGCACACCCTCGCGGCCGAAATACGGAATCAGCCATGCGGTCAGGAAACCCAGATTCACCCAGATGCGCCGCAGCAACTCCATTTCGTGGTGAGCCAGCAGCGACACCACGACGTAAACGATGACCGCGACCACGTACAAGGGCACGATCCGGAACAGGCGCTTGATGAAAAAACCCTTCACGCCATCGCCATCCCGGGTCCGGAACAGGATGCTGGTGATCAAGAAACCGCTGATGGCGAAGAACAAGTCCACCCCGGCCCAGCCGGCCGTCTTCAGGAAATGGGCCAGGACACCGCCACCGGTGCCGGGAAACTTGATGGCGACGTGATGGCCGATGACCAGCAGGATGGCGACGCCACGCAAGGCGTCGAGCAGGTGGAAATGGTTGCGCTCACCCGGCGCCGGCCCGGAGGTCGGCAGTGCGGCGTCGTTCGCGCTGGGCGTTGCGCGTGCCTCCAGAGTGGTATCCATGAGCTGATGCAGTCGAAGGCACCGACGGGGGCAACGGGTGCGGCATGATCGCACAGCCGCCGCCACCGGCGTTCGCTCACGCCGGTCGCAAACGCGGATCGAGCCAGGCCCGCAGCGCATCGGTGATGGCGTTGATCGCCACGATCAGCACCCCGACCACCAGCACCACGCCCATCACCAGGGTGTAGTCGCGGTTGAGCGCGCCCTGCACGAAGTAACGGCCCATGCCGGGGATGCCGAACACCTGCTCGACCACCGCCGAGCCGCTGACGATGTTGATCAACGCCGGCCCCAGCCATGCCAGCACCGGCAGCAACGCCGGTGCCAGCGCATGCACGAGAATGATGCGTGATGACGAAAATCCGCGGCCGCGGGCGGCGCGCACGTAGTCGCTTCCCAGCGCCTCGATGAAGCCGGCGCGGGCGATGCGGGCGCACCAGGCCAGGTTCGGCAGCGCCAGCGCGATCGCCGGCAGCGTGGCGCTGCGCAATATCGTCCACGCCGTCGAGCGATCCCAGCCACCGCCGGGCAGCCAATGCATGGCCACCGCGAACACCAGCACCAGCAGCGGCGCGACGACGAACTTGGGCACCGCCAAGCCGAGCCCGGTCACACCCATCAGCAGGCGATCCATCCGGCTGCCGCGGCGCAGCGCCGCCATCAACCCGAGCGGGATACCCAGCCCCAGCGCCAGCAGCAGCGCGATGCCGCCGCACAGCGCCGTCACCGGCAACGCCAGCGCGATCAGTTCGGAAACGCGGTAATCGGGATACTGGAACGACGGCCCGAGGTTGCCGTGCGCCAGATCGCCCAGCCAGTGCAGGTATTGCGACGGCAGCGGCTGATCGAGGCGGTACTGCGCGGCCAGCGCCGCCTGCACTTCCGGCGGCGCGGCCTTCTCGGTGTCGAACGGGCCGCCGGGCGCGGCGTGCAGCAGCACGAAACACAGGCTCGCCAGCAGCCATAGCGTGAAGGCGGCTTCGAGCAGGGCGCGGGCGAGGCGGCGCGGCAACGATGCGCTCATCGCCCGCCCCCTTTCGCAGCGATCCAATACACGAACCGGCTGGGATGATGATCGAGCGGGTTGGCGAGATAACCGCCGACCCACGGCTTCACCAGATGTTTGGAGGTGTAGAAATACAAGGGAACGAGCGGCTGCGCCGCCAGCAAGCGCGCCTCGGCTTGCGCCAGCAAGGCATTGCGCTGGGTGTCGTCGGCGGCGGCATCGGCGCGCGCCAGCAGCGCATCGAAGCCGGCGTCGCGCCAACCGATCCAGTTCAATGGGCCGTCGCTGCTGAAGGCAGCGAGAAAATCGCGTGGATCGGCGACATCGGCAATCCAGCCGCCGCGAAACGCCTGGGTGATGATTCGCTGCCGGCGATTCTGGATGAACACCTTCCATTCTTCGTTGCGCAGTTCGACCTGCACGCCCAGCGTCTCGCGCCACATCGCCGCTACCGCCAGCGCCAGCCGCCGATGCAGCACCGAGGTGTTGAACCGCAGTTCGATGCGCGGCGGATTTTCGCGCGAGTAACCGGCGAGGCGAAAAAGCCGCTGCGCCTGCGCCTCGCGCTGCGCCTGCGTCCAGCCGGCGGCGGCAACCGGCAGCGGCGCGTAGCCGGGCATCGGCGGCACGATGCGAAAGGCCGGCGTCTCGCCGAAGCCGGTGAGGTAAGTGGTCAGCTTCTCGCGGTCGATCGCCAGCGACAGCGCCTGGCGCAGGGCGTGCGCATCGTGCCGGCGGTCGCCGTCGGCAAACGGCGGCCGGGTGACGTTGAAGCCGAACCAGAACGCGCCCAGGTACGGCGCGATCCGCAACTGCGCACCGAAGCGCGCGCGCAGGCTGGCCAGCGGCTGCGGCGGCAGGGTTTCGGTCAGATCCAGATCGCCGGCGGCGAAGCGCTGGAGCTCGCTGCCGGCATCTTCGGTGACCAGATAACGCACGGCCGCAATCGGCGCGCGCTCGCGGAAACGCGCGTTGCGAACGAGCGTGATTGCCGCCTGCGGCAGCCAGTCGCGCAGGACATAGGCACCGTTGCTCACCAGATGCCCCGGTCGGGTGTGCTGCGCGCCGTACTGCGCCACCGCCGGCAGGTACACCGGATCGGCGATCGGCAGCAACAACAGGCGCAGCAGCGGCGCCGGGCGATCGAGATGGAACACCACCGTGCGCGCATCGGGCGCATCGATGCCCAGCGCGCGCGGCGGTACCTTGCCGTCCTGCACCGCTTTCGCATTGTGGATGGCGAACAGGCTCTCGGCGAACGGCGCCGCGGTCATCGGCGCGAAGGCGCGGCGGAAGCTGGCGACGATCTGCGGTGCATCCAGCGCCTGCCCGTTCGACCACGTCAAGCCATCACGCAAGTGAAACGTCCAGGTGCGGCCATCGGCGGAGGTTTCCCAGCGTCGGGCCACGCCCGGGATCACCGCCCCGTCCGGCCCTTCCGCAACCAATCCTTCGTACAGATCACGCAGCACGTTCTCGCACGACACCTCCTGGCATCGGTGCGCATCGAGCGTCGAGGGCTCGGGGCCATTGCCGCGTTCGAGGATGTCCTGCCGCGGCGACGCGCGCGCCGCGCCCACCAGCACCGCCAGCAGCAGCGCCACGCATGGGACGATACGTTTCACGTCGGGAGGAGGGCGGCGAGGATTACACTGCGCATCCGTGGATTGTAGGGCAGCGCCGACACGGCGCAGGCCGATCCCGCCCATCGCAGGAGCCGCGCATGTCGGGACCGAGCCAGGTCAAGGACGCAGCCATCGAGAATCGTCAGACGCTGGTGGACTATCTCGCCTCCGGCGGCCGGCCCCGCGAGCAATGGCGGATCGGCACCGAGCACGAGAAGTTCGGCTTTCGCCTCGACGACCTGCGTCCGCCCGAATGGGACGGCGAACGCGGCATCCGGGCCGTGCTCGAAGGCCTGACCCGCTTCGGCTGGCAGCGCGTCGAGGAGGATGGAAAGCTCATCGCGCTCAGCCGCGACAGCCTGCTGTGCGATCCCGACCACGTCCCCGCCGGCCCGGCTTCGGTGACGCTGGAACCTGCCGGCCAGCTCGAACTGTCCGGCGCGCCGCTGGAGACCATCCACGAAACCTGCCGCGAAACCACCTGCCACCTGAAAGAGGTGCGCGAAGTCGCCGGCGAGCTGGGGCTGGGCTTTCTGGGCATGGGTTTTCAGCCCAAGTGGCGACGGCAGGACATGCCGTGGATGCCCAAGGGCCGTTACCAGATCATGCGCGAGTACATGCCCAAACGCGGCAATCTCGGGCTGGACATGATGACCCGAACCTGCACCGTGCAGGTCAATCTCGATGTCGCCGACGAAGCCGACATGGTGCGCAAGTTCCGCGTGTCGCTGGCATTGCAGCCGATCGCCACCGCCCTGTTCGCCGACTCGCCGTTCACCGAGGGTGCGCCCAACGGCTTCAAGAGCTATCGCTCGCAGATCTGGACGGATACCGACCCCGATCGCACCGGCATGCTCGACTTCGTGTTCGCCGACGGCTTCGGCTACGAGCGTTACGTCGATTACCTGCTCGACGTACCGATGTATTTCGTCTATCGCCACGGCCATTACATCGATGCATCGGGGCAGAGCTTCCGCGATTTCCTCGCCGGCAAATTGCCGGCGTATCCGGGCCACCAGCCGCAACTGTCGGACTGGGCCGACCACATGACCACCGCCTTCCCCGAGGTGCGGCTGAAAAAATATCTGGAAATGCGCGGTGCCGACGGCGGGCCGTGGAACCGGCTGTGCGCACTGCCGGCATTCTGGGTGGGGTTGCTGTACGACGATGCCGCGCTCGATGCGGCCTGGGATCTGGTCCGTGATTTCACCATGGCCGAACGCCACGCCCTGCGCGATGGCGTGCCCAGGCACGGCTTCGATCTGCCGTTCCGCAACGGCCGCGTGCTCGATCTGGCGCGCGAGGCGTTGAAGATCGCGGTGGCCGGCCTGCAACGCCGCGACCGCCGCAATCGCCACGGTGCCGACGAGTCGAAGTTCCTCGATCCGCTGCAAGAGTTGGTCGACGCCGGGCGGACGCCGGCCGATTTCAAGCTCGAACGCTTCCACGGGCCGTGGCAGGGATCGGTGGATCCGTTGTTCGAAGAATTCGCCTATTGAGCGTAAGCTGCGCCGCCGCCTGCGCGAACACTCCTGCGATGACCTACCACGCTGCCAACGACGACTCCAATCCCGGTGCCGCCCGCGACGCATTGCACGCACTGCTGCAACTGCGCGCAGTACCGTTCGGCGGCCTGTCGCTGGAGGGTCTGGACGGCTTCCTGACCGCGCTGGCGGTCGGCCCCGAGCTGGTGCTGCCGTCGGAATGGATGACCGGTATCTGGGGCAGCGCCGAGCCGCGCTGGGAAAGCCAGGCCGAAGCGGTACGCGTCTACGGCCTGCTGACCGATCTGTGGAACGACGTGTTGCGGCGAGCCGCGCTCGATCCCAGCGAGCGGATCGACGCCGACGATGCGCCCCTGTTCAACGCCAGCAACGGCCAGCCGCTGGCCGCGGACTGGGCCGAGGGATTTCTGGACGGCATGGAGTTCGCCCCGGAAGGCTGGGACGACTGGGCCGATGCGCAGGTGTGGATCGACGACGCCCTGCTCGACATCGAGGCGCTGACCTGGCCGGTGGTGCCGGAAGGATTCGTCCCCGACGATGGCGGCCCGGCGATCGAAGAAAGCGGCCGCAACGAAATCCTCGCCGACCTGCCGCGCATCATCAACGCCCTGCACCGCCACCGCCTCGTCGAAGAAACCGCGCGCACGCCGATCCGCCGCGACACCCCCAAGATCGGCCGCAACGACCCCTGCCCCTGCGGCAGCGGCCGCAAGTACAAGCGCTGCTGTGGAGCGACGGCGGAATAAGCACCCGTGATTTCCCGCTCACGGAGGGAGAGAGAAAATCGCCGCGACGTCGCTGCCTCCGCGGCATACTGCAAGACCCCTCCACCGCACCGGGAAAACCCATGCAAAGCCGTGCCGCCGTCGCCTGGCAAGCTGGCCAGCCGCTGTCCATCGAGGAAATCGATGTCGAAGGCCCGCGCGCCGGCGAGGCGCTGGTGCGCATCCATGCCACCGGGGTCTGCCATACCGATGCTTTCACCCTGTCCGGCGACGATCCGGAGGGCCTGTTCCCGGCGATCCTCGGCCATGAAGGCGCCGGCGTAGTGGTCGAAGTCGGCGCTGGCGTGAGCAGCGTGAAACCCGGTGATCACGTCATCCCGCTGTATACCGCCGAATGCCGCGTCTGCAAGTTCTGCCGGTCCGGCAAGACCAATCTGTGCCAGGCAATCCGCGCCACCCAGGGTCGCGGGCTGATGCCCGACGGCAGCTCGCGTTTTTCGCAGAACGGCAAGCCCATCCACCACTACATGGGCACCAGCACCTTCAGCGAATACACGGTGGTGCCGGAGATCGCGCTGGCGGTGATCGACAAGGCCGCGCCGCTGGACAAGGTCTGCCTGCTCGGCTGCGGCATCACCACCGGGATTGGCGCGGTGCTCAACACCGCGAAGGTCGAGGCGGGCGCCAGCGTGGCGGTGTTCGGCCTCGGCGGGATCGGTCTGGCGGTGATCCAGGGCGCGGTGATGGCCCGCGCCGGGCGGATCATCGCCATCGACCGCAACCCGGCCAAGTTCGAACTGGCGCGGCAGTTGGGCGCGACCGATTGCGTGAATCCGAACGAGGTTTCCGGCCCGATCCAGCAGGCGATCGTCGACATGACCGACGGCGGCGTCGACTACAGCTTCGAGTGCATCGGCAACGTCGAGGTGATGCGCGCGGCGCTGGAGTGCTGCCACAAGGGCTGGGGCCAGAGCATCATCATCGGCGTCGCCGGTGCCGGCCAGGAAATCCGCACGCGGCCGTTTCAACTCGTCACCGGCCGCGTCTGGAAAGGCAGCGCCTTCGGCGGCGTCAAGGGCCGCACGCAACTGCCCGGCATGGTCGAACAGGCGATGCGCGGCGAGATCGCGCTCGACCCGTTCATCACCCATCAATTGCCGCTGGATCGCATCAACGAGGCGTTCGACCTGATGCACGCGGGCCGATCGATCCGCACGGTGATCCGCTTCTGAGGCGCATCAATGCGGCCGCTGCGCCGCCGCCCACGCCGCCAACTGCTCGCGGCCAATCTTGGCGTTGTGGCGGATGTCGACCGGGAAACCCGGGTGGAAGCGGAAGCGCTCGATGCGCGCGGTGTGCGCGTGGCGAGCACCGATCGCCTGCAGCTCGGCGACGATGCGGGCGTGCTGCGATGCGTCGATGCCCGCGCGCAATTCCACACACAGCACCGGCACGCGATGGCGGGTGCTGATGCCGATCAGCGGCAGTTCCGAATACGGGACATCCTCGCCGCGATCCTGGGCCGGCGCTTTTTCGTCTCCGTCCGTCCGCGGCAACGAAACCGATCCGCCCTCGACCTCGATCCCCACCAGCGCGGTGCGGCGCACGTCCGGGTGGGTGTTGAACACCGGCTCGACCTGCTCGGTGAACAGCACGCCACCGCGGGCCTCGACGCGGTGGGCCTTGCGGCCGCAGAACCACAGCCGGCCTTCGGCGTCGAAATAGCCGACGTCGCCCATGCGGTGGACGATGCGGGTGCTGCCATCCGGCAAGGTCTCGCCGATCTTCGCCAGCCGCGTCGCTGCGGGTCGCCCGAAATAGGCGTCGGTCGCGGTCGGGCCGGCGACGGTGATCTCGCCAACCTCTCCGGATGCAGCGAGAAGATCGTCCGTCCAGTGCGCAATCGCCGCATCGTCGATGCGGATGATGCGAACCACGTTCCCCGCCACCGGACGCCCGACGCAGGTGCCGGCGCCGGCTTCGGTGGCCGCGCGGGTGGCTTGCAGTTCGCGACCTTCGATGACGGCCACCGGCAGGCATTCGGTGGCGCCGTAGGGCGTCCACAACTGCGCCTCGTCGGGCAACAGCGTGCGCATTTTCGCCACCACCGCCGGCGGCACCGGCGCCCCGGCCGAGAGCACCCGGCGCACGGTCGGCAGCCTGGCACCGTGGCGCGCCAGGACATCGATCAATGCCGGCGAGCCGAACAGCTGGGTGACGCCGAAGCGGGCGATGGCATCGTGCAGCCGGCGCGGGTCGGCCTTTGCCGGTCGCGTCGGATCCATGTCGGGGATGATCGAGGTCAGGCCCAGCGCCGGGTCGAACAGCGCGAACGGCGGGAAGGTCGGCAGATCGACGCCACCGGGTTCGATGGCGAACGCCGCGCCGAGCATGGCGATCTGCGCGACGAAATGGCGGTGCCGATACACCACGCCCTTCGGGATCCCGGTCGAGCCGGAGGTGAACAAGATCGCGGCGACCTCGTCAGGCTGGGTGTCGGCGAGCTGCGCGCCCGCACCGGCGCCCATCGCCTCGATCCGTTTGAGCGTCGCCCCGCCCCAGAACCAGCGTCGGCCGACGGTGACGCGGATGCGCGCCGACTTCGCCCAACCCAGCACGACGCGCGCCGCATGCGCCAGCGGGATGCCGATGAAAGCCTGCGCCTGCGCCTCGTCCAGACATTGCCTGAGCGCGCTGCGGTCGATGCCCGGATCGACCAGCACCGGCACCGCGCCGAGCTTGAACAGGGCGAACATCAGCAGGAAGAACTCCGGCGATGGCCGCACCATCAGCACCGTGCGCACGCCGCGGACGATGCCGATCCTGGCCAGCCCGGCGGCGATGGCATCGGAACGCGCATCGAGCTGGGCATACGTCAGCGAAACGTCGTAGCGCGGCAAACCGTCGCGCCCGCGCGCGCCCGGGCAGCGCATCGCCACCTGCTCGCCACGTTCGGCGGCCATCCGCGGCAGCACGGCGGCGATGTTGCAGGGCGAGGTCATGTGCTCGTTGCGCGCCGGGTGCCGGGCGGCATCTCAGCGCAAACGGTGGTTGTCGAGAAATGTCCGAATCGCCGGCACCAGCACGGCGCGCTTGTCTTCGAGCACGTAATGGCTGGCGTCCTCGAACGCCTGCACCTGCGCCTCGGGCAGGGCGCGGTGGAAGCCGTCGAGAAAATGCCAGTCGAACACGAAATCGCGCAGCCCCCAGCCGATGAACGCCGGGCGATCGGCGAACTCGTGCAGGCGGCGGCCGGCCTCCTCCACCAGCGGCCAGGCACGATCGCCGGGGCCCAGCGGGATGTCCTGCACGAAGCGCAAGGTGGCGATGCGGTTGGCCCACGAATCGTAAGGCGCCAGATAGGCGCGACGCACGTCGCGGGGGATGGCCACCTCGACGCCCTGCTTGGCGGCGCCGGCCGCGAAAGCGTTGAAGCCGCGAATCAGCCCGGCGCCGAGCAGGCTGTCGCGGCCGAGGGTGAGCTGCCACGGCATCTTCTTGCTCGCCGGCAGCGGGAAGGCGGCGGTGTTGAGGATCACCAGCCGGCGCACGCGCGCGGCGTTGTTCAGCGCCCAGCCGAAGCCGATCATGCCGCCCCAATCGTGCACGGCGAGGGTGACATCGCCGGTGACGCCGGCATGGTCGAGCAGCGCCTGCAGATCGTCGACTCGCGACTGCAGGGTGTAGTCGTAACGCGGCGCCGCATCGGCGGCATCGCCGGGCTTGTCCGACAACCCCATGCCGACGTGATCGGGCACGATGCAGCGATACGCCTTGCCTTGCACCGGCTCGCGCAGCGCCAGCACCAGATGCCGCCAGTAATAGCTCCAGGACGGATTGCCGTGCAGCATGACGACGACCTCGCCATCGCGCGGGCCCTCGTCGAGGTAGCTCATCGCGATGCCGGGGCGGACTTCGAAACGCTGTGGATGGAACGGGTAGTCTGGGTAGTTCATCGATCGGGCGGCAGCGCGCGGCCGGCGCGCGCAAAGGGCGCTATTGCACCACAGATTGCCGGCGACGCGGCCTTTTCGCGCCGCCGGGCCCTCACTCCGCAACCACGGCGTCGGACGCCTCGGCACGCGTCAGCAGATCGTACAGCGCCCGGTTGACGTAGTAGTTGCTGCGGCCGATCTTGCGCTTGTCGAGGAATCCGCCGGCCACGAGTTCGTCCAGGTACTTGGTCGCGGTGATGCGTGACACCTTCAGGTCGCGCTGGACGAACTCGATCTTGGTGTAGGGATGGCTGAACAGGTTGTTGATCAGGTCCTGGCTGTAGAACCGGAAGCCGGCACGGATCCTCTGCTTGGTGTCCATCAGCAGGGTGCGGATCGCCTGGATGGTGGCGATCGTCTCGCGCGCGGTGTGCTCGACGGCGGTCAGCATGTAGATCACCCACTCCTCCCAGGCATCGTGTTCGCGCACGGACTGCAGCAGGCGGTAATAGTCCGGCTTGGTGCGGACGATGTGCCGGCTCAGGTAGAGCGCCGGGATGTCGAGCAGTCGTTCCTTGACGAGGTAGAGGACGTTGATGATGCGCCCGGTTCGCCCGTTGCCATCGTAGAACGGATGGATGCTCTCGAACTGGTGATGAATCAGCGCCATCCGGATCAGCGGGTCGGCATCGAACGGCGGCTCGTCGTGGATGAAGCGCTCCAGGTCGGCCATCAGGGCCGCCACCTGGGTCGCGTCCTGCGGCGGGGCGTAGACGGTCTGTCCGGCGCCATCACGAAGCACCGTGCCCGGCAGCTTGCGTAATCCGGCCTGGTTGCACTCGAGCTCGGACTGGATGTCGAGGATGGTATTGAGCGTCAGCAGGCCGTGTGCACGGACGCGCTCGAAGCCGGCGCGCAGCGCCTGCCGGTAGCGCAGCACTTCCTTGGTCGCGACGCTGATACCGGCTTCGCCCGCATCGTCTTCGCGGTAAAGCTCGTCATGCGTCGTGACGATGTTCTCGATCGCCGAACTGTCCTTGGCTTCCTGCAAGGACAGTGTGTTGATCAGGATCCCCTGGTTGGGGATCGAGGCTGCGACACCTTTGAGTTCGGCGAGGTTGCGGCCAGCCGCTCCGAGCCGCTTCAGGATCGGGGTGGTCTCAAATCGCCGGGGGTCGAGCGTGGACAGCGATCGGAGCGGCATGGACCTTGAGCCGGATGGACGTGTATAAATTTTCTTGTTTTATATACACATCTTGGCGCATCTGTCTAGTATCAGGCCTTCCGCTTGTCACGACAGGGAGGGTCCGGTACTCAAACGCTCGCTTTCGAAACGAGCGGCGCCTTGAAAGGATTCGGGCGTCTTCCTTCGAAGCGCCGTCTCCACGCCGAGGCGGCGCTAGAGCCGGAGCGCCGCGTTTACCACACCACCTCGGCCATCGAGCAGTTCAGGCCCGAGCCGATGCCGAGCAGGGCCACCCGCGAGCCTTTCTTCAGGCGTCCCATCTCCTTGAGCTTGGACAGCACGATCGGCACCGAGGCCGGGCCGATGTTGCCGTGCTCGGCGAAGATGGTCAGCACTTTCTGCGGGTCGATGCCGAAGGCCTTGATGAAAGCCTGGGTATGCACCTGGCTGACCTGGTGGATGACGAACTCGTCGAGCTCGTCGACCACCCAGCCCAGCGCCTGGCGAGCGGCGATGAAGGTTTTCTGGGCGAGCTTGAGGCCCTCGATCAGCAGCATCTTGGTGTCGGTGACCATGCGGTCGAGGTTGCCGCGGCACAACTTGTTCCACTCGGTGGCGGCGCGGGTGACGCCGCCCTTGTAGCGCGGCGCGTCGGGCGTCAACTCGCGGCGCGAGAGCACCATCGCGGCGGCGCCGCAGCCGAGGGTGAGCGAGGCCAGCTCGTTGCGGAACTGCTCTTCCCCGATGTCCGGCGACGACAGGCGCTCGAGGGTGCGCTCGTAGACGAGGTTGGCGGTCTCGCCATCGACGATCAGGGCGTATTCGATTTCGCCGCGCTCGATCATCCGGCTGGCGATGTCCATGCCGTTGAGGAAGGCCAGGCAGGCATTGGCGACGTCGAAGTTCTGGCAGTTTTCACCCAGGCGCAGGTTGCCGGAGATGATGCTGGCGGTGGATGGCTCCAGATAATCACGGCTGACCGAGGTATTGACCAGCAGGCCGATCTTCTCGCGTGGCACGCCGGCATCGGCCAGCGCCTTCTCGGCGGCCAGGGTGGCGGCGTCGGAGGCTTCGATGCCGGCCTGCCACATGCGCCGGGCATGAATGCCGGCGATGTCGCCGAGCACGTCGGTGCGGATGCCCAGACGCTGCATGGTCGGCCGCAGGCGCTGGTTGATCGCCTCCGAACTCAGGCGCTCGGGGGCGTCGATGTGCGCCAGTCCGGCGATGGCAACGTGCTCGAAAAGCATGGGCAAACCCTTGAACGTAGCCGGGTTACGCTACTCGCTTGGCGTTGCCATCGCAACTTTTGCGGCTGCGCGGTGGCGCCGGCGACGCGCGGACGGCGCGCCGCCGGGCACCCTGATGTCGCCGCTGCGCGGCGCGGTCAGACGTTGCTGGCCGGCGCCTGGAACACGCCCAGCACCTGCCAGACGCCGTGGCCCTCGCCGCTGCGATAGCTCGACTTGCCGCTGTCGAGGGTATAGCAGGTATCGAACTTCAGGCCTTTGCAGAAGGCCAGTTCCTTCTTGCGATCGGGGTCCATCAGGTACAGGCCTTCGGGCGCCTGCGTCCAGAACCCGTTCTGCGGCCCGAGCCAGCCTTCGCCCGGCGATCGCCATTTGCCGTTGGCCCGGTTGACGTAGACGATTTCCGGTTCGGATTGCCCGTCGCGGTTGAGCGTCAGCGAGATACTCTGATTCGGCGCCACGTCGCTTCTCCCCGGTATCGATGGAAGGTAACGCCGGCCGCGACCTGCACCGGCCTGCCGTCTGCCCGCGCATGATGATTCGGTTCGCGGCTGCCGGCAAGTCGTGCCGATCGCACCGCCGATGCCAAGGATGTGATCGTCATACCGCCCGGTTAACGCGCGAGCGATTAAACTTCCCGCCCGCCGACCGGTCGAACGGTCGATTTCCCGGAGTCCAACGCCCCATGCAGACGCGCCGTCTTTCGTCCGTCGTCACCGCTTTGCTCACCGCCGGCCTGTTCGCCGCCACCGCGCTGGCCGCACCGCAGCCCAAGCCCGCCGTACCGCAACCGCATCCGGTGGTGCCGCAACCCAAACCGGTCGCCGCCGTGCCCACCCCGGCCGCACCGGGCGCGCCCGCTGACGGCGTCGCCATCCCGCCGGCACCGGACAACACCGGCAAGGCGTGGATCCTGATCGACTACGACACCGGCCAGATCCTGGCGTCGAAAAACCCGGACGAGCGCATCGAGCCGGCCAGCCTGACCAAGATCATGACCTCGTATGTGGTTGCCGCCGAACTGGCGCGCGGCCGCATCGACCCCAACCAGCCGGTGGCGATCAGCCAGCGCGCCTGGAAGGAAGGCGGCGCCGGCACCGATGGCTCGTTCAGCGCCTTCGATCTCAACTCGCGGGTGCCGCTGAGCGATGTCCAGCGCGGGCTGATCATTCAGTCCGGCAACGATGCCGCGCTGGCGCTGGCCGAGCACGTCGGCGGCAGCGTCGAGTCGTTCGTCGCGCTGATGAACTCCTACGCGCAAAAGCTGGGGATGAAGAACACCCACTATGCCAATCCGCACGGCCTGTCCAACCCGGACCACTACACCACCGTGCACGACGTGGCGATCCTGGCGCGCGCGCTGATCCACGACTACCCGGCCGAGTACGCGATCTACAAGGAACGCGAGTACACCTACAACAACATCCGCCAGTACAACCGCAACGAACTGCTCGGCCGCGACCCGACCGTGGACGGCATCAAGACCGGCCACACCTCGGCCGCCGGTTACTGTCTGGCCGCCTCGGCCAAGCGTGGCGACCAGCGCCTGATCTCGGTGGTGGTCGGCATCGCCGCCAAGGGCGACAAGGACGGCTTCCGCCTGCGCGAGGATTCCAATCTGGCGCTGCTCAACTGGGGTTTCCGCTTCTACGAAAACCACGCGCTGTACCAGGCCAACGTGCAGCTGGCCAGCCTCAATGTGTGGAAGGGCGGCTCCGCCAATGTCGGCCTCGGCCTGACCCAGCCGGTGGAAGTGGTCATCCCGCGTGGCCGCTACAACGATCTCAAGCCGGTGATGGATGTGCCCCGAAACATCGTCGCGCCGATCGCCAAGGGCCAGCGCATCGGCACCTTGCGGGTGATGCTCGATGGCAAGTCGGTGGTCGAGCGGCCGCTGGTGGCATTGACGGACATCCCGCAAGCCGGCTTCTTCGGCCGCATGTGGGACGACATGGCGATGTGGTGGGAAGGCTGAGCCGGCCGGCAGGCTGGCTTTTCGCGAGCGGAAACACCGCCCCGAGCCGCCGCAAGGCGGCTCTGCGATGACGACCGAGGTGCCGGCGCCAGGCCGGCCGCGCCTCAGCCGCGGTCTTGCTCGCCCTTGCCCGGCGCCGCCTCGCCGCGCGAACCGGCGTCCTTGCCGGCATCGACATCGTGGTGCGGATGCGGGACATCGTGGCTGCGCATCGACAGATTGAGCGCGATCAGCACGAAGGCGAGCAGGACGACCACCAGCACGATCAGGTAGATATTCAAGACAGCCCTCCCGTCAGGTCGATCCCGGCGGATACGGCGGATGCGAGCAGCCGCCGGCATCGTCGTCAGCCTACACCCGAAATGCAGGCGCAGGCAAAACGACCGCGGCGGTGTTGCGATCGATTTCAGCAAGCAACCCGCGTCAGCAGGACGGTGCGCGGCGAACGCGTCGACCGCCTGCCGCTGCGACCGGCTCAGGCCAGATAGCCGCCATCGACGACGAGGCTGGCGCCGGTGACATAGGCCGCCGCCGGCGAGCACAGAAACAGCACCGCTGGCGCGATTTCGGCCGGTTGCGCGGCGCGCGCGAGCGGGATCAAGCGCCGCATCGTCGCCATCAGCGCGGCATCGGCGGTGATGGCACCGGCGAACTTCGTGTCGGTCAAACCCGGCAACACGGCGTTGACGCGGATGCCGTGCGGCGCCAGCTCACGCGCCATGCCCTGCGTGAGATTGACGATGCCGGCCTTGGTCAGCGAATACACGCCCTGCCCGGGCGCGGGGCGACGGGCGTTGACCGAGGCGATGTTGACGATCGCGCCGCCGCCGCGATCGCGCATCCGTCGCGCCGCCTGCACGCAGGTCCAGAAATATCCGCGCAGGTTGACCGCCACCGTCTTGTCGAAGCTGGCCAGATCCATCTCCAGCATCGGCCCGTAGTACGGATTGGCGGCGGCGTTGTTGACGAGGATGTCGGCGACGATGCCCTCGCCGTCCAGGCGTGCGAACGCCGCCTCGATGGCATCGCTGTCGCCGGCGTGCAGGGCCAGCGCCCGCGCCCGGCCGCCCGCGGCGAGGATTTCCTCGGCCACCGCGGCACAGGCCTGAACCTTGCGACTGGTGCAGATCACCTGCGCGCCGTGTGCGGCCAGCAAGCGCGCGATCGCCGCACCGATGCCGCGCGAGGCACCGGTGACCAGGGCGGTGCGCGCGGACAGATCGAACGGATCGACAACGACGGTCATGGGCGGTGCTTCGCGCGGGTCACGGGCTGCTATATTCCAACCCTAGCACGGGCGGAACCACGGCCATGACAGGTGAACGACGCAAGGTCCTGATCACCGGCGCCGGCAGCGGCCTGGGCCGGGCGCTGGCACAACGTTATGCCACCGAGGGCTGCGCGGTGGCCTGCGCCGACATCATCCCCGAACGGGCGCTGGAAACGGCGACCACGCTGCCGGGCATGGACCATACCGCCTTCGTCGTCGACGTCGGCAGCGACAGCGGCTTCAACGCCCTGTATCTGGCAGTCGAACAGCACTTTGGCATGCCCGACGTGGTGGTCAACAACGCCGGCATCGCCAGCGGCGGGCCGATGGCGGAAACGACGATGACCGAATGGCACGATGTCATCGACATCAACCTGCTCGGCGTGGTGCGCGGCTGCCGCGCCTTCCTGCCGGCGATGCTCGCCCGCGGCAGCGGTGCGATCGTCAACATCGCCTCTTTCGCCGGGCTTGCCGGCGCGCCGTGGATGATGAGCTACGGCGTCGCCAAGGCCGGCGTGGTCGCGCTCTCCGAGCAGTTGCGCGCCGAATTGCACGGCACCGGCGTGCGCGTTTCGGTGGCCTGCCCGTCGTTCTTCCAGACCAACCTGCTGCAAGGTTTTCTCGGCAGCGAACGCGTCAGGGAGGGCGCCGAGCGGATGATGGCGCGCAGCCCCGACAGCCTCGATCAGATCGCCGATCGCATCTTTGCCGCCGCCGAGCGCGGCCAGTTCATGATCCTGCCCTCGCGCGGCGATGGCGCCCGCTGGCGCTACAAGCGCTGGTTCCCCGAAGGCTACTTCCGCAAGCTGCTCAAGGCGACGACCACGCTGCGCCGCACGCCACCGGCCGCGATCGAGCCGGCCGCGCAGGAGCAAGCGCCGGCTGACGCACCACCCAAGCAGGTCGAATGAGCGCCACCGCCGTGGCGCGCTGGATGATCTACGGCGCCAACGGCTACAGCGGCCGGCTGATCGCCGCCGAAGCCGTGCGCCGTGGAATGCGGCCGGTGCTGGCCGGACGCGGGTCGGCGGTGGCGGCGCTGGCCGACGAACTCGGGCTGGAGCACCGCCGGTTCGATCTGGCCGATGCCGCCGCGGTGCGCGCCGGGCTGGATGGCATGACGCTGGTGCTGCACTGCGCCGGGCCATTCTCGGCGACCTGCGCACCGATGCTGGAAGGTTGCCTGGCGACCGCCGCGCACTATCTGGACATCACCGGCGAGATCGGCGTGTTCGAACATTGCCACCGGCAGCACGAGCGCGCCTGCGCGCGCGGCATCCTGGTGCTGCCCGGGGTCGGCTTCGACGTGGTACCGACCGACTGCCTCGCCGCCCAACTCAAGCGCGAGCTGCCCGATGCCAGCCACCTCGTGCTCGCCTTCGAGGCCGGCGGCGGCCCCAGCCCGGGCACCGCCAAAACCAGCGTCGAAGGGCTGGGCATGGGCGGCCGCGCGCGTATCGGTGGAAAATTGGTGCGGGTGCCGTTGGCGTGGAAATCGCGCACGTTCACGCGCGACGGGCAAAAGCGCAGCGCGATGACGATCCCGTGGGGGGATGTCTGCACCGCCTTCGTCTCCACCGGTATTCCCGACATCGAGGTCTACATGGTGGTGTCACCGCGAACCATCACCCGCCTGCGCCGGCTGCGCCTGTTCGCGCCGCTGCTGCGCCTGCGCCTGCTGCAGCGCTGGCTGCAAGCACGTGTCGATCGGCGCGTGCACGGGCCTTCCGACGCGCAGCGCCAGCGCAGCTTCACCCATGTCTGGGGCGAGGCGCGCAACGCCTGCGGCGGCGAAGCAAGGCGCCACCTGCAGGTGCCCAACGGCTATACGTTGACGGTCGACGCCTCGCTCGCGATCGTCGACCACCTGTTGCAGCAGCCGCCGCCGGCGGGCTTCCACACCCCTTCGCAGGTGATGGGCGCCGATTTCGTCATGGCCTTGGCTGGCGTGAGCGAACGTTTCGAGTAATGTAGGGTCGGCGCGCGTCGGCGGCCGGCGCGCGGGGAGCCGTCGCTCGCCACCCGCGGCGAACTCGGCTTGACTTGTCGCATCGGAGGCGCCGGCGATGTTGCAGATCCTGGTTGGCAGGGCGACACCGGAATGACACCGCCGGCGGCCGGCTGGAGTGACTTTCTTGCGCGCCCGCGCGGCATGCTGGTCGCCGGGCTGTGCCTGTCGTTGCTGTTGCCGGCCTGCTTTGCGGTAATGCTCTGGTTCGATCTGTGGCACGACAACGACCTCGCCGCCGAACGCGCCACCGTCGCCGAGCAGGCGGTGCAGCGCCATCTCGGCGAACGCCTGCTGCGCCTGGGCCACCGCCTGCAGGTGGTGTCGCTGCGTGCCGACATGCGCGCCGCCGGGACGACATTGGCCGATGTCCCCGGCGATTGGGCGAACGCCGAATTGGCGCAGATCGTGCTGCTGCCAGCCGGTGGCGGCGCCGCGGGCCACGACGTCGAAGGCCGGCCAGCGACGGCGCCGTGGCTGCCGCCGGCGCAGCCTGCGACGCGCCCGGCCGGTTTGGCCATCGGCGCGCCGATCCGCATCGGCGGGCAGGCGCGCTGGTGGGTTCCGGTGGCGTGGTACGGCGATCCGGGCCGCCGCGTCGGCGCGCTGGTGGCCGCCGACTGGTTTGCCGAGGTTTTGGCCGACTACCCGCTGGGCGATGGCAGCGTGCTCGACATCATCCACGTCGACGGCATCCTGGTGGCGCGTTCCAAGGGCAACCAGACGGAAACCGGCGTGCTGCGCGAACACGCCCGCGTGTTCGCCGCCACCTTCGCGCGCAATGCCTCCGGGCGCTTCGACGCCACCAGCCCGGTCGACCATGTGCGCCGGCAGTTCGTCTATGCGCGGATGGCGCATGCGCCGCTGGTGATCGTCGCCGGCGTCACCAAGGCGCAGATCTTCGCCGCATGGTGGCCGTTGGCGGTCGGCAGTTTCGCCGGCGCGCTGGTGTTTTCCGGGTTGTGGCTGTGGCTGAATCTCCGATTCGCGCGCAGCCATGCCGCGCAGGGGCGGCTGGTCGCGGAACTGCGCCGGCAGACCGAGCGCGGCGAGGAAGCACGGCGCATCGCCCACCTCGGCGACTGGACGTGGCACGTCGACGACGGCCGCGTGTTCTGGTCGCCGGAGGTGTATGCGATCTGGGGGCTGCCGGTGCGCGAGGGCCCGCTGCCGATCGACGAGATTCCGCTGCACGTGCACGCGGACGATCGGCAACGGCTGGACGCCCACCTCGGCGCCGCAATGGCCGATGGCGCGATCACCGGCGAGGTGGAGTTCCGCATCCTGCGCGCCAGCGATGGCGCCGTGCGCACGATCTACTCGCGGGCCGAGTGGATCGAGCGCACGCCGGGCCGGCGCGTGCTGCGCGGCATCCAGCAGGATGTCACCGAACTGGCGCAGGCGCGCGAACGCCAGGGCGAAGCCGAGCGGCAATACCGCTATCTGTTCGAGCACAACCCGCTGCCGATGTGGGTCTACGATTGCGACAGCCTGGCCTTCATCGCCGTCAACGACGCGATGCTCGCCGCCTACGGCTACGCGCGCGAGGAGTTGCTGCAGACGAACGTGCTCGCCATCCGGCCGGGCGAGGAACACGACGCCTTGCGCGCCGCCGCGCGCGGCGATGCCGATGCCCGCCAGCAAGGCAGCGTCTGGACCCACCTGCGCCGCGACGGCAGCCGTCTGCGCGCCGAAGTCTATGCCCGCCGAACCCGCTTCGAAGGGCGCGATGCCTGGCTGGTGATGGCACTGGACGTCACCGAACGCGAACGCCACCAGCAGCGCTTCCAGCTGATCGCGCGCGCCACCAGCGACGCCATCTGGGACTGGGATGCCGCCACCGGTGCCACCTGGCGCAGCGACAGCTTCTTCAGCCTGTTCGGATACCAGCGCGCCGACATCGCCCCCGATCAGGCGGCATGGGCCGAGCGGGTGCATCCGGACGACCGTGAACGTGCCGTCGCCAGTGTCGCCCGCAGCCTGCTCGACGGCAGCGAGATCTGGGAGGAACGCTACCGGTTCGCATGCAAGGATGGCCGCTGGGCCGACGTGCTCGATCGCTGCATCCTGCTGCGCGACGAGCGCGGCCGCGTCGTGCGCGCGGTCGGCGGCATGCTCGACATCACCCAGCGCAATCGCGACGAACAATCCCTGCGCCTGCTGCGGCGCGCGGTCGAGGCGACCGACAACGGCATCGTGATCGCCGATGCCCGCGCTGCCGCATTGCCCACCGTGTACGCCAATCGCGCCTTCCGGCGCATGCTCGGGCAAGGCGATGGCGATGGCGGCGATATCGGTTTCCATCTGCTCGATGCCACCGTCGACGCCGATACCCACGAGGTGGCGGCACTGCGCCACGCCATCGCCGAGCAGCGCGAGATCCGCGTGCTGCTGCGCGGACGGCGCAAGGACGGGCAGCCGTTCTGGACCGAAGTCCACCTGGCGCCGGTGCGCGACGAAACCGGCACGGTGAGCCATTTCGTCAGCATCCATACCGACGTCACCGATCGCCAGCGCGCCCAGGAACAGCTCGCCTTCCACGCCACCCACGACGAACTGACCGGGCTGCCGAACCGGAGCCTGCTGGTCGACCGCCTGCAACAGGCCCTGCTCAATGCCGAGCGCCACCACCGCTCGATCGCGGTGCTGTTCATCGACCTGGACGATTTCAAGCTGATCAATGACAGCCTCGGCCACAGCGCCGGCGACGATGCCCTGCGGCAAGTCGCCGTTCGCCTGCTCGATGCCGTCGACGCCGCCGATACGGTGGCGCGGTTCGGCGGCGACGAATTCGTGGTGATGCTCTGCGAGCAGGTCGACGAGGCCAGCGTGCAGCAGGCGATCATGCGCCTGCATGCAGCGCTGGCGACGCCGCTGGCGATCGCCGACACCTCCCATTACCTCGGCGCCAGCATCGGCTGGTGCCGATCGCCCGATGCCGGCAGCGACGCCGAGGTGCTGCTGATGCGCGCCGAACTGGCCATGTACAAGGCCAAGCAAGGCGGTCGCAATCGCGCGATCGCCTACGAGCAGGCGTTCGCCAGCCAGGTGTCGGCGCGCCTGCGCCTGGTCGGCGAGCTGCGCGTGGCGCTGGAGCAATCGCAATTCGAAGTGTTCTTCCAGCCGCTGTTCGGCCCGGCCGGTACGCCGACCGCGCTGGAGGCGCTGGTGCGCTGGCGCCATCCCGAGCGCGGCCTTCTGTTGCCGGATCGCTTCATCGGCATGTGCGAGGAATCGGGCCTGGTGGTGCCGCTGGGCCGCTGGGTGCTGCGCGAAGCGGCCCGGCATCATCGCCTGCTGGCACAAGCCGGGCTGGGCGGCCTGCGGATCGCGGTCAATGTCTCGGCGCTGCATTTCCAGCAGGACTTGTTCGCCGACGTGCAGGCGGCGATGCGCGAATATTCGCTGCCGGCCGGCGTGCTCGAACTGGAGCTGACCGAGAGCGTGATCATGGGCAACCCCGATTCGGCCATCGACGTGATGCGCCGTCTCGACGACCTCGGCGTGGCGCTGTCGGTGGACGACTTCGGCACCGGTTATTCGAGCCTGTCCTACCTCAAGCGCCTGCCGATCGACCGCCTGAAGATCGATCGCAGCTTCGTGCGCGATCTGGGCGAGGATGCCGACGATGCCGCGATCTGCGCCACCATCATCGCGCTGGCGCGCAGCCTGGGCCTGCGCACGGTCGCCGAAGGCGTCGAGACGCAGGCCCAGCACGACTGGCTGCGCGAGCGCGGCTGCGACGAACTGCAAGGCTTCCTGCTCGGCCAGCCGCTGCCGTTCGCGCAGGCGCTGGCGGAACTGGGGCGCGTTGCAACGCCGTCACCGTAGCCCCGACAGCGCCGACCGCTAGGCGCCGGGCCTGGTTTCCAGCACCCGCGGCAGCCGGATGTTCACGCGCAGGCCGGCGCCGGGCGAGCTGCTCGCACGAATGCTGCCGCCGAGCACGTTGGTGACCTGGTTGAAGACGATGTTGGCGCCCAACCCGGTGCCGCCGCTGCCGCGCTTGGTGGTGAAGAACGGGTCGAAATAGCGCTTGAGGTCGGCCTCGTTCATGCCGATGCCGTCGTCGGACACCTCGAGCACGACCTCATCGTCCTCACCGGTGGCGACGATGTCGATGGTGCCGTGCTCGCGACCATCGAAGGCGTGCACCAGCGCGTTGACGACGAGATTGGTCAGCACTTGCGAGAGGGCGCCGGGAAAGCTGTCCATGACGGTGCCGGGCGCGCACTGCACGTTCAGCGTGCAAGCGGTGTGCTTGATCTTCGGCTTGAGCGAGAGCGCGATTTCGTCGAGGTATTCGGCCAGATCGAACTGGCGACGCTGCCCCGACGACTGATCGACCGCGATCTGCTTGAACGAACGCACCAGCTCGGCGGCGCGGCGGGTGTTGGCGTCGATCATGTGCATGGCGACGTCGAGCTCGTCGAACATGCCCTGCAGCGTGCGCGCATCGAGCTTGCCGGCAGCCAGATCGGCGTGCCAGTGGCGGATCTCGGTGCGCACGTGCGAAGTGGCGGTGACACAGATGCCCAGCGGCGTGTTGATCTCGTGGGCGATGCCGGCGACGAGGCCGCCGAGCGAGGCCATTTTTTCCTGCCGCACCAGTTCATCCTGCGCGTCGCGCAACTGGTGCAGGGTGTCGGTCAGCGCCCGCGTGCGCTCGGCCACGCGCTGTTCGAGGCGGGCGTTGGCCTCGCGCAGCGATTCGGCGGTACGCCGGCGTTGCAGGCTGTTGCCGACCTGGGTGGCGACGAAGCTCAGCAGATCCTGATCGGCCGGCCCGTAGATCACCGCCTCGTCATAGCTTTGCACCACGATCACCCCGATCGCCGCCTCGCCGGCCTGCAGCGGCACGCCCAGCCAGCACACCGAACGGGTACCGGCGACTTGCAGCTCGACTTCGCCGGTGGCGGCGATTGCATCGACCTGCGCGGCGGTCGCGCGCAACGGCTGGCGGTGCTGGATGACGTACTCGCTCAGGCCGCGACCTGGCGTGCGCGAGGGTTGCGTCTTGCGTTGCCCCTCGTAGAAATAGGGGAAATCCAGCCGCGCGCCGTCGTCGGAAACCAGCGCCACGAAGAAGTTGTCGGCGTTCATCAAGCCGCCGACCTCGGCATGCACGCGCTGGTAGAACGCATCCTGGCTGATGTCGGCAGTGGCCAGCTGGGCGATCTGGAACAGCGCCCGTTGCAGATGTTCGGCGCGTTGGCGTTCGACGATTTCCTGTTGCAATTCGGCGGTGCGCTGGCGCACGCGCTCTTCGAGCTCACCCTTGCCGCGCTTGCGTTCGAGTGCGGTGAGGATGTGGTCGGCGACGAACTCGAGCAGGGCGCGGTCGTCGGCGCTGTAACCGATGCCCTCGATGTAGCTCTGCACCACGATCGCGCCGTGCACCTGGCCGTCGCGGCGCATCGGCACGCCCAGCCAGTCGTGGCTATCGGGGCCGATCACCACCAGCGGCCCCGATACTTGCGCCTGCAACTGCGGGGTGTTGCCCATCAGCGAACGGCCGTCGTGCAGCACGTACCAGGTCAGCGAACCCACCCGCGACGCCATCGGAATCTCGTGATTCGGGTCGCGCACCGGCGCGTCGGTATCTTCGCTGTCGGCGAAATACAGGAATCGCATGGTGTCGCGCTGCGCATCGTAGGCGACGATGAAGAAATTCTCGGCATACATCAGGGTGCCGACGATCGCCTGGATGCCGCGCAGCATGTCGGGCATGTCGCGATCGGAGCCGGCGAGGTCGGAGATCGCGTACAGCGCGTGCTGCAACCGCTCGGCGCGGCCCATGCGTTTGAGCGAGGCGCGCAGTTCGGCCGTTTCCAGCGCCCGCGCCAGCCGCCGTCCGGCGATGTCCAGCCACGTGCCGGCCTGTTCGATGAACCGAGGACCGGCGGCGGCATCCGCCAGTTCGACCAGCAGCACCGCCGGCTGCGCATCGCTCAATCGCAGCGCGACGCGCCCGGCGGCGGCGCGGAACACCGGGCCCGACTTTCCCGCCACCGACCGCGCCAGCTCCAGCACGGCCGCGGTCGGCGTCAGCGCCGGCTCGCATTCGGGCGTAGCGGCGTCGAGCGCCCACAGCACCGTCGCCGCCGCGCAGGCCGAATCCTCGCTGGCGATGCGCACGATCTCGGTCGCCACCTGGTGCGGGGTGGTCGCTTCCACCAAGCGCTGCAACCATTCGAGCTGGCGCGATGGCGTGGCGATCGTCGGGTGCGGTGGGCGATTGGGCATGGGCAGGAAACGTCGGCCGGGCCGGCCAGCGCCGATTATCGTCCTTTGCCCGGTCGCTTGCGCGTGGCCGTTGCCGTTTGGGCCGGCGTTGCCATTCGCGCGCTGCGTCCCTGGCGCCCGCTGTCTGCTCCATCGTTGCGCCTGCTTCCGGCCTCTGCCTCGCGTAAAATCCCGCGCATGGATGTTTCGCATTTGCTCGATGGTCTCAACCCGGCGCAGCGACAGGCCGTCAGCGCGCCTCCCGGCCACCATCTGATCCTCGCCGGCGCCGGCTCGGGCAAGACCCGCGTGCTGGTGCACCGCATCGTCTGGTTGCACGAGGTGTTCGCCACGCCGGCGCACGGCATCCTCGCGGTGACCTTCACCAACAAGGCCGCCGGCGAGATGCGCCAGCGCGCCAATGCGCTGTTGCCGTCGGGCACGCGCGGGATGTGGATCGGCACCTTCCACGGCCTCGCCCATCGCCTGCTGCGTCTGCACTGGCAGGAGGCGAAGCTGCCCGAGGCCTTCCAGGTGCTCGATGGCGACGACCAGTTGCGGCTGGTCAAGCGCATCGCCGGCGAGCTCGAACTCGACGAAGGCCGCTTCAGCCCGCGCCAGCTGGTCGGCTGGATCAACGCGCAAAAAGACGAAGGCCGGCGGCCGCGCCACATCCAGCCGGCGCACGGCGATCCCTACGCGCAGACGCTGTTGCGCGTCTACGAGGCTTATCAGGCGCGTTGCGACATCGCCGGGCTGGTCGATTTCGCCGAGATCCTGCTGCGCGCGCACGAGCTTTGGTTGCAGCATCCGGCGCTGCTGGCGCATTACCGGCAGCGCTTTTCGCAGTTGCTGGTCGACGAATTCCAGGACACCAACGCCATCCAGTACGCCTTCGTGCGCTTGCTCGCCGGCGATACCGGGCAGGTGTTCGTGGTCGGCGACGACGACCAGT
Organism: Pseudomonadota bacterium; assembly: GCA_018240435.1. GTDB lineage: Bacteria > Pseudomonadota > Gammaproteobacteria > Xanthomonadales > Xanthomonadaceae > SZAS-103. The sequence continues at coordinate 43,910 of JAFEFT010000024.1, forward strand.
CGATCTACGGCTGGCGTGGTGCCAAGGTCGAGAACATGCAGCGCTTCCTGCGCGATTTTCCCGGCGCGCAGACGATCCGGCTGGAGCAGAACTACCGCTCCACCGCGACCATCCTCGATGCCGCCAATGCCGTCATCGGCCACAACGAGGATCGCCTCGGCAAGCAGTTGTGGACCTCCAGCGACGCCGGCGAGCCCATTGATCTGTATACCGCATGGAACGAGGTCGACGAGGCGCGTTTCGTCACCGAGCGCATCGTGCGCTGGCATCGCGATTGCGGACGCTGGTCGGACGTGGCGATCCTGTATCGCTCGAACGCGCAATCGCGCGCCTTCGAAGAACAACTCGCCGCCGAGAACATCGCCTACCGCGTCTACGGCGGCATGCGCTTTTTCGAGCGCGCCGAAATCAAGGACACCCTGGCCTACCTGCGCCTGATCGCCAATCGTCACGACGATGCCGCCTTCGAGCGCGCCGTCAATACGCCGACGCGCGGCATCGGTGGGCGCACGCTCGATGAGCTGCGGCAGATCGCGCGCACGCGCAGCGTGTCGCTGTGGGACGCCACCTTGCTGGCGATGACCGGCACCGCACTCGCCGGCCGCGCCCGCAATGCGTTGCGCGCCTTCGTCGAGTTGCTCGACACCCTCGCCGGCAACGTGCAAGGCATGGTCCTGCACGAACAGGTCGATGCCGTGCTGGTGCGCAGCGGCTTGCGCGAACACCATGCAGCGGAATCGCGCGGCGCCGTCGATTCGCGGCTGGACAACCTCGACGAACTGGTGTCGGTCGCCTCGCGCTTCGTCGTCCCCGAGGGCGACGAAGGACAGGCGCCATTGCCCGCGCTGGTCGCCTTCCTCGCCTACGCCTCGCTGGAAGCCGGCGAAGGCCAGGCCCAGGACGACGACGACGCGGTGCAGATGATGACCCTGCACAGCGCCAAGGGTCTGGAGTTTCCGCTGGTGTTTCTGGTCGGGCTGGAAGAAGGCCTGTTCCCGTCCAGCCGCTCGCTGGAGGACGGCAATCGCCTCGCCGAAGAACGCCGCCTGGCGTACGTCGGCATCACTCGCGCCCGCCAGCAACTGGTCGTCAGCCACGCCGAGGCACGCCGCCTGCACGGGCAGGATCATTACGGCCAGCCGTCGCGCTTCCTGCGCGAAATCCCGGCGGCGCTGCTGCGCGAGGTGCGGCCGAAAATCCAGGTCAGTCGCCCGGCATGGAACGGCAATCGCAGCTACGAGGCACGTCCATCGGCACCGTCGGCGGCGCTCGTCCCGGCGCTCGCCGGCATCCGTCTTGGCCAGCGCGTGCGCCATCCCAGCTTCGGCGTCGGGGTGGTGATGGATAGCGAAGGCGCGGGCGCGCACGCACGCGTGCAGGTCAACTTCGAACAGGCCGGGATGAAGTGGCTGGTGACGGCGTACGCGAATTTGCAGGCGGTATGACGGCGCGTCGAGCCCAACCCGCGCCTCAACGGCGGTCGTACCAAAGCACGTCCAGCCCCTGCTCGCGCAGCAGCGGCTGCTGAGCTTCGTCGGCAGGCGCGGCCGGCGCACGCGCGGCGGTGGCGGCGATCGCGCTGATCGCGCGGGCAACGACGAGCTGGCCGCCGTCGCCACCACGCATCGTCACCCACACCGCATCGCCGGCGGCGAACGGCGTCGAGCAACCGAGCAGATCGCGTCGCAGCGGCAGGCGACGCTGGAAGCGCAGTGCGCGACCGGCTTCGACGGTGATGACGAGGGTGCCGCGAATCGGCGGCTGGGCTTCTGGGTTCATGGCGCGTCCGGTGCAAGCGCAGCAGCGTAGCGCGCCAGCCCTTCGAGGACGAGATCGGGCGCGCGCGTGGCCTGCACGCGCCAGCCGGCGAGCAACGCATCGCCGCCGCCGCCGGCGATCAGCAACGGCGGCGCGACACCGAGCCGCTTGCGCGCGGCGTGGCGGCTGCGCTCGATCAAGGCGCGCGCGGCCAGCAAGGTGCCGCTGGCCAACGCGTCGTCGGTGTCACTCGCGAAATCGACGATGCGGCCACCGCCGGACGGCAGATGCGCGGCGCGCTGGGTCAGCGCCTGCCGCATCAACGTCGGCGACGGTGCGATCAAGCCGCCGAGGTGATGGCCATCGGCCGCGAGCAGGTCGATCGTCAACGCGGTGCCGACGCCAATCACCAGCCACGGCTGCGGCGCGCGCGCATGCGCCGCAAGCAGTGCGAGAAAGCGATCCACGCCCAGCCGCTGCGGCTGCGCATAGGCGATGCGCACGCCGGTCAGTTCCGCGCGGGTGGTCGCGCGCCGCGCGATCGCGCCGCGTCGTGCCAGCGCCGCCAGCAAGGCCTCGGTGACCGCTGGCGACGCGACCGACGCCAGCCACGCGCAGTCGCCGGCATCCACTTCGGCGCAGACCGTCGCCAGCGTCGCCTCGTCGAGTGTTCCGTCATGCGCCAGCGCCTGCGCACCTCTTGTGGACATGGCCTCGGCACGCCGCCACTTCAGGCGCGAATTGCCCAGGTCGAACAACCAGACGCGCGCAGGATCGCTGTGCCGATTCATCGTGCGCGCAGGCTCACTTCGGCGCTGTGATAGCGGCGTTCATCGTCGCCGTGACGCACCCGCAGGGCGCCGCTGGCGTCGATGCCCAGCGCGATGCCGGCCTCGCGACGATCGCCGGCGAGCACCTCGACGGGCTTGCCCGCACAGGCGTCGAGCGCCTGCCAGCGCGGCAGGAAGGGCGTCAGCCCGCCTGCGGCAAACTCGCGCAGCGCCGCCAGTTGCGCGCCGAGCACGGCGCCGGCGATGGCGTTGCGCGACGGCGGCGATGGCGCGAGCGCGGCCAGATCGATCCACGGCTGGTCGATGCCGGCGGCGGCGACCGCCGGCATGCGCACGTTGATGCCGATGCCGATCACCACTCGCACCACACCGCCTTCCTCGCCGCCGAATTCGATCAGGATGCCGCCGAGTTTGCGGCCCTGCGCGAGCAGATCGTTGGGCCACTTCAAACCGATCTGGGCAAAACCCAGCCCGCGCAGCGCCTCGGCCGCCGCCACCCCGACGGCGATGCTCAGCCCCGCCAGCGCCGCGATGCCGCCCTCGAAGCGGCGTTGCAGCGACAGGTACAGGTGCGCCGCCAGTGGCGACTCCCAGCGCCGTCCACGGCGACCGCGCCCGGCGCTCTGGCGTTCGGCCAGCAAGGCCTGCACGCCGGCGCTGGCACCGCGGCGCAACAATTCGGCATTGGTCGAATCGATTTCCCAGACCACCTCGCACGCGGCCAGATCGTCGCGCACGACGGCCGGCACGGCGGCGGCGATCGCGGTGGCGTCGAGCAGATCCGGCGGGGTCGGCAGCAGGTAGCCGCGCCCGGGGTCGGCGAGGATCGCCACGCCCTGCTCGCGCAGGCGTTCGATCCGCTTCCACACCGCCGCCCGGGTCAGGCCGGCCGCCTGCGCCAGTGCGTTGCCGCTGCACGGCCCCGGTGCCAGTCGCAGCAGCAGGTCGCGATCGTTCATCGTCGTGCGCAAGGCGGTGCGGGCATGATCGGAGAGTAGCAGGACGCCCGCGCGCCGGCGCGGCAGGCAAGGCGCGATTGCGCTATGATGACCGACCGGGGAACGCAACCCCCGGAGCCGTCCGTCACGCCCGCTGCGAGCTGCGCAGGCACCCGCCGGGCCACGCCAACGGCCGCCATTCGACAGGAGGACACCATGCGTCATCTCGTCATGCTGTGGGTTCTGGCGCTGCCGTCCGTGCTTTTTTGCAGCAACGCGTTCGCGGCGACTCCGGCCATCACCGGCAAGCCGGTCTGCGCCCACTACGACGAAACCGCGGCTGCCTCCCGTCGCAACGATACCCCGTCGGCAGCGACTGCGGCCACCTCCACCAAGGTCGATGCCGGCGCTGCGACGGCGCCGTCGCTGCTGCGCTCCGGTGGCGGTTCGTCGGATCTGCGGCCGCACGATGCGCCGCGCTGGCAGGCCTTCCTGCCCGGCATGTTCCGCTGAGAGGCCGGTTCTTTCCAGCCGCGAAGGCCGGCCGCGGAAGCTCGGCACTGGCTCGATCACGCCACCATTGATCCGGCAAGGCGGCGCCCGGCGATCGCCGATCGCGGCGGCGGCCGGCCTCACAATCCCGGCGGGAAGTGCACGGAAAAGCGCGCCCCGCCCAGCTCTTCCGAGGCATCCACCACCAGTTCGCCGTGATAGGCGCGCACGATGTTCTGCACGATCGACAGGCCGATGCCGTGGCCTTGCACGCGCTCGTCGCCGCGCACGCCGCGTTGCAGCAGGTGCTCGACGCGGTCGGCGGGGATGCCCGGGCCGTTGTCCTCGACGATCAGCCACAGCCCGGGGCGACGGTCAGCGCGGGCCGCTTCGTTGCGCGTGGTCAGCAACACCCGCGTGCGCGCCCACTTGAAGGCGTTTTCCAGCAGGTTGCCGAGCAGTTCCATCAAATCGCCGGCATCGCCGTGGAAGCGCGCGGCCGGGTCCAGATCGAACTCGCACAGCACGCCCTTGGCGGCATAGACCTTTTCCAGGCTGGTGACGATGCCCTCGGCGCGGGAATGGATTTCCAGCGGTGCGGCGAACAGGCGATGGCCGGTGCTGGCCCCGCGCGAGAGCTGGTAGGAGACGATCTCGTTCATCCGCTGCACCTGGGCGCGCACCTCCTCGCGCAGGGCGCGAGCGCCGCGGTCGTCGTCGAGCGCGGTGCGCAGCACCGCCAGCGGCGTCTTCAGGCTGTGCGCCAGATCCGAGAGCGTGTTGCGGTAGCGCTCCAGGTGCTCGCGTTCGCTGACCACGAAGGCGTTGATGCTCTCGGCCAATGGCGCCAGTTCGCGCGGGTGCGCCCCGGTCAGGCGCTCGGCGCCGCCGCGCTGCACGCGCTGCAACTCGCGCTGTATCCGCCGCAGCGGTTGCAGGCTCCAGCGCACGGCGACGATCTGCATGATCAGCAACAGCACGCCGGCGGCGCCCAGATATCGCCACAGCGCACGGCGGAACACGCCCACCTGGCGGTCGAGGACATCGGTGCTTTCCAGCACGTTGAAGACGAATGGCACCTCGCGCCGGTTCTTGCCGCTGCCGTCCTCCCACACCACGCTCATCGCGAAACGGTAGACGTGCTCGTTGGGCTCGCCGCGATCGACGAGGGTCAGCGGCCCGTCCATGCGCGTCTGCCCGACCGCCAGATCGCTCACCAGCGGCAGCCGGCGGCCGAGCGTGGAGGACGACGACCAACTGACCTTCGGCCCCACCGCGGCGGCATACAGCCCACTGTCGGGCTGCGAGAAGCGCGGATCGGGCGGCACGTAGGGCGGCTGGAATTCCAGCTTGCGGCTGATCTCGCCACCAGCGTAGTAGGCGCTGGCGTAGCCCTTGAGGCGCTCGCGCAGGTTGTCGGTGGCAGTCTGGATGAAGGCCTGGTCGAGGGCGTACCCGGTCAGCCCGAGAAAGGCCACCAGGCCGATGGTGGCGGCGAGCAGTTGGCGGATTTCCAGCGAGGGCGAACGCTCGGCCATGACCTCAACCCGGGCCTGCGAGCGGGATCGGGCCGGCGATGGTGGCGTTGGCGGGCATGGGCAGAGTCGGGCGATCGCGGCGGGCGTCGCCGGCTACCTTCGCACGATCACCGCCACCGACGCCAACGCACCGGCGTGGTGCCTCATTCGCTGCGCGCGATCGCGAACCGGTAGCCGCGGCCACGCACGGTCTCGATCGGCTTGATCGCACCGTCCGGGTCGAGCTTCTTGCGCAGGCGGCCGATGAACACCTCCAGCACGTTCGAGTCGCGGTCGAAATCCTGCTGATAGATGTGCTCGGTGAGATCGGCCTTGGACACCAGCTCGCCGGCGTGCAGCATCAGGTATTCGAGCACCTTGTACTCGTAACTGGTCAGATCGACGCCGTGGCCGTCGACCTTGACCGTCTGCGCGGCCAGATCGAGCACGATCGGGCCGCAGTCGAGGGTCGGCTTGCTCCAGCCGGCGGCACGCCGCATCAGGGCGTTGATGCGCGCCAGCAGTTCCTCGACATGGAAGGGTTTGACGAGGTAATCGTCGGCGCCGGCCTTGAGGCCTTCGACCTTGTCCTGCCAGCTGGCGCGCGCGGTCAGGATCAGGATCGGAAACTTCTTCTGTTGCTCGCGCAGATCGCGCACCAGATCCATGCCCGACAGCTTGGGCAGGCCCAGATCGATGATCGCCATGTCGAACGGCACCTCGCGGCCCATGTAGCGGCCTTCTTCACCGTCGCTGGCGGCGTCCACCGCGAACCCTTCGCGCTTCAGGCGGGCGGCCAGGGTTTCGCGCAACGGGGCTTCGTCCTCGACCAACAAGATGCGCATCGGTGCTCCTTGCGTGATGTGTGCGGAGGCAGGTTTGCCGGGTCAGCCGCCGCGGCGACGGCCCGGCGGCGGCTGATACTGCGGTTGTGGCGGGCGTTGGTAGGCCGCTGCCGGCGGTCGCGACGGCGGCCGCTGGTCGTTCGGTTCGGCGTCCCGTGGCGGCCGCTGGTAACGCGGCGGCAGCGGCGCCGGCGTGGTCGCGTCGCGGCCGGGATAGGCCGGCGCGCGATCGGTCGGCGGCCCCTGATACGGCGCCGGATATTGTGCCTGCGGCGCCCGCGGGTAAGTCGGCGGCGGCGCGTTGCGGGTGGACGGGTCGTCCTCGTAGACGCGAATCCGGCCCTGCGGCGTGAGCACCTTGACGCGGTACACCTCGCGCCCGTCGCGCTCGTACGGCTGCGCGCGCAACACCTGACCGCCGGTCTGGCGCTGGATGCGGCGCACCGAAGCCGGCAGGCCGTCATCGCCAGGCCCGGCCGGATCGTTGCCCGGACCATTGCGCGGATCCATCGCCGGCTGGTAGTAGGCACCGCCGTCGGCCGGCGGCATGTTGCCGCGTCCGCCATCGCCGTGCCGCCCCGCCCACGCGCCCTGCGCGCCGAACGCGCATAGCGCGACGGCGAACAGGGCAAGGCGATGGCGAAGGTTGCGCGGCATGGGGCTAGTAGGCCATCGGGGTGATGATCCCGTGATGAATGGCGGCGCCGGCGCCGGTTTTCGTTCAGCTTGCAGCGCGGGTCGCCATCATCGGCAACGGGCGATGAATTGCCCCTTAACCCAATCGTAACGGAATTCGCGTCGCCGTGCGGCCGCCCGGAGCCTGTGCAGGCTGATGGACGCACCGCTTCTCAGTAGATCTCCCCGACGCAGCAGCGCAGGCTGCCGCCGGCTTTCTCGATCTCGTCCAGTTCCACCGCGCACACCGCGAAGCCAGCGGCCGCGAAGCCGGCGCGGCTGCCCGGGCGCAGGGCAGCGGCGGCGGTCTGGCTCATCCACACCTTGTCCGGCGTCGGCGCGATGCAGTTGCCGGCGAAGGCGCGTCGTTCGTCGGTGTCGAGCACGACGGCATGCGGATACAGCGCCGCGATCGCCGCCGCCACCGCCGGATCGGCGAAGCCATCCGGGCAGACCGACAGCGCCCGTCCGGCGAGCACGCTGAGCACGACATTGCTGTGGTATTCGCCCGGCGCGAGATCGAACAGCAAACTCGCGCGCAGGTCGAATGCCGCATGCATCGCCGCCGCGCCGGCCTCGTCACAGCGCTCGGACAAGCCGCAAAAACCGATCCGGCGGGCGCGGTCGATCACCAGTGAGCCGGTCAGCTCGCCGACGCCCGGCTGTCCGCGCAGGTCGTGCCGTTCGTAGCCGAGGGTCGCGGTGAAAAATTCGCGAATGTCGGCGCGTTCGGCCTCGCGCTGGCGAACCGGATGGCGCATGTGCGCGATCAGCACCCGCCCCGGCGCGGTCAGCTGCGCACTCCCTGCGGTCGGCTCTGCACTCCCTACGGTCGCGAAAACGTTGTTCGGGAAGACAGCATCGGGCGTGGCCGGATCGCCGGCGAAACAGATCGTCGGCATCGTCGCGGCGAGTGCGCGATGCAGCTCGCGGTGCTGGCGCAGGGCGCGCTCGCCATCGACGCGGCGTTGCAAGTCCATGTAGACGTTGTCGGACGCCGATTCGCTGGCCAGCGCGAAGCCTTCCGGCGCGATCAGAAACACTGCCTTCGGGCAGGGCGGCGCAGCGGCCGGCGCGGCGTGAAAGGCGTGGGCGAAGGCGGGCAGGTCGCGGGTGATCATGGGCAATTCGTCGATACGGGCGGTGGTTCGGGGCGGGTTTGCGCGATGGCCTGCTCGACCAGCGCCCAGTCGGCACCGGGCCGATGCGCGCCCTCGCTGAGAATCTGCCGAAACGCGCGCCCGCCGGGCTGGCCGTGGAACAGGCCAAGCACATGGCGGACGATGTGCTTGAGCGCCACACCGGCGGCAAGATGGCGTTCGACATAGGGCTGCATGCGGCGCAACAGCTGCGCGCGCGGAACATCCTGCCGGCCGGCCAGCGCATTGTCGAGCCGGTGCAGCACGTAGGGTTCGTGGTAGGCGACGCGGCCGAGCATCACCCCGTCGACGTGGTGCAGGTGTTCCAGCGCCGCATCGACGGCGACGATGCCGCCGTTGATGAGGATGGTCAGCTCAGGCCGTTCGCGCTTGAGCTGGTAGACCCAGTCGTAACGCAATGGCGGCACCTCGCGGTTTTCCTTCGGACTGAGCCCTTGCAGCCACGCCTTGCGTGCGTGCACCGCGAACACCGTGCAGCCGGTCGCGGCGATGGTGTCGATGAAATGGCGAAAGGTCGGATAGTCCTCGACTTCGTCGACACCCAGCCGGCACTTCACCGTCGCCAGCGCCGGCGTGCCTGCCACCGCCTCGCGCATCGCCGCCACGCAGTCGGCGACCAGCGCCGGCTCGCGCATCAGGCAGGCGCCGAAGCGCCCGGCCTGGACGCGATCGGACGGGCAACCGACGTTGAGGTTGACCTCGTCGTAACCGCGCGCGACCGCGATCCGCGTCGCCTGCGCCAGCGCATCGGGTTCGCTGCCGCCCAGTTGCAGCGCCAGCGGTTTCTCGGCTTCGTCGAAATCCAGCAGCCGCTCACGGTCGCCGTGCAGCACCGCCTGCGCGTGCACCATTTCGGTATACAGCCGCGCGCTTGGAGCCAGCAGACGATGGAAGTACCGGCAATGGCGTTCGGTCCAGTCCATCATCGGGGCGACGGACAGGCGATGGCGGCTGGCGGACGGCGACATGGCCGCGGATTTTACGCGCCCGCCGGCGGGCGCCGTGGGCACAGCATCCGGAGCGATCATCGCGTGGTTGCGCCAGTGCCGGCCATCCGCGGCCGGCCGTCAATGCGAAAACACTCGCCGCCTCTCACAATTCGGCCCACATCCGTTGCAGGTTGTAGTAGATCCCGCTCAGGGCGACCAGCGCCGGATCGGCCGCGTGCCGGGCATCCAGCGCCTGGATCGCCTGATCGAGGCGGAACAACAGATCGCGCCGGGCATCGTCGCGCACCGCGCTTTGCATCCAGAAAAAACAGGCCAGCCGGGTGCCGCGGGTGACCGGCGCGACGTGATGCACGGTGGTCGCCGGGTAGATCACCATGTGCCCGGCCGGCAGCTTGAGCGAACGCGCCTGGCCGCCGTCGTCGATCAGCAGTTCACCGCCGTCGTAGGATTCGGGCGGCGACAGGAACAAGGTCGCCGAGACGTCGGTGCGGATCGTCGTGCGCGCGCCCGGCGGTCGCCGCAAGGCGGCATCGACATGATCGCCATAGTGCATGCCGACATCGTAACGATTGAACAGCGGCGGGTAGACCATCCTGGGCAGCACGGCCGAGGCCACCAGCGGATGACGTTCCAGCGCCGCCAGCACTTGCAGGCCCAGCTCGCGGGCAAGCGGCGAATCCTCGGCGATCTGCAGGTTCTGCTTGGCGCGCGCCGCGCGCGTGCCGGCGGTGGCGCGACCGTCCACCCACGGCGCGTTGGCCGCCTCCAGCCGGGCGCGCATCGCCTGCGCGGCGTGTTCGGTCAACAGCGAGGGAATCGGCAGGATCATGGCATCTGGGTCAGGCCGCGTCGTCGGCCAGATGGGCGATGGCCGCGGTGGCGGCCGCGCGGTCGTTGTCGTCGAACGAGGCCACCCGCAGTTGCGTGATCGTCACCGGGTCGAGGCAACGCACGTTGACGTCGATCCCGTCGGGATGGCTGCGCGGCACATAGAACGCCTTGATGCCGCAGTGCCGGCAAAAACGATGGATGGCGGTGCCGGTGCCGAAGCGGTAGTCGATCAGGGCATCGTCGCCGCGCAGCAGGCGAAAACGCGAGCGCGGCACGATCAGGTGCAGATAGCCGGTCATCCGGCAGATCGAGCAGTTGCACGCGAGCACGTCCAGCGCCGCCGGCGCATCCACGCTGAAGGCAACCGCATCGCAATGGCAACGGCCGTGATGGGTGATGTGTTCGGTCGCCATGGGCGCGGTGGCATCGGTGAAGGTGTCGATGCGGCGAGGGTAACCGATCGCGGCGGCGGCGCGGGCGCGACGGTTGCCGACGAACGGCGCGTCATGTCGGCGCGACAGGTGCAAGATCGGTTCGACCCCATTCGCACAGCTTCGACGTTACCGCACTCACCCGCACCGACAGGAGGTGGATCATGGTACGCAGCGCCCTGTTTTCGCCGCACGCCTCGCCGCGCCCCGACCCTGCGCGCATCGCCGCGATCTGCGCGGCCATCCTCGGCAACGTGGCGATTTTCGCCCTGCTGATGCGGCCGATCGACCTGCCGACGCCGTCGTCCGCGCACGAGCGGGTAATCCCGGTGCGTTTCGTTGCACCGCCGCCACCGCCGCCGACGCCGCCGGTGGTGCAGGTCCGCCACGACCTGCCAGCGCCGGCCGCGACGCCGGCGCCGGTCACGCCGGTGGCCTTGCCGCCGGTTGCGATCCGCCAGCAAACCACGCCGATGACCATCCCGGTCGTGGCGACGCCACCGGTTTCGATGCCGGCCGACGGCGGCCATGACGCCGCGCCGGTGGAGACGGCACTGGTGCCGATCGCCTCGCCGGCGCCGATCTATCCGCGGCAGGCGCTGATCGATGGCATCGGCGGCACCGTGGTGCTCGAATTGCTGGTCGACGTCGACGGCCACGTGATCTGGGCGCGCATCGTCCACAGCAGCGGTGATCGCCGGCTGGATGCGGCCGCGCGCGACACCATCGTCCGTGGCTGGCGGTTCACGCCGGCGCTGCGCGACGGCAAGCCGATCCAGGCCCGCGGGCAGGTGCCGGTGGTGTTCCGCCTCGACGACGCGCGCTGAGCGGCGGTGAGTTTTTCCGCCGCGAAGGCCGGCCACGGATGGCCGGCACGGAGTCACTCGGGCGATGATTGCGCCAGACTCCGGGCGCGCCGGCCGTGCGTCCAAACGGGATTCGTGCCGGGCTCGACGTCGCCGCAAGCGGCGCCAAGGCAATCCCCGACAGCCTGCTAGACTACGCCGATGCTGCCGCGCGCCCTCGTCCTGTTGTTGCTGGTGATGAATCTCGGCGCCCTCGCCTGGTGGGGGCTGCACGCCGCTCCGCCATCGTCGCCAGCACCCACCACCGACGTCGGGACGCCGACGCTGGTGCTGCTGAGCGAATCGGAAAAGGTTCAGCGCAAGGGTTCGTCGGACGAAATGGCGGCCGCGCCGGTGCCCGACGCGGCCACGCCACGCTGCCAGACCGTCGGCCCGTTCGCGGCACCGGCCGATGTCCGCCGCGCCACCGACATCCTCGCCCCGCTGGTCGGCCGCATCCGCCAGCGCGATGCCACCGGCACCGCCGCCACCGGCTACCGCGTCTACGTCGCCGCCCTGGCCAGCCGCGATGCGGCGCTGGAGGCCGCCAGGCAACTGGCTGCCAAGGGCATCAACGACTATTACGTGGTCACCACCGGCGACCAGCAGAACACCATTTCGCTGGGCCTGTTCCAGGATCTGGGCAATGCCACCAAACGCCGCGACGACGTGCGCAAGCTCGGCTTCGACGCCCGCCTGGACCCGAAGATCGGCCCGGTGCAGCAGTACTGGCTGGACATCACCGTCGCACCGGACTTCGACTGGCATGCCCACCTGACCGATTTCCCCGGTATCGCCGCCCAGGACACGCCCTGCCCGTCGCTGCACTGATCCTCGCCGCAGGCGCGTTCGCGCCAGCGCGGGTGGATCGCTAGAATGAAACCATGCCGGCATAGCTCAGCAGGTAGAGCACCTGATTTGTAATCAGGCGGTCGCCCGTTCGATTCGGGCTGCCGGCACCAAGGCCACCCGCATCCAGGCGACGAGCGGCGGCGGCGCTTGCCATGCCCGCCGCCGCCAGCGGCACGGCCACGTTGCGGCGGATCGACGCGGCAGATCGACGCGGCAGAGCATCGGCGGCGCGGGCGCAGGCTACAATGCGCGTTTCACCCTGCGCGAGTGTTGCCATGTCCCTCGATCCCGCCCTGCGCCAGCGCATCGACAGCCTGCTGCAAGCCAATCCCGTCGTCTTGTTCATGAAGGGTCAGCCGAGCGCGCCGCGCTGCGGCTTCTCGGCCAAGGCCGCCGGCATCCTGTCGTCGCTGCTGCCGTCCTACGCCAGCGTCGACGTGCTCGAAGACGCCGACATCCGCGAAGGCATCAAGCTCTACGGCAGCTGGCCGACGATCCCGCAGCTCTATGTGCGCGGCGAGCTGGTCGGCGGCAGCGACATCATCGAGGAGCTGCTCGGCAGCGGCGAGCTGCACACGCTGCTGGGGCTGGCGGCGCCCGACCGCACGCCGCCGACCATCCATGTCACCCCGGCGGCGCGGGTGCAGATCGACAAGGCGATGGCCGACGTGCCCGCCGGGGTCGGCCTGCACCTGGCGATCGATCCGCAGTTCAATGCCCAGTTCCAGCTCAAGCCGGTGGCGGGCCGCGAGATCGTCGCCGACGCCGACGGCCTGAAGATCCACCTCGACCCGGTCAGCGCGCCGCGCGCCAACGGCATCGCGGTCGACTGGGTCGAGGATGTGCGCGGCGCCGGCTTGTCGATCCGCAATCCCAACGCGGCCCCGCCGGTGAAATCGATCAGCGTGCAGCAGCTGCACGACCGCATCATCACCGGCACCATCGACGTGATCGACGTGCGCCCGGCCGCCGGCCGCGCGATGGCGGCCTTCCCGCAGCCGCACGAAGTGCTCGACGACGCCTCGCGCGCGCGTCTGGAGGCGCTGCCGAAAGACGTGCCGCTCGCCTTCATCTGCCACCACGGCAGTTCCAGCCGGCGCGCCGCCGAGCACTTCCGCAGCCTCGGCTTCCATGACGTCTACACCGTTGACGGCGGCATCGACGCCTGGGCGAAGGAAATCGATCCGAAGGTGCCGGTCTACTGAAGCCGGCCGCGTCCACCAACGGAGCCAGCATGACCCTGCCCCATGTGCAAGCCAGCGGCTACGCCATCCGCGAGATCGTCGCGCTGGCGCTGGTGCTGGCATTGACGGTGTTGCCGGTGTCGCTGGCGGCACGCTTTGCCGACGCCCGGCGGCCGGGGCTGCTGTGGAGCGCGCTGGCGGTGTTCGGTGGCGGCATCGTCGCGCAGTTCGTGCTGGCCTGGATGGGCGCCAGCCTGGCCGGGCTGGCGCTGTCCTTCCTCGCCCTGTGCGTGGTCTATGCGCTGGTGCTGGAATCCTCGCTGGTCGGCGCCATCGGCATCACCGTGCTGGCCTTCGTCCTGCAGATCGCGATCGCCTATGGCCTGGCCTGGCTCGGGCTGCACCTGCACGGGCTGGCGCGCTGACCGGACTGCGGGTACCACAGGCGCCATCGCGGCCGTCAAAAACCGCCGCCGGCATCCAGCCACTGCTGCTCGGCCGCCGTGTTGACGCGCGCCAGCGCCGCATTGCGATGCGGAAACCGCCCGAAACGGGCGATGACATCGCGATGGCGATGGGCGTAGTCGAGCAGCAGGGCATCGCCCAGGACGGCGATGCGCGCCACCGCCTCGTCCTGATCGGCGAGGTCTTCGGAGTGCTCCAGCGGCAGGTACATGAACAAGCGCAACGGCAACTCGATGCGCAGGTCGTGGCCGGCGGCGAATGCCGCGCGTGCATGCTTGCGCGCCAGCGGGTCGCAGGCGAAGGCATGGGCACTGCCGCGAAAGATGTTGCGCGGAACCTGGTCGAGCAGCAGCAGCAAGGCCAGCGCCCCCTCGCTGCCATCCATCCAGTCGTCGAACTCGCCGCAGGCGGCACGGTGATGGGCGACGCCGAAGCGCTCGCGCAACTGCGCATCGAATCCATCGTCGCGGGCGAACCACAGCCGCGGCCCGGCCAGCCGCCAGCAGGCGATCAGATCGGCGGCGAGCGGTGGCGTGGCAACGGTCATGGCGGCAGCGGGCGAAGGCGACGGCGAGTATTCGCGCAGGATATCGCGATCCAAACCTGGCCCACACGCATTGCCGGTATCGCCGGCTGCCGTTAGAGTCTGGGCATGGTCGCTGCCGGCGACCGCCGACGGTGCCATCGCCAAGGGAGGCTGCCATGCCGCGCTACTACATCACCCTGCCCGACCCCGCCAGGGCGCGCGGCGGCGACCCGATGCTGTCGTTCAGCGCCCTCGGCGCCGAGGCCTTCGCCGAGCAACTGCAAGCCGCGCTGACCGGCACCGGCCTGTTCGAACGCTGGAAGGCGCGCCTGGCCGATCCCGACGAAGCCACCGCGGCGATGGCCGCCACCGACCCGGCGGCAAGGGTGAAGGGCATCCAGCACGAAGCCCATGTCGACCTCGAAGTGGACACCACCATCCCCAGCCAGGTGCTGCGCCAGCGTCTGAGCCTGCTGGCCGGCAACGGCTGGCAGCTGCGCGACGTGACCTGAGCGTGCCGGCCGCGGCGTGACCGGCCTGCCGCAAACCCGCGGTGAGGGCGCGTCGGCGCCCGTGCCGACCCTGCTGTCGTGGAGTGGCGGCAAGGACTCGGCGTGGGCGCTGCACGAACTGCGCCGGCAGCGCCGGTTCACCGTCGTCGCCCTGCTGACCACGCTCACCGACGAATACGATCGGGTGGCGATGCACGGCATCTCCCGAAACGTCCTGCACGCGCAGGCCAACGCCGCCGGCCTGCCGTTGATCGAATCACGGCTGCCGCGCGGCGCCGACAACGCCGCCTATGAAAGCGCCTTCGCCGACACCCTCGCCAGCGCACGCGCGCGCTGGCCCGGCGTGCAGCACATCGCCTTCGGCGACCTGTACCTGGCCGACATCCGCGCCTATCGGCAAACACTGTGCCAACGGCTGGGCTGGCAGCCACTGTTCCCGATCTGGGGCGACGCCGACGCCACCGCCGCACTGGCACGGCAGATGCTGGCCGCCGGCCTGCGCGCCCGCCTGTGCTGCGTCGACACCCAGCAGCTCGACGCCCGTTTTGCCGGCCGCGAATTCGCCGCCGACCTGCTCGCCGAGCTGCCAGCGACCATCGACCCCTGCGGCGAGAACGGCGAGTTCCACACCTGCGTCCACGCCGGCCCGATGTTCACCGCCCCGCTCGTCCTGCGCCCCGGCCCGACACTGCTGCGCGACGACCGCTTCGCCTTCACCGAACTGTGGCTGCCGGGCCGGGACGACGGCGCCCAGGCCACGCCATCGCCTGCCGAATCGGGAACGCGCCTTGCCTGAGGCGGCACACCCGGCAGCACGGCACCGGCGCCGCGCCCGTTCCGCCCTGCCGCTGGGCGCGCCAATGAGGCGGCCATGTAGCCGCGGAAATGCCGGTTGGACTGGCTCGCTTCAATGAGGCCGCGGCAAATTTGCCGCGGAATACGTCAGAAAAAAAATCACGGTCAAGTTGTACGCCGTCGCTTCAATGAGGCCGCGGCAA
>JAFEFT010000024.1:59736-155209 GCA_018240435.1 Pseudomonadota bacterium
CGGCAAATTTGCCGCGGAATACGCTTAAGGAAGGTCTGAACAACTTTGTTTTTGATCGTCATTCCCGCGAAAGCGGGAATCCAGTGTCTTTTATTTCAACAACATAGAGTCACTGGATCCCTGCCTTCGCAGGGATGACAAGACTTATTCAGACCTTCCTTAACACGGAGAATAGCCATGAAACACCTACGAAGCTTCAATGAGGCCGCGGCAAATTTGCCGCGGAATACGCGTCGAGTGCTCGGACCGCTACGGCGGGTGGTGCGCTTCAATGAGGCCGCGGCAAATTTGCCGCGGAATACTAACCATCGCCATATCGACACGTGAAGCTCCTTGGTATGCTTCAATGAGGCCGCGGCAAATTTGCCGCGGAATACGCGTCGAGTGCTCGGACCGCTACGGCGGGTGGTGCGCTTCAATGAGGCCGCGGCAAATTTGCCGCGGAATACTGGCCGACGCGCCTGAATGGATGAGCGAAGATCAGCTTCAATGAGGCCGCGGCAAATTTGCCGCGGAATACCAGCGGGGAAGCGATCAACCAGACTTCCGGCCCCGACGAAGCTTCAATGAGGCCGCGGCAAATTTGCCGCGGAATACGTGGTCGATCATATCGCCGCGACGCTGTCGTTCGACTAGCTTCAATGAGGCCGCGGCAAATTTGCCGCGGAATACGACCACCTGCGCGGCGCCGTGAACTTCATGTCCGAAGCTTCAATGAGGCCGCGGCAAATTTGCCGCGGAATACGTGGTCGATCATATCGCCGCGACGCTGTCGTTCGACTAGCTTCAATGAGGCCGCGGCAAATTTGCCGCGGAATACGAGTTGAAGAACGAAGAATGGGTCCACGATCGCTTTGAGCTTCAATGAGGCCGCGGCAAATTTGCCGCGGAATACATCCATCGCGCCACTGACCTTGCCGATGGCATCTTGCTTCAATGAGGCCGCGGCAAATTTGCCGCGGAATACCTGCGCGCACGAAGCCGTACCAGCCCGGCGGCACCTGGCTTCAATGAGGCCGCGGCAAATTTGCCGCGGAATACGACCCTGTCGCACGCGAAGTTCATCAGCGGCACGCTTCAATGAGGCCGCGGCAAATTTGCCGCGGAATACGTCGACCTCCGGGGTATGAGCCCAGCGTTCTGCCTCTGCTTCAATGAGGCCGCGGCAAATTTGCCGCGGAATACCTGGGATGACTGCAACGAGGTGAAGGCGTGGCTGGAGCTTCAATGAGGCCGCGGCAAATTTGCCGCGGAATACCTGGACTTGGCGGAGGTCGTCGGACGGTTCGTCAAGCTGCTTCAATGAGGCCGCGGCAAATTTGCCGCGGAATACCACGTTCGGCTTCGCTGTTCGCTATACGGGAGTGTAAGCTTCAATGAGGCCGCGGCAAATTTGCCGCGGAATACCCGTAACCCTCCCGGAACGACTGCGCAGCGACCTTCTGCTTCAATGAGGCCGCGGCAAATTTGCCGCGGAATACCGCTGATCGTCTGCGCTTCCTCAAGCACGGCCCTTTTGCTTCAATGAGGCCGCGGCAAATTTGCCGCGGAATACGTACATCCCAATCGTGCCTGTCTTCGGCAACATCCAGCTTCAATGAGGCCGCGGCAAATTTGCCGCGGAATACAGCCCATCGCCAAACCCTTGATCGGCTTGCGTGTGGTGCCGGTCTTGCGAGCGCTGTCCATGCCAGCGCTTGGACATCGTGCAACGGTTCGCGTGCGCTGGCAACAGGCGCGCACAGGTCATTGATTGTCAAGGAACTCTCGGCTGCGAGCGCTGCCGGGGCTGGACGTCGCAGCGCAGCGCTCGCGCGGCATCGGCGAGAATCATCACTCAGACGACGATCGCTTGCCGCTGCACCGGCTCGAAACGATCGCCCAGGCTCACCACCCTGGGCTTGACCATGTCCGCCGGGCCCAGGTCGATCACCAGCAAGGCGTCCTCGCCATGCTTGATGATGCCATCGAGCAGGGCGATCAGCTCGGCATGGCGGCGCCGGCTCAGACGGCACTGGAACACCGACAGCTGCAGCCATTCGCCAAAACCCTTCATCAGCCGGAACACGCGCCGCCAGCGCTTGTCGTCGCGGATGTCGTAAGTGACCAGATACAGATGTTCGTCCATGCCTGTCTCCCGGGGTGAGAATCAGCGGGTGGTGAAGTTGGGGTATTCGGGCAATTCGCCGAGCAGATGACGACCGAACAAGCGGCATTGCAATTCCAGCAGCCGGCGATACGAGAGGCGATAGCCGAACAGCGGGTGGGTGACTTCCTGATCGAGCCGGCGTTCGAAGCCGGCGATGAAGCGCTTGCGCCCGTCGGGGTGCAGGTTGACGCTGCCGGCCACGCTCACGAAGTCGCTCGGGTGGACTTCGCCGTTGTTGATCGCCTGGATCACGCATGAATCGGCCAGCAACGGGCGGAATGGTTCCATCAGATCCAGCGCCAGCGCCGGCCGGCCGTAGCGCGGCTGGTGATAGAAACCGCGGAACGGGTCGAAACCGACTGCCTGCAAGGTCACGGTGAGGCTGCGGGCGAGCACGCTGTAGGCCAGCGAAAGCATGGCGTTGACCGGGTCGGTGGGCGGCCGGCGGTTGCGGGTGGTGAAGTCGAAGGCAAAGTTGGCATCGTCGCTGCGGCGGATCAGTTCGCGGAAATTGGCGAAATAGATCGCCGCGGCCTGGCCTTCGACGCCCAGCAGCGATTCGAGCGACTCGCAACGGCGGGCCTGCTCGATCATCTTCTTCAGATCGAGCAGGGTGCGTTCGGGTTTCTCTTCGGGCTTCCAGTTTCGGCGCAGCAGGGTGCGGCTGTTGGCGATCTTGGCTGCCACCAGGCCGCGGGCGATGCGCAGGCAGCGCGCCTCGTCGAAGCTGGCGCGGTACTGCGCGGTGCGCAGTTCGACATTCTTGTGGCCGTGGCCGAGGCTGTGGCCGTGGAACCAGCCGCCATAGCTGTGCCAGGTGATCGGGATCTGCCGCTCCATCAAGGCTTGCAGGCAGGGCGTGGTGACGTAGATGTTGCCCATCAGCACCACCTGCGACACCTCGGCGATGCGCGCGGTGGCCAGCACCTTGTCGTCCTTGCTCACTTCGAGCATGTCGCCTTTCTTCGCCAGTTTGGCGTTGAACTGCTGCACGTACAGCGGCAGCGCTTCGTGCCAGGGCACGGCCAGCGGCCGCGGCGGAATGTCGGGCGCGTGCAGGCTGTGCACTTCGTCGGGCAGGCAGATGGTCACCAGCGAGCAGCGCGGGCACTTCGGGCTGTCCACCAGCGGCGGCGGAATCCGGCCACCGCCGGCGGTGGCGCGCAGTTCGTGGATGGCGCGGCGGGTGAGCGCGAGCAGGTCGTCGTCGAACGGCACGCGCACACGCTCGCGGCTCTCGACGAAGTAGATCGCACCCTCGTCGCAATCGTAGCCATGCTCGCGCAGCAGCAACCCCTGCGCGCACAGCTGCACGCGCTCGGGGTCGTACACGCCACCGGCAACATGCGGGCGTTTGCCGCGTTTGTAGTCCACCGGCGTCACCGTCATGCCTTCGCCTTCGACGAGGTCGAGTTTGGCGATCAGGCCGAGCTTGTTGGACGACAGCGTGATCGAGCGGGCGTGGATCTGCGGCCGGTCTTCCTCGTCGGCATCGGGCTTGGCATCCAGCGCCGGTTTGGGCAAGTCGCCGGAAGGCTTGTCCACGCGCCGGTGCCGCCAGCGCCCCTCGACGGTATCGGCCGAATCGGCCCATTCGCCCTGCACCCACTCCAGATAGGCCAGGCGCGGACAATAGACATGCTCGTTGAGCATGCGCACCGGGATCGGCGGCTGGTCGTCGCCGAGCTCGGGGAAGGGCAGTTCCAGGTCGCCTTGTCTGGGCTCCATGGGGATGGCCTCCGACGAGGGCCTTCCGTGGCGATGAGGGACCGGCAGAGACCGGATCGGGCATGCGCGATCATCCTCCGCCGTTTGCGCGTTCGCGCCAAGTCGCCCGGCGCCCGCCTTGCGAAAACGATCCACGGTCGCGCGCTGGCGGTCACGATATCTTGCAACACGAGATGTGATATCCTGCAGCGATGCCCAAGACCCTGATCTCCCTCGACGACGCCGACAAGGCATGGCTGGACCGCGAGGCCCGTCGGCGCAAGCTGCCGATGACCGAGCTGGTGCGCCAGGCCGTGCGTGGCTACCGGCTGCGCGAGGAAAGCCGGCGCATGCCGCAGATCGCCGATGCCCTCGCGACCACGGCCGGGCTCTGGCGCCGGGGCGACGGCCTGGCCTGGCAGCAGCGGTTGCGCGACGAATGGCCGCACGACTGAAATACCTGCTCGACTCGGTGATCCTCATCGATCACCTCAACGGCATCGAAGCCGCGACTCGTTTTCTCGGCGATTACGCCAAAAGCTGTGCGATCTCCGTCATCACCCGCGCCGAAGTGCTGGCCGGCCTCGACGACGAACAAGCCGCCGTGGTGGCCGACCTGCTCGACCTGTTCCCGGCTCTGCCGATTACCGTCGAAATCGGCGATCTCGCCGCCCGCCTGCGGCGCAGCGAACGCTGGAAGTTGCCCGATGCCCTGCAGGCGGCCGTGGCGCAACAGCACGGGCTGGTGCTGGTGACGCGCAACACGAGGGATTTCCGCGACGGCGAGGTGATCGGCGTGAGGGTGCCGTATGCGGTGTGATCCGGGAAGGTTGTTGAAAAAAGGCTGACGTGCATTCGCGCAGGTGCGCCTTGGCTATTCAGTTGAAATCAGCTTTTGCCGGGTCGAAAGGCGGCCGGGCAGACGGCCTGCAACGCGACGGCGCACAGGTGGTGCAGAACTCGACCACGCCGGCAAACTGGATGTGGTTCATGACCCGGAGGATTTCATGCGCGATGGCTTGCCCCTGCCTCGCAGGTGAACAAGCCCCCACCCAAATGCAGCGTCCGGCCCAACAGGACGGGGCCGGGAACCGCAACCTTGAAACCCAACTCCAGGCCCGCACCGTTGCGTAGCCGATTCACGGCAGCGGGCATTGGCAGCCCCCGCCTTTGCGTCTCCGTGATCACATCGTGATGCAGCGTGTTGCTTCCGTTTTTCCTGGCGTGCCGCGTCGCGGTGTAAGGCGTTTGCGCAATCCAGCGTGCCGATGTCGCAAACAGGGGGTCGTGGTCGAAGTCGATTTCTTGCCGCATCAGTCGCAATCGCCCGGATGAACCGGCCCGCAATTCGACGAAATCCGCGAGCGCTTTTCCCAGGGTGCCCAAATGATCGCGCTCGTCCGTGGAAGGTTCACGATGTTCGATGATGTGCGGCGCGATGACGAGCAGGCGGCGCCGCTCCAGATCCGGCACGAAAGCGAGATGGGCGTGATGGCCCCTGCGGGCTGGCTCGCCCGCGTCCTCATGACCGGTGAAGAACAAGTCCAGTTTTTCCATGCGCCCCAATTGCGCCTGCACCCGCGCCATGACAGCGCGACGCAGAGCGCTCGCAAGCTCAAGCGGTTCGGCACCGTCCGCCAAACCATCCACGATGGAAAACGCCAATACCCCTTCCACTCGCCGTGAGGGCACCATCAATCCCAGACCGCAATAGCGTCCGCTGCCCAGCACGATAGGGCCGCTCACGGGCCCGGCAAATTCGATTTCGACATGCCAAAGCTGGTGCTTGGAAAAGCGTGTTCCTTCAGCGAACGTCTCGGCACGCCCGCCCTTGGCCTCGAACGGTTCGCGCTGCACGCGCATGTTGGCGATGCGGTGGCGTAGCCCGGCATGGCGCAGCGCCTGCGCGACCTCGTGCATGGCCTTGCGATTTTCGGATTGACGCTCGTCGCCATTCTTCGCTTGCTCATGCTGCCTGGTCGGATCAATGCGACGGCGCGTGGCGTTCGGCAAGGCCAACGGCGTCACACTGCGCCACAGGCGCGATGACACACCGTTTTCTCCCATGCCGTAGTGCCCCAACATCGAGTTGTCATCTGCCGTCACCAATTGCACGGGCGAAGAAAGAATCTCGCCGGTAGCCTCATCGATGCCGGGTGCTTCAACTTCCAGCCCCGAAAACGCCCATGCAACGTCTCTGGTCTGAATCGGGCAATCCGGGGGCACATCGACCAGTACACGGCGGATGCCTCTATCGGCGTAATGAAAGCCGATGGAAGGCAACGGGATGATGCGTAGTCGCAGCGTCTTGTCCGCCTCCTTGGCATCGCGGCCGATGAAGACGCGCTCGATTTCACTTTTCCTTTCGGGTAACGCAGTGCAAAGCCGCTGTGCAGCGTGATCGCGAACGATTTTCACCAGTTCAGCCGCGCCCTTCAAAGGCCAGGGAGCAAATGGCGCATGGGTTTCCGTCGTGCGCCGCAGATCAAACAGCAGTTTGCTTGAAGGACTGTTGTAGGCCATCAAGCGGAAACGCGTTCTGGGCGCGTTGGTGAATCGGGTTTGATTCCCGACACGCTCAAAACGCTTTGCGCCGGCATTGTGACGATCTATCAAACTATCGAGCGAACCCTCTTGCGGGCAATCCAGCTTCACACCATCGCCGCCGGATGATGGGCGATAGACCACGCCCGGATACTGCTCCAGCCGTTCATCAGCGGCAGCTTCATCCAGCACTTCGCCCACGGCCCAAGCCATGTCCACGCCACGGCCCAACTGGTAAAGACCTTCGGCGATTTCGCATATCTTCCTTGCTGGCGCGTCATCACCATCGAAGCGCCAGACATAAAGCAGAGGCACGGACGCATCGAACAATCGGGGACGGATGTGCTTGGTCGCGCTGCGTATTTCGGCGATACGCCGGATGTCGCCACCTTTGGCATCCAGGTCGTTGTTGGGTACGAACAGAGCGATGTGTTGTCCGGTGCGCGATGCGGGTGCGGCAAGGGTCGGCGCGTCATCCAATTTCTCCAGCCATTCCAAAGCGTCATTTGCGTGATCTGCAACGGGATTGGCCGTAGCCGCTACTAACGCCTGAAACAGCCGCGCTGGCGATGGCGGCCAGTCGCCCGCCCCGTGATAGCGCCCTTCGTGGAAGCGAACGGAGATGACCAGAGTGTGCGTCATGACGTAGGGGCTTCCTCACCCTTCTTCGCAAGCAGTTTCTTGGCGGCGGCCAAATCGAACTTGTGCTCCAGAGGAAGCGCTTTGCCACTCTCATCCTTCGGCCATTTCTGCTTGAATGGTTGAGCAGCATCCATTGCAAATTCCAGAAGATCGGCGTGGCTCGGAAAATTCTTGATCGGACTCGGCTCACCGCGACGCGGAACCTGCCTCCATTCGTCTGTTTCATCAGCGTATCGGAGCAAACAACCTTCACGTAGGGACAACTCAAGCTCGGTTGTGGCGGCAAGCAATGCAAGGCCAAGTAAATATTTCTGAATCTGCTTCGTTTCCTCATCGTCTTTACCGCGTAATGCGCGCAGAGCGACGAGATTGATCGTGACATCCCGCACTATCGGCCCTTTTGTCAACACGCCTCCGAGCACACGCGCCTCAGGGTTCGGCTTGCCGCCAATGAACTGTGCCACCTTGTCTGTACGAAATGTTGCGGGCGCGTCTGCAAGCCCGGCAACAGAGCGTTCCACTTTCCCTTTTTTCTTTTCCTCTTCCTTGATCTCTTTTTGTTGGTCTTCGCTGAGATCCTTCCACACCGAATTGAACTGCGCGGCGGCGTGAAGAACATCGACATCCCATGCGCGGATGATTGATCGGATAAGTCTCGGTCGCTTCTCCCCGGTGCCAGCACGAGAATCCCAGACGCCGAACAAGAGCGAAGTAGGAGCGATCGCGCACAAGAACCCGGCATTCCCGTGGCGATTCAATGCTTCAAATGCCAAACCAATGTGTTTTGCCAAAGACGGAGTTGCCTTTACCACTGCATCGGCGCTTCGGTGTGCCAAGTCCAGAAGCGACTGCCGTCTTTGGTATTTCTCACCGCCTTCCGTGACGTTCAGGATGATTTCGATTTGTGGTACCAATGCGGCAAGCTTGTTCAGTTCTTCGCCTTTTTCGCTTTTTCCGGTGGATTTGAACAACGGTTCGGTTCGATTGTTCTGCGAACCCACGCTGTCAATGGTGGCTACCTTGGTTCCGTCCGACAGTGTATCGATGTTGTAGCCGATGTCGGCATAAGTGGGCGGGAAGATCACGCCGCCTTCGCCTTCCACGGGAAGAAGTTTCTGCTTCAAGTGCAGGGCGACGGGGCCGTCTGCTTTGAGACAATCATCAAAAACAACTTGTTTAGTAGCTTCATTGGGGTTCATTTAGATAGCTCCTCTTTGGCCGGAAAACATTTCTTGTATTGCTTATCGTCGCCCAAGTGCGCGCGAAAGCAACGGTAGTGGCCGCGCGGCACAAGGCCACGTGGTTGAGTGAATACAGCTCTTACCAAACTGGTAGGAATCCTGCCCTGCCATACCGCATAGCGGATCTCGTACGTCGAAAGGAACTCCGGACGAGTATGTTCAAGACCGATGACCGCCAGCGCCTCGACCGCTGGTGAAACAAGAAGCGTTGCACCTTGCTCATCAAGCGACGAACCTGTATTTATTGCGTCCCAAGCGCCGCGCGAGTCGAATCCAAAACGACCACCGACAGGGCCGGCTTCGAAAGGGTTGTCCGGCGTAGGGGTAAGTTGTCGCACGCCGATGGTTCCCTTCTTCGTGGAATCCCCATACAACACATTCATCATCAGTTTCGCAGCCACTTGCTTGCCTGCAAATAGCTTTAGCGCTTTGCGCTTGTCGCCTTCCAGCCAGTTTGAGACATTGAAATTTCGCTCCTTGTCCTCCAGGAAAATCGGCAATGCGCATGCCGTGAGTTTTTTTCCAATGGAATCAAGAAGTTCAGACCGAGGCGCAGGAAACTCCCCTGTTTCAATGGCATCTTGCGGCCACGGGCCATCAACTCCTGCTGGCCGTACAGGTTTCACCGTTGCAGCTTTGAGGAAGTCCAATGCAGCCTCAAACGGATTTTTCTGCCCGGCGGCACACAAATGAAACTTGGCCTGTGCCTTGTCGCTCCAATCAAACCCCGCCTCTGCATCGCCCAGCAGTACATCGGCCAGTTCCATGAATCCAAGACAGGCGAACACCTGACCCGGATTGAACAAGTCCACGGGTATCTTCGATTCGGCCATCACGCATCCTCCCTTTCGTCGTTCGCGCGGGACGCCTGCACGTCGGCGGCGCGAAGCAGCGCCTCCCACCACGCCAGACCCCACGGCCCCCAGCGCTTTTGCAGGTGCGCAAAGCGCAGGGCCACGTCGCGGGCGCGTTCGTCCAGCACGGAGGGTGGCAGGTCGTCGCAGCCGCTGGTTGCAATCAGCGGCCGTGCGTTGCCGTGGTGCGCGGCGATCAGATGCAAGGTGAGGTCTTGCAGTTCGGGCGGCAGCTTCTGGAATACGGCATCGTCTTTGGCATAAGGCAGGGAGCCGAACTCGTGCCGATATCCATTCAACACGGCTTGATTGATGGGGCCGAGCGTCTTTGCAAGCGGCTCTTTGCCGAACTTGTTCGCGTGGCGCTCTGCGCGGAATGCGCGTTGCCAGCGTTGAGCCCTCTTGCCTTCATCGTGCAGGCGTGCGGCGACGGCGAGCATGCTGCGGTATGACCTCGGGAGACCAAGGCATTTCGCAAGTCTCAATGCTCGCTTGGCGGTCCAATACTGATGTTCGACCAGCGATTGCGGCCGCCCTTCGGCGCGGTCGTCTTCGGTGTTCGAGGTGTCGCGCCATTTCTGGATGGAGAGCCAGCGGGTGGCTTCGTCGTCCCCGTTGCGCTGCACATCAAAGCGTAGATTTTCACGCCATTCCTTTGCTGCGGTCTCGTCGTTGTCGTCGCCTTGTTCAAGAATGCGGAAGCGGATGACGGGCTTGCCGTTTATGGGTGATATCCACATGCTGCCGTCATCCGCGGTTGGCTGCGCGTCGCCGGAATCGCCGTTCAGCAGGCCATCGCACAAGCCGCCGAAACGGGCATCCATGACCAAGGTTTTGCCTTTGATGTCGCGCTCGATGCCTTCCAGCCGCTTCTTCTTGTCCTCACTTTCGCCGAGTAGTTCCCACAGTTTGATGGAGCGAACCCAATCTCCGTCGGACTTCAGGAGTATCGCAACCACATCATCGTTTTTCAGCAGCTTCTTGTCGTCGGCGATCCTATCCAGCTTCGAGGCGCGTTTCTTGAGCCAATCAAAAACACGATAACTTTCGGTATCCAACATTTCGCTGACGTGCAGCGGCGCAGCTTCGAAGAAGTCTTCAATTTCCTTCTTGCGTGGCTGTACTTGGTCTTTGTCTCGAACCGGAAGATGCTTGCGCCATACGACCGTCGTTTGCGGAAGTTCATCCACCCAGCCGCGCAGCCACGGCGCGACCTCGGGGCGACCGGTGTGTTCGGGCAACGAGGTCATGGCCCAGGCATCCACGAGCGCGCGGTTGAGCGCGGGGCGCAGCGGCGCGGGGGAAGTGGCTTCGGTGATGCACTTGGCGAGGTTTTCGTCCTTGCGGATGCTTTCGCTGAGTTGACGCAAGGCTTCGGGGCTGACATCGAAGCTGTCGACTTCTGCTGCTTTCAGAGCTTCGCCAAAAGGGGCACGAAAACGTTTCTGCTCCGCTTGAAGTTCCTCAACAGCCTTGATATGAGCTGCGATGACCTTCTTGTCTTTTTCGTTGCGTTGCGTTTCTTCCTTATCGAGCGCGTCTTGCACCGCCTTTTTGGGAAGTGGCGCAGATTCGAGCAGAACAACGATTTCGGCCTGTCTGTCGTTGCCGTCTTTGCCTTTACCGCCGCGCCGGTTCACACGTCCGAAGCGTTGCACCATCCGCTCCCACGCCACGAGATCGCAGACCATGTGGTCGGCATCCAGGTCCACGCCGACTTCGCCCGCCGAAGTCGCCACCAGGAACGACGGCAGCGCCCGTTCCTCGTCATTGCCCGCCAGAAATCCAAGCGTCTTCAAGCGATCTTCGGCATCTGCGCGTTCCTTCACCCGCCGCGCGCCGACGAAAAGCTCCGTCCTGCCGGCGGCGGGCGTGCCCTTGGCTTTCTTGTCCAGCGCCTCACCGACGGACTTCGCTACTTCGCGCGAATTGCAATAGACGATGACGCGCACCGGTTTCAGTTCGCCGCTTTCAGTGTTCGCCAACGCCCACGCACGTTCCGCCAAGGTTTCTTCAAGTTTCTTGCCCCCGGCTTCGTGCAACACCAATCGCTTTCTGGCATACAGCCGTTGATGCGCCACAGGCTCCCTGACTTCGTCGAAGTCGTCGGCTTCCAGCGCAAACGGTTGCGCCGTCTGCCTGCGCCCCGTGGCCGAAAGTGGCAGCAAGCGGAATTTGGGAACCAGTGCCGCCAAGCCCGCATCGTTCGATCCGTAGCGGTGATCGGCATCCTCCGCGATGTCCGCCAGCAGCGCCTCGAACGGCGGAACCAGATGGGCTTCATCAAGCAGCACCAGCGCATCCGCACCCAGCAACCCGGCGTGGAAAGGGCGCATCTTGCGGCTGACACCGTAACCCTCGAACAGCAGGCGCGAGCCGATCATGTCCACCGTGCCGACGATGATGGCGGGCCTGGACGGGTCTTGCAGCCATTCGCGGTTGTCCGCGAACTGGCCGCGCAGGGTGGAGATCGGCAAGCTCTCGCCGTTCAATCGCAACGCCCGGCGCAGCTCGGTGGCTTCCGGCTTCTGAAGATTCTTCCGCAGTTCATTGGCGAACGTCGTGGCCTGGTCAACCACCGCACGCCGATCCACGACATATGCCAGCCGTCGCGGCAAGGTGAGCGCCGCGCCGGCGCGCATCTGCCACGCCAGCGCGATGAGCCAGATCGCCATGACCGCCGTCTTGCCCAGGCCAGTCGGAATGCTGACGGCGGACGGCAACTCGCCCACTACGAAGTGATGCAGGAACAGGCGCGTTTGCCAGCGCATGGGCGCGTGGCCCGTCAACGTCTTGAACGCCTCCTCGAAATACTCGCGGGCATCGAATCGTTCTCGCCAGATTTCCATGAGCGGCTTCCAGTTGAATCGGTCGGCTTGCGCCAGAGCGGCCAGATAGCGGCGGGTGGGCGGGCCGGAATCGGGCGTGGGATCGATGGCCGGCAGGTTCAACCGGCGCAGCAAGTCTGCGAGGAAAACGCGCGTTGCGCGTCCATTGAAATCCTCGAACGGATGGATGGAAAGCAGGCGACCTTCGGCGAAGGCCAGAGTTTCGAGCAGGCGTTCGTAGCCGTTGGCGCACGATGCGATACGCGCGTTCAGGTCGCGGGCGTATTCGCGCATCAACTCTGGAACACGGCTATGCGACGGCGGTTCGTGCTGGCCAACGATCACGTCCTTGCGTCGCCAATGACCGCCGATTCCCGGAATCAGGTCGGCAGCCATGTCGCCGTGCAGCTTCTGGATCAGGAACTCGTCGAGCAATTCCCCTGCGTAAGCAGCATCGGCGATTCGCGCTTCGACCGAGGCAACCCGTTCCGCCAGCAACGGGGCCAGTTGCCCATAGCTCAGACGGCCTTGGGTGGTTTCGATGTAGCGAGTAGCGGCAACAGGCGGCTGCGTTGCGCTTCCACCCAGACCTTGCTCACCGGCTCGCCCTCGAAGGCCATGCTGCGGGCCACTTTGTCCGGGATCGCCAGCAGGCGCAGACGACGCTGCGCTTCCGGTGTCAGCGCCCGCCACTTCTGGATTGCCCGGCTTTCCATCATTCGGACGATTCTGCATGCACTGCTTCCTCCGCTCAAGCAGTCGGAGCACGGTCACCGTTCAGACGGCACGGATCGGCGTACCACCTATCGGAAGTTTCCCTAGTATGACCATCCCCGTCTCAAAACATGAGACAGCCCGATCCCCAAGCCCACTATCCGATGGCGCTTCGATCATCGGCGCATTCCCGCTTTCCCGCATACGCGGCGACGGCGCATGTCCTTCCAAAAGTCACGCGGCCGTTTTTGCAGGGGACCGCCGTCGCTTCCTCTGTGGCGGATGGTGCAGCGACCGCCGATCGCGCACCGCCTACCCGAGATCCCCAAACAAACTCGCCACATCCGCCGCGCTGAACTTCACCGTCGTGCTGCGCCCGCCTTTCAGCGCCGCCTTTTCCAGGCCGGCCTTGCGCTGCTTCATAGCCAGGATCTTTTCCTCGATGGTCTCGGCGCAGATCAGTTTGCAGACGAACACGGGCTTGTCCTGGCCGATGCGGTGGGCGCGGTCGGTGGTCCGGTTCGTCACCGCGGGATTCAACACGGGTCGTAATGGATGACGGTGTCGGCTACGGTGAGGCGAGGCCGACGCCGCCGACCTTGGGCTGTTCAGCCGCAGGGGAACGTCACGTGTCCGGCAGCCGCTGACGACGGCCGCGCGCTTCGCGGTCCAGGCGCAGCCAGAGTTGGTCGGATAGTGTCATGCGGTTGAGGCATTGCTGGCGCGCGTGGTCGCCGTGATTTCGGGTACGAGCGCCAATCGCCTTCGTCCGAACCGCCCATCAGGACATGCACGCCCACCTTTCCGGCGTGGTCGGTCTTTCCGTCCCGGAGCAGGCCCAGCCTGTCCAGCGATGCGCGGATTTCCGCTTCGGTTTGCTCCACCAGCACACGCATGGGCAGGCACCACAGCAGGCGTCGCGGCCATGCCGGATCGCAGCGCACCATGCGATTCCAGAGCCAGGCCGCCATCACGCCCAGAGTCTTGCCCATGCCGGTCGGGATGCGGACCAGACGATCGCGAAACGAGGCGTCGCTTGCCAGCTCCGATTGCCACGCATGCGCAACGATCAACGAGCCTGCGTGGCTGCCTGCCGTGCGAGAAAAGAATTCGTCGAACGTCATGTGCGAGATCGCTCCATGTCCACGTGATTCAGTCGAACCATCGAAAGCATGCCTTCTTCCGGGTCCCTGCGTCAGGTTTGCCGCCTGCAACAAACATGGATATTCCCTGTTGACCACGCCAGGTCGACCACGTCATCGGCGTGCGATCTGCCGCGCACGGTTTTTCGCATGTCCGGACCCGCCACATTCCCGTCATCGCCATCTTCACCCTCCCTTACCTCCTGGAGCGCACCTTCGGCTCATCCGGCTGCAGAATCCTGGCCAGCTTCGCCCGGCAATACTCATTCCAGTCGGTGTATGGGTAGGGTGGACTGATGCTGCCGGTCAGGCGCTTGCCGTCCGCCGGGCTGCTGCGCCGCTGCGGCGGCACTTCGGCGCCCAGCGCCTGGATCATTTCGATCTGCAGCGGTGTGAGCTGGTCTTCCGGGGTGTCCTCCAGTTGCAACCAGAAATCGTCCTGATCGGGCAGTTGCTGCAGGTGTGCGGGCAAATCGTCTTGACACACCGCTGACAGGAATAGCATCTGGACTTTGCTCCATTCCATGGGATCCTCCGCTGCCGCCGTCGGGGTGGTCAGGCTCGCGCCGTCGGCGGCATGGGCCGCGCGAGCCAGTCCGCGTTGCCCGTCCGTGGGCAGTGCCGGCCCGCCGCGATGGCCGGTGGCGATCGGGCGGGGCCGGCGGCCCTTCCATGGTGCACGCGGGGATGAAAACACGGGCCAGTCTCATGGGCTGCGACAGGTGCGGTGGCCTGGGCCTGCGTCGGCACGGCCGTGCCGCACCGCCGCTTTCCCGCCGCCGCGCAAACCGCGACAATGGCGGCTTCGCCCGCGCGCCCGCGCGGCTCGTCCGGAGTTTCCATGACCTCTGCCATCCCCGTGCCGCCCGCCGGCGGCGAGCGCATCAGCAAGAATCCGCACGGCCTGGTCGTCCCCGACCGGCCGATCATCCCGTTCATCGAAGGCGATGGGACCGGGCCGGACATCTGGCGCGCCTCGGTGCGCGTGCTCGATGCCGCCGTCGCCAAAGCTTACGGCGGCGCGCGCAAGCTGATGTGGATGGAAGTGCTGGCCGGCGAGAAGGCGTTCGAGACCACCGGCAACTGGTTGCCCGACGAAACCGTCGCCGCCTGCCGCGATTATCTGGTGTCGATCAAGGGGCCGCTGACCACGCCGGTCGGCGGCGGCATCCGCTCGCTCAACGTGGCGCTGCGGCAGCTGCTCGACCTGTACGTCTGCCTGCGTCCGGTGCGCTGGTTCGCCGGCGTGCCGTCGCCGGTGAAGGATCCGGGCAAGGTCGACATGACCATCTTCCGCGAGAACACCGAGGACATCTACGCCGGCATCGAGTTCGAGGCGGGCAGCGACGATGCGCGCAAGGTGCTCGATTTCATCCAGAAGGAATTCCCGAAGTCGTTCGACAAGATCCGCTTCGGCACCCAGGCAAAGAACGATGCGTGGAATGCCGCGCTGGAAGGCATCGGCCTGCCACATCGACACCTGCCAGTGCAGGTGGGCGTGGGTATCAAGCCGGTGTCGTACCTGGGCACCGAGCGGCTGGTGCACAGCGCCATCGAGTACGCCATCCGCGAAAAGCGCAAATCGGTCACCCTGGTGCACAAGGGCAACATCATGAAGTTCTCCGAAGGCGCGTTCCGCGACTTCGGCTACAAGGTAGCGCGCGAGTTCTTCGGCGCGGTCGAGCTCGACGGCGGGCCCTGGCACATCATCCCGGAAGGCAAGCCCGGCGCCGGCATCGTCATCAAGGACGCGATCGCCGATGCCTTCTTGCAGCAGATCCTGCTGCGGCCGGCCGAGTATCAGGTGGTGGCCACGCTCAACCTCAACGGCGATTACCTGTCCGACGCGCTGGCCGCGCAGGTCGGCGGCATCGGCATTGCCCCGGGCGCGAACATCAACTACGTCACCGGGCATGCGGTGTTCGAGGCCACCCACGGCACCGCGCCCAAGTACGCCGGGCTGGACAAGGTCAATCCGGGTTCGCTGATTCTTTCCGGCGAGATGATGCTGCGCTACATGGGCTGGACGGAAGCGGCCGACGCCATCATCCGGGCGATGGATCGCGCCATCGGCGCCAAACGGGTGACGTACGATTTCGCCCGCCTGATGGACGGCGCCACCGAGATCAAGTGCAGCGAGTTCGGCGATGCGTTGATCGCGGCGATGTGAGGCTGCGCTCGCGGCGGGATCGACAGAAGGCCGCCCGTGGGCGGCCTTCTGCGTTGGCGGTCACTTGTCCTTGTTGATGATGATCGGACCGGTCTTGCTCTGCGTTTTCGCCTGCGTGTCGGGTGCATCGGAGTCTTTGCCGAATGGCTCGACCGGACGATCGGTGGCGTCACCGTCGTCTTGTTCTTCATCGTCGTCGGGTGTGTACATGCCATGCTCCTTCGGGCGTCAGGGTGGTGGGACGGGCTTCACGCCGGCGCGCAACCTCGCCGAGCGCGACATCGGGCCAGAGCCGGTGCGGGCCGGAACGACGCACATCATGCGGCCTTGTTGATGATGATCGGACCGCCGCGCGTGCAGTAGGCGACGCCGTCCTTGAACGCCGCCAACTGGAAAGACCACGGCTTTTCCAGGTCGAGGAAATGATCGACGAGGTGAATTTCCGTGTTTGTCTTCTTCAGACTCGGCGGGCCGAAATTTCCTGGCGTCGGGCCGTTCTGCCATGCGAACCCGCGCAGCGAACCGGATTGAATGGCGAAAAACCTTGCGCCTGCCGCGCTGGCATCGAAGCGGATGACGATGGTGCCCGGGCCGTTCACGACGAGATTGCTCACCATCAGGTAATCGCCCACGATCGCCACCTGCACGACCGGCGGCGCGGGCACCGGCGGCGGTTGCGGACTTGGGCCTGCGACGGCTTTTGCGCGCACCCTCGGCGCCGTCACCGTCTTCCCGGCTGCGACGGCATTGGCACTCTTTGTGGCTTTCGCCTTGCTTGATTGTCGCGGCTGATTCCTGGAAGTCATCTGGAGCCTCCGGTTCGCACGGCGTCAGAATCGATTCGCGCCGCTGATGCAGGCGTGCCGCCGTGCTGACGATCACGGACGGAAGCGAGGATGCCGGCCTGCCGGCAAGCATTGTTCATTCGGGTGAGCCCGCCGTCGGCAGCGGACGCTGGCGCGCTTCGTCCGCCAACGCCTGCAAGCGCGGATCGCGCAGGCCACTGACTTGCGCCTGCACGGTCGCCAACGCCTGCTGGCGCAGGCGTGCTGCCTCGGCCGGATCGGCGCTGGCTGCCGCCACCGCCAGCCGCGCCGCCACCGTTGCCAGCACGGTGGCGCGGTCATGCGGTTGCGCGGCGAGCATCGGCTCGAGCGCGGCCAGCGCCGAACGCGCAGCAGCGCGGGATTCGTCATCGCGTCCGCTGGCATGCAGTTGCGCGGCCTGCTCGACCAGCGCCTCGGCGTGTTCGCGCTTCCAGCCGGCGTTGCCGGGATCTTGCTGCGTCAACGTCGCCAGAATCGGCAGCGCGCGCGCCACCCGTTCGGCGGCGCCCTGCGCATCGCCCTGCAAACGCAGCAGGCGTGCGAGCTGCGTCGCATAGATGGCAACGTCTTCGCTGTAGCCGGTGTTGGCTGCATCCAGACCGTGCAGTCGTTCGACACCGGCCAGCGCCTGGCGCAACTGCGCGATGCCGCCGGCCAGGTCGCCGGCCAAGGCCAGCGTGCGGCCCAGCGCCGCCTGCGCCAGCAGCGGCGCTTCGGCCTGTGCGTTGTCCCGCGGATCGCGCTGCGCCAGCATCGTCTGAATCGCGACGTCGGCGCGGTATTCGCTGATCGCGACGTCCAGTTGGCCGTCGAGCAACGCCATCTTGGCAAGGTTGTTGTGCGCCAGCCCGAGCATCTTGTTCCAGCTGACATCGCGCGCATCGTTCGCCACCATCGCTGCGCTCAGATCGAGCATTCGACGATATTGATCCCGTGCCGCATCGAGACGTCCGCGCGCTTCCAGTACATGCCCATTG
Organism: Pseudomonadota bacterium; assembly: GCA_018240435.1. Taxonomy (GTDB): domain Bacteria; phylum Pseudomonadota; class Gammaproteobacteria; order Xanthomonadales; family Xanthomonadaceae; genus SZAS-103. The sequence goes on from JAFEFT010000024.1 coordinate 77,532, forward strand.
TTGTTGTCGATGGTGACGAGCTGGTAGGTCACTTCGGCATCGTTCGGCGCGATCGTGCGCGCCCGGTTCAGCACGGCCTGCGCGGCTTCGAATTCCGTCTGTGCCGATGCCAGGTCGCCCTGATACCAGCGCATGGTGCCGATGTAGGCCAGATTGTCGGCGTGCGCGAGTTGGCGGCCGACATCGGCCGGCTGCGCGCTGGCCAGCCGCCCGGTCAGCGCCGCCGCTGCCTGATAGGCTCGCAGAGCCTGCGACAGGTGCCCTTGCGCGCTGCGCACGTTGCCGATCTTCACGTACGCCTTGGCACGCTGTTCCAGGCTTTGATCGGTGACATCGTCCACCGGCAGCGACTGGAAATACGCCATCGCGTGATCATCCACCGCTTCGAGGATGTCCAGCCGCGACACCTCGGAGAGCTTGTCGTTGAGGTCGCCGAGCATGAACCCGACCAACGCTTCGGCCTGCTTCTGGCGGCGTTCGGCGTCGCGTCGTGCCAGCACCGCCTGCACGGCGAGAAAGCTGGTGACCAGCATCACCACCACGGCAAGCGCGGTGATCGCCAACATGCGCCGATGTCGGCGCGCGCTTTCGCGCTGGCGCAGCGTATCCAGGCCGATGCCGAGCAGCCCGGAGATCAGCTTCAACCGCGCCAGCGACCAGCCATCGCCACCGGCTCGCGCATCCGCCGCCAAGGGTTCGGCCGGCTGCATTCCGATGGCACCGGACGCATCGAGCTCGAAGCGCAGGGCGGGCGGGAAACATTCGCGTTGCGGATCGCCGGGCTCGCCGTCGACGATCAACCCCAGGATGCGGTCGCCGCGACCCATGCGCTTGAACTCGATGATTTCGCTGTTGACCCACGGCGAAGCCGCGGCCGACGGCGAACAGACCACGATCAGCGCTTCCGAATCGGCCAGCGCGCGCTGGATGCGCGGCCCCAGCTCACCGGCGCTGGCCAGTTCGTCGCGATCGCGGAAGATCGGCGCCAGACGATCGGGCAACGGCCCGAATTCGCCGTGCGTTCCCCGCAGTCGCGAGGGGATGCGATAGCTTTCGAGCGCGCGTTGCAGGCGGCGGACGATGCGTTCGTCGTGGTGGCTGTAGCTGATGAACGCCCGATAGTGCCGCTTGCCGGCTTCGACCGGAGCGTTCGTCGCTGCGACGTCCGTTCGCACCTGCGCGTCCATCGCGCACCCCGTCGCGGTGCCGTAAGCGAGGCCGCGATCGTGCCACGTCCGCCACGCCAGCGCACGCTGCCGTGCGGCAAAGCCGTCGGCGGGCGCGCTTCAGCCGGTGGCCAGCAGCGCGATCTGCGCCACCGCGCCGAAGCGATCGGCGAGCAATTTCAGCAGCGCCAGCCGGTTGCCGCGCACGCGGGCATCGTCGGCATTGACCATCACGCCATCGAAGAAGGCATCGACCGCCGGCTGCAACTGCGCCATGCGGGTGAGCACCCCGACGTAATCGCGCCGTGCCAGCAACGGATCGGTATCGGCGATTGCCGATGCCACCGCCGCGTGCAGGGCGCGCTCGGCGTCGTTGTCGAACAGCGCCGCGTCGATGGTCGCTGGAATCGCGTCAGCGGACTTCTTCAGGATGTTGCGGATGCGCTTGTTCGCCGCTGCGAGTGCGGGTGCCTCGGCGAGCGTGGCGAATTCGCCGATGGCCTTGAGACGGCGGTCGAAATCGGTCAGGGACGCGGGCTTCATTTCGGCGACGGCGTCGAACGGCGCGGCGACGTAGCCCTGGTCGGCGTAATAGCCGCGCAGGCGGTCGAGGATGAAGTCGTAAAGACTCACCGCATCCGAATCAACCGACGAAAGTCCCCAGATACCTCCCGGGTGCGAGGTGATTAACACCATGCCACCGATAGCGCGCTTCGCTCTATCGATTGCCTTCACTAGGAGAGATGGCAAATGAAAGTCGGCGCCGCCTTCGATCAATGTCCGCGCCAATCCCAGCGCGTTGCGCCGCAGCGCGAACGGATCCTTGTTGCCGGTTGGCTTGAGGCCCGCCGCGAAGCCGCCGGCCAGCGTATCGAGCCTGTCGGCGATCGCCAGCACCTGGCCCAACTTCGACGGCGCGATGGCATCGCCGGCGAAGCGCGGCATGTACGCATGGTCGATCGCATCGGCAACATCGCCGGTTTCGCCGGCGGCGCTGGCGTAGCAGCGTCCGGCGATGCCCTGCAACTCGGGAAACTCGCCGACCATGCGCGAAAGCAGGTCGGCTTTCGCCAGTTCGGCGGCGCGGCGCGCCTGCGCCGGATCGACGCCGACCTCGACCGCGATCGCCTCGGCCAGCGCCGCCACCCGCGCAGTCTTGTCGGCATAGCTGCCGAGCTTTTGCTGATAAGTCACCGCGCCCAAACCAGCGCGCATCGATTCCAGCCCTTGCTTGATGTCTTCGTCGTAAAAGAACTTCGCATCGGCGAAACGCGGCCGGATCACCCGCTCGTAGCCCTTGCGGATCTGCGCGGGGTCGGCGCTGTCGATGTTGGCGACGCCGACGAAACGATGGCTCATCCGATGCTGCGCATCGAGCACCGGGAAGAACTTCTGGTTGGCCTGCATCGTCGAGATCAACGCTTCGTGCGGTACTTGCAAAAACTCTGGCTCGAAGCCGCACAAGATCGCGCGCGGCCATTCGACCAGACAATTGACCTCATCGAGCAAGCTCTCATCCATGCGCGCCATGCCATCGGCCTGCGCGGCGGCAGCAGTCACCTCCGCACGCACGCGCTGGCGGCGTTCGTCGGGATCGACCAGCACGCGCGCGCCGCGCAGCGCCTGCACGTACTCGCCCGGCGCGGCGATCGATACCGATTCGGGATGGTGGAATCGATGGCCGCGGCTGATGCGATCGCTGCGGATGCCGAAGAGTTCGATATCGACCACGTCGTGACCGAACAAGGCAAGCAGCCAGTGCACGGGACGGGCGAAGCCGTAGTCGTGGTCGCCCCAGCGCATCGGCTTGGGGATCGGCATGGCGGCGATCGCTTCGCGCACGATGTCCTGCAACAGCTCCACCGTCTTCGCGCCGGGCTTGATGCTGCGCACCGCAAAGCGCTCGCCCTTGGCATCGGCGACCGTCACCAATTGCTCGATGGTCACGCCGCTTCTCTGCGCGAAGCCGCGCAGCGCCGGTGTCGGCTGGCCGCTCGCATCCAGCCCGATAGTGCGATACGGGCCAAGCACCTCGCTGCGCTGCTCGGGCTGCTCGCTGGCGACCTGCGGCAGCAGAACGGCGAGCCGGCGCGGGGTGTACAGCGGCTTGGCGTCGCCACGGTCGAACGCAACGCCGCGTTTTTCCAGTCCGGCAACGATGCCTTCGAACAAAGCCTGCGCCAGTCCCGGCAGCGCCTTGACCGGCAACTCTTCGGTGCCCAATTCGATCAGCAGTGGCAGCGTGGCGTTCATGCGTTGGACTGGGCGGGAGGCGTGGCGTTGGGGACGAGGTGGTAGCGCTGGAAGACCTCCAGCGCCTCGCAGCGGTCGATGCGCGCGTGCAGCGCCGGATACGGTTGCAGGTCGATCTGCAGGACATCGTGCAGGTAGGTGCCGTGGCAGGCCAGGGTGATGTCGGCCTGGGTCAGCGCCTCGCCGAGCAGCCACGGCGCGTCGCCGACGGCGGCACAGGCGCGCTCGAGCTCGGCCAGGCCGCCGTGGATCTGCACCCGGCAGCGCTCCATCCACGGCTCGTGGCGCTTGTCCTCGGACTTGAACAGGCGCTCGTACATCAGGTGCACGCCCTTTTCGCCGGCACCGGCCGCCATCGCGATCCATTGCAGGGCGCGCCGGCGTGCGGCGCCGGAGGGCGGCAGCAGGGCGCGCTGCGGGCCGACCTGCTCGTCGAAGAAATCCAGGATCGCGCCCGAATCGATCAGCACCTCGCCGTCGTCGAGCACCAGGGTGGGCACGCGCACCAGCGGGTTGTATTCGGCGATGCGCGCGAAATCCTTGCGCACCGACCAGTTGCGGTGCTCGAAGGCGATGCCCAGCAGGCTGGCGCTGATCGCCACCCGGCGCACGAAGGGCGAATCGAACATGCCGATCAGGATCATGGCGTGACCTTTTCGATGGACAGGCGCTTGCGCGATTCAACGTAGGCCTCGGCACAAGCCTTGGCCAGGGTGCGCACGCGCAGGATGTAGCGCTGGCGTTCGGTGACGCTGATCGCGCGCCGCGCGTCGAGCAGATTGAAGCAATGGCTGGCCTTGCAGACCTGCTCGTAGGCCGGCAGCGGCAGCGGTTCGTTCGGCGGAGAAAGTTTTCCGTTACCGACCGGCGCCTCGAATCCGGAGTAGTTCGCGGGCAGCAAGTCCTGGCGATTGAGCAAACGAAGTGCTTGCCGCTCGTGGCAAGCGAAGGCATGCAGCAGCTCGGCGACGTCGGCGTGCTCGAAGTTGTAGGCGCTGTGCTCGACTTCGTTCTGGTGATACACGTCGCGGTAATACACCGTGCCCTGCGGGCCGTGCGTCCAGACGATGTCGAACACCGAATCGACGTTTTGCAGATACATGCACAGCCGCTCCAGGCCGTAGGTGATCTCGCCCAGCACCGGCTTGCATTCCAGCCCGCCGGCCTGCTGGAAGTAGGTGAACTGGGTGATCTCCATGCCGTTGAGCCACACTTCCCAACCCAGACCCCAGGCACCGAGCGTCGGCGATTCCCAGTTGTCCTCGACCAGGCGCAGATCGTGGGTGAGCGGATCGATGCCCAGTTCGCGCAACGATCCGAAGTACAACTCGACGATGTCGTCGGGGCTGGGCTTCATCGCCACCTGGTACTGGTAATACCGCTGCAGCCGGTTCGGGTTCTCGCCGTAGCGGCCGTCGGTCGGACGCCGGCACGGCTGCACATAGGCCGCGTTCCACGGCTCGGGTCCGAGCGAGCGCAGGAAGGTGGCGGGGTGAAACGTGCCCGCGCCGACTTCCAGATCGAGTGGCTGGATCAGCACGCAGCCGCGCTCGCCCCAGTAGGTGTTCAGGCGCTGGATCAGTTGCTGGAAAGTGGGTGCAGACGAAGAGGCGGTCGCGGCCATGCGCGGCGTGGTCGTGCGGGGAAAGGCGCTAGTATAGCGGTCACCTTTCGCCACCATCCGCGCCTGCCTTGGAACCGACGGCTGCCGCCTCCCGCCAGCCCGCCGCCGCGATCGCCGGTGGTCGGCTGCCGCCGGGCAAACTGACCATCGAGCGCGTGCTCGCATTGCTGGTCGCCGACGGCATCGTCGCCGGCAGCGATGCTGCGCGCGCGCAGGCCACCGCGCGCGAGACGCGCATCGACGTGCATCCGTTGATCCTGCTGGCCAACCTCAAGCTGCCCGGCCTCAAGCCGGCCGGCGTCGAGTTGAGCCTGGAACGCCTGACCGAATGGCTGGCGCAGGAATCGGGCCTGCCGTATGTGCGCATCGATCCGACCAAGGTCGACGTGCCGGCGGTGACCGCGCTGGTATCGCAGGCCTATGCCCAGCGCTATCGCTTCCTGCCGCTGGAAGTGCGTGCCGATGCCGTGCGCATCGCCACCAGCGAGCCGCTGGCCAGCGACTGGCTGGGCGATGTCGAGCGGTTGTTGCGCAAGGACATCGAACGGGTGGTGGTCAACCCGCTCGACCTCAACCGCTACACGATGGAGTTCTTCGGCGTCAGCCAGTCGGTGCGCGGCGCCCGCGACGCGCGCGAGAGCAAGGATGGCAACACCGGCATGCCCAACTTCGAGGCGCTGGTCGAGCTCGGCCGCGCCGGCGAACTGGGTGCCGACGATCGCCACGTCGTCCACATCGTCGACTGGCTGTTGCAGTACGCCTACGAGCAGCGCGCCTCGGACATCCACCTGGAACCGCGACGCGACATCAGCCGCGTGCGTTTTCGCATCGACGGCGTGCTGCACAAGGTCTACGAGATGCCGGCGCCGGTGATGAACGCGGTGACCGCGCGCATCAAGGTGCTCGGGCGGATGGATCTGGCCGAACGCCGGCGGCCGCAGGATGGCCGCATCAAGACCCGCTCGCCGGGCGGGCGCGAGGTGGAGATGCGGCTTTCGACCATGCCCACCGCCTTCGGCGAGAAGACGGTGATGCGCATCTTCGACCCCGATACCGCCTTCAAGACGCTCGAACAGCTCGGTTTCGATCCGGCCGAGGCGGCGGCGTGGAACGCGCTGGTCGAACGCCCGCACGGCATCGTGCTGGTCACCGGCCCCACCGGTTCGGGCAAGACCACCACCTTGTATTCGGCGCTGCGCCGGCTGGCGAGCAGCGAGGTCAACGTCTGCACGGTCGAAGATCCGATCGAGATGATCGCGACCGAGTTCAACCAGATGCAGGTGCATCCGCAGATCGACCTGACTTTCGCGTCGGGCGTGCGCACCTTGCTGCGGCAGGATCCGGACATCATCATGATCGGCGAGATCCGCGACCTGGACACCGCGCAGATGGCGGTGCAGGCCTCGCTGACCGGCCACCTCGTACTCTCGACCCTGCACACCAACGACGCGCCCTCGGCGATCACCCGCCTGCTCGACCTGGGCGTGCCGCATTACCTGATCGCCTCCACCCTCAACGGCGTGCTCGCGCAGCGGCTGGTGCGCACGCTGTGCCCGCACTGCAAGCAGCCGGCGGCGGTGGACGCCGATGGCTGGCAGGCGCTCAACGATCGCCTGCACCCGCGGCCGCAACCGGCCAGCGGCGCCTGCGGCCCGGTCGGCTGCCTGGAATGCCGCAATACCGGCTACCTCGGCCGCACCGGCCTGTACGAATTGCTCACCCTCGATCCGAGCCTGCGCAGCCTGATCCGCGCCGACATGGAACTCGACGGCTTCACCCGCGCCGCCGTCGGCCGCGGCATGAACACCCTGCGCAGCACCGGCATGGACAAGATCGCCAAAGGCCTGACCACGGTCGAAGAAGTCCTGTCGGTACTGCCGCCCAAGGAATGAACCATCCATGATGGCTCGCGCCCCTTTTCTCATCATCGAAACCGGCGACCCGGCGCCGGAGCTGCGTCGCCACGGCCCGTTCTCGCACTGGATCCGCATCGCCGCCGGCCTGGGCCGCGATGAAGCGGTGGTGTGCCGGGTGCTCGACGGGCAGGCGCTGCCCGAACGCGAAGGCTTTGCCGGCGTGCTGATCTCCGGCTCGGGGGCGATGGTCACCGAACGGCTGGACTGGTCCGAACGCAGCGCCGCCTGGCTGCGCGAGGCCGCGCACGCGGGACTGCCGCTGTTCGGAATCTGCTACGGCCATCAGTTGATCGCGCACGCACTCGGCGGCGAAGTCGGCTGGAATCCGCATGGGCGCGAGATCGGCACCGTGCGCATCGACTGCAATGGGCAAAGCGCCGGCGATCCGTTGTTCAGCGACGCGTCGCCGCATTTCGACGCCCACGCGACCCACATGCAAAGCGTGCTGCGCCTGCCCGAGGGCGCGGTGCGGCTGGCCTGTTCGGACAAGGACGGTTGCCACGCCTATCGCTGGGGCGACCACGCCTGGGGCGTGCAGTTTCACCCCGAGTTCAGCACGCGGATCATGCGCGGCTACATCGCCGCCCGCCGCGACAAGCTGCGCAACGAGGGCATCGACCGGACCGCCGTCGAGCGCACGGTCACCGCCGCTCCGATGGCGCGCCGCGTGCTGCGTCGTTTCGTGCGCCACGCGCGCACCCTCAACCGCTGAAGGATCGCAGAGATGGCTGAATTCCGGATCGCAACGCCCAGCCGCGGCCTGGAGTGGTTTCGCGGCGGCGTGCGCATGCTCGATCGCGATCCGCGCGGGCTGCTGACGGTGACGCTGGGGCTGGCGGTGCTCAACCAGATCCCGGCGCTGGCCGGGGTGTTCAGCCCGGGCTGGATGGCACTGACGGTGGTCCTCTCGTTGCTCGGGCCGACGCTGGCGGCCGGCTTGCTGGCCGCCATCGATACCGCCGACAACGGTCGGCCGGTGCGGCTGGCGGCCCTCTTCGAGGGCTTTCGCCGCCCCGGCGTGCGCGGCCAACTGGTGCAACTGGGTTTGCTCGGCATGATTCTGGGCGCGTTGGCCGGCCTGGCGGTCTGGCGGCTGATGGGCAAGGAAAACATCGACATCCTCATCCGCCTGATGCACCAGCAGACGCCCGATCCGGCGCTGGTGCAGACGATCGCGGTGCCGTTCCTGAAAGCTCTGCTGGCTGGTTTGACGATCCTGTTCGTGCTGCTGGCCGGGATGTTCTTCGCGGTGCCCAGGGTGATGTTCCAGGGCCGCGCCGCCCTGCCCGCCTTCGTCGAGAGCCTGCGCGCCTGCGCCGTCAACGTGCTGCCGCTGACCGTCTACGGGCTGGTGTTCATGGCGGTGGCGGTCGCGGTCGGGATCGCGCTGGGCATCCTCGCCGCCTTCCTCGGCCTGCTCGGCAGCGTCGGGCTGATGGTGCTGCGGCTGATCGCGATGGCGCTGGGGGTGATCGCGATGCTGGTCAGCTCGTCGGCCAACTATCTGGCCTGGCGCGAGATCTACGGTACCGCCAGCGCCGCCAACCCCGAACCACCGCGCTCGGCGGTGGTGGTGTGAGGTGACGGCGCCGGCCTGGGGCATGTGCCGGGGGCCACACGGCGCGGACGCCAAATCCAGGGCTGGACGATTTGCAACCGCTCAGGCCGACGCCGGCGCGGCCGGGCGGGCGATCGTGCGCGCCACCAGCACGCCGACCTCATAGAGCAGGCACAAGGGGATCGCCAGCATCAGCATCGACACCGCATCGGGCGGGGTGATGATGGCGGCGATCAGGGCATTGCCGAGAATGGCGTACGGCCGCGCCGTGGCCAGCTGCGCCGGGCTCACCCAGCCCAGCAGCACGAGGATGACCACCGCCACCGGCAGCTCGAAACTGGCGCCGAAGGCGATGAACATCACCCCGACGAAATCCAGGTAATGACCGATGTCGGTCATCATCAAAACGCCCTCGGGGGTGACCGCGACGAGGAAGCGGAACGCCATCGGCAGCACCACGAAATAGGCAAAAGCGCAGCCGGCGTAGAACAGCGCCGTGGCCGACACCAGCAGCGGCAGCGCCAGCTTCTTCTCGTGCTTGTACAGGCCGGGCGCGACGAACGCCCAGAGCTGGTAGATCACCACCGGCATCGCCACCGTCAGCGCCGCGAAGAAGCACAGCTTGATCGGCACCAGAAACGGCGACGACAGGTCGATGGCGATCAGGTGCGCGCCGGCCGGCAGCCGCGACAGCAGCGGCGCCGCCAGCCACGAATACAATTTCTGCGACCACGGCAGCAGGGCGAGGAAGGCGATCAGCACGGCGGCGATCGCACGCAGCAGGCGCGCGCGCAGCTCGACCAGATGCGCGATCAGGCCTTGCTCTTCGCCCGCGGTCGCCGCCGGCGCTTCGTCGGCGCGGTGCTCAGTCACGGCCGGAGTCGGCAGCCGCCGACCGCTCACCGTCGGCGCTGGCCGGATCGGCGTCGAACAGCCGGCCCTGCGCCGGCCCGACCGCCGCGCCATCGCCAGCACCGTCGGCAGCGGCCGCGTTCGCCTCGGCGTTCGGTGCCGGCTGCGGCGCGACCGCAGCGGCAGCCGGCGCGACGGTGCGCGTCATCAGGCCACCGACGTCGGCAAGGCCGGCGCGGCCATCGGTCAACGGCCGCACGCCCTCGCGCATGGCGTCGGCCGCGTCGCGCAGGTTGCGCCGCAGTTCCTCGTCGGCGATCTCGTTTTCCAGTTCGGCCTTGACCGCGTTCCACTGGCTTCGGGCGGTGCGAATCCAGCGCCCGAGCAGGCGCGCCGCCACCGGCAGGCGCTCGGGGCCGAGCACCACCAGTGCGATCACGCCCAGCAGCAGCAGTTCACCGAAGCCGAAGTCGAACATGGCAGGCCACTGTCGACGTCGCGCAAACGCAGGCGCTCATCGCGCTCAGCCCGGCGGGCGCGGATCGCCGTTCGACGACGGCCGCTCGACGCGGGTGATGTCGGCCGGCGGCGCCCGCGTCGGATCGACGGCTGACTGCACCGGATCGGTCTTCCTGGCCGCTTCCGGATCGTCGGCCATCGCCTTCTTGAACTCCTTGACCGCGGTGCCAAGATCCTTGGCGCCGCTGGTCAGGCGTTTGGTGCCAAACACCACCACGACGATGACCAGCAAGATGAGCAAGTGCCAAATGCTGAAGCTGCCCATGGGATTGGCCTCGCTGCGGTGTCGATGGTAACGGCAAAGGATAACGCACCGGCGCGCGCGATGCCGACACGCATCGTCGCCGGATTGGGCTTCCCGCCACCGCGCCGGACGTGATCGCCTCGGAGCCCGCCGGATCGACCTCGTGCCGGCTATCCGCGGCTGGCGGCGCGGCGAAAAAACACGGCCCGTCAGTGACCGCCGTCGAGCGGCTGCGTCTGCGCCGGCTGCGGCGGCGGCACTTCACCGGCCGACGCACGACTGCCATCGACCGGTCGATAGTGCTTGCTGGCACCGTATTCCTCCAAACGGTCGCGAAAATCCACCAGCGGCCGCGGTGGCGCGCTGACACGGCCTTCGAAGATCGCCCGTGCGGTGGCATCGCGGCCGTACACGGCCTCGTTGGAGCGATCGTCGATCTGCAGCACGGCGCCATCCAGGGCGATGCCGGCGAACAGCCCGCGCGCGCGCGAGTAGGAATAGATCTCGGCCTTGAGCTTCTCGTCGGTCGCCGCCGACGCGGTGCGGCCGACCGGGCCGGCGGCCACCGAGGCGTCGGCGCCAAGGGTGAACTTGCCGTGCACGATCGAATCGACGCCGCGGCGGGTGGTGAACACCAGCACCACGTCGGTGCTCTGCACGCCGGCCTGGAAGCCGAAGCTGCCACCGGCGATGGTCATGAAGCTCGGGTTGCTCCAGGTACCATCGGGCGCGCGCACCGAGATCAGGCCCCGGCCGAAGCGGCCGCCGACCACGAAACCGGCCTTGACCACGTTGGGGATGATGGCGATCGCGTAGGCGTTGTCGAGCATCGATTGCGGCACCGATTGCTCGGGGATGCGCATCACCTTGTCGAGCACGGCGATGGCATCGCGTGCGCGCTTTTGTTCGGGCGCGCCGGCCAGCGCCAGCTGCGGCAGCAGCACCGCGCAGGCCAGCAACACGCTGGCGAGGAAGGCGAAGGGGCGGCGTGGCAGCAATCGGCGCATCACGGAATCTCCAGCGGGGGACGGATGCGTGCAGTATCGCCCGAAGCGATGAATCACGGGTGAGCCGGCGCGTCACCGGTGGCAGCGGCCGCTGGGTGTCGCCGCTGCGGCAGGCGCGTCGGGGTGGCTACAATGACGCGCCTTCGGAGCCTGCATGACGACGACCCAGCCCGACGCCAGCGCCGTGCTGCTGGTCAACCTCGGCACCCCCGACGCGCCGACGTCGGCGGCCGTGCGCCGCTATCTGGCGCAGTTCCTGCACGACCGCCGGGTGGTCGATCTGAGCCGCTGGCTGTGGTGCCCGCTCCTGCACGGAGCGATCCTGCCGCTGCGCTCGCCACGGGTGGCCGCGCAGTACGCGTCGATCTGGCTGGACGGCCGCGGCTCGCCGCTGCGCGTGCACAGCGAAGATCTGGCGCAGGCGCTGGCGGCCCGCCTGCCGCAGCGCACGGTGGCGCTGGCGATGCGCTACGGCGAGCCGTCGATCGCGACGGCCCTGCGCCCGCTGCGCGCCGCCGGCCTGCGCCGGTTGCTGGTGCTGCCGTTGTATCCGCAGTATTCGCACACCACCACCGCCACCGTGGTCGATGCCATCGACACCGAGCTGGCGAGCTGGCCGCGTCCTCCCGAGCGCCACGTCATCACCTCCTACCACGAGGACGACGGCTGGCTGGACGCGGTGGCAGCCAGCATCGCCGCGGCGCAGGCACCGGCACCCGGCGAGCGCCTGCTGCTGTCGTTCCACGGCATTCCCGAGCGCTACGCCGCGCGTGGCGACCCCTATCCGCAGCAATGCCAGGCCAGCGCGCAGGCCATCGCCGCCCGCCTGCAACTGCCGCCGGAGCGCTGGCGGCTGGCCTATCAATCGCGCTTCGGCCGCGAGCCGTGGCTCGGGCCGGCGACCCTCGACGTGTTGCGGCAGTGGGCGCGGCAGGGGGTGCGGCGGGTCGATGTCGCCTGCCCCGGCTTTGCCGTCGATTGCCTGGAAACCTTGCAGGAAATCGCCCGCCAGTACGCGCAGGCCTTCGTCGCCGCCGGCGGCGAGTGCTTGCGCTACCTGCCGGCGCTCAACGCCAGCAGCGTTCACGTCGAGGCGCTGGCGGGGCTGATCGCACGCCACGACGCAGGCTGGGTGGAGTGATCGCTCGACCGCAACGGTGCATGGTGTCGGCACCGTCGGCCGCTGCCCGGAGGATGCACTGATGCAGGAAATCCAACTCGACAGCCCGCGTGGCCGTATCGCTGGCCTGCGCAGCGGCACGCCCGGCGGCCCGCCAGTGCTGGCATTGCACGGCTGGCTGGACAACGCCGCCAGCTTCACCCCGTTGCGGCCGTGGCTGGACGCGTTCGACTGGGTGGCGCTGGATTTCCCCGGTCACGGCGCCTCGGCGCATCGCGTCGCCGGCTACGACTACAACTTCGTCGACTGGATCCACGACGTGCTCGACGCCCTCGATGGCCTGCACTGGCCGCGCGCGCACCTGCTCGGCCATTCGATGGGCGCGGCGGTGGCGACGATGGTGGCGGCGGCGGCACCCGAGCGAGTGGCGAAGTTGGTGCTGATCGAGGCGCTCGGGCCACTGGCCGGGGCGGCGGAAACCGCGGGCGAGCGTTTGCGCGCCGCCGTCACCGCCCGCCGCACGGCGGCGCAGCGACCACGCAAGCTGATCGCCAGCATCGACGCGGCGGTGCGCTCACGGCTGGCGGTCGGCGACATGCGCCCCGACGCCGCGCGGCTGATCGTCGAGCGCAACCTGCAAGCCGTCGCCGGCGGCTGGCGCTGGCGCAGCGATCCGCGACTGGTGCTGCCCTCGCACCTGCGCATCACCGAAGAAGCGGCACTGTCGATCGTCGCCGCCGTACAGGCGCCGACGCTGTTGCTCGCCGCCGACCCGGCGCCACCGTATTTCACCGCCGACATGCGCCAGGCGCGGTTGTCGCGTCTGCGCAACGGCCGCGAATGCGTGCTGCCCGGCGGCCACCATCTGCACATGGAACAGCCCGAGGTCGTCGGGCCGATGGTGCGCGACTTCCTGCGCTGATCGCGTCGCTTACTTGGCGGCGGTGGCGGCCTGCAGGTGGACGTCGGTGCCGCCTTCGCCAGCAGCGACGATCGACACCACCACGTTGCGCTCGCCCTTGGTGAAGTTGAGCATCGATTCCTTGTCCGAGGTCTGCATCGCCATCGCCTCGGTCCAGCCGCCGGATTTCATGCTCGCGTCGTAGTCCGAGTACACCGCCTGCATCGCCGCCGGAGTGTGCATCTCCAGCACGATGCCGCCGGGGGCGTTGATCGCGGTCTTGATCGTGTAGGACGCCGGCAAGTGCACGTCGGATGGGAAATCCTTGGGCAGGGCGACATTGCCGCCGGCGTTCATGTGGATTTCGTTGCCCTTGTCGTCCTTGACGGTCATGGTGGTGTTGTCGCCGGACTGGCTGACGTTCACCTTGCCGCCGGTGGCGGCCGACACCATCGCCTCGGCGGCGCTCTGCGAAGGCGATTTGCCGCAGCCGGCCAGCGCCGCCAGCACGGCCGAGGACACGATCGAAACGAGGAAAAGATTGCGGGTTTGCATCGGATTGCTCCGGAAGGATGGGACGACGACGGTGCATGGTAGCGCGCCGGCGGTGCCGGCGTTCGCGCTGGAACAACGCCGACCGCATCGGCGAACGGACATCGCCGGCCGGCCCCGTCAGGGCGCGAGCAGGCCGCGCAGGTTGGCCTTGAGCGCGGCCCCGTGCGCGCGCAGGTAATCGCGCTGCGCTCGCCAGTCCTGCCCGCGCGCCTCGACCTCGCGCCAGAACGCAGGCCGGTGGTGGCGATGGACGAGATGACACAGCTCGTGAACGAGCACGTATTCGAACGCCGCCGGTTCGCCCAGCACCAGCGCCAGATCCAGCGACAGTGCATCGCTTGCGCTCAGCGAGCCCCACAGCGTGGACAGCGGACGGATGCGGATCACGCGCGGCGCGCGCGGAAACGAGGCCAGGTATCGTGGCAGCCAGCGGCCGACGTCGGCACGCGCCTGCGCCAGATAGAACTCCTTCAGCGCACGCCGCGCCGACGCTTCGCCAGCGCGTTCCGGCAGCGCCAGCACGATGCGCTCGTCAGCGACGTGCACTCGCGCGTAGCGACCGGCTTCACGGCGCAGCGGCAGCAGCCGGCCGCGCAGCGGCAGTGTCGCCGTATCCAGATCAAACGGTGCCGCCGTTGCACGTGCGATCCACTTCGGCAACTGCTTCGCGATCCAGTCGCGATGCGCCTGCAAGAAGGCATCGGCGGCGCGCAGCGAGGCGCGCAGCGGCAAGGTCAGGCGCACGCCGCGCTCGTTCACCGTCAGCTTGATCCGCCGCGCGCGGGGATGGCGGATGCGCATCACGTCGACGCTGCCGCCGTTGGGCAGGGTCAACGCGATGCGCTCGTCGGCTGGCGGCGATTCGCGGCGCGGGGTGGCAAGCAATCGACGCAGGAAATCAGGCATGGCTAAAGCATAAGGCCAGTCATCGCCGCATGACGGCGCGTCGCAGCGCGAACGCCGACGCTCCGCTTGCTCGCACAGCTACGCAATCACGCCGCCACGCTGATCCTGAACGCCTTTTCCAGCATCACGAACACCCGCTTGAGTTCGGCCGACATCAAGGCGAAACGGGCGTCGAGTTCGGCGGCGAGCGAATCGCGCTCGGTGTTTTCCAGCGCGTCCACGGCGCCGTCGAGGAACTTGAGTTTGCGCACCACCAGATCATCGCCGAGCACGAACGAAACGTGGTCGTCGAAGGTCAGCGCGAGGCGGCTGACCTGCTTCCCGGACTCGAGGTGTTTGCCGATCTCGTCCGATTGCAGTTCCTGCCGTTGGCACTTGACCACCGCGCCGCGATCGCCCGGATCCTTGAGCTCGCATTCGTCACCCAGCGCCACGCCATCGGGCAGGCCATCGCCGGCGATCCAGCCGGTCAGCACCTCGCGCGGGCTGGCCTGCGGGTTGGGTGGCAGCGCGGGGAAGCTGCCGAGCACGCGCCGCACTTCGCTGACGACGTTCTCGGCCTGCTTGCGCGACGAGCTATCGACGGCGATGAAACCGTGTTCGAGATCGAGATAGGCATCGGTGCGCAGCGGCCGCACGAATGCCCGCGGCAGCAACTCGTGGACGATGTCTTCCTTGATCTTCTTGCGCGCGCGGCCGCCGAGCTTGCGGCCTTCGCGATCTTCGGCCGCTTCGATCTTTTTCATCGCTTCCTCGTTGACGACGGCCGCCGGCAGCAGGCGCTCCTCACCGCCGACCGCCAGCCAGATGCAATCGCCAACGCGATGCAGCATCGCCTCGCGGTCGTCCTGCGCGGGTCGAACGACGCGCCCGAATGGCGGCACGAAGCCGCGCGAGGCCAGCTCCAGCGGCCCGACCGGCTTGAGCGCGCATTCGGGCAGGTGGGTTTCCAGATGCGACAGGTCGAGCGTGGTAGGGAAGCGGAACAGGGTCAGGTTGCGAAAGAACATACGGAAATCCGTGAATGGTGATTAGTGAATGGTGAATGGTTTGAAGCAGGGTCCAGGCGCATGACAGCGGTGCAGTATTGATGCGTGAAGCAGGCGGGGATTCGCGAGCAGTGAGCGGCGCTTGCTGGCAACGATTCACGATTCACGATTCACGCGCCTCACCGGCGAGCCACGCATGTGCATCGGGCAGCGGCGCATCGCCGCGGCGCGCCAGCGCGAGAAAGTCGAACAGGGTCGGGTCGGCCAGTTGCGCCGGGCGCACGTCGGTCAGGGCATTGGCGATCTGCTGGATGCGGCCCGGGGTCTGGCGTTCCCAGTCGTCCAGCATGCGTTTGATCTGCTTGCGTTGCAGGTTTTCCTGCGAGCCGCACAGGTTGCAGGGGATGATCGGAAAGCCTTTGCCGTCGGCGTAGGCAACGATATCGGCCTCGGCCACGCGCGCCAGCGGGCGGATGACGACGTGCTTGCCGTCGTCGCTGCGCAGCTTCGGCGGCATCGTCGCCAGCTTGCCGTGATGGAACAGGTTGAGGAAGAAGGTCGCCACGAGGTCGTCGCGATGATGGCCGAGGGCGATCTTGCTGAAGCCTTCGCGCTGCGCGTGCGCATACAGCGCGCCGCGACGCAGGCGCGAGCACAGCGAGCACATCGTCTTGCCTTCGGGGATCACCCGCTGCACCACCGAATAGGTGTCCTGTTCGAGGATCGTGAAGGGCACGTCGAGCGAGCGCAGGTAGTCGGGCAGCACATGCGCGGGAAATCCCGGCTGCTTTTGGTCGAGGTTGACCGCGACCAGCTCGAAACGCACCGGTGCCTTGGCGCGTAGTTGCAGCAACAGGTCGAGCAAGGTGTAGCTGTCCTTGCCGCCGGACAGACAGACCATCACCTTGTCGCCGTCCTCGATCATGCCGTAGTCGGCGATGGTGCGGCCGACGAGATGGCGCAGGCGTTTGCCCAGGCGCGCCTGTTCGTGTCGCGCGCGCGCCGGCGTGGCCGCCGCCGCGACGATCGGCGCGGCATCGGCAGGTAACGGCGGTGGCGCAAGGCTCATCGGGTACACGGTCGCGGCAAGCCGATCATTGTACCTGCTGCCGCAGTCCCGCTTCGGTGTAAGCTGATGGTCGATCCCCGCAGCAGGCGAGCCATGCCGGGCACCCCGACCGCAGCCATCGTCGCCAAGTTGCAGGAACTGCGCACCGAGCATCGCGATCTCGACGTGGCGATCGAGCGGCTGGCCGCCGATCTGGCGATGGATGAGGTGCAGCTGCGCCGGCTGAAAAAGCGCAAGCTGTTGATCAAGGACATGATCGCCAAGCTCGAAAGCCGGCTGATACCCGATCTGGACGCCTGACTGGCCGGCCGGCAACGGCGATCGCGTTGGCCCTTCGTGAAAGGATTCGCACGACGGCAGCCGGACGGAGTCACCACGCATTCGCCGAACGCCGAACGGGAACGGTGCATCGTCGTCATCACGGGACCACCGTTCCGCATCTGCCGGCACCGCGGCCGCAGCCACAATCGGCCTCGCCGGCGTGGTTCATCGCATCCGGGGGCACGACATGCACCGCACGATCCGCCACTGCAATCCGGCCCGCTGCGCACTGGCGCTGGCGATACTGGCCTTGTTGCCGATCGCCACCCCGGCCTGGTCGACCCCGGCGGCGCCGGCGATCGCGGTCGCCGCACCGACACGCCTGGCGCATGGCGATGCCATCGTCGGCGCATTGCCGATGCAGGCGCCGATCCACGTCGTGATCGGCCTGAAGCTGCGCAATCGTGCCGAACTGGAATCCTTCGTCGATGCCAACGCCCGCGCGGCGATGGCCGGCACCGCAAGCGCGCCGCTTTCGCGCCAGCAAGTGCAGGACCGCCATGCGCCATCGGCCGCGCAGGCAAACGCGGTGGCGGGCTTTCTTGCCGCCCACGGCTTTCGCAACGTCACCATCTCGCCCAGCGGCATGTTGGTGACGGCCGACGGCACCGCGCGCAACGCCCGCGATGCCTTCGCCACGACCTTCGCCCAGGTGCGCACCCGCGATGGCCGCCTGGCCTACGCCAATACCACCGAGGCGCGCGTGCCGGCCGCGCTGAGCGGCATCGTCGAGGCGGTGCTGGGCCTGCAGGACGTGCATGTCCTGCGCAGTCACGCGCGCCGTTTCGCTCCGGGCGCGGTACATCCGATGGCGACCGTTGCCGGCCATCATCCGACCGAATTCGCGGACATCTACGATGCCGGCACGACGGCGGCGGCGACCAAGGTGATGGTCGGCATCATCACCGAAGGCGATCTGGCGCAGACGCGAACCGACCTGAACACGTTCACCGCCAATCATGGCCTGCCGACCGTGGTCACGCAGACGATCAACACCGGCGGCACCAGTGGCGACACCTCCGGTACCGGCGAGTGGGATCTGGACAGTCAGGACATCGTCGGGATCGCCGGCGGGGTGAAGCGGCTGGTCTTCTACAACATGCCGGACATGACCAACGCCGCGCTGACCGCCAACCTCGACACCGTCGTCAGCCGGAATGCGGTCAAGATCATCAACGTCTCGCTGGGCGAGTGCGAGTCCTGGGCCTTGCCGGGCGCGCAAGGTGGCGATGGGTCGGCGGCGATCGCCGATGCGTTGTTCCTGACCGCCATCGCCCAAGGCCAGACCTTCTCCATCTCCACCGGCGACTCGGGCGCCGACGAATGCGGCAACGGCGGCAACACGCCGAGCTGGCCGGCCAATTCGCCCTACGTGATCGCCGCCGCCGGCACCCGGCTGAGCACCAACGGCACGGCCTGGGCGCTCGAACGGGTATGGACGGATTCGGGAGGCAGCCCCAGCACCTACGAGCCGATGCCGGCCTGGCAGTCGGCATTCGGCGTGCCCGGCACCACCCGCAGCGTGGCCGACATCGCCTTCGACGGCGATCCGAGCTCGGGCGCGATCATCTACGTCAACGGCTCGCTGGCGCAGTACGGCGGCACCAGCCTGTCGGCGCCGCTGTTCGCCGGCTTGTGGGCGCGTGTATTGCAGGCCAACTCGGGGATCGGCTTTGCCGGCCCGCTCGTCTACGGCTTGGCCGACAGCGCTTTCCACGACGTCACCCTCGGCACGAACTCGGGCGGACAAAGCGGCGTGGGTTTCACCGCCGGAACCGGATACGACTACGCCAGTGGCCGTGGCAGCCTGAAGATCAGCGATGCCGTCAACAGCGTGCGTCCATTGTTCAAGCAGATCCTGTTCAACGGCGGCTTCGAGAGCACCGCATCGAAAGCCTGGACGGCGACGCCGACGTCGATCGCGGTCACCGACGCGGGCAATGCCCATGCCGGCAGCCGCTATGCTCGCATCGGCGGCGACCTGGCGGCTACCGACCAGATCGAGCAGACGGTCACGATCCCGGCCGGCAAGACGCTGGCGATCTTGCGGTACTGGATCAGGGTCGTCACCGCCGAAACCGGCAGCAGCACCAACGACGTGATGTCGGTGCGCCTGTACGATGGCGGCGGCCATCTGCTCAAGACACTGGCGACCTATTCCAATCGCAGCGCCAACAACAATTACGTGCAAAAGTCCTTCGACGTCAGCGCCTACGTCGGCCAGCAGGTGACGTTGCGTTTTTCCGGCAGCAACGACGCCAGCAATACCACGATCTGGCGCATCGACGACGTGACCCTCAACGTCGATTGAAGCACGCCGGCGTCATGGCGCGACCGGAGTCGGCGCCCGCGCCGACTCCGGCGCGATGCGCAAGATGGTGTTGCGCAGCTCGCGGCCGAGGATGATCTTGGCGTCCTTGGCCCAGGCTTCGAGCTGCTCGCCGAAGTCGAGCTTGCCGTTGCCGTCGGTCTTGACCACGCCGGTTTCGCGCAGCTGGTTGATGAAACCGCGGAACAGCGACTTGTCGAAGAACTCCGGCGCGGTGTCGGCGTACAGCAGCGACAGCCGTTGCGCGGTCATCTGGCACTGCGTCTCCAGCTCGCCCACCGACAGCGTGCGCGGGCCGTTCTTGACCAGCACCGACACCGCGATGAAATAGCGCTCGAAGGCTTGCTGAAGGCTGTGCGCGATGGTGCGCAGGCGGAACACCTCGTCGGTCTGGCCGGGGCCACGGCCGAGATAGCCGGAGCCGGCGTCGAAGGTCAGCAGGCCTTCGCCCACGAACAGATCGATGGTGGCCTGCACGCGCTGTTCGTATTCGACCGGCGTCCACGGCAGGAACAGCTCGGCCTGCACGAACGGATACAGGGCGCGGCCCAGGCGCAGCACGCTGTCGCGATTCATGCGGCGATTGTTCTGGAAGCAGCAGGCGATCCACGCGGCAGCCGTGAACAGGTGCAGCACGTTGTTGCGGTAATACGTCTGCAGGACGGCGGTCTGCTCGTCCATCGACAGCACGTCGCCGAGCGGATGCGCGGTGCGCTGCAAGATGCCCATCGATTCGCCGTATTCGATGATCTGCAGCGGCTCCATGCGGGTGACGGTGATCCGCTGCGAATACGGGATCGCCACCAGCAAGCGCTTGTACAGCGCCAGCAGTTCGAGCAGGTCGGCCTCGGCCATGGCGTGGCGCGGCGCCGACAGCACGGTCAGCGCGAGCAGGTTGATCGGGTTGACGTTGGCGCTGCGGTTGATGTTGACCTGGATGCGCGCGGCCAGATCGTCCATCGCCTCGCCCAGCCACTTCGGACGATCCTCGCCGTCGACCGCGCGTTGCCGCCAGTCGGGGGCATGGGCGGCGAGCACTTCGTCGAGCCGGATCGGTTCGCCGAAGCTCACCGCTACCCGGCCATGATTTTCGCGCAAGGCGGCGATGGTGCCGCGGATCAGCGCCCAGATCGTCTCTTTCTGTTTGGGCCGACCCGACAATTCGTCGAGGTAGCTCTTGCCCTCCATCAATTTTTCGTAGCCCAGATACACCGGCTGGAACACGATCGGCCGCCGCGGCTGGCGCAGGAAGCCGCGCACGGTCATCGCCAGCATGCCGGCCTTGGGCTGCAGCAGGCGGCCGGTGCGCGAACGGCCGCCTTCGATGAAGTACTCCAGCGAGAAGCCGTCGGCCACCAGCAACGCGACGTATTCGCCCAGCACCGCCGAATACAGCGCGCTGCCGCGGATCGAGCGGCGGATGTAGAACGCGCCGCCCTTGCGCAGGATGGTGCCGATCACCGGCATGTCGAGGTTGACGCCGGCGACGATGTGCGGCGGCACGATGCCGTTGGCGTATAGCAGATACGACAGCAGCAGGTAGTCCATGTGGCTGCGGTGCGAGGGCACGTACACCACTTCGTGGCCGGGGGCGATGTCCTTGAGCCGATCCAGGTGATGGACTTCGACGCCGGCGTAGACGCGATTCCAGAACGGGGTGAGCACGAACGACAGCGAGCGCACCACCGGGTGCGAATAGTCGGCAGCGATTTCCCAGGCCATCGCATGCGCCTTGCGCCAGGCTTCCTCGACCGGCTTGTTGTCGCGCCGGGCCTGGTCGGCGATCGCCTGGCGCACGCTGGCGGTGGCCAGCACTTTGTCGACCAGCAGGCGTCGATGCGACAGGTCGGGGCCGATCACGGCGGCACGGATGCGTGCGAAGTGCACGCGCAGCACCCGCGAAAGCTTGCGCAGCGTGCGCTCGGGGGTGAGCTGCTCGGCGATCGCCGCGCGCAGCGGCACCGGGGTGGCGAACTGGACGATGGTGTGGCGGCCGTTGAGCAGGATCGACAGCGCCCGTCGGAAGCGGCCGACCAGCTCCCAGTTCTCCGAGAACAGCACCGAGAACCAGCCCGACTGCCGATCCGGCGCGCGCCCGACGAAGATCGACACCGGCACCAGTTGCAGGTCGAGTTCGGGCTGCTCGCGCTGACGGGCGAGCAGGTTGGCCAGGCTCTCGGAGTGGGTGCGCGTGCGCGGCCGCCCGAACCAGAATCCGCGCCGGCGCGAAAGCCCGAAATAAGCGCGGCGGCGACCGAGCGGATCGCCCGGCAGCGGCGTCAGCGGCGAGGGCAGGCCGGCCTGCCGGCAGGCGCGTTCGAGGATCAGGGTGCCGGACAGCCCGTAGCGCTCCAGCACGAAGCACAATGGTCGCGGATCGGCGGCCAGTGCCGCCACTTCATCGGCCGGTTCGATGCGCAAGCGCAGCCAGGGGCCGAGCAGGCCACCCAGCAATCGCACCCACCACGGCGCCCGGCGCGGGCCGGGTTTGCCGGAAGTCAAGGTATCCGTCATCGGTCAGGGCACCGCAGCGGCGTGTCGCCACGCCGCTCCAGCGTACCGGAAGATCGACGGGTTCGCCCCGTCAGTTGGCAACGGCAGGCGAGGCGGCTCCGCCCAAGGACTGTTCGACGCTCTTGAGCAGGTCGGCGCTGTACCAGCGGCCGTCGCGGCGAACCATCGCCATGTCGACGGTGATCGGTGCATCGAGAATGGTGTAGCGCACGGTCACCACGGCGTTGTCACCGTTTTCCGACTTCTTGTCGACGGTGACGCTGGCGAGCATCTTGTCGGTGTCGAAGCCATACACCGCCAGCACCTTGCGCACGCCGCCGACGGCGACGCCGGCCTTGTCCATGGCCTCGGAATAGCTGAGCTTGTGCATCGCGTCCAGCGAGGTCAGCTTGAGGTCGCGGGCGGTGCCGACGACGATGCCGATCGCCTGCTTGGCCTTGGCCTCGTCGGTCAGCGGGGCCGTCGTGGCCCATTTGGTCACCGCCGTCAGCACGGTTTTGGCCTGCTCCTTCTCGGCCGGGGTGAGCTTGGTGCTGTTGTCGATCGACTGGCCGAGCATGCCGGTCATCAGCGCCACGCCCATCGGAATCTGCGGGCCCATCTGCGCCAGTTGCGGCTGCAGCTGCGCGAACAGCTTGTCCTCGGCGCCGGAGGCGGTGAACTGCGCGATCTGCTCTTCGAACTTCTTGCTTTCCTCGGCACTGGGCGCCGGCTGCCTGGCTTGCTGATCCTTGAACTGCGCCTCCATCTTGGCGTAGTCCTCGGGCGGTACCATGATGTGGCTGATGCGGTTGAAGTCGTTGTTGCGCAGCGCGACCGACAGATCCTTGGCGGCGGTGACCGGGTCTTTTGCCGCCAGGTTCTTGTCGCCGCCGCACGCGGACAGCGTCAGTGCGGTCAAACCGGCGACGGCCAACAGTTTCAGACGATTCATGGAGAACTCCTGTGAGAGGGCGACCGCGGACCGGCCGACCAGCATGGTCGCCGCTCCGGCGGGCAGGTGACGATGGCGCGAGGATGGTAGCCGGGAATCGCTGCCGCCGGCCTCGCCGACGACCACCCGCCCGGGGGTTGCACAGCCCTCACCGGAAGTTCCGGTGAGGGCCGCCGTACGCATTACCGCTTGATGCTTACTGCACCGACACCGACTCGAGCAATTCGATGCCCTTGTCGGTCAGCTCGACGGTGATGTCGGCGCGCTTGATGAAGCCGGCGTACATGTCCATCGTCGCCGCCTGCTGCTCCATCGTCGCCTTCGCGTCGGCATCGCCGAGCGATTGCGCCGTCTTGCGCATGAAGTCGGCCAGCACCTTGTAGAGCTCGCCGCGACCGCCGCCGGCGGCCAGCGGCTGCTGGGCCGGATCGGCCTTCATCGCCGCCGCGATGCGGGCATCCTCACCGGCACCGATGGCGACGGCCAGCGCCTTGTCCGACATCGCCACGAACATCGGCGCCTGGATCGGCAGGTTGGGCATCGCCGGCAAGGGCTTGGCCACGCCGTCGGGCTTCAGGCC
Source organism: Pseudomonadota bacterium (assembly GCA_018240435.1). Classification (GTDB taxonomy): domain Bacteria; phylum Pseudomonadota; class Gammaproteobacteria; order Xanthomonadales; family Xanthomonadaceae; genus SZAS-103. The sequence continues at coordinate 100,889 of JAFEFT010000024.1, forward strand.
AAGGCTGCCAATGCCCGGCACCACGTTGCCGGCCAGCGCCAGCAGCGAGGCCGGATTGTCCGAGCCGATCACCAGCACCGCCGAGATGTCCGGAACCGGGGTGCCGTCCTTGATCTGGAGTTTGTCGGTGATCAAGTGGAAACCGCCGAACATGCCGGTATAGCCGGCGAACCCGGGATTGGTGAGCGTGGTCTTGGCCTTCTGCGAGGATTCGTTCAGGCCGGCCAGCGCCGGGCACTTCCACGGCGACTTGGCGGTGGCGTCGGCATACTTGGTGGCCAGATCGGGCAGCTTGGCCAGATTCAGGCTCATGCCGAAATCGAACAGCGCGTCCTTGGCCGCCGCCGTGCCCGGCATCGGCGCACGCAGGCCCATCAGATCCTTGGCGATGTCCGGGCGCGTCTCGAACACCGCGCGCAGGCCCATGTGCTGGGCGTTGAGATCGGTATAACCGAAGCTGGCGCGCGGCCACGCCGCCGCCAGTTGCCCGTATTCATCGGCACAGACCGCGTCCATCTGCGGCTTCTTTTCGCCGATGGCGTTGAGGAAGGAGGTTTCCAGCGGCGTCGCCGGCGCCTTGAACACGGCCAGCAGCTTGCCGCTGTCGATGTAGCCGCTGCCGTAGGTGAGGTAGTTCATCGACTTGTTGACCGCCGTCAGCCCGCCGCTGTCGGCCAGCGACTGCTTGGGCTTGTCCAGGCCCAGCAAGGTGCGCAGGTCGGCGTCGGACGGCTTGGCGGGGGCGATCGTGGCCACCAGCTGCTTGCCGGTGATGGCGATCACGCCTTCGAGCTTGGCGCTGTCCGTACCGCTGCCGACCACCCAGTATTCCTGGCTGCCGACCTTGGCCGTGGTCAGCTTGACGCCGGCCTTGGTTTCGATGCGGCCGATGGTGGCGCGCAGGTTGTCGGGCTTGGCCAGCTCCACGCGCAGCACCGGCACCAGGCCGAGGCCGTAGAAGGCGGCGTGCATCTGCGGCGACACCCCGAGCATGTCCATCAGCGCCTTGACATCCTTGCCAGCCACTTCGCCCTTGATCGCGCCGAGCAGCTTGGTCGCCTTGGCGCGCATCGCCACCTTGCCGGCCGAGCACTTGTCGGCATCGGCATCGACCATGCCCGGCTCGCCGGAACCATCGGGCACGCCGGCGACTTCGGGCATGCCCGATGCCTCGCCCGACGCCTCGCCCGATGCCACCGACAGTGTCGCATCGCCCTCGGCCGAAGCCGCCGGATCGGCAGGCTCGCTGGCCGCATCCTGCATCGCGCCGCCGCCACCGCCCGCAGTACCGCATTGGGCATCGGTGCGCGCCAGCACCTTCAGGGCGCCGTCGATCTGCTGGGCATACATGTCGCCGAGCTTGCCGGCCTTGTCGAGCTTGCCGATCCACAGATCGCTCACATCCTTGGGCTGCGGATCGATGTTGGCGATGACGTAGGGCGTATCGGCCGGCACGTAGGTCAGCGGGTCGTCGGCGGCGACGACACCGGGACCGCCCGGGCCGCCCTTGTTGCAGCCGGCGATGGCGACGATGCCTGCGGCGATGACGCAGGACAGGGCTTTGCGCTTGAACATGGGTGTTTTCCCCGGGGAAAGTGTGATGCGGTCGGCAATAATAGCAGACGCAAATCCGCCGTGCCGGCGGCCAGCGCGGCCCGAATCAGGCGCGGATGGCGACCCCGCTGGCGGCATCGCGGATCGACGTCGGCGTCGTCAAACCGCCGGTTTCGCCGATCAGCACGCCGTCGATCGTCGCCAGCAGCGCCGGATCGAGCTGCTCGGCGGTGACCGCCGGCGGCTGTCCGGCCAGATTGGCGCTGGTCGACACCAGCGGCCCGCCGTAGGCATTGCACAGCTTCACCACCGGCCGATGCGCGCTCACCCGCAGCGCCAGCGTGGAGTGCATGCCGCGCAGCCAGACCGGCACCTGCGGCGGGCAGGGCAGCAGCCAGGTGTTCGGGCCGGGCCAGGTGGCACGCACTGCGCGCAGACGCTCGGCCGGCAATGCGTCCAGGTCGATCAGGCCGGCGATCTGGCTCAGGCTGGCAGCGATCACGATCAAGCCTTTCCATTCCTCGCGCTGCTTGATCGCCAGCAAGCGGCGCACGGCGGTGGCGTCGAACGGATCGCAGCCCAGCCCCCAGACGCCTTCGGTCGGGTACGCAATGACGCCGCCACGGCGCAGGACGGCGACGGCTTGCGGGATGTCGAGGCGCTGGGACATGGTGATCGCGGTCGCGGCCAAGGCGCGGCCAGCCTAGCGTAACCGCGCCGTGCAATTACTCGGTTTGTCGTTGGCTGGCGCGCGGACCCGTTTGCCTACTTCTTCGCCGCCGCCGTCTTCCTGGCGGGCTTTTTCGCCGGCGCCTTGCCCGACTTTTTCCCGGCGGCCTTGCGCACCAGCGCCTTTTTCGCGGGCGTCTTGCCGGCCGGCGCCGGCGCTGCGGGCGCCCGCTTCTTCGCCGCCGGCGCCTGGGCCGCCGCACCCTTGCGCGCAAAGCGGCCGCGCGCCGGCCGCGCCGGCGCGGCGGCAAGGATGGCCTCGCACTCGGCCAGCGTCAGCGACGCCGGTTCGCGATCCTTCGGAATCTTGCCGTTTTTCTGGCCATCGGTGATGTACGGCCCGTAGCGGCCGTTGAGGACTTCGATCGGGCTGCCGTCGAACTTGCGGATCAGGCGATTGGCGAGAAACGCTTCGCGCTCGTGGATCAGGTGCACGGCGCGGGCGAAGTCGATGGTGTACGGATCGTCGTCCTTGCCCAGCGAGGCGTAGGTGGCGCCGCGCTTGGCGAACGGCCCGAAGCGGCCGATCGCCACGCTCACCGGCTCGCCGGCGTCCTCGCCGAGCGTGCGCGGCAGCAGGAACAGCGCCAGCGCCTCGTCCAGGCCGATGGTGTGCATCGACTGCCCGGGGCGCAGGCTGGCGAAGCGCGGCTTGTCCTCGTCTTCCTTGCGGCCGATCTGGGCGAACGCACCGAAGCGGCCGAGGCGCACGCTGACCGGCTTGCCCGACGCCGGGTCGATGCCCAGCTCGCGCGCGCCGGTGGCGTCGGAGCGATCCACCGTATCGGTCTTGTCGTCCACCAGCGCCTTGAACGGCTCCCAGAAGCGGCGCAGCAGCGGCACCCAGTCTTCCTCGCCGCGCGAGACGGCGTCGAGTTCGTCCTCCATCTTCGCGGTGAAGTCGTAGTCGACGTATTGGCTGAAGTGGCTGGACAGGAACTTGCTGACCGCGCGACCGACATCGGTCGGGCGGAAGCGGCGGTTTTCCAGTTCGACGTACTTGCGGAACATCAGCGTCTGGATGATCGCCGCGTAGGTCGACGGCCGGCCGATGCCGTATTCCTCCAGCGCCTTCACCAGCGAGGCTTCGGAAAAGCGCGGCGGCGGCTCGGTGAAATGCTGGTCGGTGCGGATGCCGGCCAGCGGCACGTCGTCGCCGGGCTGCATCGGCGGCAGCTTGCGGCCGGCGTCTTCGTCCTCGCCGGATGGCGCGTTGTCGCGGCCTTCCTCATACACCGCCAGGAAGCCCGGGTCGACCACGGTGGTGCCGCTGGCGCGAAAACCGTGCGCATTGCCGCAGGCCAGTTCGACGCTGACGGTATCGAGCGTGGCCGGCACCATCTGGCAGGCCACCGTGCGCTTCCAGATCAGCTCGTACAGGCGGCGTTCGTCGTCGGACAGATGGCGCGCCACCGAAGCGGGCGTGCGCAGCGCCGAGGTCGAGCGAATTGCCTCGTGCGCTTCTTGTGCATTCTTCGATTTGGTCTTGAAGACGTTGGCGCGATCGGGCAACGCCGCCATGCCGAAATCGCGCGCGATCACGTCGCGCAGCTCGACCAGCGCCTCCTCGGACAGGTGGGTCGAATCGGTACGCATGTAGCTGATCAGGCCGACCGTGCCTTCCTCACCGAGGGCGATGCCCTCGTAGAGCTTCTGCGCGACCTGCATCGTCTTGCGAGTGGTGAAGCCGAGCTTGCGCGCCGCTTCCTGTTGCAAGGTCGAGGTGATGAACGGCGGCGCCGGACGGCGTTTGCGCTCCTTGCGGGTCACATCGGTGACGTGCAAACGGCCGCCGGCGGCCTTGAGCAGGCGCTCGCGCGCAGCGTGGGCGCCACCGGCCTCGGTGAGGGTGAACTGCTCGACCTTGTGGCCGTCGAGCTTCACCAGGCGGGCGACGAAGCCTTGCCGCGGATGCGCGACGTCGGCCTCCATCGACCAGTATTCGCGCGCCTTGAAGGCTTCGATTTCTTCCTCGCGCTCGACGATCATGCGCAGCGCCGGCGATTGCACGCGCCCGGCCGACAACCCCGACTGCACCTTGCGCCACAGCACCGGCGAGAGGTTGAAGCCGACCAGGAAATCCAGCGCGCGCCGCGCCTGCTGGGCGTTGACCAGATCGGCGGCGATCTTGCGCGGGTGCGCCACCGCTTCGCGGATCGCGCGCGGGGTGATCTCGGTGAACACCACCCGATGCAGCGCACGATCCCTCAGCAAGCCGCGTTCCTTGAGAATTTCGGCGACGTGCCAGGAAATCGCCTCGCCCTCGCGATCCGGGTCGGTGGCCAGATACAGGCCTTCGGCTGATTTGGCTGCCTTGGCGATCGCCTCGACGTGCTTGTCGTTCTTGTCGATCGTCTCGTAGCGCATGGCGAAGTCGCGGCCGACATCGACCGCGCCCTCCTTGGGCACCAGATCGCGGACATGGCCGTACGAGGCCAGGACGGTGAAGTCCTTGCCCAGGTACTTGTTGATCGTCTTGGCCTTGGCCGGCGATTCGACGATGAGCAGGTTTTTGGCCATCGGAGGACAGAGGACAGAGGACAGAGGACAGAGGACAGAGGACGGAGGACGGAGGACAGAAAAAGTGGCCGTCCGGTCGCAACCGGACGCCCTTCCAAACGAATCGGGCGGCTTCCCTTAATTCATTAAGGCATTACGGCAGCAGCGGCTGTCAAGCGGGGCTGCCGCGGGCACGAATTCACGGCACGCGTGCGAAGCCGTCAATGCAGCGGCTCGGGGTCACCCTCGAACATCTGGTTTTCCATCCACGCGAACGCCGCTTCGGCACCGGGCTGGTTGAACAGCACCATCAGCACCACCCACTTGAGATCGTCCAGATCGATCTGCGCCTGATCGAGCGCCATCACCCGGTCGATCACCAGTTCGCGCTGGGCGGCGTCGAGGATGCCCTGCTGTTCGAGGAACATCAGAAAGCCCAGCGTCTGCGCGTCGAAGCGCGACAGCTCCGGCTCGACGTACAGACGCACCGGGCCGACGTCAGCGCGGCGCGCGGCCGTGGTCGGGCGTTGGCGGGCAAGTTCGTCGAGCCAGTCGAAGGCCTTGCCGATTTCGGGGGCGGAGAAGCCGGCTTGGAGCAGGCCGTTCTGCAGGCCGTCGCGGTCGGCGACCGCGTCGGGATCTTGATAGAAATAATGTTCGAAAAGGTAGAGCAGGACGTCCAGTATGGTTTCTTCTTTCATTCCTCGTTCCGCCTGCGCCGTGCGCGGTGGTTGGGGCTGCGGGGCTATCTGCGGACGTAGCGGCCGTGGACGCCGGCCACCCGGCCTTGCAACTCCATGAGCAGCAGGATGGAGGACAGTTGCGCGACCGTCAATCCCGTGCGCGCGACCAGCACGTCGATCGCCACCGGGTCGTGGCCGAGCGCGGCCACCACGCGGGCATGGTCGGGATCGTCGACGGCGCCGGCGGCCGCCGTGGCCGCCGGCGCGTCCGCGCCGTCCGCCAGCCGCGCGCGCAAGGCATCGGCCAGCGAGGCGGCGACCGGCGCCAAGGCGGCGATCACCTCGCGGGCGTCCTCGACCAGCGCCGCACCCTGGCGGATCAGGCGGTGGCAGCCGCGCGCCAGCGGGTTGTGGATCGAGCCGGGCACGGCAAACACCTCGCGCCCGGCGTCGCTGGCCTGGCGGGCGGTGATCAACGCGCCGCTGCGCTCGGCGGCCTCGATCACCAGCGTGCCCAGGGCCAGCCCGGCGATGATGCGATTGCGGCGCGGAAAATTCTCGCGCCGGGCCGGCGTGCCGGGGGCGAATTCGCTGACGATCGCCCCGTGCGCGCGGATGCGCTCGGCCAGCCGGCGCTGGCTGGCGGGATAGACGACATCGCTGCCGGTGCCGACCACCGCCACGGTGGGGCAGTCGGCAGCGAGGGCGGCGGCGTGGGCGGCGGCATCGATGCCTTCGGCCAGGCCGCTGCTGATGATCAGGCCGCTTTGCGCCAGCGCCGTGGCGAAGTCGCGGGTATTGTCGCGGCCACCGGCGGTGGCGTTGCGGCTGCCGACCACCGCCACCTGCGGGTGCCACAGCCAGCCGGCATCGCCCTCGATGAACAGCGCCGGCGGCGGGCTCGGGCTGCGCCGCAGCAGCGCCGGGAAATCCGCGTCATCCAGGCCGAGCAGACGATGGCGGGGGTCGTCGAGCCAGGCCAGATCGCGCGCGCTGACCAACCCCGGCTCGCGCAGGCGTGCCAGTGCCTCGGCACTGGCGCCGGCGGCGCGCCAGCGGGCATCGGGCAGGTCGAGGGCGGCGCTGGCGCTGCCGGCGGCAGGCACGAGCGTGCGGATCGCGGAAACGACAACGCCCGCGCGGATCAGGGCAATCCAGGCGCGGGCGTTGGCAGTGGTGCCTTGACTGGGCATGGTGGGCGGCACCTCCTGTGCCGCCATCGCCGCATCAGCGGGTGGCGTCCGGATGCTTGAGGACGTCGCCGACATGGATGTCCTTGGTAGCATCCATGACCAAGCCGTAGCTCATCTTGTCGAAGGTGCGGAACACCATCACATGGCCTTCGTACTCGTCGGCCAGACGGACGCGATCATGGTCGGCGGTGAACCAGTTCTTGTGCTTGATGGTGTCGGCCTGATTGCTGCCGATGCGCCAGATCGAGAACACGGTGCCGTTGTCGACGCCATCGAGCTTGCCGGCGGAGATCGCGATCACCTCGCGCGGGCCGGCGGCGGCGATGTTGTCGGGCACGCCGATCACGCGGAACTTGGTGTACTGCGACACCACCGCCTGCTGCTTGGGCGGGTGCGGCATGAACTGCAAGTCATACGGCTGGGCCTCGACCGGCACCAGGCGATCGCCCTTGTGCACGTCGGCGCCGCCGCCGATCAGCAGCAGGGTGGCGGTCTCGATGCCATGACCCTGCGGCCGGGTGACCTGCGCCAGCGACATCTCGCGCAGCTCGGTGCCGAGGTAGTCGGGCTGGCCGGCGCGGCCGTAGGAGACATCCTTCCAGAAGTTGTTCCAGTTGGTGCCGTTGAGCTTGTCGCCGCGGAAGTTCAGATCGTCGCTGCGCAACTGGTATTCGCCCGAGCCACGGTGGTTGCGGCCGTAGGAGACGGTCGGACGCACGATCGCGTACATGTCGCCGGCCTTGGCGTCGGGAATGCCGCGCGCATAGGCCAGCTGGCCGTTGGCGACGCTGATCTGGTCTTCCTCCAGGCCGACGATGTAGGGCAGATCCTTGATCGAATCGACCACCCGCATGTGCTTGAGGAAGTCCTCGACCTGCGCCAGCGGGATGGTGTCGATCGCCGGGCCATCGCCCATGCTGCGCGACAACTCGACCTGCGGCCGGCCGTTGATGTACTTCAAGCTGAGCACGTCGCCCGGGTAGATGCGATGCGGGTTCTTGACCTGCGGATTGGCCTGCCAGATCTCCGGCCACAACCACGGCTTGTTGAGGAAGCGGGCCGAGATGTCCCACAGCGTGTCGCCCTTCTTGACGACGTAGGTGTCGGGATGATCGGTGCGCAGATCCGCCGCGACGGCATAGGTGGCGACGGTCAACAGCGACGCGCTCACGAGCGCAAGCATTCGACTGAACATGGTGGTTGTCTACCTGAATTCCCCGGACAGGTTCGTTGCATATTGACCATTTTCCGCCGCCAATTGCAAGCCTTGGCGGTACAATCGGGTTTCCCGCCTTGTCGGCGGCAATCGCCGACCCCATCTTTCGGTCATGGCCAAGCTCACCATCCTCGAATTTCCCGATCCGCGCCTGCGCACGGTCGCCAAGCCCGTCGCGCACGTCGACGACGCCCTGCGCACACTGATCGCGGACATGTTCGAGACCATGTACGCCGCGCCCGGCATCGGCCTGGCGGCGACCCAGGTCGACGTCCACCGCCAGCTGCTGGTGCTGGACATTTCCGAGGATGGCAGCAAGCCGATGGTGTTCGTCAATCCGCAGATTCTGGCCCGCGACGGCGAGCAGGTCTATCAGGAAGGCTGCCTGTCGGTGCCCGGCATCCACGCCGAGGTGCAGCGCGCCAACCACATCCGCGTGCGCGCACAAGATCGCGACGGCGCGGTGTTCGAGCTCGACGCCGAAGGGCTGCTGGCGGTGTGCATCCAGCACGAGATGGATCATCTGGCCGGCAAATTGTTCGTCGACTACCTCTCGCCGCTCAAGCGCGAAATGGTGCGCAAGAAACTCGCCAAGGCACGCAAGGACGCCGCCGCCGAAAAAGCCGACCCCGCAGCGCCGGCGCGCGCCGGAACGGCATGATCGCGCCGCTGCGGATCGTCTTCGCCGGCACCCCTGAATTCGCCCTGCCCAGCTTGCGCGCGGCCGCGCGGCATGGGCAGGTGGTGGCCGTCTATACCCAGCCCGATCGCCCGGCCGGGCGCGGCCGTCAGCTCGCCGCCTCGCCGATCAAGCAGGCGGCGCTGAACATGGGGCTTGCGGTTCGCCAGCCATCGACGCTGCGCAGTGCGCAGGCGCGCGCCGAGTTGGCCGCGCTGCAACCGGATCTGATGGTGGTGGTCGCCTACGGCTTGATCTTGCCGGCGAAGATTCTCGCCATCCCGCGCCAGGGTTGCTGGAACGTGCACGCCTCCCTGTTGCCGCGCTGGCGCGGCGCGGCGCCGATCCAGCGCGCCATCGAAGCCGGCGATGCGCAAACCGGGGTGTGCCTGATGCGGATGGACGAAGGCCTCGACACCGGCCCGGTGCTGCTGTCGCTGCGCACGCCGATCGACGCCGACGACACCGGCGGCAGCCTGCACAATCGCCTGGCCGAACTGGGCGCGGAAGTGCTCGGCGATGCGCTGACCTTGCTCAAGGCCGGCATGCGTCCGGCGGCGATACCGCAAGCCAGCGCCGGCGTCGCCTACGCGCGCAAGCTGGAGAAATCCGAGGCGCGCCTGGACTGGAACGACGCCGCCGAGGTGCTCGCGCGCAAGGTGCGCGCCTTCAACCCCTGGCCGATCGCCGAGGCCGATCTGGCTGGCGAGCGCGTGCGCATCCACGACGCGCGTGCGCTGGCGTCGAGCCACGCCGCCGCGCCCGGCACGGTGCTTTCGGCCAACCGCGACGGCATCGATGTCGCCTGCGGCAACGGCGTGCTGCGCCTGCTGATCGTGCAGCGCGAGGGCGGTCGCGCCATCGCCGCCGGCGATTACCTCAACGCGCGGCCATCGCTGCGCGCTTGAGTTCGCGATGACGGCGAACTCCGGCGACGGATCGGCCAGTCGTGTCGTCGCCGCACAGGCGATCGACGCGGTGTTGCACGAAGGCCGTTCGCTCAAGGCGGTGCTGGCGCAGCAATTGTCGGCCATCGCCGATGCGCGTGATCGCGCCTTGATCGAGGCGATCTGTTTCCACGCGCTGCGCCATGCCCGGCGCTATCGTTTCGTGTTGCGGCAATGGCTGGCGCGGCCGCTGCCGGCACGCGAGCATCGGCTCGAAGCCTTGCTGCTGGCCGGGCTGGCGCAACTCGATGCGATCGCCTTGCCGGCGCACGCGGCGGTCGCCGCCACCGCCGAGGCCGCGCGCGGATTGCGCAAGCCGGCCTTCGTCGGCCTCGTCAATGCGCTGCTGCGACGGGCCACGCGCGAATCATTGCCGGTCAGTGATGACCCGGCGATCGCGCATTCGTATCCCGACTGGCTGTTGCGCCGGCTGCGCGTCGATTGGCCGCAGCAGTGGTCGGAGGTGCTGCCAGCCGGCAACGCGATCGCGCCGATGTGGTTGCGCGTGAACACCGCCGCGATCACCCGCGAGCGCTACTCGCAGCGCCTGCACGAAGCACAGATCGACGCGCACGCGCCGGACTGGCCGCTGGCCGCGTTGCGACTCGACGAGGGCGTGGCGGCCGAGAACCTGCCCGGCTGGCGCGAAGGCCAGGTCAGCGTCCAGGATGCCGCCGCGCAGATGGCCGTCGCCGCACTCGATCTGCGCGACGGCGAGCGCGTGCTCGACCTGTGTTGCGCGCCGGGCGGCAAGGCCGCGGCGATGCTGGAAACCGCTGCCGTCGAACTGCTTGCCATCGACGACGACGCCCGCCGCATGCGTCGCGTCGAGGACACGCTCGAACGCCTGCATTTTCGCCGCCGCGCGCGCCTGCGCGTGGCCGATGGCGGCGATGTCGATGCGTGGTGGGACGGCCAGCCGTTCGCGGCGGTGCTGCTCGATGCGCCGTGCTCGGCGACCGGCATCATCCGCCGCCAGCCCGACATCAAATGGCATCGGCGCGAAGCCGACCTCGCCGCGCTGGTCGCCACCCAGGATCGCCTGCTCGATGCGGCTTGGCGCGTGCTCGCCTCGGGGGGGCGCCTGCTGTACGCCACCTGCTCGATCCTGCGCGAAGAAAACGACCAGCGCATCGCCGCCTTTCTCGCCCGCACGCCCGATGCGCGCGAGCTGCCGCTCGACGCGCGTTACGGCCATGAGGTTGCACCCGGCCGCCAGCGCCTGCCCGGCGAGGCTGGCATGGACGGTTTCTACTATGCGCGGTTGGTGAAAAAGTAAGCGAACCGGCCCTCGCGCTGGCGCGAATTTGCGCACGTTCACGCCGCCGGCTTTGCTCTGGATCGGCTGCGAGCCAAGCGCGACGCGCATCGTCGCAGTCGCGCCGGAAAATGCTGCGGTCGCACGTTGACAGCGGCCGATCCTGTGGTACGGTGAACGCCCGTTGCGACCCAAGATGTTGGGGTATCAGCGGGAGGCAAACCCAAGCGATGGTGTCATTTCGCGCGGGCTCGATGCTGATGAGGGCGCCGATCCGAGGAGCGGCCATGCGGTCGATGGCGGACATCCGGGGCGTGTCGATGCGTGCCTGGGAACGCGCATCGGCGGCGTGTCGCGTGTGTTGTGCGCACCGGTTCGCACCCGTCGATCGCGCATCGATCCGGACCTGATCGCCGCGCGGCGTGCGCGCAGCCATTTCACCCGTTCAACGACCATTCCAAGGAAGTTTCCCGCATGAGCACGGTACGTCTGGAGATCGTCAAGCCCGTCGCCGATCAGGCGATCGCGATGCAGCCTGCTTCGCACGACATCTGGGACAAGAAGTACCGCCTCAAGAGCAAGCGCGGCGAACCGGTCGATGCCGACATCGACGCCACCTACCAGCGCGTGGCGCGCGCGCTGGCCGATGCCGAAACGACACCGGAAAAGAAGTCGTACTGGTACGAGCGCTTCGTCTGGGCGCTGCGCCGCGGTGCCATCCCCGCCGGTCGCATCACCTCCAATGCCGGCGCGCTCGAGCACAAGCCGGCGACCTCGACGATCAACTGCACCGTGTCCGGCACCATCGAGGATTCGATGGACGGCATCCTCGAAAAGGTCCACGAGGCCGGCCTGACGCTCAAGGCCGGCTGCGGCATCGGCTACGAGTTCTCGACGCTGCGCCCGCGTGGCGCCTACGTCTCCGGGGCCGGCGCGTACACCTCCGGGCCGCTGAGTTTCATGGATATCTACGACAAGATGTGCTTCACGGTGTCCTCGGCCGGTGGCCGCCGCGGCGCCCAGATGGGTACCTTCGACGTCTGCCACCCCGACGTGCGCGAGTTCATCCGCGCCAAGCGCGAGGACGGCCGCCTGCGCCAGTTCAACCTTTCGCTGCTGGTCACCGACGGCTTCATGGAAGCGGTGCAGGGCGACGGCGACTGGCCGCTGGTGTTTCCGATCAACGCCAAGGAAAAGGACGAGATCGATCTGGCCGACGCCGCGCACGTGGTCTGGCGTGAATGGCCGACCACGCGCAATTACGTGGTGCGCGACGACGGCATGGTCGCCTGCAAGGTCTACGGCCACGTCAAGGCGCGCCACCTGTGGGACATGATCATGGTCTCGACGTATGACTTCGCCGAGCCGGGCTTCATCCTGATCGACCGCGTCAACGAGATGAACAACAACTGGTGGTGCGAGAACGTGCGCGCGACCAACCCGTGCGGCGAGCAGCCGTTGCCGCCGTACGGTGCCTGCCTGCTCGGCTCGGTCAACCTCACCATGTTCGTGCGCGATGCCTTCACCGATCGTGCGCGTTTCGACTGGGACGAATACAAGGAAGTCGTGCGCGTGTTCACCCGCATGCTCGACAACGTGGTCGAGGTCAACGGCCTGCCGCTGCAACAGCAGCGCGACGAGATCATGCGCAAGCGCCGGCATGGCATGGGTTTCCTCGGCCTGGGCTCGGCCATGACCATGCTCAAGATGAGCTACGGCTCGGCCGAATCGGTCGCCTTCACCGAGGACGTCGCCCGCGAGATGGCGGTGGCGGGCTGGGAGATGGCACTGGCACTGGCGCAGGAAAAAGGCCCGGCGCCGATCATGGACGAGAGCTTCACCGTCACCGAGGCGATGCTGCGCCAGCGCCCGGAGATGAAGCGCGACGGCTGGAAAGTCGGCAAGAAAATCCCCGGCCGCGTGCTGCACGCCAGGTATTCGCGCTACATGCAGCGGGTGGCCGAGGTCGCGCCGGATCTGGTGAAGGCGCTGTCCGAAACCGGCGCGCGCTTCACCCATCATTCGTCGATTGCACCGACCGGCACCATCTCGCTGTCGCTGGCCAACAACGCCAGCAACGGCATTGAGCCGAGCTTCGCCCACCACTATTCGCGCAATGTCATCCGCGAAGGCAAGAAGAGCAAGGAAAAAGTCGAGGTCTACAGCTACGAGCTGCTCGCCTATCGCACTCTGGTCAACGCCAAGGCGATGCCGTTCGCGGACGATGCCGACGCGAAACTGCCGGAGTATTTCCGCGCCGCCGACGACATCAGCCCGACCGAGCACGTCGACATCCAGGCCGCGGCGCAGAAGTGGGTGGATTCGTCGATCTCCAAGACCGCCAACGTCCCCACCGACTATCCATACGCCGACTTCAAGGACATCTACACCTACGCCTGGAAGCAGGGCCTGAAGGGCTGCACCACCTTCCGCTTCAACCCCGCCGCCTTCCAGGGCGTGTTGGTGAAGGAAGCCGACCTGGCCAACACCACCTACCGCTTCGAACTGGAGGATGGCTCGTTCATCGAAGCGCGAGGCAACGAGGAAATCGAATACGATGGCGAGACGCATACCGCCGCCAACCTGTTCGATGCGCTGAAAGAAGGCTACTACGGCAAGTTCTGATGCGTGGCCGCGCGCAGCGAAGGCATCCGCCACGTTTGGACTTCGCAGCGACGGCGGCGATACCCAGCAACCACGACAACCGACCAGGAGCAACGTCATGGGCACGACCGATGAGGTGAAAGCGACGGTGATGGGCGCGGTGGAATCGGCGGGCGACAAGGTGCAGAAGGTGATCGCTGACGTTCGCCAGGCCGCCGGCCCGGCGGTCGAGAAGGCGCGCGCCAAGGCGGTCGATGTCGGCAAGAAGGCCAAGGCCACCGTCGAACAGGTACGCAAGGTGGTCGCGCAGAAAGTCGACGCCGCGCGGGCGCGGGTGGCAGCAGCGAAAAAGGCGGTGGCCTCGAAGCCAGCCGCAAAGAAAGCAACGAGCAAGAAACCGGCGGCGAAACCGGCGGTGAAGAATGCAGCCGCAAAGAAAGCTGCCGCGAAAAAGGCAGTAAAGAAAGTTGCGAAAAAGGCCGCGACGAAAGCGGCGAAAAAGGTTGCGAAGAAAAACGCAACCAAGGTCGTGAAGAAAACCGCCAAGAAAGCGGTCGTGAAGAAGTGAGCCCGCCGAGTCGGTAGCGCGCACGGCGCGCCTGCACAAGCGCGCAAGCAGACAACCGGCAGCAGGCCAGGTCTCGCAAGCGGACAACTCGGCAAGCAGGCAATCCGGCAGGCGCGCAAGTGGCGCACGCGGGCAAGCATCAAATTCCCTACACCATCGCAAGCGCGTCAGGAACAACACCGCAATGTCCATCAAGATCGAAAAGAAAATCAGCGGCTACAGCGTGGTCAAAGCCGACGACAAGACGCCGGTGGTCGCCGCGCCGCAGTCCATCGAACCCGAGTCCATCGCCCCGGCGAACCTTGGCATGGCCGAGGTCATCCAGTTGCACGAGCGCGTCGAGCGCCCCGAGGTGCTGGTCGGCTCGACCTACAAGATCAAGTCGCCGCTGGTCGAGCACGCGATGTACGTGACGATCAACGACATCGTCCTCAACTACGGTACCGAGCACGAGCAGCGCCGGCCGTTCGAGGTATTCATCAACTCCAAGTCGATGGACCACTTCCAGTGGATCGTCGCGCTCACCCGGATCATGTCGGCGGTGTTCCGCAAGGGTGGCGACGTCACCTTCCTGGTCGAGGAGATGAAAGCCGTGTTCGATCCGCGCGGCGGCTACTTCAAGGCCGGCGGCGTGTACATGCCATCGATCGTCGCCGAGATCGGCGCGGTGGTCGAAGAACACCTCAAGTCGATCGGCATGATCGTCAGCGAGGATCTGACCGAGGCGCAGATGCGCCTGATCGCCGAAAAGCGCGCCGCCTACGAGGCCCGCGCAAAAAAAAACTCTGAAATAAGCACCGCCGGGGAAATGGGTGGGGCGATGGTCGAAACCACTGCCCCCGGCGCCGGCGAGGCGTTGCAGGTCACCGGCGAAGGCACTTCGTTCCCGCCCAGCGCGGCGATGTGCCACAAATGTTCCACCAAGGCGGTGGTCATCCTCGACGGCTGCGCCACCTGCCTGAATTGCGGCTACAGCAAGTGCGGCTGATGCCGTCCCGGGCGCACGGCCACCGCCGGCGCCCGCAATGCTCTCAACTGAGGCCGCGCTGTTGCCTGAACTCAAGAGGGATGCAAGCCACAGGCTCCCTCCCCCGCTTGCGGGGGAGGGCTGGGGTGGGGGCAGCGGGTGCCGGAAGCGCCCCCGTCCCGACCTTCCCCCGCCAGGGAAGGTCTGAATAAGTCTTGTCATCCCTGCGAAGGCAGGGATCCAGTGACTCTATGTTGTTGAAATAAAAGACACTGGATTCCCGCTTGACCAGCTTCGCTGTTGAGAGCCGCGGGAATGACGATCAAAAACAAAGTTGTTCAGACCTTCCCTAGCGGGGGAAGGAGCTGCACACTCTCATTTCGGAGCCTTCGAGAGGCGCAATGGTGACGAACGAGCCCTGTTCGCCCAAGTTGAGAGCATTGCCGGCGCCCGGGATCGCCGGGGAATCAGTCCTCGGTATAGGTATAGCTGCTGATCCGGCAGACGTTGACCTCGCTGCGGATCAGCTCGTCGCCGTCGTCGAACACCGCCTTGAAGTCGAACACGCAGGCACCGCTGCCATCGTCGATGTTGATGTTCGCCGAGTGCCCCGGCGAGAGAGTCTGGTCGCCGAGGATGTCCTCTTCCCAGGAATTGGTCGAGGTGCGCGAGGCGTAGAAGCGGACGATGGTGTGTTCGGTGGCGTTGATGATCTTGACGTGGCGATCGGCGGCACTGGCGGTGGTCGTGGCGGTCGCACCGGCGAGGAAGACCAGGCAGGCGGCAGCGAGCGTGCGGGACATGGACATGGTGGCGGGATTCCTGTCGGTGTGATGAACGGGGGCGTACCGGCGCCGCGATCGGCGGATCAGAACTCGTCCTTCTTGCCGGAGAACTCCTGTTCCAGCCCGTCGGCGGTGCGCGCGGCGGCGGTGATGGCGTCGCCCAGCGTCTCGGCGCTGGCGTCGGTCGGCACCTTGACCACGAACATGCCGACCCGGCCCTGCTTGACCCAGCCGCCGAGCTTGACCTCATTGCTGTTTTCCAGCATGCGATTGGCGATCTTTTCCGGGATCGTTTCCGAAGTGGAGCGATAACCCGGCGACCAGATTTCGCGAATCTGCTCCGAGCGATAGGTATAGGTCTTCGAGCGCACCCATACCAGCTGCGTGCGACCGCCACCGAGGTCGTAGACCATCTTGTAGTCGCCGTCCTTGTCGATCTCGTACTTGAGCTTGAGCGAATCGAGCTGACGGCCGACGACGGCATCGGCCGCGCTGGCGACGACGGGAATGCTGATGGCGGCCAGCAACACGCTGGCCAGCAAGGTCTTGCGCATGGTGTGGACTCCCCGGGGTGAAATGGCCGGCGGTTGCCGGTGATACCATTTCATCCGAACGGCGATGGGTCTGTCCAGCGGACAAATGCGGTTTTTTTGACAGGCGTCAACATCCGGGCGTCCACATTCGGCCGCGCCCGGATCGCCCACCCCCGGCTGGCCGGGACGGTGCCGGCCTTGCCGCCGGCGGCAAGGCCCGTGCGGACATCGCCGCACGGGCCACCGAATTCACCGCACCGGCTTGGCCGGCGCCGGCGCGACCGGCTTGCCGTCGGCGTCGATGACCGTCACCTGCCCGATGTTCAGGGCGCGAATCGGCGCCTCGATCTTCTTCAGATCGCCGACCACCACCCAGGTCAGGCTCGTCGGCTTGATGATCGCCGCGGCCCGACCGACCTGATCGAGGCTCACAGCGTCGATGATCGCCGGCTTGCGCTGGGCGTAGTCGTCGCCACGATCGTAGGTGACCATGCCGGCGATCTGCCCGAGCACGGCGCTGGCGGTCTCGAAGTTGCCGGGCAGACTGCGCGTCTCGTTGTCCTTGACGCGGGCCAGTTCGGCCGCCGTCGCCGGCTTGCTGCCGGTGACGAAATCGACGATCTCGCGGCGCATTTCGGCCACCGCCGGCGCGGTCTTGTCGATCTGCACCGGCGCATAGGCGATCCACGGCTGCGGCCCGAGCGCGCCCTCGCCGAAGCTGTAGGCACCGTAGGCCCAGTGCTTGTCCTCGCGCAGGTTCATGTTCAGGCGCGACGAAAATTGCCCGCCGATCACGTCGTTGGCCAGCAGGAACTGCCAGATGTCCTCGCCCCTGGACGAGCGCGTGGCCTGGCCGACGAGGATGGTGGCCTGCAAGGCGCCGGGCTGGTCGACGAGGAATACCCGCGGCTGCGCCGGCAGCGTGGTGGCCGCCACCGCCAGCGCAGGCAGCGCCGACGCCGGCGCCTTCCAGTCGCCCAGGTGCTTGTTCAGCAACGGCAGCAATTCCGGCAGCGTGATGTCGCCGACGACGATCAGGGTGGCGTTGTCCGGGCGCAGCCAGGTGCGGTCGAAATCGACCAGATCCTGGCGCGTCAGCGACTGGATCGAGGCCTCGGTGCCGCGGCCGCTGAGCGGGATGGCATACGGATGCCCGGCCTGGTACATCAACGGCGGCAGCAGGCGCATCGCCAGCGCCGTCGGCTGCGTCTTTTCCTGGGCGATGCCGGCGATCCAGGTCTTGCGCACGCGCTCGATCTCGGCGGGCGCGAAGGTCGGCCGCAGCACCACGTCGGCATACAGGGCCAGCGACGGATCGAGCCGATCCTTGAGCGCGTTGAGCGAGATCGTCTCGGTGTCGAGATCGGCACCGGCGCCGATCTGCGCGCCCAGTTCCTCCTGACGGTCGCCCAGTGCCAGCGCATCGTAGTTGCCGGCGCCCTGGACATGCATGCCGATGGTGAAGTTGGCGGTGCCGAGCTTGTGCCCCTGGTCGGCCGCGAAACCGCCGCCGAACTGCATCGACATCTGCACCACCGGGATCTCATGGCGCTCGGCGAGAATCACCTTCAGGCCGTTGCCGAGGGTGGCGCCCTGCAGGGCGGGGAAACGCAGCGCCGGGAACGACGTCGGCATCGGCACGCCCTTGCTGCGATCGACATCCGAGGCCAGCGTCTTGAACTTCGGATCGATCTGTGGCGCCGGCCGCTTGGCGGTGGCGAACGGCTGCCCGGCGGTGGAGTCGTTGCCCTGCTCCGGCCGCGCCTGTCCGGCCGCCACTGGTTGCACCAGCAGCACGTAATCGTTGTTGCCCAGCCATTGCCGGCCGGTCGCCGCCAGCTGCGCCGGCGTGGCGCTGGCGAGCACCTGCTCGCTCTTGCGGAAGCAGCCCGGATCGCCGGTGAACACCGCGCACTGCGCCAGCACGTCGGCCTTGCCGCCGAAGCCGCCGATGCGCTCGACGCCGCGGATGAAGCCGGCGCGGTAGACCGTTTGTGCCCGCGCCGTCTCGGCGGCACTCGGGCCATCCTTGAGCAGTCGCTGCAATTCCTCGTCGATGATCGCCTCGACCTTGGCCGGGTCGACGCCGGGCTTGACGTCGGCCTCGATCACGAACTGCCCGCCCAATTCGGAGGTGTCCACGGCGGCGCTGACGCGATCGACCAGCTTGTCGTGATGCACCAGGCGCGTGTCCAGCCGCGACGAACGGCTGCCGCCCAGCACCTGCGCCAGCAGGCTCAGGCGATCGGCGTCGGCGCTGGCGAAACCGGGGATGTTCCAGGCGCGGTAGATGCGCGGCTGCGCCACCCGGTCGGTCAGAGTGGCGCGGATCGGCTTGGCCAGTGGCGCTGGCCAGGGCTGCTGCCGCGGCAGTGTCGGCGAGGCCGGGATGTCGCCGAAATAGCGTGTCACCTTGGCCTTGGCGGTGGCCAGGTCGATATCGCCGGCCAGCACCAGCACGCAGTTGTTGGGGCCGTACCAGTTGCGGAACCACGCCTTGACGTCGTCCAGCGCGGCGGCATCGAGATCGGCCTTGGCGCCGATGGTGGTGTGGTGGTACGGGTGCGCCGCCGGGTACATCGCCGCCACCAGGGTCTCGTTGACCATACCGTAGGGCTGGTTCTCGCCCTGCCGCTTCTCGTTCTCGACCACGCCACGCTGCTCGTCCAAAGCCGCCTGGTCGATACCGCCGAGCAGGTGGCCCATGCGGTCCGATTCCATCCACAACGCCATGTCCAGCGCGGTGGTGGGCACGTTCTCGAAGAAATTGGTGCGGTCGGAATTGGTGGTGCCGTTCTGGTTGGTGGCACCGACTTTTTCGAACGGATCGAAGAATTCGCCGTGGTGGTTTTCCGAACCCTGGAACATCAGGTGCTCGTACAGATGCGCAAAGCCGGTCTTGCCCGGCAGTTCGTCCTTGGAGCCGACGTGGTACCACAGGTTGACGGCCACGATCGGCGCCTTGTGGTCCTCGTGCACGATCACCCGCAGGCCATTGGGCAGGGTGAATTCCTGGTAAGGGATGTCGACGCTGGCCGAAGCCGGCGCCGGTGCCGGGGCAACCGGGGCGGCGATGGCGGGAATGGCGAGGGCCGCGGCAAGGCAGCTGGCAAGCAGGCCGCGACGCGGCATGCGCAAAGTGGCGATCATCGGAAGTCCTGGAAGTCGAGATGGTGGCGATTCGCGGCTGGCGCGAGCCGACTCGGCATTCTAGCGCCTGGCCCGAGCCGCTGCGGTTCGCTGCCGCATCCGTGGGACAATGACGGCTCGCCGCGACCGCCACGACGCCCCCGGTCGGCCGCTGCCACTGCCGACCGCCGCGCATGCACGTCATCCTCCACCAGCCGGAAATCCCGCCCAACACCGGCAACGTGATCCGGCTGTGCGCCAACACCGGCGCCCGCCTGCACCTGATCGAGCCGCTCGGCTTTGCGCTCGACGATGCCCGCCTGCGCCGTGCCGGCCTGGACTACCACGAATACGCCCGCGTGCAGGTACACGCCGATCTGCCCGCCTGTCTGGCGGCGCTCGGCGCGGCGCGCGTGTTCGCGCTGTCCACCCGCGGCAGCGTGCGCTACGACACGCCGGCGTTCGCCGACGACGACGCCTTCCTGTTTGGCGCCGAAACCCGGGGCTTGCCTGCCGACGTGCTGGCGGCGATCCCGGCGGCGCAGCAGCTGCGCTTGCCGATGCGCCCGCACAATCGCAGCCTGAATCTGTCCAACGCGGTCGCGGTGATGGTGTACGAGGCATGGCGGCAACGCGGCTTTGCCGGCTGATCGCCCGTTGCGAATGGATCAGCCGGCCTCGAAGGCGTTGCGGATCCAGTCCACGCGCGGCGCGCTGGCATCGCCATCGATGGCGATCACATCGAACCGACACGGCGCCGCAGCGAGCGCCGGGTGCGCTGCCAGAAAGCTCTGCGCGGCGCGCACCAGCTTGCGCTGCTTGCCGGCATCCACCGACGCCACGCTGCCGCCGTAACCATCGCCACGGCGATAACGCACCTCGACGAACACCACGGCATCGCGTTCGCGCATCACCAGGTCGATTTCACCGTGGCGAAAACGCGCGTTGCTGACCAGCCAGCGCAGGCCGGCCGCTTCCAGATGCTTGCGGGCGATGGCCTCGCCGGCGGCACCGGCGGCGTGGCGATCGGCGGCGGCGGGGCGCGGCGGCAAGGGCGCGTCAGGGCGCGTTGCTGGCCGCCGGTTCGAGGCGCAAGGCGTCGTCCTGCACCGGCCGGCCGCGACCTCCGGCGAACACCGCCCACGCGCTGTCGCGGCTGACGTTGCCCAATCCATCCAGATGCAATTCGCCGGTGGCACCGCTGACGCTGGCCTGTGGGCTGACGGCCAGCGCTTCCATGTACGCCGTCAGCCGCCAGGCATCGGCACCGAACGCGAACAGGCGCAGACCGCCGCCGCGCACCGAGGGCAGCTTGCCGCCGAGCGAGCCGGCATCGGGAAGGCCGTTGACCGGGTGCAGCAGCCACGCCAGCTCGGGATATTCGATGCCGTCGAGTTCCTGATCGAGCCGGGCATTGCCGCCACCGACGAGAATCAGCGAGGTCGCCACCCGCGGCACCGGCCGATAGCCGTCGACCGGCAATTGCGATGCCAGCATCCGCGCCGCTGGCGCTTTCAAGGCAATGAAAATGGCATCGTATTGATCACCGGTTTTGGCCAGCGTGTCCTTGAGGATCGGTCCGTAATTGGGGCCGTTGTCGGCGATGGTCGCCTCGGCGGCGATGACGCCACCGCCCGCCGCATAGGCTTCGCGGAACGCCGCCAGCGCACGGGTGGCGTTGTCGTCGCGCGAGGCGAACACGATCGTGCGCTGCAAATGCTTGCCGAGCAGGCGGTGGGCGGCGGCGATGCCTTCGTCCTCGGGCGCCAGCGCGAAGCTCTCGCTGGCCGGCGGTGCCGGCTTGTCGGAACGGTTGAGGGCAAGGATGGGCACCGTCACGTCGGCGCGCGCGAACAGCGCCGAAACCTGCTCGCGACCGAGCGGGCCGACCACGAAATCGCAGCCGTCGGCGACCGCCTTGCGATAGGCGTCGAGGGCACCGCCGGCGCTATCGGAGCTGTCGTAGAACTTCAACTCCGGGCGCCGCCGGGTCTCGGCGTAATAGGCGGTCATGAAGCCATCGCGCACCGCCGCCCCGGCGATCGCCACAGAGCCGGTGGTCGGCAGCAGCACCGCGACTTTCAGCGGCGGTCGATAGCCATCGTCATCGGCCGGCGGCCGTTCGGGATGCAGCGACACCGCGCTGGCCGCCAGCGGATGCGGCAGCGGCAGGCCGCGCGCCATCAGCGCGTGCGCCGCATCCGGGTACAACGGATGCCCGGCCGGCAAGGCGGCGGCATCGTGGGCGAGGGTGGCATCGTTGACGCCTTGCAGCAGCTTGCGGATGCGTTGGCGGCTGGCGATCGCCTGATGGCGCGATTCGGTCTGCGCGAGTACGGCCAGCGCTGCCGCCGCGCCGAAGCGATCGCCGCTGGCCTCCAGCGCAATCGCTCGCGCACGCTGCCAGCGCGCCGACAGCTCGGCCGGGATCGCGCCATCGGCGAGGTTCAGACCGGCCGTCGCCTGCGCCGGGTGGCCATCGGCGATGGCGAACTCGGCGCCCAACAGGCGATAGCGAACGCCATCGGCACCACCGAGATGTTTCGGATCGACCTGGGCGAAATCCCGGCGCGCCGCCGCGTGCTCGCCGGCGAGCTGCCAGGCATTGGCCGCGCGCACCGCCAGCACGCTGCGCAGCGAACTGCCGGCATCGGCCATCTGCGCCTCGTAGGCGCGCGCCGCCTCGCGCGCATGGCCATTGGCGAGCGTGCGGTCGGCCGCTTGCGTTTGCGGCGGAACCGTCGCGACCTCGCCGACGCTGGCGCATCCGACGATCAGCAGGGCGAGCAGCGGCGGTAACAGATGTTTGATGCGCATGGCGTGCATTCTTGCCGGGACGCGGGAATCATACCCGCACGCGCTGCGCCCGGAGGCATCATGACGGCTGGAACCTTGTACGTGGTGGCGACGCCGATCGGCAACCTCGGCGATTTTTCGCCGCGCGCGATCGACACCCTGCGCCGGGTCGATGCGATCTGCTGCGAGGACACCCGCCACAGCCGGCCGCTGCTGGCCCAGCACGGCATCGAGCGACCGCTGCTGGCGCTGCACGAGCACAACGAGGCGCAGCTCGCGGCGACGCTGGTCGAACGCCTGCTCGGCGGGCAATCGCTGGCGCTGATATCCGATGCCGGCACGCCGCTGGTGAGCGATCCGGGCTTTCGCCTCGTGCGCGCCACGCGCGACGCCGGCGTGCGCGTCAGCCCGTTGCCCGGCGCCTGCGCGGCGATCGCGGCGCTGTCGGTGGCCGGCATCGCCAGCGATCGCTTCGTGTTCGAAGGCTTCCTGCCGGCCAAGCCGGCCGCCCGCCGCGCGCGCCTGCTCGAACTGGCGTCCGAATCGCGCACGCTGGTGCTGTACGAATCCGCGCATCGCATCGTCGAGATGCTCGCCGATGCCCGCGCGGTGCTGGGCGACGAACGCCACGCGGCGATCGCACGCGAGCTGACCAAGGTCTTCGAAACCGTGCTCGACGGCAGTCTGGCAAGCCTGTATGCGCGCGTCGAAGCCGACCCCGACCAGCGCCGCGGCGAGTTCGTGGTGATCGTCGCCGGCGTCGGCGACGCCGCCGAGGCCAAACTCGCGCAAGGGCGCCGGCTGTACACCCAACTCAGCGAGCACCTGCCGCCGTCGCAGGCCGCCAAACTGGCGGCGGAGCTGAGCGGCGCACCGCGCAAGGCGTTGTACGGGGCAGAGGACAGAGGACAGAGGACAGAGGACAGAGGGTAGTCAGTATTCAGTTTTCCGTGGGTGTGGCGTCGCTTTATCGATTGACCCGGCCCGCTCCGTTCTCACTGTCTACTGTCCACTGTTCACTGTTCACCCTCTGTCCTCTGTCCTCTGTCCTCTGTATTCTGGCAACGGCGGAGCCGGCCAGACAGTCGCGTCATGCGCGTCCGTTGCGATGGATGCGGGTGCCGAGGAAAGTCCGGGCTCCACAGGGCACGGTGCCAGGTAACGCCTGGGCGGCGCGAGCCGACGGAAAGTGCAACAGAAAGATACCGCCTGCGTCATCCGGTTCGCCGGTGGCGCCGGTAAGGGTGAAATGGTGCGGCAAGAGCGCACCGCGAGCCTGGCAACAGGCCGGCACGGCAAACCCCACCGGGAGCAAGGCCAAATAGGGTCCTCATGGCGCGGCCCGCGTCGGGACCGGGTAGGCTGCTCGAGCGCCGCGGCGACGCGGCGCCTAGAGGAATGACTGTCCACGACAGAACCCGGCTTATCGGCCGGCTCCGCTTCCTGAGGACAGAGGACAGAGGACAGAAGACAGACGGCAGATGGTATTCGGTGGGCAGTCGATGGTGGTTGCCGCCCGCGGTGACGCCAGTGACCCGAGTTCCGCGCCCCGCGCCCCCGAATCTCGTTCGTTGTGCAATGCAGCGAAAGCGCGGGTGACCGACCGCTTCCGGCCAGCGCAAGGGCCGTGTCCGGGATGTGATCGTCGACACACCAATTTCGACAATTTCAGCCAAAACAACGCTTAGTGGATAACTTTTGAACCAGACTCTGAAGTCTGGCGCAAGTCCTTGCCGTGCTTGGAAAAAAATCCTGCGAAAGTTGTTGACAACCCTGTGCGCGATTCCTATCGTGGCGACTCGTGGGGAAACCGGGTTTTTTGTGGTTTTCCGGGTTAGGATGCGCACCTTCGACGCGTCGGACGACAGGGCACGGATCGGGCATGTTCCAGGGCGAAACCGCCATCACCATCGACGACAAGGGCCGGTTGGCGATTCCGACCGCCTACCGCGATGCCGTGGCCGGTGAGTGCGGCAATCGTCTGGTGGTCACCTACAACCCGTTCGAGTCCGGTTCGCTGTACCTGTATCCGCTGCCGGCGTGGGAACGTCTGCGCGATCAGGTCAACGCCTTGCCGCGCGCCAAGTCGGTCAACCGGATGTTGCAACTCAAGCTGGTCGGCGCGGCGAGCGTGGTCGAGCTCGACGGCAATGGCCGGGTGAGCGTGCCGGCCAGCCATCGCGCCGCGGTCGGCATCGAAAAGAAAGCGGTTTTGCTGGGCATGGGCGACAAGTTCGAGTTGTGGAGCGAGCAGGCGCACCACGCGCAGATCCGGCAGACCCTGTCGGATCAGGACATGGGCGCCGACCTGCTCGATCTGAAGCTGTGACCGCAGCGGGCGCGGACGCCCGTCCGCTCCATCTGCCGGTGTTGTTCGCGCAAGTCATGGAAGCGTTGCGCGTGCGCGAAGACGGAATCTACCTCGATGGCACGTTCGGCCGCGGCGGTCATGCCGACGGCGTGCTGGCTCGTTTGCGAAGCAAGGGAAAACTGCTGCTGATGGACAAGGACCCGGAAGCGATCGCGATGGCGCAGGCACGATTCGCTGCCGATGCGCGCGTGGCCGTCCGTCATGGCAGCTTCGCCGATCTGGCGCAATGGGATGCCACCGCCGACGGCCTCGATGGCGTGCTGCTGGATCTGGGCGTGTCCTCGCCGCAGCTGGACGATGCGCGGCGCGGTTTCAGTTTCCGCGCCGATGGCCCGCTCGACATGCGCATGGACAACGCCAGCGGTGAAAGCGCGGCGCAGTGGCTGGCGCGCGCCGACGAACGCGAGATCGCCGATGTGCTGTGGACGTACGGCGAGGAGCGCAACAGCCGCCGCATCGCCCGCGCCATCGTCGCCGCCCGCGCGCAGCAGCCGATCGTGCGCACCGCGCAGCTGGCCGAATTGATCGCCGCGCTGGTCGGTCGCGGCGATGGCCGCATCCATCCCGCCACGCGCAGCTTCCAGGCGATCCGCATCTTCATCAATCGCGAGCTCGATGATCTGCAATCGGGATTGGCGGCGGCGCATGCACGCCTGCGCCCGGGCGGTCGGCTGGCGGTGATCAGTTTCCATTCGCTGGAAGATCGCATCGTCAAGCAATTCATCGCCGCGCACGCGAAAGCGCCGGCCGGCGATCGCCGCCTGCCGGTGGCGCCGGCATTCACGCCGAGCCTGCGCGCGCTCGGCGCCGCCATCCATGCCGATGAAACCGAGATCGCCGCCAATGCGCGCGCGCGCAGCGCGGTGCTGCGGGTGGCCGAGAAACTGCCGGTGGCGGAGGCGACGCGATGAGGCTCGGCGCCGCCCTGATCGTGCTGCTGATCGTCGCCACGCTGGGCAGTGGCATGGCGGTCGTCTACGCACGGCAGATGCATCGCGACATGTTCATCCAGCTCAATGGACTGCAACGCGAGCGCGACGATCTCAACATCGAGTTCGGCAAGTTGCAGCTCGAACAGGCGACGTGGGCGGAAAACAATCGCATCGAGCAGATCGCCACCGGCAAGCTCGGCATGGTCTATCCCAACAGCAAGGACGTCGTGGTGGTGCGGCCATGAGCAAGACCCCTCCCGCACAACCGCCGCGCAGCGAACCCCCGCGCCGTCAGGGTGCGCGCCGCGAGGCGTTGACGATCGGCCTGCGCACGCGCCTGGCGTGGGTCGGCGGCGTGATGGGCCTGGCCGCATTGGCGCTGGTGGCGCGCGCGGTCGATCTGCAATTCATCGACCGCGACTTCTATCAGGCACAGGGCGATCAGCGCTTCTTGCGCGAAGTGCCGATCGCCACCACCCGCGGCATGATCACCGACCGCAACGGCGAGCCGCTGGCGATCTCCACGCCGGTCGAGTCGATCTGGGGCAACCCCGAGGAACTGGCCGAACACGCCGACAAGTACCCGCAGCTGGCCACCGCGCTGGGCATCCCGCTGGCCGATCTGAAGGACAACCTCGACAAGCACGCCGGCAAGGAGTTCGTCTACCTGCGCCGGCACATGGATCCGGACTCGGCCGAAGCGGTGGTCGCGCTGGGCATCCCGGGCATCTACGCGCAGCGCGAATACAAGCGCTACTACCCGCTCGGCGAGGTGATGGCGCACATCCTGGGCTTCACCAACGTCGACGACCACGGCCAGGAAGGCGTCGAGCTGGCCTTCGACGACTGGCTGTCGGGCACCCCCGGCGCCAAGAAGGTGATCCGCGACCTGCACGGCCGCTTCGTCGAGAACGTCGATCTGGTCAAGCCCGCGGTGCCCGGGCGCGATCTGGCGCTGTCGATCGACCGCCGCCTGCAATACCTGTCGTACAAGGAACTGGCCGAGGCGATCCGCAAGAACAAGGCCGAAGCCGGCACCGCCGTGATCATGGATGTGCGCAACGGCGAAATCCTGGCGATGGTGAACCTGCCCTCGTACAACCCCAACGCGCGCACCGACAACCGCCCGAGCGCGCACCGCAACCGCGCCGTCACCGACGTCACCGAGCCCGGATCGGTGATGAAGGCCTTCACCATCGCCTCGGCGCTGGAGACCGGGCTGGTCACCCCGGACACCAAGTTCGACACCAATCCGGGCACGATGGAATTGTCCGGGCACACCATCCACGACACCCACAACCACGGTGTCCTCACCGTCACCGGCATCATCACCAAGTCGTCCAACGTCGGCGCCGCCAAGCTGTCGCTGCTGATGTCCTCGGCACAGATGTACGACGTGTTCACCCGCTTCGGGTTCGGCCATCCGACCGGCAGCGGCTTTCCCGGCGAATCCGGCGGCGTGCTGCCCAACGGCCGGGTCTGGTCGCAAATCCAGAAGGCGACCATCGCCTATGGCTACGGCGTATCGGTGACGGCGCTGCAGCTGGCGCGCGGTTATGCCGCGATCGGCAACGGCGGGCGGCTGGTGACGCCGACTTTCGTCAAGGGCGGCGGTGGCCAGGGCAAGGCCGTGCTCGATCCGCACATCGCCAACGAGATCATGGCGATGCTGGAAACCGTGGTGACCCCGCAGGGCACCGCGCCGCAGGCGGCCGTGCTCGGCTACCGCGTCGCCGGCAAGACCGGCACCGCGCGCTATTCGGGCACGCGCGGCTACACCAACATCTACGACAGCGTGTTCGTCGGCCTGGTGCCGGCCAGCCGGCCGCGGCTGGTGATGGTGGTGATGATCCACGACCCGAAGGGCTCGGTGTACTACGGCGGTCTGGTGTCGGCGCCGGTGTTCGGGCACGTCATGGATGGCGCCCTGCGGCTGATGGACGTGCCGCCGGACAACATCCAGCAATGGTATGCGGCAACGCCGGCCAAGCCTGCCGACAGCGCCGCACCGCTCGAAGGCGATCTGCCGCCGGACGTGGCGGCACCGACGATCGTCACGCCGGTCGATCCGGCGGCGAAGAAAGACAAGTCCGGGGCCAGGGTGCAATGAACGCGGCCACCGCCAACGCGGCGATGAACCTGCGCGAGCTGCTCGCCGGCAGCGGCGCGCTGGCGCCGATTGCCGATGTGCAGATCCACGGCCTGACCCAGGACAGCCGCGCCGTGCATTCGCACGATGCCTATTTCGCGCTGGCCGGTGCCAACGCGCATGGCCTGCGATTTGCCGACGCCGCCCTCGCGGCAGGTGCCAGCGCGATCGTGTTCGATGCGCCCGCCCCGAGCAACATGCGTGTTCCCGATGGCGCAATCGCGGTGCCGGGCCTGCGCGGCAAGCTCGGCGCGATCGCCGACCGTTTCTACGATCAGCCTTCGCGCGCGCTGACCGTGACCGGCGTCACCGGCACCAACGGCAAGACTTCGTTCGTGCAATTGCTGACCCAGGCACTGGCCGCCAGCGGCATCGTCGCCGGCAGCATCGGCACCCTCGGTGCCGGCCTGTTCGGGCAGGTCGTCGCCGGCGAGCGCACCACGCCCGACGTGATCGCCGTGCATCGCCTGCTCGCCGACATGCGCGCGCAAGGTGCCAGCCACGTCGCGATGGAAGTTTCCTCGCATGCGCTCGATCAGGGCCGGGTCGATGCGGTGGCGTTCGCGGTGGCGGTGTTCACCAACCTCACCCGCGATCACCTCGATTATCACGGCACGATGGCCGCTTACGGCGACGCGAAAGCGAAGCTGTTCGCCTGGCCGAGCCTGCGTGCGGCGGTGGTCAACCTCGACGATGCCTTCGGGGTGGATCTGTTCGTCGCGCTGCCGCAGTCGCTGCGGCGGGTCGGCGTCAGCTCGCGTGGCGGCGACGCGGCGACGCTGCGCGCGCAGGCCATCGCCCTGGACGCCCGCGGCATCGCTTTCGATCTGCTGATGGGCGGTGCGCGCGCGCGCATCGAATCGTCGCTGCTCGGTCGCTTCAACGTCGACAACCTGCTCGCCGTCGCCGGCGCCCTGCATGCGCTGGACTGGACGTTCGCCGCCATCGCCGCCGTCCTGCCGGAATTGCAGCCGGTGAACGGACGCATGAACCGTCTCGGCGGTGACGGCGAGTTGCCGCTGGTGGTGATCGATTACGCACACACGCCCGACGCGCTCGAACAAGCGCTGACCAGCCTGCGCGCGCACACCGCCGGCCGGCTGATCTGCGTGTTCGGCTGCGGTGGCGAGCGCGATCAGGGCAAGCGCGCGGCGATGGGCGAGATCGCCAGCCGCCTCGCCGACTGGGCGATCATCACCGACGACAATCCGCGTGGCGAGGATGGCGATGCCATCGTCGCCGACATCCTCGCCGGTTTCGACCGTCTCGACGCCAACATCGAGCGCGATCGTGCCGCCGCCATCGCGATGGCCGTGACCGCCGCCAAGCCCGGCGATGTCGTGCTGATCGCCGGCAAAGGCCACGAGCCCTATCAGGAAGTGGCTGGCGTGCGCCGTCCGTTCGACGATCTGGCGCACGCCCGCAGCGCGCTGGCTGCGCGCGGAGGTGCGCGATGAGGGCGCTGCGCCTGGACCAGATCGCGCGCTGGTGCGAAGCGCGCCTGCTCGGCGGCGACGAAGCGGGAGCGGCGGTGATTGACGCGGTCGCCACCGACACCCGCACCCTGCGCCGCGACGACGGCCGCCGCGTGCTGTTCGTCGCCCTGCGCGGCGAGCATCACGACGCCCACGATCATCTCGACGCCGCCATCGCGGCTGGCGCGGCGGCCTTGCTGGTTTCGCGGGCGACCACCACCGACTGCCCGCAACTGCTGTGCGGCGACACCCTGCAGGCGCTGGGCGATCTCGCCGCCGGCGTGCAGCAGGGCCGCACCGCCAAGGTGCTGGCGCTGACCGGCAGCAACGGCAAGACCAGCGTCAAGACCTTGCTGGCCGGCATCTGCGAGCGCGCCGGCAAGACCTTCGCCAATCCCGGCAACCACAACAACGAGATCGGCCTGCCGCTGGCGGTGCTGGCCGCGCCCGAAGACGCGCAGTTCGCGATCTACGAGATGGGTACCGGCAAGCCCGGCGACATCGCCTATCTGACCTCGATCGCCCATCCCGACGTGGCGCTGGTCAACAACGTGATGCCGGCGCATCTGGAACGCATGGGCAGCCTGCTCGGCGTGGCGCAGACCAAGGGCGCGATTTACGAGGCGTTGGCCGCCGACGGCACCGCGGTGATCAACGCCGACGATGCCTTCGCGCCGCATTTCGAAAATCGCGCGCACGGCCACCGCGTCTTGCGCTTCGGGCTGGAAACCAGCGCCGACGTCAGCGCGCATGCGCTCGTGCCCGCCGCCGACGGCAGCCGCTTCGAGCTGGTCACGCCGATCGGCAAGGTCGCCGTCGCGCTGCCGCTGCCGGGCCGACACAACGTCAGCAATGCGCTCGCCGCGGCGACGATGGCGCTGGCCTGCGGCATCGATCTGGAAACGATCGCCGCCGGGCTGAACCACGCCCGCCCGGTGCCGGGGCGGCAGATTGCGCACACGCTGGGCAACGGCGCGGTGCTGATCGACGACAGCTACAACGCCAATCCCGGCTCGGTCGAGGCGGCGATCGCGGCGCTGGCCGCGGGCGGTGGCGAGGGCTGGCTGGTGCTGGGCGACATGGCCGAACTGGGCGAAGGCAGCGAAGACCTGCACGCGCAAGTGGGCGCCAGTGCGCGCGCGCGCAAGATCGCCCGCCTGTACACCCTGGGCAAACTCAGCCGCGCCAGCGCACGGGCGTTCGGCGCCGACGCCCGCCATTTCGATGACCGCGAGGCGCTGATCGCCGCCTTGCGCGCCGATCTGCACGACGGCGTGCGGGTGCTGGTGAAAGGCTCGCGCTCGAGCGCGATGGACCAGGTCGTCGCCGCGCTGCTGGGCACCACGGCGGAGGTGGCCAGCCATGCGTGATTGCACCGTCATCGCCCAGTGGTCTACCGCGGATTGTCCGTTGCTGTTCCTGAGTACCGAGTCCCGAGTCCCGAGTTCCTCCTCCGCAGGAGGCCGCCATGCTGCTTGAGCTCACCCGCTGGCTGCACGGCCTGGACAAGGTGCAATTCTTCGCCCTGTTCGCCTACATCACCTTCCGCGGCATCATGAGCGCGCTCACCGCGCTCGCCTTCTCGCTGTGGCTGGGCCCGACGATCATCAACCGGCTGGCGCAGCTCAAGGGCGGCCAGCCGATCCGCACCGACGGCCCGCAGTCGCATTTTTCCAAGAAGGGCACGCCGACGATGGGCGGCCTGCTGATCCTGACCGCGATCGTGCTGTCCACGCTGTTGTGGGCCGATCTGCGCAACCGCTACGTGTGGGTGGTGCTGGGCGTGCTGGTGACGTTCGGCGCGATCGGCTGGCAGGACGACTGGATCAAGATCGTCAAGCGCGACCCCAACGGCATGCGCTCGCGCAGCAAGTACGCGCTGCAATCGATCGTCGGGCTGATCGCCGCGGCGTTGTTGTACTGGATCGCCAAGGACGACCCGGCCTGCGCCGCCTGCACCACGTTCTATGTGCCGCTGCTGAAGATCGTCGCCATCCCGCTGGGCCTGGGTTTCCTCGCCGTGGCCTACTTCTGGATCGTCGGCTTCTCCAACGCGGTCAATCTCACCGACGGCCTCGACGGGCTGGCGATCATGCCCTGCGTGCTGGTGGCCTCGGCGCTGGGCGTGTTCGCCTACCTCTCCGGCCATGCCGAGTTCGCCCGCTACCTGCAGATACCGGCGATCCCCGGCGCCGGCGAGATGGTGATCTTCTGCGCCGCCATCGCCGGCGCCGGGCTGGGCTTTTTGTGGTTCAACACTTACCCGGCGATGGTGTTCATGGGCGATATCGGTGCGCTCGCGCTCGGCGCGGCGCTGGCGACGGTGGCGGTGATCGTCCGCCAGGAAGTCGTGCTGGCGATCATGGGCGGCATCTTCGTGATCGAAACGCTGTCGGTGATGATCCAGGTCGCCAGCTTCAAGCTCACCGGCAAGCGCGTGTTCAAGATGGCGCCGATCCATCACCACTTCGAACTCAAGGGCTGGCCGGAGCCGCGCGTGATCGTGCGCTTCTGGATCATCTCGGTGATGTTGGTCCTCGTCGGCCTCGCAACGCTGAAGGTGAGGTGATCGATGAACATGCCGCAACGCCATCTTCCGATCGAAAACACCGGCGCGTCGCTGCACGGCAGTGGTGGTCAGGCGCTGCGCATCGAGGCGATCCGTGGCCGCTATGACCCGGTGCTGGCGGTGATCGCGATCCTGATTGCCGGTCTTGGCATCGTCATGGTCGGTTCGAGCTCGATCGCGATGGCCGAGGGCCTGAAGCTCGGCCCGTTCTACTTTCTCACCCGCCACATCGTGTTCGTGCTGGCCGGGCTGGCCGGGGCGATCGTGCTGATGCGCACCGAGCTGCGCTGGCTCGAACAGCGCGGTCGCTTCCTGCTGATCCTGTGCTTCCTGCTGCTGGCGGCGGTGTACCTGCCCGGCGTCGGGCGCACGGTGAACGGTGCCAAGCGCTGGCTGAATCTGGGCGTATCCAATTTTCAGGCGGTCGAAGCAGTCAAGCCGATGTTGATCATCTGGCTGTCGAGCTATCTGGTGCGCTATCGCGACGAGATCGGGCGCGCCTGGTGGCCGATGCTCAAGCCGGTCGGCATCGCCGTGGTGCTGGTGGCGATGCTGCTGGCGCAACCCGACTTCGGCTCGGCCTCGCTGATCCTCGCCGTCACCGGCGGCATGCTGCTGCTCGGCGGGGCCAGCCTGTGGCGCCTGTTCGGCCCGGTCGTGCTCGGCTTGCCGGTGCTGGGCGTGGTGGCGATGTCCGAGGCCTACCGCGTGCGCCGCCTGACCTCGTTCCTCAACCCCTGGGCCGATCCGTTCAAGGACGGCTTCCAGCTGTCGCAGGCCTTGATCGCGATCGGTCGCGGGCAATGGCTCGGCGTCGGCCTCGGCGGCAGCGTGCAGAAGCTGTTCTATCTGCCCGAGGCGCACACCGACTTCATCCTCGCGGTGATCGCCGAAGAGCTGGGCTTCGTCGGCGTGCTGGCGGTGGTGTTGCTGTACGCGGCCTTCTT
Source organism: Pseudomonadota bacterium (assembly GCA_018240435.1). Lineage (GTDB taxonomy): Bacteria > Pseudomonadota > Gammaproteobacteria > Xanthomonadales > Xanthomonadaceae > SZAS-103. The sequence goes on from JAFEFT010000024.1 coordinate 133,472, forward strand.
CGCGCGCTGCATGCAGCTGGGCCTGCGCGCGGCAGCGGTCGGTCGCCATTTCGCCGCCAACTGTGCGTTCGGCATCGGCCTGTGGTTCTCGTTGCAGGCGCTGGTGTCGGTCGGCGTGAACCTGGGCCTGCTGCCAACCAAGGGCCTGACCTTGCCGATGATTTCCTACGGCGGCTCGTCGGTGCTGACCTCGGTGGCGGTGATCGGCCTGTTGCTGCGGATCAGCTACGAAGTCGATCGCGCGCAGCGGCAGATGGCGCGGGCGCGCGAGAACGTCGCCGATGCAGCCGACGAACCGGTCGTCGGCGAGCGCAAGCAGGCCGCGCCGGCGCCGGCCAACGCGCGTCCGGCACCGCGTCCGATCCTGCCGCGCGAGCGCATCGAGCCGCGCATCGGAGAAAAGGCTTGAGCGCGAGCCTGGCCAGCGTGAACGCGCGTCCGGTGATGATCCTCGCCGGCGGTACCGGCGGGCATATCTTCCCCGGTATCGCGGTCGCGCACGCCTTGCGTGAGCGCGACGTGCCGGTGGTGTGGATGGGCTCGGCCGGCGGCATGGAGACGCGGCTGGTGCCCGCCCAGCAGATCGCCATCGATACCTTGAAGATCGGCGGCCTGCGCGGCAAGGGCGCGCTGGCCTTGCTCACCGCGCCGTTCCGGCTGGCGCGGGCGTTGGCCGATGCGATCGCCATCGTCCGCCGGCAGCGGCCGCGCAGCGTGTTGAGCATGGGCGGTTTCGCCGCCGGCCCGGGCGGGATCGCGGCGTGGCTGCTGCGGCGGCCGTTGATCGTGCACGAGGCCAATCGTGCGCCGGGCTTCACCAATCGCGTGCTGGCGAAGTTCGCCCGTCGCGTGCTGTGCGGGTTTCCCGGCAGCGGTCTGGGTGCGGCGGCGCAGACGGTCGGCAACCCGGTGCGCGCCGAAGTGGCGGCACTGCCGGTTCCGGCGCAACGTTTTGCCGGGCGCAGTGAAACCCTGCGCCTGCTCGTGCTCGGCGGCAGCCAGGGCGCGCGCGCGCTCAACACCACCGTGCCGGCGGCGTTGGCGACCTTGACCGATCGCGTCGTCCAGGTGCGCCATCAATGCGGGCAGACGCTGCTGGCCGAAGCGCAGGCGGCATACGCGCAGGCGGGTGTTTCGGCATCGATCGAGCCGTTCATCCAGGACATGGCCGGCGCCTACGGCTGGGCCGATCTGGTGATCTGCCGCGCCGGCGCGATGACCCTGGCCGAGCTGTGCGCGGCCGGCGTCGGCGCGCTGCTGGTGCCGTTCCCGGCGGCGGTGGACGACCACCAGACTCGCAACGCCGAATACCTGGTCGAACGCGGTGCGGCGCGCCTGCTGCCGCAGCACGAGGATCTGCAAAACCGCCTGTGCGCCAGCCTGCGCGAGCTGCTGACGCCCGATCGGGCGGCGCTGCGGGCGATGGCGGAAAACGCGCGCGCGGCGGCGCTGCCGGAAGCGACCACCACCGTCGCCGGCATCTGCATCGAGGAGGCGCGGGCATGAACCGGCGCCCACTGCTCTCGGATGACAGCGCGCGCAGCGCCGCCCGCGTCCATTTCGTCGGCATCGGCGGCGCCGGCATGAGCGGCATCGCCGAGGTACTGCTCACCCTCGGCTATGAAGTCTCCGGCTCCGATGCCGTCGATTCGGCGACGACGCGGCGGCTGGCAGCGCTGGGCGCGAGCATCCATCACGGCCATTCCGGCACCCATGTCGAAGGCGCCGACGCCATCGTCGTCTCCAGCGCGATCGCCCTGGACAACCCCGAGCGGGTGGCGGCGCGGGCGCAGCGCATCCCGGTGGTGCCGCGCGCCGAGATGCTGGCCGAGTTGATGCGCTTTCGCCGCGGTATCGCGGTCGCCGGCACTCACGGCAAAACCACCACCACCTCGCTGGTGGCGAGCGTGTTGTCGGAAGGCGGCATGGACCCGACCTTCGTGATCGGCGGCCAGCTGCTTGCCGCCGGTGCCAACGCCCGCCTCGGCCAAGGCCGCTGGCTGGTCGCCGAGGCCGACGAGAGCGACGGCAGCTTCCTGCGCCTGAACCCGCAGATCGCGGTGGTCACCAACATCGACGCCGATCATCTGGAGAACTACGGCGGCGACTTCAACCGCGTCCGCGCCGCCTTCTCCGAGTTCCTGCACCGACTGCCGTTCTACGGGCTGGCGGTGCTGTGCATCGACGATCCGGAAGTGGCGGCGCTGGCAGCGACGATGCCGCGGCACATCCTCGGCTATGGTTTTTCCGATACCGCCGACGTGCGCGCCAGCGACGTCGTCCAGGACGGCGGCCGCACCCGCTTCACCCTGCATCTGCCCGGCGCCGCGCCGCAATCGGTGCTGCTCAACCTGCCCGGCCGCCACAACGTGCTCAACGCCCTGGCGGCGGCAGCGATCGGCAGCGAACTGGATATCTCGCCCGAGGTCATCGCCGCGGCGCTGGAGAAGTTTCGCGGTGTCGGCCGGCGCTTCAACCAGCTCGGCGAGCTCGACTTCGGCCGCGGCAAGGCGCTGCTGGTCGACGACTACGGCCATCATCCGCGCGAGCTGCAGGCGGTGTTCGACGCCGCCCGCGCGGGCTGGCCGCAGCGGCGGCTGGTGGTGGCCTTCCAGCCGCACCGCTACAGCCGCACCCGCGACCTGCTCGACGAGTTCGCACAGGTGCTTTCGGGCGTCGATGCGCTGCTGCTGACCGATGTCTACGCCGCCGGCGAGACCGCCATCGTCGGTGCCGACGCCAAGGCGCTGGCGCGCGCCATCCGCGCCCGCGGCCGCATCGATCCGGTGCTGGTCGGGCCGGTGCGCGAATTGCCGGCGTTGCTGCCCGACGTGCTCGCCGACGGCGACCTGCTGCTGCTGCTCGGTGCCGGCGATATCGGCCATGTCGCCCAGGAACTGGCAGCGCAAGGAGGCAAGCCATGACCCACGTCGACGATCCGCGCGCCTTCGGCCGCGTCGCCGTGCTGCTGGGCGGCACCTCGTCCGAGCGCGAGGTGTCGCTGAACTCGGGCAGCAACGTGCTCGATGCGCTGCGCGCGCGCGGCGTCGACGCGCAGCCGGTCGATGGCATCCCGGCACTGCTGGTCGCGCTGCGCGAAGGCCGCTTCGACCGCGTGTTCAACATCCTGCATGGCGGCGATGGCGAGAACGGCGTGCTGCAAGGCGCGCTCGCCGCGCTGGGGGTGCCGCACACCGGCTCGGGCGTGCTCGGCTCGGCGTTGACGCTGGACAAGATCCGCACCAAGCAGGTGTGGCTGGCGGCGGGGCTGCCGACGCCGCGTTTTGCCCGCCTCGTGGTGGGCGCGGACGTGCGCGCGGCGGCGGCACGCCTTGGTTTGCCGGTGATCGTCAAACCCTCCTGCGAAGGCTCCAGCGTCGGTGTCAGCCGGGTGTTCGCCGAGGCCGATCTGGACGCGGCGGTCGAACTGGCGGCGCGCTACCAGGGCGAGCTGCTGATGGAGGAATTGATCGAAGGCCAGGAGCTGACGGTGGCCGTGCTCGGCGGCGTCGCGCTGCCGTCGATCCGCATCGTGCCCAAGGGCGAGTACTACGACTACCACGCCAAATACGTCGCCGAGGACACGCAATACCTGTGCCCGGGCCTGGACGGCGAGCCCGAACAGCAGATCGGCAAGTTGGCCGAGCAGGCCTTCAAGGCCGCTGCCTGCTCGGGCTGGGCACGGGTGGACGTGATGCGTGACCGCAAGGGCGATTTCTGGCTGCTGGAGGTCAACACCGCGCCGGGCATGACCAGCCATTCACTGGTGCCCAAGGCCGCCGCCCAAGTCGGCATCGATTTCCCGAGCCTGTGCTGGCGGATCCTGGAAACCTCGCTGGAGTGCGCGAAATGAGGTATTGCGCGCCAACGGGACTGGGCAAAACCGTGGCGTTGCCGCGCGCGGCCGCCTTGCTCGGCCGATTCCCGATTACGAGCTGCGTCCGCAGCTCGCCCTTGGGGCCGGCTTCGCCGTTCGCTCCGGCATCCTGCCTTCGCAGTCCCGATTCCCGATTCCCGGCGCATGCCCAAGGCGGTGGCGCGTGAACCTGCTCATCCGCCTGCTGGCATGGACACTGGCGATCGCGATGATCGTCACCCCGGCGATGATGGTGCTCAACGGCCGTCACGCCGGCGACCACTGGCCGTTGCGCCGGCTGGAAGTGAGCGGGCCGTTCGTGCGCGTCAGCGCCGAGCAGGTGCGGGCCGTGGTGTTGCCGCAGGCCAGGGCCGGCTTCTTTGGCGTCCGCATGGAAGCCATCCGCGATGCGGTCGCGGCGATGCCGTGGGTCGAGCACGTCGAGGTTCGCAAGCGCTGGCCCGATCAGCTCGTCGTCCACCTCAGCGAGCACCACGCCTTCGCCCGCTGGGGCCAGGACAAGCTGCTGTCCGATCACGGCCGGGTGTTCTCGGCGCCGGGCAGTCCCGATCTGGCCAGCCTGCCGGCGTTGGCAGGGCCCGATGGACGTTCGACCGACGTGGTCGCGCTGTACAACCAGATCGTGCCGCTGTTCGCCGGCACCGGCGCCAAGGTGCTGGGCGTGAGCCTGTCCGATCGCGACAGCTGGACGGTGCATCTGGGCAACGGCGTCGACGTCGTGGTCGGCCGCAACGATGCGCTGGCGCGCCTGCAACGTTTCGCGCACCTGCTGCCGCGCCTGCTGGCGACCCGCCAGGGTTCGACCCTGCTGCGCGCCGATCTTCGCTACACCAACGGTTTTGCCCTGAGCTGGCAGGACCCGGCCCCGACCCGACCCGCCGGCGGCAAGCGTTCGGCGGGCGACAAGAAGCCACAGGCACGTACATGAACCGCAAAGGCGACAAATCGCTCATCGTCGGACTCGACGTCGGCACCTCCAAGGTGGTGGCGCTGGTCGGCGAATACTCCCCCGGCAATCCGATCGAAGTGATCGGGCTGGGCACGCACGAATCGCGCGGGCTCAAGCGCGGCGTGGTGGTGGACATCGAATCGACCGTGCAGTCGATCCAGCGCGCCGTGCAGGAGGCCGAGATGATGGCCGGCTGCGAGATCAGCTCGGTTTACGCCAGCATCTCCGGCAGCCACACCCTGTGCCGCAACTCGCCCGGGATCGTGCCGATCAAGGGCGGCGAGGTGACCTACGCCGATCTGGACAGCGTGCTGCAGGCGGCCAAGGCGGTGGCGATCCCGGCCGACCAGCGGATCTTGCACGCCATCCCGCAGGACTACGTGATCGACAATTCGCAAGACGCCATCCCCAACCCGGTCGGCATGTCCGGGGTGCGCCTGGAGGTGCGCGCGCATCTGGTCACCGGCGCGCAGTCGGCGATGCAGAACATCAGCAAGTGCATCAACCGCTGCAATCTGCAGGTCGACGAGCTGATCCTGGGTTCGATCGCCTCGGCCACCGCAGTGCTGACCGCCGACGAGAAGGATCTGGGCGTGGTGCTGGTCGACATCGGCGCCGGCACCACCGACATCGCGGTGTTCGTCAACGGCGCGATCTGCCATACCGCCTCGCTGCCGATCGCCGGCGATCAGGTCACCAACGACATCGCCCATCTGCTGCGCACGCCGACCCCGGACGCCGAGAACATCAAGGTGCGCTACGCCTGCGCACTGGCGCAGCTGGCCACCGCCGAGGAATCGATCCAGGTGCCCGGCGTCGGCGAGCGGCCGCCGCGGCGGCTGGCGCGGCAGGCGCTGGCCGAGGCGGTGCAGAACCGTTACGAGGAGATCTTCGAGATGGTGCAGGCCGAACTGCGCCGCTCGGGCTTCGAAGAGCGCGTCCGCTCCGGGCTGGTGCTCACCGGCGGCGCGGCGAAGATGGAAGGCGTCGCCGAATTGGCCGAGGAGATGTTGCACATGCCGGTACGGATGGGCATTCCGCAGCACATCGGCGGCCTGGGCGAGGTGGTCGGCAACCCGGTGCACGCCACCGGCGTCGGGCTGTTGCTGTGGGGCAGCCAGATCGAGCATCCGCGTCGACCGACGGTGGCGACCGGCAAGGTCGGCGGCTTGTTTTCAAAGATGCGCAACTGGTATCGCGGGCAGTTCTGAGCGGCGGCAACGGCGCGTGAGAGGACGACGGTGGCACGAATGAAGGGCGCGGGCGAGTGGAATTTCGACCTGTTCGGGAACGACGGCGAGCGCACGCCGCCATCCCGGCCAACAGGCGGCGGCGATACGGACAGGACAAACGGCAAGCGAGATCACGACAGCAACCAGACCGGCAACGAACGAATCGACAGCAATCAAATCGGCAGCAATCAAACCAGCATCCAAACCAGCACACCCAACGGAGAAAGCGACATGGCACATTTCGAACTCATCGAGAAACTGGCACCGAACGCGGTCATCAAGGTCATCGGCGTCGGTGGCGGCGGCGGCAACGCGGTCGCGCACATGGTCAACAGCAGCGTGCAGGGGGTGGAGTTCATCACCGCCAACACCGACTCGCAGGCGATCAAGGGCAGCGGCTCCAAGCTGCAACTGCAGCTGGGCTCCAACGTCACCAAGGGCCTGGGCGCCGGCGCCAATCCGGAAGTCGGCCGCCAGGCGGCACTGGAAGACCGCGAGCGCATCGTCGAGGCACTGGACGGCGCCGACATGGTGTTCATCACCGCCGGCATGGGCGGCGGCACCGGCACCGGCGCGGCGCCGGTGGTGGCGCAGCTGGCCAAGGAGCTGGGCATCCTGACCGTGGCCGTGGTCACCAAGCCGTTCCCGTTCGAAGGGCGCCGGCGCATGCAGGTCGCGCTCAAGGGCATCGAGGAACTGGCCCAGCATTGCGACTCGCTGATCACCATCCCGAACGAGAAGCTGATCAACGTGCTCGGCCGCGAGGCGACCATGGTGCAGGCGTTCAAGGCCGCCAACGACGTGCTGCTCGGCGCCGTGCAGGGCATCGCCGACCTGATCGTGCGCCCGGGCCTGATCAACGTCGACTTCGCCGACGTGCGCACGGTGATGAGCGAGATGGGCATGGCGATGATGGGTTCGGGCATCGCCAGCGGCGCCGAGCGGGCGATGACCGCCGCCGAGATGGCGATCAGCAACCCGCTGCTGGATGACGTCAACCTGACCGGCGCCAACGGCATCCTGGTCAACATCACCGCCGGCCCGGACTTCACCATGCGCGAGTACGACGAGGTCGGCCGCACCATCGAGGAGTTCGCCAGCGAGGACGCCACCGTGATCGTCGGCACCGTGCTCGATCCGGACATGGCCGACGAGGTGCGGGTGACGGTGGTCGCCACCGGCCTGAACCGGCAGCCGGCACGGCAGACCGGCCGCGGCAACGAGCGCGAGGAGCGCAACTTCGAACGCGACCGCAACGCCGCCCGCGCCCCGCAGGTCAAGCTGGTGCGCAATGCGACCAACGGCCGCGCCGAGTTCCCGGTGGCCGAATCGCCGGTGACGACGACGGTGGCACCGGGCTTCGGCGGCCTGCGCGGCGGCCGGCGCACCGAGGCACCGGCAACCGCGCTGGATGCCGATGGTGGCGCCTACATCGACATCCCGGCCTTCCTGCGTCGCCAAGCCGACTGAACGCGCGCGTCGCGTTCGGGAACCCTTGGCCCCGATCGCCGTCTACAGGCGGTACTGCCGCACGGTAGCCGGCATCGGGGATTGCTTGAACGATCGCATCGGGTGTCGCCAAGGCACCCGATGCAGCGCCCCCCCGACTGGAGCCCCTTGCATGCATCGATGAAACGATTCGACCCGGATTCGTTCACTTTTTGTTAAATTTCCGGACGAAAGCCGCGTCGAATTGTTTGAATTTGGTAAAACGCGTGGTATTCTCGGCGGCGCCTTGTCGTGCTCCCGCCATGGAGAACGCACAGTTATGATCAAACAACGCACGCTCAAGAATGTCATCCGCGCCACCGGCGTCGGCCTGCATTCGGGGCAGAAGGTGTACATGACCCTGCGCCCGGCGGCGCCCGATACGGGCATCGTCTTCCGGCGCGTGGATCTGCCTCGCCCGGTGGAGATTCTTGCGCGTGCCGAGCACGTCGGCGACACCAGCCTGTCGACCACGCTCGTGCATGGCGACGTGCGCATCATGACCGTCGAGCACCTGCTGTCGGCGATGGCCGGGCTGGGCATCGACAACGCCTATGTCGACCTGTCGGCACCGGAAGTGCCGATCATGGATGGCTCGGCCGGCCCCTACGTGTTCCTGCTGCAGTCGGCCGGCATCGAAGAACAGAACGTCGCCAAGCGCTTCATCCGCATCAAGAAGCCCATCCGCGTCGAAGACGGCGACAAATGGGCGCGCTTCGAGCCCTTCGACGGCTTCAAGGTCGGCTTCACGATCAGCTTCAACCACCCGATCATCACCCGCTCGACCTCGTCGGCCGAGGTGGACTTTTCGACGACGTCATTCGTCAAGGAAGTCAGCCGTGCGCGCACCTTCGGCTTCATGAAGGACATCGAGATGCTGCGCGATCGCCGGCTGGTGCTCGGCGGCAGCATGGACAACGCGATCGTGCTCGACGACTACCGCATCCTCAACGAGGATGGCCTGCGCTACGAGGACGAGTTCGTCAAGCACAAGATCCTCGACGCCATCGGCGATCTGTACCTGCTCGGCCACAGCCTGATCGGCGCATTCTACGGCTACAAGTCCGGCCACCAGCTCAACAACCAGTTGCTGCGCACCCTGCTGGCCGACCGCAAGGCCTGGGAAGAGGTCACCTTCGACGACCCGGCACAGGCGCCGATTTCCTACGCGCACCCGGCGCAAGCGGTCTGAGCACCCTCGCCCGGCCCTGGTGCCGGCGCGTCAGTGTGATGCAAGTCGCGGATTTGCTTGGCAATTCCGCATGGCCGGATTTTCCTGTACCATACGTTCCCCGGCCTTGCCGCCGGGGCGCCGGATCATCCTTCCGGCGTGCTGCCGCAGCCCTTGCGGTCGGCAGCGACGCGGTCAGGCCCGGACGCCAACCGCAGCAGCTGTGCCCGCAACGCGGGATCGGCCACGGACTCGGCGGTTTTCCGCAGCACATCGCGGGTAGTCAGTGACATCGGTTCGCGCGTCTTCGCCGTCGGTTCGGCGGCGGCTGGCGGAACCACTTTGACGGTGAGCGCGCCAGCCTGAATCCCGGCCGCGGCCGCGGCGTCCAGCAGGACGTCGGCGTGCTGCCGCAACCGGGCTCCCCAGACCGGCGCCTCGACGAGATACACCAGTCGGCCCGCACCGGCGTTGCCCAGACGGCAATGCGCTTGCAACGAAGCGGGCAGACAACGACGCAGCCGTTCATCCAGCGCCGCCAGTTGCGTTGCGCGCTCGATGATCCGGCCCAATCCGCCCTCGGCCGCGGCGTCCAGTGCCGTGCGGGGCGAGTCCTGGGTCTTGGCTGTGCCCTGCGGACGCATATCGGACCTGCCGTGCATGAATGTCATCATCGTATCGAAATTCCTCAAGTCCCCGAAACTGCTGTGTCTGCATCGTGATCGCAAATTCTTCCTCGGCGCCGCCGGCGCGGTATTGGCGCTGGCGACACTGACCTTCGCCGCCGGCTTTTTCACGCGCGACGGCGTGGCGCTGGCGCAGGTGCGACAACTGCGCGCCCAGCTGACGCAGCAACAGGCGCAACTGGCCGATGCCAAGGCCGACGCCCAGCGTCAGGTCAATGCGATGGCGGTCAAGCTGGGCGAATTGCAGGCGCAAGCCAATCGCCTCAATGCCCTGGGCGAAAAGCTGGTGCGCATGGGCAAGCTCGATGACGGCGAGTTCAATTTCAACACCCGGCCGGGCACCGGCGGCGGCGACGAGCCGACCACACCGATCGCCGCCGACGATCTGGCCCGGCAGATGACCGCGCTCGGTGCCGGTTTTGCCCATTCCGGCGACCAGTTGCGCGTGCTCGACGCCCTGCTGACGCGCCGCGATCTGGATCGCAACCAGACCCCGTCATCGATGCCACTGGCCAACACCTACGTGGCAGCGCCCTTCGGCGGCCGCATCGACCCGATCAATGGCGGCCACGAGTTCCACAAGGGCCTGGATTTGGCCGGGACCTACGGCGAGCCGATCCACGCCGCCGCCGACGGCATCGTCATCCGTGCCGACTACGACAACGGCGGCTACGGCAACGTCGTCGACATCGACCACGGCAACGGCTACATCACCCGCTACGGCCATTGCTCCAAGCTGCTGGTCAAGGTGGGCGATCTGGTGCACGCCGGCGACACCATCGCCAACGTCGGCTCCACCGGCCGCTCGACCGGCCCGCACCTGCACTTCGAGGTGTGGATCAACGGCGCTCCGGTCAATCCGCAACCTTATCTGAGCAAGATCGGCCGCTGACAGGCCCTGGATCGTTCGGCCGCAAAGGCCGGCCAGCGCCGGCCGGCGATGGCCGGCCACCCGCTGATCGATCGGGCCAGGCGGCGAAAGCCGGCGTGGCGACCGATCGCGTCGACCATCAAGCCTCGCGGCTGCCGCCGGCCGCCGCCAGCGCCGCCAGATAGCGCGTCCAGCGCGCCTCGTATTCGCGCCCGAGCGTGTGCAGCAGGGGCCAGCTGTAGATGCCGCTGGCGTGGCCGTCGGAAAACCGCAGCAGCACGCCGTAGTGGCCGACCGGCTCGATGGCGTCGATGTTGACCGCGCGCTTGCCGGCCACCAGCACCTGCTGCCCGGGCCCGTGGCCCTGCACCTCGGCGCTGGGCGATTGCACGCGCAGATATTCGCAAGGCAGGCGGAAGCTCAGGCCGTCGTCGAAGGCGACCTCGAGCGTATGCGAGGCGCGATGGAGGACGATGTGGGTGGGCTGGGGCATGACGGGGACGGGGTGAATGGAACCGGTCGAGCGAGGCCGCGGAGCCGCAAGGCGCATGATGACGCATGTGCGCGACGCGGTGATTACGTCTTCCGCCTTGCACGCGGGTGCGCGCCGTCGTAGACCTTGGCCAGGTGCTGGAAGTCGAGGTGGGTGTAGATCTGGGTGGTGGCGATGTTGGCGTGGCCGAGCAGCTCCTGCACGCCGCGCAGGTCGCCGGAGGATTCGAGCACGTGGCTGGCGAAGCTGTGCCGCAGCAGATGCGGATGCACGCGCTTGAAGATGCCCTGTTGCAACGCCAGCTGACGCAGGCGCAACTGGATCGCGCGCGGCGTGATCGCGCCGCCGTCGCGGCCGGGAAATACCGGCCGATCGCCATCGATCGGATGCGCCGCAGTGCCCTCGTCGCGCCAGGCGCGCAGCGCGGCGATGGCGTGGCGGCCGACCGGGACGATGCGCACCTTGCCGCCCTTGCCGGTGACGCGCACCAGCGCATCGTCGAGATCGAGCTCGCGCCAGCACAGCTTGCAGGTTTCCGACAGGCGCAGGCCGGAGGAATACATCAGCTCCAGCAGGGCGCGATCGCGTTTGCCGAGCGCATCGTCGGCAACGACTTCGACGAGCTGGCCCATTTCGTCGACATCGAGCACGTTGGGCAACTTGCGCGGAGCCTTGGGTGCGCGCACGCCGGTGGCAGGATTGTTGGCCAGCATGGCGTTTTTCACCTGCCAGGCGAGCAGGCTGCGGCAGGCCGACAGGCGGCGCTGCAGCGAGCTCGCCGACAGACCACGGCGATGTTCGGCGGCGATGAAAGCTCGCAGCATCTCGCCGTCGAGCGCCTGCCAGCTGGTGACCTTCTGCGCCGCAAGCCAATCGCACAACGCCGCCAGATCGCGGCCGTAACCGTCGAGGGTGTGCGCCGACATCCGCCGCTCGACCGCAAGATGGGCGAGGAAGGCATCGCGTGCGGCATGCAGAGGGTTGGCGGGCACTGCTTCCGTGGGCGGTGAAGGCTTCGGGTCGGACCGTGATGGCATGGCGGGATAATCCTTGGTTCGACACGGGCCGACTCGAACTTCGTTCTCGACCGGCCCTGCTCACCACGTCCGAGTTCCGAGTTCCGAGTTCCGAGTTCCGGGTTCCGGGTTCCGGGTTCCGGGTTCCGGGTTCCGAGTTCCGAGTTCCGAGTCCTGAGTCCCGAGTTCCGGGTTCCGGGTTCCGAGTCCCGAGTCCCGAGTCCCGAGTCCCGAGTCCCGAGTCCCGAGTCCCGGGTTCCGAGTTCCGAGTTCCGGGTTCCGAGTCCCGAGCCTCGATTCCCGATTCCCGATTCCCGCGCTCCGCGTCCCGAGCAAACTCAGCCGTCGTAGCGCTCCAGCGCGGCGAGCAGGCTGTCGCCCATCAAGCGCAAAAATAGCGTGCCCATGCCGGGGTAGAAGCGATTGCCATCGTGGCTGCCGATGGCGACGAGGCCGCGATCGCCCAGCGGCAGCAACGCGCACGATTGCACTTCGTGCATGCGCGGGCCGAACAATAATTCGAGTTTTTCGGCCTGCAAGCGGCCGCATAGCGGCTCGCCATTGGCCAAGAATTCGGCGAACGGCGCGAGCGCGGCGGCATCGCGTGGCAGCACGTTCAGCCAGTCGGCGCCGTCGAGGTCGGCGACTGCATCGTGCAGCAACACGCGCACCAGATCGCCCTGGAAATCCTCGCTCAGGCTGGCGACCATCGTCTTGATCGTTTCCGGCGCGGAATGTGCGCGCATCAGCGCCAGCACCAGCTGATGCGTGCGCACGGTGAGCCGTTCGTTTTCCTGCGCGTTGTGGAACAGCTCGTGCAGGCGCTTGTTGAGTTCGCGGTTCTTGTCGCGCAGCACGTCGAGCTGGTAACTCGCGAGCGAAGTCGCACGGCCTTCTTCGCGCGGCACCACCAGACCCAACGCGAGATCGGGATAGTCGTGCAAAAAGCGCGGGTTGCGACGCAGGTAGGCGGCGACCTCGGGCGAATCGATGGGTTGCTGCGGGGTGTCGCTCATGGAAGCCATTCTCCTTCGAAAACGAATGTGGCCGGGCCGCGCATGCGCACGGGGGCGTCGTCGCGCGGCCAGATGATGCGCAGTGTGCCACCTGGAAGCGCGACCGCGACATCGCGATCGATGCGACCCTGGCGGACGAGGATGGCGACCGCCGCGCAGGCACCGCTGCCGCAGGCCAGGGTTTCACCGACGCCGCGTTCGAACACCCGCAGCGCGATGGCATCGCGCGCGAGCACCTGCGCGAAACCGACATTGACGCCTTCGGGAAACACACCGCTGGCCTGCACGGCCGCGCCCAGGCGTGCGACTGGCGCGGTGGCGATCGCCTCGACTTCGATCAGCGCATGTGGGTTGCCCATCGCCGCGGCACCGAAGCGGATGGTTTCGCCGTCGAGGTCGTATTCGTACCGCGCGCGCGCATCCGGCATCGCCAGAGGAATGCGCGCCGGCGCGAACTCGGGCACGGTCATCGCCAGTTCGATGTCGTCGTCAGCGTGCATCGTCACCGCAATCTGGCCGGCCGGGCTGTCGAGGGTGAAACGTGTGGCGAGGGCACCGACTGCGCCGGCAAGCCCGTCGCTTGCGGCATTCGCGCTTTCGCGTGCGGCACGGCGCAGCCACGCGGCGACGCAGCGCGCGCCGTTGCCGCATTGCTGCGCGATCGAACCGTCGGTATTCCAGATGCGATACGACGCGACGCTGCCGGACGCGGTCGCAGCCATGATCGCGATCCACTGGTCGCAGCCGATGCCGCGATGGCGATCGCACATGCGGCGCACGAGATCGACCTCGGGCGCGGCGGCGCCGCCGCGCAAATCGACGATCACGAAATCGTTGCCGGCACCGTGCATTTTGGAAAAGCGCAACGGCGACGGGGCATTCATGGCGTGATCGCGAACAACGGAAATCAATGCGCGGGCGAAGCCGTGCTTGCGGGCGATGCCGAGTCGTCCGCTGCCGAACCGGGCGTGGCCGGCGCGGCGGGCTGGGCATCGGCCGCGCGCGAGGCGGTCTTGTCGGGCAGCACCAGTGGACCCTTGTTGCCGCAGGCGGACAGGGCGACGGCCAGGGTGAGGAGCGAGGTCACGCGAAGAAGGGTTCTCATTGGCCCAGTATAGTCGGCTGACGCCCACCCTCGCCGAGAGACCGTGCGTTCTTCCGCTCGGCACGGCGCGCCCTTGCATGCGGCGGACGCGACGACGATCATTTTCTCGGCACGTGGAAATGCGCACAGCCTCCGAGCCTCGCCGGGCGCCGCGACCGGCCGGCGAGCGGCACCATCGCTGCCGCCGCCCGCGCCAACTGCAGTGCCTGACGGCGCAGCCCGTGCCGGCCATGCACGAGCAAGGCGCAGGCCGGGAGCAGCACGCACCAGCGCGCCAGCGCCGGCGCGTCGGGCGCGAGCTGGCCGAGCATCCACGCCGCCGCCACGCCGGCCGCGGCCAGTTGCCACAAGCTGCGCCGCAGCGCCGGGAAGGTTGGCTCGGTTGCAGCACGGATACGTTGCTGGGCGCGCATGGCAGGCTCCGATCAGGGGGTGCCATGCAGCCTGCGCCGGCGCCGTCTCATGGCGTGAGACGCCCCGCCGCCGCTCCGATCATGCGGTCATTGCCGGGTCAGCTCGACGCCGTCGACCGTCATCTTCCAGGCGTTGCCGTCCTGATGCGGCGGCGCCGACACCCTGAAGGTGGTCGCGATCGGCCCCAGCCCGGCCTTGAAGTCGTCGCCCTGGAAACCCTGCAGCGGCGCATCGACGGACGTGCGGGTGTTGCCATCCACACGCCGGTACGCAACCCGCCCTTCCTGGCTGATGCGCAGCATCATGGTGGCGCTTTGCCAGTCGCCGACGTAGGCCGACTTGTCGGCCGGCACCGGCTTGCCGCAGGCGGCCAGCAACACGGCGAGCAGGGTGATCCACAGGATCGGCAGGATGCGTCTGGACATGGCGGTGCTCCGGTGACGGGTGGATGGCGTCGGCGCTCGCGCCGATCAGCCCTCGTACTGCGCCAGTGCCAGTTGCAGGCTGGCGCGCGCCTGCTCGCGCAGCGACACCGGCGCGACGATCTGCGCGTCGGCGCCGTAGCGCAGCACGTCCATCAGCAGTTCCTTGCCGTTGCTGTACGGCAGCCGCAGCTGGAAGCGGCCGTCGGGCAACACCTGGCCCTCCTGCTTGGGGTGCCATTGGGTGTCGGCGACCCAGCGCGCGGCCTTGGCGGAAAACACGATCGTCGCCCACGCCCTGGCGGCGCCGGAGAAAATGCCGTAGCCGGCGGCGAGGTGCTCTTCGAGTGCTGCTTCCGGCAGGTCGATCGCCGCGACATCGAGCCGCTGGGCGTGGCCGATGCGGTCGACGGCGAAGCTGCGCAGCGCCTCGCGGCCATGATCGTAGGCATCCAGATACCAGTTGTCGCGGTAGTGGGTCAGCCGCTGCGGCGAGACCGTGCGATGACTGCGTTCGTCGGTCGAGCGGGCGCGGTAGTCGAATTGCAGGCGCTTGCGATCGAGCACGGCAGTGGCGGCCAGCCGGAAGCCGAGTTGATCCATCGCCCGCTGGCCGGCGGCGATCACCCGGATGCGCTCGACCGGCCAGCGCTTGCCGCCGGCCTGCTCGGCCAGCAGCGCATCGATGCGGCTGCGGATCGGCGCCAACGCGCCGGACAGCACGCCGCTGCCGGTGCGTTCGAGCAACTGGTAGGCGGCGAGCAAGGCATGCAATTCGTCGGAGCTCAGCCACAGCCCGGGCAATTCGAAACGGCTGCCCTCGTGCTCGTCGTAGCGCCAGCGGCCGTCGCCGAGATTGTCCAGCGGCGCCCCGAGCACGTCGCGCAGGTAGGCCAGGTCGCGGTAGAGGGTGGCCCGCGAACAGCCGAGTTCTTCGAGCATGCGTTGGCTGGCAAGCGGATAGCGTGCGGCCTTGAACATGCGGTGCAAGGCGAGGGCGCGTTCGTAGCGTTCCATGACGTCGGGGCGCGGCAACCAGACGGCGATGATGGCACAGCGACGGCCCGTTCAGATGCCGCGCCAGCGACGGCATTTCGCCTTCGCGTGTGCAGGCGGCACAATGCCGGCATGAACGAACCCAAGCTCGAGCTCTCGCCCAGCCCCGGCGACACGGTCAAGGCCACCACCTGTTACATGTGCGCGTGCCGGTGTGGGCGAGGCGACGCGCTGGCGAACCATCGGTTCGCGCGTCGCCGAGCGCCCGGCCAGGGATGGCCGGGCCGGCGCCACGCACCATGGATGGTTCGGAGCCACGACATCGCGCCATTCGGAAATGGGAGGCACGCGCCGTGAGCGAACCCAAGCTCGAGCTCTCGCCCAGCCCCGGCGACACAGTCAAGGCCACCACCTGTTACATGTGCGCGTGCCGGTGTGGCATCAAAGTCTGGCTCAAGGACGGCTCGATCCGCTACATCCAGGGCAACCCCGAGCACCCGGTCAACAAGGGCGTGCTGTGCGCCAAGGGCTCGGCCGGGATCATGCAGCACTACTCGCCGGCGCGGCTGCGCAAGCCCTTGCTGCGGGTCGGCGAGCGCGGCCGTGGCGAGTTTCGCGAAATCGAATGGGACGAGGCGCTGTCGCTGGCGGCCGAGCGGCTGGGAGCGATCCGCCGACGCAATCCCGACGAGCTGGCCTTCTTCACCGGCCGCGACCAGTCGCAGGCGCTGACCGGCTGGTGGGCGCAGGCCTTCGGCACCATCAACTACGCCGCCCACGGCGGCTTTTGCTCGGTGAACATGGCCGCCGCCGGCCTGTACACGCTCGGCGGCAGCTTCTGGGAATTCGGCGAGCCCGACTGGGAGCACACGCGCTACCTGATGCTGTGGGGCGTGGCCGAGGATCACGATTCCAATCCGATCAAGCTCGGCCTGGGCAAGCTCAAGGCGCGCGGCGCCAAGATCGTTTCCGTCAACCCGGTGCGCACCGGATATGGCGCCATCGCCGACGAATGGATCGGCATCCGCCCCGGCAGCGATGGCCTGTTCGCCTTCGCCCTGATCCACGAACTGCTGCGCACCGATCGCATCGATCTGGACTATCTGGTGCGCTACACCAACGCGCACTGGCTGCTGATCGACGATCCGGGCGCGGCCGACGATGGCCTGTTCGCGCGCGATGCGCAAGGCGCGCCGCTGTGTCTGGATCGGCGTACGAATGCGCTGGCCGACGCCGGCGCGGTCGACGTCTCCCCGGCCGTGGTCGGCCGCTGCACCCTGCCCGATGGCCGTGCGGGGGTTCCGGTATTTCATCGCCTTGCCGAGCGCTATCTCGACCCGCAGTACGCGCCGGCGGCGGTGGCCGAACGCTGCGGCATTCCCGCCGCCACCATCGTCCGCATCGCCCGCGAATTGGCCGAAGCGGCGTTCGCCAGCGGCCTGACGCTGCCGATCGCGTGGACCGACTGCCACGGCCGCCAGCACGCCCAGATGATCGGCCGGCCGGTGGCGATGCACGCCATGCGCGGCATCAGCGCGCACTCCAACGGCTTCCACACCTGCCGCGCCCTGCATCTGCTGCAGATGCTGCTCGGCGCGGTCGATGCGCCCGGTTCGTTCCGTTACCAGCCGCCGTTTCCACGGCCGGTGCCGCCGGCGCGACGGCCCGGCAAGACGCGCGCCGCCGACGGTACGCTCGATGCGCCACCGCTGGGCTACATCCACGGCCCGGAGGATCTGCTGGTCGATGCCGACGGCCGGCCACGGCGGATCGACCACGCCTTTTCCTGGGCCTATCCGCTGGCCGCGCACGGCATGATGCATGCGGTCATCCGCAATGCCTGGGCCGGCAACCCGCAGCGCATCGACACCTTGCTGATGTTCATGGCGAACATGAGCTGGAACTCGGCGATGAACACCGGCCAGACCATGGCCATGCTCACCGACAAGGATGCCGACGGCAGCTACCGCATCCCGTACATCATTTATGCCGATGCCTACGCCAGCGAGATGGTGGCCTATGCCGACCTGGTGTTGCCCGATACCACCTACCTCGAACGCCACGACGCCATCTCCCTGCTCGACCGCCCGATCTCCGATGCCGATGGCGCCGGCGATGCCATCCGGCATCCGATCTTCGACCCGGCCACGCAGCGTGATGCCGATGGCCGCGAGCGCGACGTGCGCGGCTTCCAGTCGGTGCTGCTGGATCTGGGTGCGCGACTGCGGCTGCCGGGCATGGTCGATGAAACCGGCGCGCCCCGGTATCGCGATTACGCCGATTACATCGTCAACCACCAGCGCGCGCCGGGCGTGGGTCTGCTCGCCGGTTGGCGCGGCGCCGACGGCGCGTTGGCCGGCAAGGGCCCGCCGAACCCGAAACAGCTCGAGGCCTACATCGCCCACGGCGGCTTCTGGCGCGCGCCGATCCCCGAGTCGGGGCGCTATTACAAGATGGCCAACCGCGATTACCTCGATTGGGCGGTGCAGCTAGGCTTCATCGCCCGTGCCGAACCGGTGGTACTGCAGGTGTATTCGGAGGTCTTGCAAAAGTTCCGCCTCGCCGCGCGCGGTCATGGCCCGGTGCAGCCACCCGAATCCGATCGCGCACGGGTGGAACGCCATTTCGATCCGCTGCCGATCTGGCATGAGCCGTTCGAGGGCGCGCAGACAGCCGCTCCCGGCTCGAACACGGCGCCAACCGAACATCCGTACCCGCTCTCGGCCATCAGCCAGCGGCCGATGTTCATGTACCACGCCTGGGGATCGCAGAACGCCTGGCTGCGGCAGATCGCCAGCCGCAACGCGCTGTATCTGCACCCGGACACCGCGGCCAGGTACGGCGTCGCCGACGGCGACCTGGTGGATGTCGATTCGCACCTGGGCCGCATCCGCGTGCAGGCCCGGCTGGCGGCGAACATGCAGCCCGATACGGTGTGGACATGGAACGCCATCGGCAAGCGCCGCGGCGCCTGGCGGCTGGCGCCGGATGCCCCCGAAGGCCGCCGAGGCTTCCTGCTCAACCACCTGATCGGCGATCTGACCCCGGACGGCGATCGCGTCAATGCCGACCCGGTGACCGGCCAGGCGGCGTGGTTCGATCTGCGCGTGCGCATCGCCAAGGCCGCCGACGCCGTCGACGCAGACAGCCGACCGCAGTTCCCGGCGCTGGCGATGGGCAATCCGCCCAGCGATCCTTTACGCTACGGGGCCACCTTGCGTAACCGCCCATGACTGCTGCCCTGGACTGGTATTTCGACCCGATCTCGCCCTTTGCCTACCTGCAATGGGTGCGGATCGGTCGCGACCATCCGGACATCGTGCTGCGCCCGCGACCGGTGCTGCTGGCCGCCCTGCTGCAACACCACGGCCAGCTTGGGCCCGCCGAAATCGCCGGCAAGCGCGATTTCACCTTCCGCTTCGTGGCGTGGCGGGCGCGCCAGCTGGGCATCACGCTGCGCTGCCCGCCGGCACACCCGTTCAATCCGCTGCCGGCCTTGCGCCTGATTCTCGCCGCCGCCGACAGCACCGCCGCCACCGACGCGGTGTTTCGCCACATCTGGCACCACGGCCGCGGCGCCGACAGCGCCACGGCCCTGCGCGAGCTCGCCGCCGGCCTGGGTGTGCGCGATGTCGCGGCGGCGATCGCCGGCGACGACGTCAAGGCAGCGCTGCGCGCCCACACCGAGGCGGCGATCGCCGCCGGTGTGTTCGGGGTGCCGACGCTGCGCGTCGACGGCGTCAATTTCTGGGGTGAGGATGCCACCGCGATGGCGCTGGAATTTCGCGCCAGCCCCGAGCGTTTCGCCGCCGACAGGGCGATGATCGCCGCGCTGCCGGTCGCCGCCGAGCGTCGCCGCGCAACCGCCATCGCTCCCGGGACACCATCGGCATGAGCTGGCAGGCATGGTCCGTGGCCGGCCTGCTGGCGGCAGCGATGGCGCTGTTCGCCAGCGAGAAGCTGCGCTACGACGTGATCGGCCTGCTGGTGCTGGGCATGCTGCTGGTGCTGGGCATCGTCACCCCGGCCGAAGGGCTGAGCGGGTTTTCCAACGAGGCCACGGTCGCCATCGCGGCGATGTTCGCGCTCAATGCCGGCGTGGTCGGCACCGGCGGCCTCGATCCGGTCGTGCGCATGCTGGTGCGCATCCGCCGACCGTGGCTGTTGACGCTCACCATCATGCTGATGATGGCCATGCTCGGCGCCTTCATCAAGAACACGGCGCTGGTGGCAACCTTCCTGCCGGTGTGCCTGACGGTGTGCGCACGCACCCGCACACCGCCCTCGCAGGTGCTAATGCCGATGTCGTTCGCCGCGCAGATGGGCGGCGTGTGCACCCTGATCGGCACCTCGTCCAACCTGCTCACCGACTCGCTGGCGCGGCAAGAGGGCTTGCCCGGCTTCGGCGTCTTCGAGTTCACCAAGCTCGGCGTCGTGCTGGCGCTGTTCGGCATCGCCTACATGATGACGATCGGCCGCTGGCTGTTGCCCAGGACGTCCGACGATGCCAAGGCCGCCGACGATGAAGTGGCCGGCAAATACGTCACCGAATTGCGGGTGAAAGCAGGCTCGCCACTGATCGGCCAGCCGCTGGACGCGCTGCGGCTGGGCGACAAGTACGGCGTCTCGGTGCTGGAACTGGTGCGCGGCGACGAGCACATGTGGGCGCCGCAGGCACAGATGGTGGCCGAGGAGGACGTGCTGATCGTGCGCGGCGAGTGGGATCGCCTCGGGCGTTTCCAGTATGCCGCCGGGCTGGTGCTGCAGCCCAGCGCACGGGCGGTGAACTGGGGCGGCATGGCCAAACGGGTGATGGTGCGCGCGATCGTCGCCCCCAACACCCATCTGGTCGGGCAGACGCTGACCGAGCTCGATTTCCGCTGGACTTACCAGGCCGTGGTGCTGGCGGTGCAACGTCGCGGCGAGGTGCTGCGCGAGAACATCAAGCATCTGCGTCTGGATGTCGGCGACACCCTGGTGATCCTGATCGACGAGAAGGACCTGCCCGATCTGGAGCGTGTGCCGGGGTTGGTGGTGTTGGGCGAGCGCGGCGAGCGCCACGAGTCGCGGCGCAAGGCGCCGGTCGCCATCGCCATTCTGGTGGCGGTGATCGTGGTCTCGGGCCTGGGCCTGCTGCCGATCGTGGTGGCGGCCTTGCTCGGCTGCGTGCTGATGGCGCTGACCGGCTGCTTCAAGTATGCCGATGTCTACGAAGCGATGGACTGGAAGGTCATCGTCCTGCTCGGCGCGGTGCTGCCGCTGGGCATCGCCATGCAGAAAACCGGGCTGGCCCAGCATCTGGTCGACGTCGGCATGTCGCTGGTCGGCGATCAAGGGCCGTTGATGGGCCTGCTGATGGTGTACGCGCTGACCGCGCTGCTGACCGAGATGATGGGCCACAATCCGTCGGTGGTGATCATGCTGCCGATCGGGGTGTCGGTCGCGCACGCGATGCAGGTCAACCCGACGCCGTTCGTGGTCGCCACCGCGTTTGCCGCCGCCACCTCGTTCGCCACCCCGGTGGGCTATCCCACCAACACCATGGTCTATAACCAGGGTGGTTACCGCTTCGGTGATTTCCTGCGCATCGGCGTGCCGATGATCATGCTGTTCTGCGCGATTTCGATGGTGCTGATCCCGCGATTCTGGCCGTTCGCCTCGTGACCGGCCTGCCCGCGACCCCGCCGCGCCAGCTCGGGCTGGTGATCGACCTCGATACCTGCGTCGGCTGCCACGCCTGCGCGGTGGCCTGCAAGCAATGGAATGCCGGCGGCATCGCCGGGCCGCTGCCCGACGAAAACCCTTACGGCGACGAGCCGTTCGGGGTCTGGTTCAACCGCGTGCATAGTTATGAAACCGCGGGCATCGGCAAAGCACAGGCGCAAGCAGTAGCGCAGCCGGCAATGACGGTGCACTTCCCGCGTTCGTGCCTGCATTGCCAGACGCCGGCCTGCGTGACGGTGTGCCCGACCGGAGCCAGCTACAAGCGCGCCGAGGACGGC
>JAFEFT010000025.1 GCA_018240435.1 Pseudomonadota bacterium
GGACATCTTTCTTGACAACGACCGTCTTCGAGCACTCGCTCAGCGCGGAGGAACGGCACGCACACGGTGCGCATTACACAAGTGCGATCGACATCCTAAAGATCATCGGTCCGACGATAGTCGAGCCGTGGCGAGGAGCTATCGAGGGTGCCTCGTCCCAACGTGCGTTAATGCATTTGCTGGCGCGTTTAAGCAATTTCACGGTACTCGATCCGGCGTGCGGTTCGGGCAACTTCCTGTATGTCGCTTATCGAGAAATCAAGCGCCTTGAGTCGCGCATTCTCGAACGCCTGAACGAACTTTCTGACCGCGACCTGAGCATGCAACGGCCCCTGCGGCTGGTGACGGCGCGCAACTTCTTCGGAATGGACATCAATCCATTCGCGATCGAGCTGGCAAAAGTCACGATGTCGATTGCACGAAAGCTCGCGGTCGACGAACTGCACAGTAACGAGAACGCGTTGCCACTGGACAACCTTGACCAGAATTTCGTGGTGGCCGATGCGCTAGTCACCGTCGAAGGGGCACGCACGTCCTGGCCGCGTGTGGACGTGATCATCGGCAATCCTCCGTTCCTCGGGGCCAAGCGGCTCAAGCCCAAACTTGGATCCGACTATGTCCTCCGCCTGCGCCAGTTGTATCCGGAAGTGCCGGGCATGGCGGACTACTGCGTCTACTGGCTGCGGCGCGCGCACGATCATTTAGAAGCTCCGTCGGCCGAGGACCGGTTCCGCGGCCGCGCAGGGCTGGTCGGCACACAGAACATTCGCAACAACGAGTCGCGAGTGGGCGGCCTGGACCATATTGTTCAGAACGGTACTATCTTGGATGCAGTCGAGGACCAGCCTTGGTCAGGCGAGGCAAAGGTCCATGTTTCGATAGTAAATTGGGTGAAGACCCGCGATCCGCAACTGCTGCCCGCCAGCCGTCATCTTTGGAGTAAGCTGGAAACCGCGCGCAGCGCCCCGCGCAAGCGTACAGGTGCCGCCAAGGGTTACGAATTGGCGGTCCGGGAGGTCGCGCACATCAATTCTGCGCTATCCGACCGGGCGGATGTCAGCGGTGCCGTGGCACTCAAGTGCAACACGACGCCACAGCGCTGCTTCAACGGGCAGATGCTCGGCCACGAGGCATTTCTTCTCGACCAAGCACAACGCGAGCACATCGTCCGCCGCGATCCGCGCTCCACTGAAGTCATCCATCCGTACTTGAACGGCCTCGACGCTCTGACCGGCTCGGCGCTCAACCGGTTCGTTCTTGACTTTGGGTCGATGGATCAGTTGCAGGCGACAGGGTATCCCGGCGCGTTCGAATGGGTGCGGACGCATGTGCTTCCGGATCGGGAGCGCAAGGCGACAGAGGGCATTGGCGAGGACGGCAGAGTGCGCCCGCACCACAAGGCCTTCCTTGCGCGCTGGTGGCAGCTGTCATTCGGACGACCTGAGATGCTCTCGGTCATCACATCGCTGCCTCGCTACATGGCGTGTTCCTACGTCACTAAGCGACCCATCTTCGTGTTCGTATCGTCGGTCATTCGGCCGAGCAACCTGATTCAGGTCTTCGGCTTGGCAGATGACTACAGTTTTGGAGTACTCCAGTCGTCGTTGCATTGGCAGTGGTTCATCGTCAAGTGCGGCAAACTAAAGAGCGATTTCCGGTACAGCGCCGAGTCGGTGTTTGACACCTTTCCATGGCCGCAGGGCCTTA
The DNA here is from genome assembly GCA_018240435.1 of Pseudomonadota bacterium. Lineage (GTDB taxonomy): Bacteria > Pseudomonadota > Gammaproteobacteria > Xanthomonadales > Xanthomonadaceae > SZAS-103. The sequence continues at coordinate 1,708 of JAFEFT010000025.1, forward strand.
CGGCGGCCCAGGCTTTGGCGATTGCGGATGCCGGACGCGAGGTTCGTCGTGTTCGGGCCCGCGCGCTGGGTCGGGGCGGCTTGCGAGCGCTGTACCGCACCCTGGATCTGCCCGGACAAAACCCGCTGCGCGATGCCCACGACAAGCTGGACGACGTCGTTCGCAAGGCTTATGGCTTCCCATCCTCGAGCGACCCATTGGCTCTTTTGCTTGAGCTCAACGCTGAGGTGGCTGCGCGGGTGACACGCGGAGAGCCCGTCAACGGGCCTGGCGTCCCGAATACGGTGAATGATTCGTCGACGTTGATGTCGGACGATGCCATCGGTGCTTAGGGCCGCAGATTGTTTCGAAAACAAGAATACCCTGAATCAAAGCACCCGATTCCGGGTCAAAATCGAGATAACGCCTACTACAGAAGCGCTGTCGCGGCCGACCCGAACCTGAGTGCGGACCCAGGTGCACTCATCGGGAGCTGCTGAAACGCAGGTCCGGCGCGCCCACAGGCTATAACAGGAAGATTGCTGCGGATCCAGGTCGCCCGAGCGGCGATGTACCACGCCCTTTGTGATCAAGTTGACCTTGGCGTGAGGGACAACTAACCAAGGGCTGGCTGACACCGCGGGCCAGCCGGCCCAACCTAGTTGAGCGATTCGCCGAAATCGCGTGCATCGCTGCACCAGCGCGGCGGGCGTGAATTCGACCCGGGGCTGCGTTCGTGCTGTGCAATCTTCCTTCGGATGAAATGGATCTTGAGGGGCTCGAGGAGGGGTTCGGAGGTCCTAGAGCTCCCGAAGTCCGGTCAAGACCCAAACAAGCCCCAAGAAGCCGACCGAAATATCAATCAATCCAATCAGTTGGAACGTAGGCGCGGAAAACGCCCAGAAACGCAAAGTTTGGAGTGCTTTGAGCACCCTGCTGGGTGCTGTTGACCTGTGTTTCGAGGCGCTAGGGACGCAGAACGGCGTTTTCTTACCTCGTTGCTTCCGGATTTTTCGACCTAAATTGCTACCGAATTCAATCTGTTGCAGCGGCGCTCTGAAAAACGCCCAAATATGCAAACTTTAGTCGACACTGGCTTCGATTCCGTCCTGCGGCGCGCCCAAACCGGGTCGACCCGTTGCTCGAAGCGAACCGCCGGCCGACTGTCGCTTCGGTTGGTCGTCCCCGCCGCGTAGCCGCGCAAACGGATCGGGTTCCAAATAGCGCATGGCGGACTGGACGTCGCGCCAACCAACATAGTCCATCAAGGACTTCAGGTCCCAGCCCTGCGATTCGGCCCAACCGGCGAAGCCTCGGCGCAGCGAATGGCCGCTATACCCGGCCGGCGCCGGCAAGCCGGCATCGGTGAAGATCGAACGCAGCAGCGGCACGAAGCTGTTGGGATGCAACTCGCCCTCGCCAAGCTGGCCCCAACGGTTGATTGGTCGAAGCAGCGGCCCGCTGGTGAGTCCTGACGCGGCGAGCCAATCGGTGGTCGCTCCTACTGGGCACCAGCGGGTAAGCGCGGGCACCTTGCAAGTGCGGCCGAGGTTCTCCCGGTCACCCTTGCTCTGCGGCAGGAAGCAAGTCATGCCCTTGCCCGGGTCAATCTGGACGTGCTCAGCCTGCAGGCGTAGCAATTCGTCGCCTCGGAAGGCGCGCCAGAACCCGAGGAGCACTAGCGCTCGATCGCGCCTGTGACGCAGCGCAGCGCCAGCGTCGCAGGCTGCGTCCGCCTCGTGCACGGCATGGTCGAGCGCATCGGCGACACGTCCCAGATGCACGAGCTGCAGCGGCGTGGCTTGGCGCTCCAAGCGCGGATGCAGCGTGCGGATGCCGCGGAACACCTTGCGCACGATCGGGGTCTTGGTGGGATCGGCAAAGCCCTGGTCGCGGTGCCACTGGGCCAAGGCGGCCAACCGGTGACGCAGGGTCGGTACGGCGAGCTGGCCGGCGTAATCGGCCAGGTATTGGGCGACCTGCTCGCCGGTGGCTGGCAGCGGTCGACCGGCTTCGACTTCGAAATGGCGCACCGCCCCCGCATAGGTCCGCTTGGTGCTTGCCCGGGTGGCAGCCTCCAGATAGGTATCGATGTCGGCCATGGGGGTGTCCTGCGTCGCTGGCGGGTGGCGTTTCGTACGGGTCTGCCGGGACATTCGGCCGAAAACGACTCTAACACGTGATAAACCATTATTGTCACGTGTCTATAAGTTCCACCGCTACCGGACTCCTCGCACTTCAAGTAATATGTAATTACATGGTATGTAATACGGTACGAAATACACAGGAGAGGATCATGGCACGCGGCGGCTTGTACAAGACCGACATCCAAAAGGCCCGTGCCAGCTTGCTGGCACAAGGCAAGCACCCCTCGGTGGATGCTGTGAGGGTCGCCTTGGGAAACACGGGGTCGAAAACCACGATTCACCGCTACCTCAAGGAGATCGAGGCGGAGGAAGGCCACGTTGGCGACAAGGTCGCCATCAGCGATGCCCTGCAAGACCTGGTCGGCCGGCTTGCGCAGCAGTTGCATGCCGAAGCCGAGGCGTTGGTTGCAGAAGGCAAAGCCAAGGCTGACGCCATCGTGCGTGATCGCGACGACGCTTTGGCGCAGCGAACCCATGAGCTCGACGGGCTTCGCGGTCAGCTACAGACGGCAGAACACGCGCTGGCTTCTGAAAAGGCGGCCCATGCGGCCGCGCAACAGGCCCTTCGTACCGCGGAGGTCACCCGTTCGCAGCTCGATGAGCGCATTGCTGGCCTGGACGCCCGCATCGCTGCGCAAGACGCCCATGCCGCCTCCCTGGAGCGAAAGCATGATCAGGCCCGCGAGGCCCTGGAACACTTCCGGACGGCCACCAGGGAGCAGCGCGACCAGGAACTGCGCCGGCACGAGCACCAGGTGCAAGGCCTGCAGGCCGAGCTGCGGGTGGCGCAGCAGACCATTGGCACCAAGAACCACGAGCTGCTGCAGGTCAATCGCGACGCTGTGCGACTCACCGAACAGGCCGGACAGCTTGGAAAGGAGCTTCAGGCGGCCCGGGCTTCTGAACGCGAGCAGCGTGAGGCCCATGCAGCCCTCCTGCCGGTACGCGAGGAGTTGCTGGCTCTCAGGACAAAGTGGGCGCTCGATGCCCAGTCGCTGGCGAACACGGTCGACGAATTGGCGGCCTGCCGCTCGGAACTGATTCGCGAGCGCCAGGCGCGCTCCGCGGCCGAACGCACCGCAGTGGCGCTGCAGGCGCGCGCCGAAGCCACGGAACAGCTGCTGGCCCGCTGGCCGGCGCCGCCTCATGACTCGGCCGATCCGAGCGATCCGCTCGGTTGAACGAGTTGCGCACACCGCTGAAGTCGATCACCTCAACCGCCACTGCGTGATCAGCGTTCCAGCGTAGCTCTTGCTCTCGCGCTTGTTGATCGCGGTCGCTGTTGCATCATCCCTTGGGCGAGTGCTTGAGGGATTGAGCCTGCAGGAGATGCGTGCACGCACGGAACGATCGGTTCACACTTCCTGAACGCGTCCGCATTAAAGTAGTGCGATGTCTCTGAGCTCCATCCTGCTGCGCCTGTTGCTGTGCCTGTCGCTCCTGGTGAACGGGGTCGCGTCGGCTGTAGCCATGCCGAGCATGGAAGCAGTTGCTCCAGATGCTCACGCGATGGCGGCCGCTTCGTCGGCTTCGGCAACGCCTTGCCACGAGCAGGGTCAGGCGGCGATTCCGCATCAGGGCGTGAAGATGCTTGCCCACATGCATGGCAAGCCGCAAAGGCAACCCAAGCCCGATTGCTGCAAGTCCGGCGCCTGTGATTGTGCCTGCACCCAACTGGCCCAGGTCTTTTCTGTCGCCCCGCTCGTCGCGTCCGTCATCCCCCAGGCGACAGTGCTTCCCCCGCCTGAGCCGCAGCGCGCCGCTCCTGCGCTGCCGCACCTGATCCGACCTCCCATCGGCTAAGCGTCGCCGGCGCCTTGCGCGCCTTCGAGCCTGTGCGCGCTGCGCGCAGGTATCCGGGACCCGTATCCACGGCTCCCCGACGCTTCCATGGAGAGTGCATGTCATCCGATGTCTTCCGTTCGGGCGGGCCCAGCAGCCTGTCGCGACGCCGTTTCGTACAAGGGATCGCCGCCGGCGGCGCGATCGCCGGCCTTGGCTTCTGGCCCAAGCCCAGCTTCGCGCTGGCCACGCGCGCCCAGCCGGGCATCCTGGCTGGAACTTCGTTCGACCTGACCATTGGCCAGACGCCGGTCAACCTCACCGGCCGCGTGCGGCCGGCGATCACCGTCAACGGTTCGCTGCCCGGACCGATCCTGCGCTGGCGCGAGGGCACGACGGTGAACCTGCGCGTGCGCAATGCGCTGCCGGCCGGTTCGGTCTTCGGCCACGAGGCCTCGATCCACTGGCACGGCATTGTGCTGCCCGCCAACATGGACGGCGTGCCCGGCCTGAGCTTCGACGGCATCCATCGCGGGCAGGCCTACGACTACCGCTTCGACGTTCGCCAGGCCGGCACCTACTGGTACCACAGCCACTCGGGCTTCCAGGAGCAGGCGGGCCTGTTCGGTGCGCTGATCATCGATCCAGCCGAGCCCGAACCGTTCGCGTTCGACCGTGACTACGTGGTGCTTCTGTCGGACTGGACCGACCTGGCGCCCGCGGACCTGTTCGCGCGGCTCAAGCAGATGTCCGACTACGACAACTATTCCAAGCGCACCGCCGGCGATTTCCTGCGCGATGCGCGCAAGGACGGACTGTCGGCCGCGCTGGCCGAGCGGCGCATGTGGGACACGATGCGGATGACCCCGACCGACCTGTCGGACGTCAACGCGAACACGTACACGTACCTGATGAACGGCACGACGTCGCTGGGCAACTGGACGGGCCTGTTCCAGCCCGGCCAGAAGGTGCGCCTGCGCTTCATCAACGGCTCGGCGATGACCCACTTCGACGTGCGCATCCCGGGCCTGAAGATGACCGTGGTCGCCGCCGACGGCCAGAACGTGCACCCGGTGAGCGTCGACGAACTGCGCATCGCCACGGCCGAAGTCTTCGACGTGATCGTGCAGCCGTCCGGCCAGGATGCCTTCACGATCTTCGCGCAGGACATGGGCCGAACCGGCTCCGTGAGCGGCACGCTGGCGGTGCGCGAAGGCCTGCGCGCTCCGATACCGCCGGTCGACCCGAGACCGATCCTGAGCATGGCGGACATGGGCATGGGCGACATGGCGGGCATGGCCGGCATGCAGCACGGTGAGTCCGGTTCCAGTGCCGACTCGCACGACATGGCGTCTATGCAGGGCATGGGCAGCATGTCCGGCATGACCGACGTGGCGACGCCGGGAATGCCGGCGCACCTGCCGAGCGAGACCGGCAACCCACTGGTCGACATGAAGGCGATGGCACCGACGGCGAAGCTCGCCGACCCAGGCATCGGGCTGCGCGACAACGGTCGCACCGTCCTGAGCTACGCGAAGCTGCGCAGTGCCTTCGACGATCCTGACGGCCGCGACCCGGGCCGCACGGTCGAACTGCACCTGACGGGCCACATGGAGAAGTTTGCCTGGTCGTTCGACGGCGTGAAGTTCGCCGACGCGCAGCCGCTGCGACTCAACTACGGCGAGCGCCTGCGCATCGTGCTCGTCAACGATTCGATGATGAGCCACCCGATCCACCTGCACGGGATGTTCAGCGACCTCGAGGACGAGCACGGCGCCTTCCTCGTCCGCAAGCACACCGTGGACATGCCGCCGGGCACGCGCCGCAGCTACCGCGTGCGTGCCGATGCGCTCGGCCGCTGGGCCTACCACTGCCATCTGCTCTACCACATGGAAGCCGGGATGATGCGGCAGGTGGAGGTGCGCGAATGAACGCGCCCCGTCCCTGCGCCCTCGCAACGGCCTTCGTGCTGTCGCTTTTGCCCATCGTCTGCCACGCGCAGTCCTCCGGCAGCACCGGCATGGATATGCCCATGGACATGCCGATGCCGTCTGCCAAGCCACCGGCCAAGCCCAGACCCGCGACCGTTCCGAAGCCGGCGTCCGGCAAGGCGCATTCGGTGACGGTGAAGCCTGCCGTGACGGCCCCTGCGAAGGCCACCGCGCCGGCCGATCACGCCATGGATGCCATGCCGATGGACCACGCCATGGGCACGATGCCCGCCGGGCATGACATGGGCTCGATGCCGATGCCTTCAGCCGCCCCCGCGGACCACGCCGCCATGGAACCCATGCCGATGGGTTCGAGCGCTCCGCGCACCCCGGTCCCGGCGCCGACCGACGCCGATCGCGCGGCCGCGTTCCCGCCCGTGGCGATGCATCCGATGCACGACAACGACGTCCATAGCTTCGTGCAGTTGGACCGGCTCGAAGGCTGGTCGGCCGATCCGGGCGCCGGTGTGACCTGGGACGGCAAGGCCTGGTTCGGCACCGACCTCAACCGCCTGTGGCTGCGCAGCGAGGGCGAGCGCCGCGACGGGCACACGCAGGACGCCGACGTCGAGGCGCTGTACGGCCGCAGCGTGGCGACCTGGTGGGACGTGGTGGCCGGCTGGCGGCACGATCAGGGATCGGGCGCGTCGCAGGACTTCGCGGCGATCGGCGTGATGGGCAAGACGCCGTACAAGTTCGACGTCGCCGCGACCGCCTATGTCGGCCAAGGCGGCCAGACCGCGGCGCGGCTCGACGGCGAGTACGAGTTGCTGCTCACCAACCGGCTGATCCTGCAGCCGCGGATCGAGCTGAACCTGTTCGGTCGCGACGATCCGCGGCGTGGCATCGGTTCGGGCCTGAGCACGATGGAGACCGGCCTGCGCCTGCGCTACGAGATCACGCGGCACTTCGCGCCGTACATCGGCCTCGTGCAGGAACGCAGCTTCGGTCGCACCGCCACCTTCCATCGCGCCGCCGGCGAGGACGCCACCGACACCCGCCTGGTCGCGGGCTTCCATTTCTGGTTCTGAGGACGATCCCATGCCTTTCGTGACGCGCAAGTCCCTGTTCGCGATGACGCTCACCACGATCGTCGCCGTGCTGCTGCTGGCCGGGTTCATCTGGTCGGGGATCTACAACATCGGCGCCGACGACCCGCACTACCGGCCGGTGCTGGCGACCCTGCAGTCGCTGCGCGAGAACTCCATCCGCGCCCGCTCGAAGGACCTGAAGGTCCCCAACCTCGACGACGAGGCGCGAGTCCTGAAGGGCGCCGGCCAGTACGCGGCGATGTGCACCGGCTGCCATCTCGCGCCGGGCATGAAGGAGTCGGAGATCCGGCCGGGCCTGTACCCGCAGCCGCCGGAACTGGCCAAGGTCAGGCTCGATCCGCGCGATACGTTCTGGGTCATCAAGCACGGCATCAAGATGAGCGGGATGCCGGCCTGGGGCGCCAGCCACGACGACGACACCATCTGGAGCATCGTCGCCTTCGTGCACAAGCTGCCCGACCTGACCCCGGCGCAATACAAGGCGATCGTCGCCAAGGCCCCGCCCGACGACGACATGGACATGGGCAGCGCCGCCGACGATCACGATGCGATGCCGATGCCCGCGTACGACGCCGCCGCCTCGAAGGCACAGCCGCCATCGCAGTGATGTGCAACACACGGCGACACGGACGCGCCGCAACTCGTCCGTCACCAAGGAAGGAGAACGACCATGACCCATCACACCGCCGAACACCGCAGCCCCGGGATGAAGGGGTCGACTCGGTTTTGACGCATATTGTGCCGGTCTAGCGGCTAGCCCGCGGCGTACCTAGCTTTCAGCGCTCTCGAAGGGCCTAACCGCTAGGTAACTGAACTCCGAACTTGTGTCGAATCCGATTTGCACTCCACTCGGAGCGCTTCGCGATGATCAGGAGCGCTTCGCGCATTCTGTCACTCGCTTCCTCCCATACTTTCCTGTCGCTTCCGCTCAGTTGAAGGCATCGAAGGATCTCGCCGGAAAGTTGGCGCCCCGGATTGTCGTCCAGGAACCTGACCAACTCTTCCGCCGAACAGTCCGCGACTCGGCCAATCACGTCATCGGTCAATTCGCCCAACCCGATCTTCGTCAAGGCGAAATCCAGGGGCACTGGCTCCCTTCGCTGCTCCCGAAAGGCCTTCAACTTCTCAAGAAATTCCTCGTCCCGAATTTCGCCATACGGAGCCATCTCCCTGACATCCAGTTCTTCAGGTCGATCAGCCCTCTCTGCCAACCACTGGTCGATAAATTGAGAGGCGCGCTCGGCTTTGCCGGCCCTTCGCAACATTTCAGCGACGCCGACCAAATTCATTGGATTTTCGAATGAAGACACCAAAGGCCATGACTCCTCGATTGCAGCCAGTGTTTCGTCAGCATTCTCGGAAACGAAGTCATGGTACAGGCGCCAGGCTTTCGCAAACCGATCGCGCAACATGTCTCGTTCCTGGCTATTTTCGACGACCAGCGTGGCGGAACGAACCGAATCGACGTCAGGGAATCCAGCGCTGACTGAATTTGCGATGGCTTGAAAGAGCTCGTCCTTCGCATAGCTGCCGTACCGCTGAAGCAATACGGCCCAGCCTCGCTGAACGTCTTCCAGCCCCTTCTCGCCGCGACCGACCTTCATGTCGTTGAAGGCCAAGGTGAAGGACCCGTTCGCCACCACAAATTGCATTGACGGCGCGCCTAGGGCTGTACCGCTGTGAGCGAACTCCAGAAGTGCGGTGTCACGCACGATGCGGCGCTGAACGGCCGGCAGGCGCGGCGCTGCGGCGTTCAGCACAAGCGAGATGGAGCGCGCTATTCGTCGAATCAGACGAACATTCTTGATCCCGAGCTCGAGCACGGCCTCGCGCGCCGCCGGATGCCACGGCTCCGAAGCGGCATCCGACAAGCCGAGATCGGCAGACTGCTCGACGCTCGGGTCGTATGTCAGCTCGGCAATGAAGACCTTTTCCTTCTGGGCGTTCCACACCCCGGCATCTTTCTCGTCTAGTTGACCAGAATTGAGGATCACGCAGACGCGACAGCCCCGCTGTTCCACCAAATACGTCACCAACCCGAGGCAATCCAACAGCGACAAGCCCGAGCCTCGCCGCTCCACGTCATCAATGCATACCAGACGATCTCGAACCGTGTAGAACGAGAGCGCGCTGATGGCCTGTGAAATCGCCGAGCCACCAAATTGTGCTGGTGCGACGGCCGCAGCCCCAGCTATGAACTTCGCAACCTTCCATCTCCAGCGCAGCAATCCGGACACCCCGTTACTGTCGGAGGTCGGAGCGGCTGCGTGCGCAACCGTCAGCTTCAGCGAATCGAGGGAGTCGACGCCGAACAGCGATACGAACGCATAGTCGCTGAACATTCCCGTTTTGGCGGGCGACTCCTTGAGGATTTTGTTCCACAGGAAGGTCTTGCCGATCCCCCAGTCGCCCTGGAGGACGATGGCCGCTGGGTCGTTCGACGCAACGAAGTCCTTCAGAATTCTTTCGACGGTCATGGAAGATCCAGCGGCTCCCGCACTGGGCGCAAGAATATCTTCCCTGTCGACACCAAGCACGCCGGAAGAGTGGCTGTTTCGACATCAGGCTGGCGGGCAAACCCCGATGGCCAGGTGCGACAGCGCCCTGAAGCGGCCCAGCTGCTTCCGGTACGCCGTTCGGGAAATCACCATTTGACTCGAACGCAATGGGGCGGTACGTTGAGTGAGCGCTGGCACGCGCACGACACCGTCTTACGAAGCTCCTAGAGCAGTGCTTTTACCCTTCTGGCCGATGCCTTCAATCCCCGGCCTATAGCAGTGGCGACGGTGCCGCTGCGGACTAGGCCTTGAGGATCGAAGCGCATGAACATTGCCAGCATTCGGCCGTCCACACTGGACGGTATCAAGCAGCTCGCCAAGAAAATTCGCCGCGAGCGCAACATCACGCACACCGAAGCGCTCGAACAAGCCAGCCGCCAGGCCGGCTACGAGAACTTCGTGCATGCCACGCGCCAACTCGCGAGAGTTGGCTCCCCGAAAGGGTTTCATGTCTACCTCTCCGTCCACTGGCGCGCCCGAAACCAGCGCGAAGGCGAACCCAGGCAGGAGGGTCCGCGTGCAGGTCGCGAGCTCTTGCGCGTGGATCTCGTTCGGCCTCTGCCCGAAGTGATCGCAAAGCACCGGGTCGCCTACAGCCGTGGCCTGCATGGATTCCGCATGGAGTACGAGGACCACCTCGAGCATCTCACCAATGTTCTGGGACAGGAGGTGGCTCGGGAGAAACTGCTGACTGCTGTTCGCAGCCTGCGCTTCATGGAGGCCACAGGGCTGCAGCCCGTGTCGACCCAGAAGTACCGCGATCTCCTTAGAAAGATGGACGAATTGCCCGGTCGGGATCACGACTCGCAGTGGTTCGAGCCGGTAACGGAAGGCTTTCTTGTTCTCGATGAGCCCTATGCCGCCGTCCTTAAAAACACCGCTGCCGAGCGCCAGCGCTGGCTGGAAAGCAATGGGCTGCACATGGTCGCGCCTGAGTGGGAAGGTATCCACTACCCAGGCGGGTGCACGCCTGTCCTGGCTGGGCCCAATAGCGCTTTGCTACAGCGTGTCGCCGGGGCACTGGCCAAGGTTCAGCCGGTAGTGGAACCAGAGCCATGGCCGTTCGAAACGGGACTTAGCGGCGACGACTTCGTCAGCCCTAAGCGCCAGGCGGATGCGAAAGCGCGTCGACCGCGGCCCGGGCCGTCCTGGCTGGAACACAAGGGCGCTACGCCGTACGGTGGTGCTGTAGGTGTTCGTTCGAACTGGCGGCCGACCAAGTCGATGCCGTTCGAATTGCACCAGCAGCTGGCCCCGCTAATGAAAAAGCTGAGCGCTGGCTTTTCATGGCGCGTCCGACAGAAGTTGAGTAGCGCACGCTTCCGGTTGGAGCAGTGGTCGGTCAAAGAGCACAAACAGATTCATGAGGACGCGGCATACGACCTCTACTGCGGTGGCCCGAGCATGCCGTGGTGCAAGACGGATGCGGAGCGTCTCGAGGTGCTTACGACGGCACGGGCCATCGTCGAACGGGGTTACGACGACTGCAAGCCGCGGCGTGAGCTGCTTGCAGCCCTCGATGCCGGCATTGCCGAGATGGAAGCGCGCGGAGCGTTGACGAGCAACGCTCAATGACCTATCTCTTGCTACGGGTGGCTGGCTCGTCTGTTTGCAAGGTTGAGCGGGAAGCGACTAGCGGCTGGACCAGGAGGACGTTGGCTACTGCCATTCCGATCAGTGCTCCGACGAGTTGGGAACCCACGAAGCCCAGCACGTCGCTTGGCCTAATGCCGGCGAAGGTCTGCGTGAGGGCCCTTGCAAGCGTGACCGCCGGATTTGCGAAGGATGTGCTGGCGGTGAACCAGTAGGCCGCAAAGATGTACGCGGCCACCAACGCAGGCACGGCCGTGGGCCGATGACGCACGCCGAGCAGGATCGTCAGCAGCAGCCCGAAGGTCGCGACCGCCTCACTGAGCCATTGTGCGCCGCCTGTGCGCGCGTGCAGGCCGGGCTGCACCAGGTCGAGGCGGAACATGGCGTGGGCGAGCACGACGCCGGTGATCGCTGCGACGAGTTGCACGGCGACATAGCCGATCGCCTCTGCCGTGCCGATCTCGCCCTGCAAGCGCATCGCCAAGGTCACAGCCGGATTGAAGTGGGCTCCGGAGATTGGGCCGAGGATCGTGATCAGAACGTAGAGCACGCCCGCCGTGGCGCCAGCGTTGGCGAGCAGTGCGATTGCGTCGTTTCCCTGGGCCAGCTTCACGCCCATGATGCCGGAACCGACCACGGTCGCGAGCAACAGGAGCGTGCCGATGCCCTCGGCTAACAGCTTGCGCGACAGGGGCATCACAGTGTCTCCAGCAAGGCCTTCACGCGGCCCGAGATCGTCTCGCGGACCGTGCGGTAGCCCGCATCGTCCATGTCCCGCGGATCGGGCAGCGCCCAGTCCTCACGGCGACTAGCAGGCACCCAGGGGCAGCTATCACCGCAGCCCATGGTCACCACGGCATCGAACTCGCCATCGATCTCGTCAAGGGACTTCGAGGCGTGGCCAGCCAGGTCGTAGCCCAGCTCGGCCATGAACCGGATCGCCTTCGGGTTGATCCGTCCCGACGGCTTGGACCCGGCGCTGAGCGCCTCGACGCGCTCGCCACCATGGATGCGGGCGAAGGCCTCGGCCATCTGGCTGCGGTTGGAATTCTCGACGCACACGAACAGCACGCGCTTGCGGTCGCTCATGGCGCGGTCTCACCGGCGATGCGGCGCAGGTGTTGCTCGCGGGCGAGTTGGTCGAGCTTGTCGAGCGGGAGCGCCAGCAGCAATTCGATCCGGCGCTTGAGCAGCAGCCAGGCTTCCTTGAAGGCCTGCGGATCATCGGGATGGAGCGCCGGATCCGGCGCGCCCCAGTGGGCGATCGCCGGCTGGCCGATCCAGACCGGACAGGTCTCGCCGGCGGCGTTGTCGCAGACGGTGATGACGAAGTCCATCGCCGGTGCGCCGGGTCCAGCGAACTCGTCCCAGCTCTTGCTGCGCAGGGTGTCCACCGGGTAGCCGAGGGTCTTGATCTGCGCGATCGCCAGCGGCTGCACGGAACCGGACGGATGACTGCCCGCGCTGTAGGCGCGGAAGCGCCCCTTGCCCAGGACGTTGGCCAGGGCTTCGGCCATCTGGCTGCGGGCCGAGTTACCCGTGCACAGGAACAGGATGTTGTAGGTCGGGTCGGTCATGGCGTCGATCAGCAGCAACCGGCCTGCGGTGCGCAGCAGGGCGTGCCCTTGTCGACCTTGGGCTTCATCGCCTTCGGATCGGGCGTGCAGGCGGCGCCGTCGGTCGCACACGCCGACTCGGCGGCGTAGTAGGTCGTGGCCTCGCCGAAGGTGTGGAAGGTCTCCCAGCGCGTTCCCTGGGGATCCTCGGTCCAGACCTTGTCCGAGCGTGCGTAGCAGCACACCGCGGCTTCCTCCGGCACCAGGGCACCGCCGGCGGCGTCCAGGCGCTTGCCGAGAGCCGCGAGCTCCTCGCCGCTCTCGGCCTGGATGCCCAGGTGGTCGACGCCCGGGGCGCGTCCCTGCGTCGAGATCGCGAAGTTGACCCGCGGATCCTCGAGCATCCACTTGGCGTAGTCGTCCTTCAGGACGGTCGGCCCGGCGGCGAAGAGCTGCGAGTAGAAGCGGACGCTCGCGGCCAGGTCGGCCACGTTGAGGTGCACATGGAAGCGGTTCATGGGCGCGATCCTTTCTTGACGGGTTTGCAGGACGTGGCAGTGCCGCAGTCCGCGGTACCGCCACAGCAGTTCTCGGTGAGGTAGCCGACCAGGCCGTTCATGCGCTCGAAGTCGGCGCGCACGCGGATCACTCGACCTTGACGTTGGTCGAGCACCAGCCCGGCGCCGCGCAGGATGTTCAGATGCGCGGTCAACGTGGCCGGCGGGATGTCGAGCTGGTCGCGCAGCTCGCCGACGGACAGGCCCCCGGGGCCGGCCTCGACGAGCGCGCGGAACGCAGCCAGGCGATGTTCCTGGCCAAGGGCTTTCAGGGCAGCGAGTGCGGTGACGTCATCCATGATTCTATATTTCCGGAAGTATAGAAGTATGTCAATGCACCTCTGGCGGGTTCACGCCCGCCGTTGTTTCCGCATCGCCCTGCCGGCGATCGTGTGCCCGCTGTTTCAGCAGTTCGCACTGGCGGCCTACACATGCGCGCTCGATCGCATGCCGCCCGATTCATCGGCGATGGCGAGCACCTGCGCCTCGATGGGCGTGCAGCAGAACAACCCGGTGCTGTGCGCCAAGCATTGCGCCCCCGGACGTGTCGGTGGCCGCCCACATGGAGAGTCCTTCGGTTCCGCCACTGGCACTACCGCCGCTGGAAATCGGACCGACGGCGATCGCACCAGCCGCCGGTGGCGTGGACTGCGAGTCTGTGGCGCTGGATCGCTCCGATCCGCCGCCACGCCTGCGCTACTGCAGCCTGCTGATCTAGACCTCCCTGCGCTGTCACCCGTCGGTGCCGGCGCCGCTGCGCCGCGCACGCATCGTCGTGCTGCTTCGGAAGTTGCATGTCGCTCTTTCCCCTGATGCTGCGGCCCCCGACAAACGCCCCGCGGTTCTCCAACCGGCCAGATCGACATGAACCAATCGAAGCGATGGATGCATGTACTATCGGGTCCGAGCATCCATGCCTGGCATCATTCAGTATTCCGGTCAACTGGCCTCGGCAAAGCATTCGTCCATGGCTTCTTCCCGCAAGACCCAACGTCAGGTCACCATGACCTGCACTGATCCGAGTCATCACGTGAAAGGCGGCGATGACTACATCGATGCTGTGCACCGAATTGCCATGCAGCGCGGTGTCCGGTTGACCACGCTGCGGGAGAACGTGCTGCGCCTGGTCGCGGGATCCGCACACCCGGTCAAGGCCTACGATCTGCTACAAGGCATCGGAAAGTCCGGAACCGCCGCTGCACCGGTCCTGGCGTACCGTGCGCTCGACTTCCTGCTGGAGCAGCGCTTCGTCCACAAGCTCGAAACGGTCAACGCCTACGTCGCCTGCCATCACCCTGGCACCGGCCACTGTGTGCCATTCCTGATCTGCGACGGCTGTCAGGTCGCGCTGGAACTCGAGGACGGGGAGACCGCAGCCGTGCTGGAGCGTGAGGCCGGCGACCTCGGCTTTACGGTGCGTTCGCAGACGCTGGAAGTCCACGGGCTGTGCAAGCACTGCCAGCGCTAGGCCGGCGTTGAAGACGCCGGCAGGTTCGCCGGCTCAGGTGGTCGAAGCCTGCATGCCCCTCCATGCGGCAGCCAGGACCCTGCCGGCCGATCGCACGAACACCATCAGCAGTGCTCCGGCGATCAGCCAGTCCGGCCAGCCCGCATGCAGCACGCCGACACCAGCCGCCGCTGCCAGCACGGCGCAGCCTTCGATCACATCATTGCGTGCGCACTCCCAGGCCGAGGCCAGGTTGACGTCACCGGCTCGAAAAGGCATGAGCAACCGCATGCAGGTGATATTGGCCCCGAGATTCAACAGGGCGGCCAAGCCCATGCTTTCGAAAAGTGGCACTGCAGGATGCGCCAGTCGCCATGCTATCTGGACCAAGACGCCGCCCGCGGCAGCAAGGATCATCAATCCCTTGAACAACGCGACCCTCGCCTTGGCGAACGCAGAGGCCCGCACGACAGCCAGGCTCATCGCGTAGGTCGCAGCATCGCCCAGGTTGTCCAGGCCGCCGGAGAGGAGCGAGGACGAGCCGCTGTACCACGAAGCCCAGACCATCATCGCAAACGTCGCCGCATTGATACCGAGCACGATCGACAGGACACGCCGCTGCCGCGCCTGCAACGCCCGCACGTCCACATGCCGGCCACAGCATGCTTCACCCATGAGGGACGTGCCGCGGAAACGGATCCACGACGGCGGGGTGCAAGGGCCGCTTCCGGATCACACGACGTGGCCAGGAGCCTGTTCGCATGGAAAGTCCCCGCGGCCGCGCTCGAACTGCACGGTGACGTGGTCGATGCGGAACTGCGAGCGCAGTTCGCGGTGGATGCGGGCAAGCAGCATATCGTCGATGTCGGGATTCGGCCGGACCAGGTGCACTGTGAGCGCCGCTTCGGTCGTGCTCATGCCCCAGATGTGCAGGTCATGGACGGCTTCGACGCCCGGCAGCGCCGCCAGCCAGGACTCGACCTTGGCCGGATCGATGTGACGTGGCACCGCATCGAGCGCGAGGTCGACCGATTCGCGCAGCAAACCCCACGTACCGATCGCGATGGCGACGACGATGGCCAGGCTGACGGCTGGGTCGAGCCATTGCCAGCCGGTGTAGCGCATCACGACCGCGGCGACCACCACGCCAAGGGCCACAACCGCATCCGAGGCCAGATGGAGGAACGCGCCGCGGATGTTCACGTCGTCGCTGCCAGAGGCGAACAGCCATGCGGAGAAACCGTTGACCGCGATGCCCACGGCCGCCACCGCCATCACCACGCCGCTCGCGACGGGTTCCGGGTGCGCAAAGCGGCCGATGGCCTCCCAGGCAATCGCACCCGTGGCGAACAGCAGGATCAGGGCGTTGACCAGCGAGGCGAGAATCGAGGTGCGGCGCAGGCCGTAGGTACGGCGTTGGGTAGGCATCTTCTTGACCAATACGCTGGCCCCCCAGGCGAGGACCAGCCCGAGTACGTCGCCGAAGTTGTGTCCGGCGTCGGCGAGCAGCGAAAGCGAATTGGAGAGCGTGCCGTAGATCGCCTCGACGATGACGAAGCCGAGGTTGAGGGTGATGCCTACCGCGAAGGCCTTCCCGAAATCGGCAGGAGCATGCGCATGGCCGTGCCCGCCGTGGCCGTGCCCGCGATGGCCATGCCCGCCATGACCGCGGTCGCCGTGGTCATGCCCGTGGTCGCCCTCCTCTGCGTGCCCGTCATGGTGGTGCACTGGGTCGTCGTGCCCGTGCCCTGCGTGACCGCTCTGCGCGTGCGGGGCCTGCTCAGAATCCGCGTCGTGGTCGTGGTCCGCGTGGCCATGGCCGTCGTGCTCACCGTCGCGGTGATCGTGCGGCTTGCCAGCCATCGCAGTCGTGGGATCCTGCGTCGCCAAGCCTTCGCTTCGCGCGATGCCCGCGTCCTCGCAGCCGGCGGTATTGGCCGCGCGGCGGAAGGGCTCCGAGTTGGCTCGCGTGGAAGCGGCGGCCGAACCGATGGCGTTCGGGCCGCCCGTCTCATCGTGATTGTGGTCGTGTCCCATGGGAACGCAGCGTAACGATCGAATCCCCCGAACACTATTACATCGGCCGCCATTGCCCTCGCCAGGAGCCGGTAGCACCTCACTCGATCGTCAATGCCCGCTCGATCGCACTGACGTAGATGCACCCGGCATCGCGTTTTCCGGTTCTGCCCCGGGTCCGGAAGATCTCCACGGCCTTGTCGACGTCCTCGTCGCTGCAGAACACCTCCATCTGCACTTCGTGGATGACCGATTCGCCGAGTTCGACCGAATATTGCTGCTCGCGGGCGTCGAGTGCCCGCAGCAGCCCCTTCACGTCGAACAGGCTCAGATGGCGGAAGCCCGCCGCCTCCAGCGCATGCACCAGGTCGCCGACGCGGGTGCGGTGGACGAATGCCTTGATCTGCTTCATGGCGCTGCCTCCTGGGCCTTGCGTTCGGCACGGTTTTCGATCCATTCGTAGAGTACCGGCAACAGGATCAGCGTCAGCAGGGTCGAGCTCAGCAGCCCGCCGACGACCACGGTCGCGAGCGGTCGCTGGGTCTCGGCACCTACGCCGCTGGACACCAGCATCGGCACCAGGCCGAGGATCGCGACGCTGGCCGTCATCAGCACCGGCCGCAGGCGCAGCGCCGTTCCCTGGACGACGGCGTCGCGTACCGAGAGCCCGCGTTCGCGCAACTCGTTGAGGAAACTCACCAGCACGATGCCGTTGAGCATCGCCACGCCGAACACGGCGATGAAGCCGATGGCCGATGGCACCGAAAGGTATTGGCGGGTCAACAGCAGGGCGAACACGCCGCCGATGGTCGCAAACGGCACGTTGGCGAGGATCAGCGCGGCGTACTTGATCGAGTTGAAGGCCGTGTAGAGCAGCACGAAGATGAAGAAGATCGTCACGGGGACGATCAGGGCCAGCTTCGCGAGCGCGCGTTGCTGGTTCTCGAAGGCGCCGCCCCATTCGTACCAATAGCCTGGCGGTCGTTTTACCTTCGCGTCGATCGCGGCGGCGGCGTCGCGGACGAAGCCGTCGACGTCGCGGCCGCGCACATCCATCTGGATCACCGCGTAGCGCTGCAACTGCTCGCGGCGGACGAACGAATAGCCTTCGCCGACGCTGACCTTCGCCACTTCCGACAGCGGGACCAGCGCTCCCGAGGCCGATTTGAGCGGGATGCGGCGCAATTGCTCGACCGAGTCGCGGGTGCGGTCGTCCAGCCGCACCGCGATGTCGAAGCGCTTGACGCCGTCGAGCAACACGCTGACCGGTTCGCCGCCGAGGCCGTTGCGCACCACGGTCAGCACCTCCTCCGCGTTCATGCCATGCCGGGCGAGTTCGTCGCGGTCCACCTCGATGCGTATCTGCGGCTTGCCGATGTTGGCCTCCAGCGAGAGGTCGGCGACTCCGGGTACGGTCGCGAGCGCGCCCTTGATCTGCGTGCTCAGCCGGTCGAGCTCGCCGAGGTCCTGTCCGTAGATCTTGAGCGCCAGGGTCGCACGCACGCCCGAGATCAGTTCCTCCACGCGCGACTGGATCGGCTGCGTGTAACTTGCCACCACGTTCGGCGCGACCTTCTCGACTTCCTTCTGCATCGCCGCTTCCAGCGCCGGGATGTCGCGGCCGGTTTTCCATTCGCTGTGGGGCTTGAGGGCGGTGTAGACCTCCATGTAGTTCACATCGGCGGTCTCGCCGTTCTCGGCTCGCCCGATCATCGCGAGGGTCGTGTCGACCTCCGGGAACTGCTTGAACGCTGCGGCGATCGCCTGGCTCGTGCGGATGGACTCGTTGAGCGATGACGAGGGGATACCTGTCACGCGCCACATGATCGAGCCTTCCTGCAGTTGCGGCATGAACTCCTTGCCGAGGAACGGAAACGCTACCAGGCTCGCAAGCAGGGCGGCGAAGGCCGCCACGACCACGGTGCGCTTGCGTTCCAGTGCCGCATTGAGCGCCGGCCGATACACCCGCTTGAGGCACGCGACCAGCCAGGTGTCGCGCTCGGGCTTGGGCTTGAGGATCAGGGACGCCAGCACCGGTATCAGGGTGAGGCTCAGCAGCAATGATCCGCCCATCGCGAATGCGATGTCGTAGGCCATCGGCTTGAACATCTTGCCTTCGAGACCCTCGAGCGAGAACAGCGGCAGGAACACCACGATGATGATCAGGATCGCGAACGCGACCGGGTTGGCCACTTCCTTCGCCGCTGCCAGTACCGCGGACGTGCGATTGACCTTTTCGCCATGCTCGAGACGCTCGGCCATGATCCGGAAGGCGTTCTCGACCATCACCACTGCGCCGTCGACCATCATGCCGATGCCGATGGCCAACCCCGCAAGCGACATCAGGTTGGCCGACAGTCCGACCTGGCCCATGCCGATGAAGGCGATCAGCATGGCCAGTGGCAGGGTGACGATCACGACCAGTGCCGAGCGCACCTCGCCGAGGAACAGGAACAGGATCACCGCGACGAGCAGCGATCCTTCCACCAGCGCGCGCACCGCGGTCTCGACCGCCTTGTCGACCAGTTCGGTGCGCTCGTAGACCGGCCGCAGCACCATGCCCTTCGGCAGTGCCTGGCGGGCGTTCTCGACACGGTCCTTCACCGAGCCGACGACGTCCTTGGCGTTCTCGCCGATGCGCGAGAGCGCCATGCCGAGCACGACTTCCTCGCCGTCGCGGGTCACCGCGCCGAAGCGCGGCGCGGGCGCCTCGGTGACGAGCGCAACGTCGCGCAGGTAGACCGGCACGCCGTCCTCGGCCTTGAGCACGATCGCGCCGATGTCCTTGACCGACTTGAGCAGTCCAAGCCCGCGCACGAGGTACTGCTCGCGGCCGACGTCCATCACGTTGCCGCCGACCTGGCCGTTGTTTGCCGGGAGGGCGTTGATCACGTCGGCGAATCCCAGGCCTCGCGAATACAGCTTTTGCGGATCGATGCGCACCTGGTACTGGCGCTCGCCGCCGCCCCAGGACGTGACATCGTCCACGCCCGGCGCGGTGCGCAGGATCAAGCGCACCGTCCACTCCTGCCACGTGCGCAGGTCCATGTCGCTGATCTGGTCCTTGCTCACGCCGGGAGCGCGTTCGACGGTGTACCAGTACACCTGCCCGAGTCCGGAGGAGTTCGGGCCCATCGCCGGTTTGCCGTAGCCCTGCGGCAGTCGGTCGCCGATTTCCTGCAGCCGCTCGTTGACGAGCTGGCGTGCGAAGTAGGTGTCCATGTCGTCCTGGAAATACACCGAGACGTAGGACAACCCGAACAGGCTGACCGAACGGATTTCCTGCACCTTCGGAAGGCCGGCGAGCGCCGATTCCACCGGCGTGGTCAGCAGTTGCTCGACGTCCTCGGCGGCCAGTCCGGGCGATTCCGTGTAGACGTTGACCTGCACCGGCGTGACGTCCGGGAAGGCGTCGATCGGCACGTTGCGCACGGCGCGCAGGCCCAGGAAGGCCACGACCGCGAAGGCGATCAGGATCAGGAACTTGTAGCGCAGCGAGAACTCGACGAGGCCGTTCAGCATGACGAGCCTCCTGTTCGGTCAGTGCGACGGCAGCTCATCATTCCTCTCCCAGTTGCGACTTGAGGATCTGCGCCTTCAGCGCGTACACGCCTTCGACAACGACGGCGTCTCCGGCCTTCAGCCCCTCCGATACCAGCGTCTGGTCGCCGATGACGGCACCGGTCCGGATCGGAACGGGTGCGAAAACGCCCTCGGCCGACTGGAGGAACACGACCGATTCTCCGTGCAGCTGCGTGACCGCAGCCGTCGGCACCGCGAGTTGCGGACGCGCGTCGGCGCCCGCGCTCAGGTAGACGTCGACGTAGTCGCCACCATGGAGCCGGTCGCTCCTGTTGCCGACTTCGATCCGCAGCAACGCGGTTCTCGTTCCCTCCGAGGTGCGATGCGCGCGCTGGACCACCTTTCCGGGCAGCTTGGTGCCGCCCGCCACCACTTCGACCGGGCTTCCGACCGCGATCCGCCCAACCTGGTCGGACGGCAGGGTCGCGTCGACCCAGACCACCGATTCGTCGACCAGGCGGAACACCGCCTTGCCGGGTTCGACGCGTTCGCCGACGACGAAGTGATCTTCGGTGATGCGACCCGCGTGCGGCGCGGTCAGGGTGAACTCCCCGTCCGCGCGTCCGTGGGCGGTGCCCGGGAGGCTGTAGGCGCGCGCGGCGGCACGGGCGCGCTCGACGGCGATCCGGGCCTCGGCATAGCGCCGACCCGAAACCGCATCGCGCCCGAGCGACTGCATGCGCTGCCACTCCTGTTCGGCGATTTCGAGCTGGGCTTGCGCCTCGGCCACCTCCACCGACGACAGCGTGACGAGCGGCGTCCCCGCGGCGACGTCGTCCCCGAGCCGGGCGTGCCTGCGTACGACGATTGCCTGTACGCGAGGCGTGATGAGGGTGGTGCCGTAGGCGTCGTCCACCACCTCGCCGGGCGCGCGCACGGCTTCGCCCAGAGCGTGAGGTTCCAGTTTGGCGACGTGGATTCCCGCGGTCTTCACGTCATGGGCGTCCAGGCGAACGGTGCCGGCCACATCGGCCTCTGGGGAGGCAGCGGATGCCGGCGAACCGGCATCCGAGGGACCGTGACTGCATGCCACCACGAGCAGTGGTACGACGAGCGCGGCGCATGCGCGCACAAAGGAAATGCGTGTCATCGGGACGTGTCTCCGGTAGTGGCATCCAGGCCAAGCCAGTGCTCGAGTTGGCCGGTGGCCGCCAGGTCGTCGGCTGCGCTGCGCCAGAGGCGGCCTTCGAGCTCGGCGCCGGCAAGGGCGGTGTCGAGGGATTGCTTGAGTTGCTGCAGGTAGTCGGCCGTGGAGAGTTCACCCGCACGCCACAGGCGTTCGAGCAACTCCGCACGGTGCTCGGTGGAGGTCGCTGGACTGGCGTGCCAGCGCGTCCATGCCTGGCGTACCGCGGCGTAGCTGGCAATGGCGCGGCGAGCGCGGGCCGACAGTTCGAGCCGGGTCCGGTCGGCCTCGGCGGCCGCGGCATCCGCTTCGGCGTGCGCGGCGTCGACTTCGGATCGGTAGCTGTTTCTCACGTACAACGGCATCGACACCGAGGCGCGCACGACGTTGCCCGACAGGCCGCCTTGATCGATGCGGCCGGCGGCGAGGCTCAGGCTCGGGTCGGGCCTGCGGTCCCGCTCGGCCACCGTGACGGCCTGTTCGGCCACCCGGGCACGGGCATCGGCCAGCCGCCATTCGGGCGACGCTGCCAGGGCCATCGCATCGAATGGCGCCGGCTCTGGAAGCTCACTCAGAGTGGCCGGGATTCCGGCATCGGGAACGCCTCCGACCTGGCGGAGGGCCTCGTCGGCTTCCGCCACCTCCGATTGCAATGCAGCCAGCTCCGCCTGCGCTTCGTCGCGCGCAAGCAGGGCGAGGTCGCGTTCGAGCGATGAAATGTCGCCGGCGGCGAATTGCTTCTGGGCAAGGACGGCGAACCGCGCCATCAGGTCGTCACGCTGCTGGCCAATGCGAAGCCGTTCGTTTGCCGAGCGCCAAGATGCCCATCCTGCGAGCCACCGCGCCGCGAACTCGCTGCGGGTAACGCGCGCGCGCAGGACTTCCTCGGCGACTCGCGCATCCGCTACGGCGGCCCGGGAACTTCTCTTTCCGCCAACGTCGAGCTCGAGCCTGACCCCAACGGTCCGGGTCCGGTCGGTGCCCGAATGCTCGGAAGCGAGCTCGATTTCCGGGTTGTACAACGGTAGGGAAGCGGCGTCGGCTCGGGCTCTCGCCGCCGCCAGGGTGGCATCGGCCGCTTTCGCGGAGGGATGGGATTGCCAGGCCCCAGCGAAGGCCTGGCGCAGGGATGCGGGAGCGACGGGTGCGGTGGCTGCCTGAGCACAAAGGGCGATGGTGCCCAGCAGCACGACGCCGCACGCGCGAAGCGCCCGCGCGACGGCAATCCGTCGCGACGGTGATGTCGAAAACATGAAAGATCCTCTGAGTCGAGTCAGTGCCGGCGCGATGGCGCCAGCCCAAAGCGGGACGGACTCAGGCGATGGGCGGTCTCAGCTCGCGCCAGGGCGGGACGACGTAGTCGCGCACCGAACGGTCCGGCAATGGAACGCGACCTTGCTCCGAAGCAATGGGCTTGATGGCTGTTGGCATTACAGCTGCAGGGTGGTGACAGGAGCATTCCTGGCACCCGGCAAGCGCATGATCGCTCGATGAGGCGACCTGCGGATCCGCTTCCCCGACGTGAGAATCGCCGGCCGTCGATATGCTTGACTCAACTACGGTGGCCGCGTGTTCGGGTGCATGCGGAATTACGCCTGCGGCGATCCCAACACGCAACAACAGCACTATCCAGGCGATGACCCACAGTGAACTCGACCGCCTCAGGCGTTCGAACAGGGACCTGCGTGACCAATAAATCCGCATCGGACAAGGATAGGAAATGCCGTCCCTGTTACACAATCGCATCGTGGCACAGGGAAGCCTCGGCTTCGGCCCAACCTGTGCCCGTCCATTCCCCAAGAGGCTAGGCATGGTGCAGTGTTCAGGGCCGCTCGTGAATTGTGGTGCGCAGGACTTCGAACGACTGAACTTGGAGGCCGGCGCTGAATCGACGGTCGACATTGGAGTAACATCCTCACCATGCGCCTGCGCGCCCGCCGCCGTTTCCGCATCGCCGTGCTGGCGATCATGTGCCTGCTGTTCCAGCAGTTCGCACTGGCGGCCTATGCGTGCGCACTCGATCGAATGCCGCCCGACCCGTCGGCGATGGCGAGCACCTGCGCCTCCATGGGTATGCAGCACGACAACCCGGTGCTGTGTGCAAAGCACTGCGCTCCGGACGTGTCGGTGGCCGCCCACATGGCGAGTCCTTCGGTCCCACCGCTGGCACTGCCGCCAATGGATTTCGGACTGGTTGCGATCGCACCAGCCGCCGGTGGTGGTGTTCCGGAGACGGTGCCACTGGATCGCTCCGATCCACCGCCCCGACTGCGCTACTGCAGCCTGCTGATCTAGACCTCCCTGCGCTGTCACCCGTCCGCGCCGGCGCCGCTGCGTCGCGCGCGCATCGTCGTGCCGCTTCGGAGGTCGCATGTCGTTCCTTTCCCCTGGCGCTGCCCGCTATGCGGCTGCGCTGTTCCTGGTTGCCGTCGCATGGGTTCTGCCGCCGCCGTTGCAGGCCGCGCCTGCTATTTCGCTCAACGAAGCCGTCCGCCGCGCCGTCGATCGTGCCCCGTTGATCGCAGCGCGCCAGTCGCAGGTCGTCTCAGCACAGCAAGATTCTCGCCGCGCCGGCGCGCTGCCCGACCCGATGCTCTCCGTCGGGTTGCAAAACCTGCCTGTTACCGGTTCGCCGGCGTTCGACCTAAGCGCCGACGAGATGACCATGAAGACCGTAGGCCTGCGCCAGGACATCCCTGCACGGGCCAAACGCCAGGCGGAGCGCACGCTCGCAACGCGGCGCGTCGATGCCGCGCAAGCGGCGACCGACAGTCAGCGACAAGACACGCGGCGCGCAGTGGCTATGGCCTGGATCGATTTGTGGGCCGCCCAGCGCCAGGGCGATGCGCTGGCGCGCGTGCGCGAACAGGCCGCGCTCGCTGCCGGCATCGCGCATGCGCGCGTGCGTTCCGGTGCCGACTCCGCCTCAGAAGCGCTGGCGGCGGACGCCGAGGTCCTCGACCTCGACAACCGCATCGCCGGCAACCAGACCGACGTGCGCATGGCGCAGGCCGCACTGCAGCGCTGGCTCGGCGATGCCGACGCGGCGACCACGCCCGACGCGCCGGACTTCACGCAGCTGCCGTACCCGCCAGCTCACCTGCAGGCGGCGATCGACCGCTTGCCGGCCCTGCGCCCGTCCGCGGCGCAGGTCGAGACCGCCGCCGCCCAGATCGACCTCGCTCGCGCACAGCGCCACCCCGACTGGAGCATCGAAGCCACCTACGGTCAGCGCAGCGGCGGTCGCAGCGACATGCTCTCGGTACAGGTCGGGATCGGCCTGCCGCTGTTCCCCGGCGAGCGCCAGGACCGCGACGTCGCCGCACGCCAAGCCGACTACCAGGCCGCGCTCGACGTGCACGAAGACGCGCGCCGTCAGCAGTCCGCGCAGTTGCAGGCCGACCTGGCGCGCTGGGAGGGCCTGCAACGACAGGTCGCGCTGCACGAGCAACGCATGCTGCCGCTCGCGCGCGACCGCGCTGCCGCGGCGCTGGCGGCCTATCGCGCCGGCGGCGAGTTGCGTCCCTGGCTCGAAGCCACGCGCGCCGAACTCGACGTGCACCTGGGCCACGCCGAACACCTCGCCGAGCTCGGCCGCGCCTGGGCGGCGTTGGCCTTCCTGCTGCCGGAGCACACGCCATGACCACTTCTACGAACCGCGTGGCCCTCGTGCTGTTCGCGATCGCATTACCGACGATCGGCATCGCCGTCGGCTACCGCTGGGGGCATGCGCAGCCGCCGCCAGCGGCGCCGGCCGCGGCCGAACGGAAGCCCCTCTACTGGTACGACCCGATGGTGCCCAACGAGCACTACGACAAGCCCGGCCTGTCGTCGATGGGGATGAAGACGCAGCCCAAGTACGCCGACGAAGCATCGTCCGAGGGCAGCGTCCGCGTCGATGCGCGCACCCAGCAGAACCTCGGCGTGCGCACCGCCGTGGTTGAGCGCCGCGCGCTCGCTCAGGACCTTTCAGCGCCAGCGACGATCGCGTGGGATCCGCGCGAGGCGAGCGTGGTCAGTGCCCGGGTCGATGCGATCGTGACGCACTTGCACGTGCGCGCGCCGTACACGCGGGTGACGGCGGGCCAGCCGCTCGCCGACGTGCTGGCACCGCAATGGACCAGCGCGCTGGCCGAACAGGCCGCGCTCGCCCACGCCCATTCGGACGAGGCGAAGGAACTGCAGGGCGCCGCCGCGCAGCGACTGCATGTGCTCGGCCTGACCGACGCCGACCTGCACTCGGCGCGCGGCGGAACGATCACACTGCACGCCCCGTCGTCCGGCATCGTCACCACCCTCGACGTCCGCGAAGGCCAGCGCGTGATTGCCGGCCAGACCCTGATGACGGTCAATGCCGGCACCGGCGTCTGGGTCGAGGCGTCGGTGCCGCAGGGACTGGCGGGACGCCTGCAGGCCGGCACGCCGGCGACGGTGACGCTCGATGCGCAACCCGGACGTAGCTTTCCGGGCAGCGTCGAGGCCGTGCTGCCCGACATCGATCCGGCCAGCCGTACCCAGCGCGTGCGCATTGCGCTCGCGCACGTCGGCGACGTGTTGAGCCCGG
This sequence comes from Pseudomonadota bacterium, assembly GCA_018240435.1. Classification (GTDB taxonomy): domain Bacteria; phylum Pseudomonadota; class Gammaproteobacteria; order Xanthomonadales; family Xanthomonadaceae; genus SZAS-103. The sequence continues at coordinate 27,658 of JAFEFT010000025.1, forward strand.
GCCAGTTTGCGCACGTGCATTTCGCGCCTGTGTCGAGCGAGGCGTTGCCGCTGGTGCCTGACGAAGCCCTGGTCGCCACCGGCACGCAGACGCGGGTGATCGTCGCTGGCGGCGACGGGCGCTTCCACCCGGTCGTGGTCACCACCGGACGCTCGGCGGGCGGCATGACCGAGGTGCTGTCGGGCCTTCGTGGTGGCGATCGGATCGTGGTTTCCGGGCAGTTCCTGATCGACTCGGAGGCCAGCCTCAATGGTGGGCTCGACCGGTTCGGTCCGGGCACCGACGACGCCTCGAAGGCCTCGCCGTGATCGCCGCACTGATCCGCGCCTCGATCCGCCACCGCGTGCTGGTGCTGCTCGCCGCGCTCGCCCTGGCTGTCGCCGGCCTGTACGCCGCGCTGCACACGCCGATCGACGCCCTGCCGGACCTGTTAGACACACAGGTGATCCTGCGCACGTCCTGGGCCGGCCAGTCGCCGCAGATCGTCGAGGACCAGGTCACTTATCCGCTGGCGACCACGATGCTCTCGGTGCCTGGCGCGCAGGTCGTGCGCGGCTACTCGTTCTTCGGCGACTCCTACGTGTACGTGCTGTTCGACGAGGGCACCGATCTGTACTGGGCTCGCTCGCGGGTTCTCGAAGCGCTCAGCGGGGTGCGCGACAAGCTGCCGCCGCAGGCCTCGCCGACGTTGGGTCCGGATGCGACCGGGCTGGGGTGGATCTACGAGTACGCGCTCGTCGACCGCAGCGGCCAGCACGACGTCGGCCAGCTGCGCGCACTGCAGGACTGGTTCCTGCGTTACCGGCTCAAGACCGTTCCCGATGTCGCTGAGGTCGCCAGCATCGGCGGCATGGAGCGTGCCTGGCAGATCGTGCCCGACCCGCAGGCGCTGGCGTCGAGGAACCTCACGGTCGCCCAACTCGTCGACGCGGTCAGAGCCGCCAACGGCGCCAACGGTGGCTCCGTGGTCGAACAGGGCGAGGCCGAGCTGATGGTGCGCAGCGAGGGCTACCTGCGCAGCGAGCAGGACTTCCTCGACGTGCCGGTCGTGACCGGCGCCGGCGGCGTGCCGGTGCTGCTGCGCGACGTTGCGACCGTGCACCGCGGCCCGAAGTTCCGCCGCGGCATCGCCGATCTCGACGGCCAGGGCGAAGTCGCCGGCGGCGTGATCGTGCTGCGCAACGGCAAGAATGCACGCGCTGCGATCGCGGCGGTCAAGTCGCGGCTCGCCGAGCTGCAACACAGCCTGCCGGCCGGCGTGACGATCGTCCCGACCTACGACCGCTCCCAGCTGATCGACGCCGCGGTCGAGAACCTCTGGGGCAAGCTGCTCGAGGAGTTCGTGGTCGTCGCCCTGGTGTGCGTGCTGTTTCTCGGCCACCTGCGTTCGGCAGGCGTGGCCGTGGTCAGCCTGCCGCTCGGCGTGCTCGCGGCTTTCCTGGTCATGCACGTGCAGGGCGTCTCGGCCAACTTGATGTCGCTCGGTGGCATCGCGATCGCGATCGGCGCGATGGTCGACGCGGCGGTGGTGATGATCGAGAACACCCACAAGCACCTCGAACACTGGCGCGAGGGGCACGACGGGCAGGAACCGGTAGCGGAGGACCGCTGGCGGCTCGTCGCCGATGCAGCGAGCGAGGTCGGTCCGGCGCTGTTCGTGAGCCTGCTGGTGATCGCGTTGTCGTTCGTGCCGGTGTTCGCACTTGAGGCGCAGGAAGGCCGTCTGTTCAAGCCATTGGCCTACACCAAGACGTACGCCATGGCGGCCGCCGCCGCCTTGTCGGTGACCCTGGTGCCGGTGCTGATGGGTTACCTCGTGCGCGGCCGCATTCGTCCCGAGCATTCGAACCCGCTCAACCGCGGCCTGATGGCGCTCTACCGTCCGGTCCTCGATGCAGTGCTGCGGCACCCGAAGACGACGCTGATGATCGCCGCGCTGGTCATGCTCAGCGCCGTCTGGCCGTTGTCGCAACTGGGCAGCGAGTTCATGCCGCCGATGGATGAGGGCACGCTGCTGTACATGCCCACCGCGCTGCCGGGCCTGTCGGCCGGCAAGGCCGGCCAGTTGCTGCAGCTCACCGATCGGATGCTGATGACCGTGCCGGAGGTCGATCATGTGTTCGGCAAGGCCGGTCGCGCCGAGACCGCGACCGACCCGGCGCCACTGGAGATGTTCGAGACCACCATCACCTTCAAGCCGAAGAGCCAGTGGCGTCCCGGCATGACGACGGATCGGCTGCGCGACGAGCTCGATCACGCGGTGAAGGTCCCCGGTCTGTCGAACCTGTTCGTGCCCCCGATCCGCAATCGCGTCGACATGCTCGCGACCGGCATCAAGAGCCCGATCGGTATCAAGGTGCTCGGCAGTGATCCGGTGGTGCTGCAGCAGGTCGCCGACCGGATCGAGGCGCTCGCGCGGACCGTGCCCGGCGTCCGTTCGGCGATCGCCGAGCGCGCAGCGAGCGGCCGTTACGTCGACGTGCACATCCGGCGCGAGGACGCGGCGCGCTATGGGCTGACCCAGCAGCAGGTGCAGGAGTTGATCGCGACCGCGGTCGGCGGTGACCCGGTCGGTCAGACGATCGAGGGCCTCGAACGCTATCCGATCGTCGTGCGCTACCCGCAAGCCGAGCGTGGCTCACCGGCGGCGCTCGCGAACCTGCCGATCGTTGCACCAGGCGGCGCACAGCTCACGCTGGGCCAGGTTGCCGACGTGCGTGTCGTCGCGGGGCCGTCGATGCTCAAGAGCGAAGACGGGCAACTGGCGACCTACGTCTACGTCGACGTCGGCGGTCGCTCGCTCGGCGCCGTGGTGTCCAACCTGCAGGCGGTAGTGTCCGCGAAGGACATTCGACCGCCTGGAGTAACGATCGCCTGGTCGGGGCAGTTCGAGTACCTCGCGCGGGCGACGGAGCGCCTGAAGCTGATCGTGCCGGTGGCACTGGTGATCATTTTCGGCCTGATCTATGCGGTGTTCCGGCGTATGAGCGAAGCGGCGCTGATCATGGCCAGCGTGCCGTTCGCGCTCGTGGGTGGCTTGTGGTTGATCTACCTGATGGGGCACGCCGTGTCGGTCGCCACCGTGGTCGGCTTCATCGCGCTCGGCGGCGTGGCCGCCGAGTTCGGCGTGGTGATGCTGCTGTATCTGAGGCACGCGTGGGATCGGCGGCTTGCAACCGATCCGGAAGCAGGCGTCGATGCACTCGATGCTGCGATCCGAGAGGGCGCCGTGCAGCGCGTGCGACCGAAGGCGATGACCGTCGCGGTGATCCTCGCCGGACTGCTGCCTATCCTGTTCGGCACCGGCGCTGGTTCGGAGGTCATGCAGCGCATCGCCGCGCCCATGGTCGGCGGCATGCTGACCGCGCCGCTGCTGTCGATGCTGGTGCTACCGGCTGCATTCCGGTGGATGACCGAGCGCCGCCTGCGAAGCCTCGTAGTGCGATGAGGTCGTCGCTAGGATTCAGGATCGTCTCGCGCGTGGCTGGAATCCTCCACGCACCGCGTCCGTCCGGCACCCAGGAGCTGCGCTTCAGCGATCGCGTCGTGGCGCGCAGCAATCCCGTGCTTCCTGCACCGGCGGGCATTTCACCGAGCCATACGAGCAGAACACGCAGCAGTCCCCCGGCAGCGGGCGCAGGCATTCACCGCAGCCGGTGCACTCGTAGAAGTACGTGCAGGCATTGGTCGGCATCGTGAGCGTCGTCTGGTGCGCGCATCGCGGGCAGGTCAGCGTGCTGACCAGTTCCGCGGTACGCGTGGTTTGCCGGGGGGATGACGTGGAGGGGCATGCCTCATTCATGCGCGGTGCTTCCGTGGGCGGGCTTCAACGACGCCAGCTGACGCGCGACCTCCTTGGCGAAGGCGCTGCTGTCGAGGAACGGATACGTCTTCTGCCACATCAGGTCGCTCAGCTGGTGCATCGCGAAGACCGGCCTGGGCGGCAAGGTCGAGGTCCACTGCGCGTCGGGTCCGTAGATCGCCCACACGTCCCAAGCGAACACGTCCTTGCCGGCCTCGGACTTCAGCGCCAGCCCCTGCCCGAACAGGCGTCCTGCGTTGCCGGCGGGATCCCAATAGTGCTTCGCGCCCGTCCCCGGCATGACCTGGCACGCGTTCGCGACGTCGGCCTGCTTGGCGCCCAGCACCGACATGTGGATCACGAAGGCCGTCAGCCGGGCGTCGCCGGCGTGGGGCCGCAGCACGTCGCGGTCGAGGTCGCTCATGCCACGCAGGCAGTGCGAACAGACCGGATCGACCAGGAACACCAGACGCACGGTTCCCCGGGCCTTGTTGAAGTCCTCGCGCACCGCCTGGTCGGTGGCCGACAACACGACCGGTGTGTCGCATCGCCCACTGCCCGCGGGAGCGGCAGGCCCGGCTAAGGCCAGGCTCGTCAACGCGGCGCCAAGGCACGCTGTCGTCCAACGAATGGCAGAACGCTTCACGATGCTTCTCCAGTGCCGCGCAGGCGGCGGCTCACCAGAACTTCCAGGGCTGCGATACCACGAACAGGATGATGGCGCCCACCGCCACGAGCACGGTGAGCCAGCGCAGTGGCCACGACAATGGCCGTTCGCAGCTGCCATCGGCGCACGCGCGCCGCGGCCGAAACGTCCACCACGCCGTGGCCGCCATCAGCACGGCCGCCACCGCCCAGAGGTAGGGCGCTGCCGGCGCGAGGCGCGCGAGCGTCACCGCGCCGCTCACGCCGACAAGGGCGACCAGCCACGGAACGCCGCAGCAGCCTCCGACGATCCAGGCCAATCCCGCCAAACCGAGGGTGCCGGAGGCGGACGAGACGATACGAGTCCTCAAGGACATGCGGGCACCGGCTGACAGGAGCTGTGAGGAAGCATAACCTCCGTACCTTGGTACGGAGTCAAGTGCGGCGGCCGAAGCCTGCGGCCCCGCTCCGGATCCGCGCATCCTGGAGCCACGTCCATGTCCTTCACGATCGGAAGCCTGGCGGACGTCACGGGCACCCACGTCGAGACGATCCGGTACTACCAGCGCCGCGGCCTGATCGACGAACCGACCAGGCCGCAGGGCGGCATTCGCCGCTACGACGAACACCATGCGCGTCGCTTGCGCTTCATCCGACGGGCGCAGACCTTGGGCTTCAGCCTGGAGGAGGTTGGCGAACTGTTGCTCCTGGAGGACGGCCAGCACTGCGGCGAGGCCGAACGGCTCGGGTCGATCAAGCTGGCGAAGGTGCGCGACCACATCGTGCGACTGCAACGGGTCGAGCACGCCTTGGCGGAACTGGTCGAACGCTGCCACTGCAATCAGGGCACCGTGCGCTGCCCGCTGATCGGTTCGCTCGAGGACGAGGCCTAAGCTTCTTGCCCGCCAGCGTGGCGCCGGGGATCGTCAACCCGGCTTACAGCGTCGGCCAAATCCAGAACACCAACCCGATCAAAGCGATGAAGCCGCCACTGAGCACCTCGCCATAACGCTCCAACGGGCCTAGGCTCACGCGCTGCAACCCCATCGTCGAACCGACGCACAACGCTACGTACGTAGCGATTGTGGAGGCCGCAAAGACCAGCGACATCGCGATGATGAGTCCAACGCCATACTTCGAGGCGGCAAAGAACGCTGGAATACCCTCGACCATCGGGGACGAACCGAGGATCAGCAGCAGTGCGGTACGGCTCTTGGCCTTGTCGTCATAGCCCGCCCCATGGGTATGCCCTCCGTGTCCATGCGCGTGCTCGGTGAACCGTGCGGCGTAGGTATGCATGTGGCCGTCGTGATCGGTCGTCAACCCGATGTCGAACTGGTGGGGCTCGGGAATAACGTCGATGGACTCCCAGAACGCGCCGCGCTGCTGGAAGCGGAACTCCTGGCGGCTGCCATCGTCCCGCCGGGTTTCCAGCACCGTCGATTCGCCGATCGACCCTGTCAGGCGGAACCGCGGCGGCGCGCCGATCTCGAAGATCGAGACCTCGATGGTCCCGTGCTCGGTGGCGATCGTCTGCAATTCGGGACCATGGATCGAATCGGCATCGTGATCGTGTACGTCGCCGTGAGAATGCCCGTGATCGTGGCTGTGCCCATGACCGCCGTGACCGTGCAGGCCACGCCAGGCGCCGATCGCGATCCAGCCGCCAAAGCCGATCAGCGCCAGGCTCGCGATCGTGTCGACCCACTGACCGAACCTCGTCGCGACCGCGACGCCGCCGATCCAGATGACCAGGGCGATTGCCAGCGTCGACAGCACATGGCCGGTGCCGGCCTTCAGCGCGGCCCTGGTCGTTTCGGCCCGCGACCAGCCGCGCTGGCGCGCGATCAGGGTGATCGGGACCCAGTGGTCGGGAACGATCGTGTGCAGGACGCCGACGGCGGCGACCGCGCCGACGAGCAGCCAACCGGATGCATCGACCATGGTCCTCTCCTAGAGATATTTCGTGATGGCCTTGAACTCGTCCATCGCTAAGCGGCTGCCTTGCCCGCTCCCGTCGACGGCGTGATCCAGGCAGTGGTCGAGGTGGTCGTTGATGAAGGTCTTCTTGGCCACATGCACCGCGCTCGCCGCCGCCTGCAACTGCTGCGCGATCTCAAGGCACGGTCGCCCAGCCTCGATCATGGCGCGGATGCTGCGCAGCTGGCCCTCGGCGCGGGTGAGACGCTTGAGCACGGCCGGGTGGGTGTGATGGATCTTTGAAAGCGCCATGGGGTCAGCCTCCTATACTGGTGGCAGTATAGGAGAACGACGCAGGAATTCGTTGGAATGCATGCACGGACGGTCGTCGTTGTGCCCTTCCGCGACGGTTTGTCAGCCGCGATGGGCGCCGAGCCACGGGCTTACCGTGAAGCGCATCGATCGAAAAGGATGAGACGGCAGGCCTATGCAGCCCGGCTGTGAACAGCGACCGATCCGCGCAGGCCCGCTACACGCCCAACCAGTGGCGGGCTGCCCCGTAATTGACTGCGTAATGCATGCCCAGCGCGTCGAATTCAGCCGCCAGGTCGGCCCGCAACGCACTGCCCTGAGCGCGATCGGTGTAGTCGCGGATGTTCGACGACGCAAAGACGATCGGGTGCGTCAGGCCGGCTGCGCGCAGCTGTACGGCGGCATCGAGGTACGTCTCGATGACGACACAATCTTCCATCGAATTCTTCGACTGCGTTGCCGGAGTCCGGCCGTGGCTCACGCGCGCCCAGGCCCGGCCCACGATCGCCGGTGACGACGCGGCCGGTGTGCGCGCCGCCAGCCAGCGCTCGGCCAAGGCGCGGGCGCGCTGCGGGTGGTCCCTCCAGTGCGCGCAATCCAGGGAACCGGCGGCGCCGTACAGCACGGCGATCGCCTCAACCCGATCGATCGTGTCCAGCAGCTGGCTCATGCGTTCGCGGGCCTCCGCCGCGACCGTGTCCACATGACGGTGGAACTCGATCTGGACCTGCTCGGCCACCACGCCGGCCAGTACGCCCGACTCGATGCGCTCGAGCAATCCCATCGCGTGTTCCAAATCGGTCGCGTACGTCTTTTCTCGCGTGGGATCGCGCAGCAGGTCGAGCAGTGAGCAAGTGTCCAGGCACAGAACCGGCTGGCCCTGTTCGACCAGTTGCTGCACCCGGTCGTCCGGGAGCGTCATTCGCGTTGCTGGTCGTACTTCGTGAGCAGGGCGCGGGCCTGTTCGTACTGGATCGCCAGGTCGGAAGCCACCTCCTGCGGCCAATGCTCGGCTTCGACCAACCAGCGCGACAGGTAGTTGCCGGCGTCTTGGCCATCCTGATGGGAGCTGATCAAGAATTCGATCCAACGCTCATGGTCGAGCGGATGGCTTGCGCCGGTGGACTTGTTCGCACAGCGCGAGAAGCGCAGTAGGCATTGCGCCGACCGGTCCGACATCCAGGCCGTCAGAGATTGGCGCGGCTCGCTGAGGGTGACCCGGAAGCCCGCCTGTTCGGCTGCGGGCCGCGCCACCTGTGCCGCGAAATCCTGTACGGCTGCGTTGTACTGGCCGTAGCTCAACTGACCAACCTGTCGCGGCACGATGTTGCTCACCCGATAGCCTTCCGGTCGTTGCCAGAGCATCAGCCCGATGTCGGGCACATCGCCCAGGGCATCGCGCTCGAAGGCGATGACGTCCTCGTTGCCGGTGGCGTAGCGCTGGATTTCTTCCTCCTTGGCCAGGACGTGCCGCCACTGATCCTGGGGCTGGACCAGCACCGCCTGACGTACCGCAGCGTGCGACAGATGGCCGCGATCGAGTTGCAACTCCTGGAAGACCTCGATGGAGGCAGGCGTGATCATCTGGATTCTCCTGTCATTCGGTTGTGCGCCAGTCATCGCCGGGCATGACCCGGCGCATGAAGGCATCAAAAAGAGGCACCGTGAAGGCGGTTTCGCCGTGCGCCTGCGACCACACCATCCCTTTGGCGATCAGCGCGGCACGGGTTGGTGCAAGGCTGGTGACCGGGCGGTTGCGTATTGCCAACTGATTGACCATGTGCTGCCAAGAGGTCTGACCACACTCGGCAACTAGATTGACCAAGAGCGGCAGGTCTCGATAGAGCGAAAAGTTCTCTTCTGGGCATTTTCCCGAGACGCAGGTAATGTGGCCGCCGGGCGTGTCTCAAGCCCCGGAAGACGATTCGTTGGTAGCGTAAGCAGCAGTGTTCACGTCTTCGGTCAGCTAGATCGGTAGGGTCTGACTGGCTGCGCAGCAGACGACTTATTTGGGGAAAGTCAACATGCGCAACAAGCTCTGGTCGGCAGGCGTTTGCCTGCTGGCCGCCGCCGTTCTGTACGCCGCCGATCCGACCGACGTCGATCAAGCCGCAGCCGCCCTGGTAGACAATGGCTCGGCCGCCATGAGCGCTATGGGGTTCAACGCCATGACCGCGGCGGTTCCACCGGACCAGACCGTGCAGTCGTTGGCGAGCGAGTTGCCCACGCACGATCCTTCGGTTGGACGCTTGGCGGGCACGGCTGGGACTTCGGGTGGCTCGGCTACCTACAACGTCCCCATCGTCCTTCCGCCAGGGCGGCATGGCATGCAGCCCGACTTGGCGCTCTCTTATAGCAGCCGCTCTGGCAACGGCATTGCCGGCATGGGCTGGTCGTTGTCGGGCCTGTCGTCGCTGCACCGCTGCCCGCAGACCCTGGAGCAGGACGGGCAGGTCGTTCCGGTCGCCCTCACCAACGCCGACAAGCTGTGCCTGGACGGCATGCGCCTGGTCGCCACCGCCGGCACCTACGGCCAGTCCGGTACGACCTACGACACCGAGATCGACTCTTTCAGCCGGGTCACGCAGCTGGGCGGCGATCTGCAGTCGTCGAGCACCTACTTCAAGGTCGAGTCGAAGGACGGTGACATTCTCTGGTACGGCAACAATGCCACAGGCTCGAACCCCGCCCGCGTCATTCCCGGCGGCGCGAGCACACCGCTCACCTGGATGCTGGCGCGCAAGGAAGACCGCATCGGAAACTTCGAGCGCTTCGCCTATGGGGACTACGGTAACGGCGAATCGCTGCTCACCGACGTGTTTTACACCGGCTTCGGGTCGACCGACGGCGACCGCAGCGTGCACTTCACGTACCAGCCCCGGCCCAGCAGCGGAACGGACAACGACGTGTCGTCGTCCTACCTGGCTGGCGCGGTCACCATGCAGACGCAGCGCTTGGCCTCGATCAGCACCTGGTCGGGCACGAGCAGCAACGCGAACAACGAGGTTCGCCAATACACGCTGTCTTACGCCACCAGCCAGAGCACGCACCGAAGCCTGCTGCAAAGCGTGACCGAGTGCGCCTACCTCTCAGGCAATCCGTCCTGCCGTCTGCCGACGACTTTCTCCTGGCAGCAAGGCCCGATGCAGAGCTCGTTCCACCTGGCGACTCTGTCATCCGATCCGAACGTCAACCAGCAACTGACGGTCAACAGCATCGTAGGCGACTACGACGGCGACGGCAGTCACGAGATCCTCGCCAACCTGGGCACCGCATCGAACCAGAACTTCTATCTGATCTCGCTCAACCCGGATCGTAGCATCAAGACCTCGCTGGACTTGAGCGCCGTTCCGGGCATCGGGGCGTACTCATTCTCCGATCCCGAATCCTCGTCGGATTTCGACCTGGACGGCAAGAACGACATGGTGACGCTCGATCCGTCGACGAACCATGTGCTGGTGTATTTCTGGGACGGCCCAGGTACCGCCACCACCTTCGCGCAGGCTTTCACCCGCGTATGGGACACCGGAGTTACCGGATTTAATCCGGGTTCCGGCGGCGGCTTGTACGCGGTACGCGACATGGACGGTGACGGTCGGCCGGACATCGTCACGACGACCCTCAATCCCTCCAATCCTTCCTGCTACACGCAGGTCCACGTCTTCCGGAATGTGGCAAACCCGACCAATCCGAGCTTGCCGGCCAGTTTCCCAGAGTTGACCTCGGCCTGCCTGGCTTCACAGCAGGTCGTGCAGGGCGGGCTCTGGTATGGCGAAACGGTGTCGAGCATCCACGACGTCAACGGCGACGGCTTGCCCGATATCGTGGTTTCTTACTATCCCGCAGGCTCGGACCCCGGCACGGTCCACCTGACGTCGATCCTGATGGCACACCGTACGCCCGGTGGGCTGAGCTATACCGAGGTGCCCTACGGCTCCTTCTTCCCGGCGAGCGATCCGCTGCAGGCTTATGAGAATTACCCGCAGGGCCTGACCCTGTGGATGGACGTCAATGGCGACGGCGTAGACGACCTGGTCAATTCCGGCCCTTCCGGCCAGTGGGTCATCCGCCTCGGGACCGGCAACGGCTTCGGCCCCCGCATCTTCACGGGCAGCTACAGCGGCGCGGGCAACTGCGGGGTCGACCAGAGCAGCAAGCCCATGAATCCGACCTGCAGCCAGGTGTGGCAGCCTTGGTATGCATCCCGATTCCAGGTCAGCGACATCGACGGGGACGGACGCAAGGAGCTACTGTATCCGAACAATTACGCGGCCCTGATCTGCAATCAGTACCTGCACAACGGCAGCAGCGGCGAACCGGAGTTGTATTTCGGTTGCCCCGGCGGCATCGCTCCCGCGTCCATTGCCGGTCAGGACGTCCGCGACCTGTATTTCATCGGTCTTGGATCCCAGGACCAGAGCTCGTACCAGATGAATGCGCTGCACTTCGTGCAGACCGGCCCCAACCAGTTCCGCGGCGTCGACGAGGTCACCACGCAGGTCAGTGGCTGGAACAACTCGCGTAGCAGCGTTTTCGGCAACGGCTTGGAAAGTGGGATCACGCACGTGCAGTGCCGCTACGGCAAATGCATCCCCAACACCGACCCGGGCTATCCCTCGACGTTGCCGGGCGGCTATCCTGTCCACAACGGGGTCGGCATATACGGCGGGCCTCCGCCGGGTCCGTTCATCAACGACAACACGGGCCCCAACGGCCAAGCTAATCTCGACGGCATCACCCCCGAACTGCCCGACCTGATGTCGATGGCCACTGACGGCATGGGCGGCCAGACAGTGTGGACGTACTATCCGCTCTCTAGCGCCGCCGGCCGCACGGCCGGGCAGACGCCGTTGTACACGATCCCCAGTAACCCATCACAGCGCTACATCGATGCGGCCAACGTGTACTTCAATACTTCGATGCCGGTGGTCTCGGACATGTCGACCAGCGATGGCGTCGGCGGTTTCCACAGTATGCGCTACGGCTACAGTCAGGCCATGTTCAACCAGCAGGGCCGCGGCTTCCAAGGCTTCCGGACGATCATTGAGGAAGACCTGACTGCCGGCCTGCGCACTACGACGACCTTCAACCAGAAGTTCCCGCTGGCAGGGCAAGTGGCCGATGTGGTGGTCAACGCGATGACGCGCCAAGGCACCGACGGGCCGATCCGTCATGAGACCTACACCTGGCGTTGCAACCGCGCCGACCGAACCGACACGACGGCCTGCACCCCACAGAACGGCAGCACAGTGGTGAAGTTTCCGTTCCTGGACGAGCACGACACCGCCACCTTCGACGCCACCGTTGCTTTGCAGGCGACCGGCACGCCGCAGCAAGTCGGTCTGGTGCAAGACATCAACGCCAATGACGCCAACTGCGCCGGAACCATCGCCACGACGTCCGGCTTCGACTCCTACGGCAACCTGCTCAAGCACACCGTGCTCAGCTCCGACAGTGGAACGGGAACCGGGGGCTTCCGGGCGTTCGTCACGCAGCATTGCGTGAACACCTCGTTGAGCTTCACGAGTACCACCTCGACGTGGTGGCTGAACAAACTCAATAGCACGACGGTCGTCACAAAGATCGCCTACAACGCGATCAACCATCCGCTGCCCTCGGGCGTCAGCAACCCACTTCAGACGACTACGACGAGCTTCACTTGGAACGCGGACCGCACGCTAGCGACGCAGACCGTGCAGGCCGGCGTGGCGAACCAGCAGACAGCCACCGCGTACACTTATCCGACACCGAGTTATGGCCTGCCGAGCGCGGTCGCCATCGTCGCCAGCGGCGACGTCGATGCCGGCGGCAACCAGCGTACCCGGACCAGCGTCATCAGTTACAGCACCGACGGCTACTTCCCTACCTCGGCTACGAACGCCCTAAGCCAGACCAGCTACGTCACCGCCAGCCCGCGCGACGGCCAGCCCACGCTGACGGTGGACGCCAACGGCCTTCGCACCCTGAATACCTACGACGCCTTCGGGCAGCTCATCAAAACGCAGTACCACGGGACCAGCGATTCGGTGCAGCGATTGCCAGACCGACAAGTCGCGCTGACCTGGTGCCGCGGCTGCGCCGGGCTATCGAATGCCCTGTTCCAGACGACCACCGTGCAGGACGGCGCCCCGACAGCGATCACGACCCATGACGTGTTTGGCCGCGCGATCCTCGTGGGTGCAAGGGAGCAAGACGGGACCCTGCCGCTGGTACAGACGATTTACGACCACCTCGGCCGGGTGCAGCAGCAATCCACGCCCTATACCACGCCCGCAGGCCAGTTCTGGACCACATTCCTGTACGACGGCATGGGTCGCGTAACCCAGAAAGTTGTACCCAAGGGTGCGGAGGATGGACGCGGGGACCTGGTCACCACTTACGCCTACGGCGGCCTGCAGACCGCGATTCAGGTGTGTGGCAGCAACGACCAGGGCGCCTCGAACTGCCTGAACATGACACGCACTACCGACAGCCTCGGCCGCTACATGGAGACGGTCGATGCGCTCAGTGGGGTGACGCAGTACTGGTACGACGGCGCCGGCCACACGCTGGCGCTGAAGGATGCCAAGAACTCTGTCACCAAGGCCGCATACAACGCAATCGGCCAGCGCAGCAGCGTGACCGACCCCAACCAGGGCACTTGGAGCTTTGGGTATGACGCCCTTGGCGAAGTACTCAGCCAGACCGACGCGCGCAACGTGGTCACTAGCACCACCTACGATGTGCTAAGCCGTCCGCTTAGTCGCAGCGCCAGCGTGGACGAGAACGGCGATGGCGTGGCCGATGCGGTGCTCGACAGCTGGACCTATGACCCGGCCAGCGGCGTGGGCGAGGTAGGCACTAGCCAGCGCGCGATGAACGGCACCACCGAGCGCAGCCAATCCTACATCTACGACACCCTGGCGCGCTTGACCCAAACGAACACCCACCAGCAGATTGCCGCTGGCAGCTACAAGGACTACACCGAGACCCTAGCCTATGACGGCTACTACGGCCGACCCAAGTCGATTGGCTACCCCAACGGCGAGGCGGTGGCGACCTACTTCAGCAAGTACGGCCATGCTATCGCCAGCTTCAACCCGGTCGACAACACGGTCTACCGGCAGGTAACAACAGTAGACGCACGCGGCAATCCCACAGCGGCTATCCTCGGCGGTGCGAGCCTGAGCGACTTCACCGGCTTGATTCAGGACACCCGCGCGTTCCGTCCGAGCACCGGCGAGCTGATGAGCATCGCCTACGCGAAGGGCGCCGCCTCCGTGCGTCGTCTGGACTATCAGTCCGACGTCTACGGCAATCTGACGCGGCAGGCGCTCAACACGAACGCGACGGTGGAGAGCTACACCTACGACAGCCTGATGCGCATGACCGGCTCGTCGCGCAGCGGCGCGGTCAGCGCCACGGTGAGCTACGGCTACGACGCGGCGGGCAACTTCACCTCCAAGTCGGACTTCAGCACGACGGCGGCCAGTGCCTACACGTACACGGGCGGCACCTGCGGCGGCGGCCCGAACGCGGTGAAGTCGGTGAAGATCGCAACAGGGGGCACGCGCACGTACTGCTACGACGCCGACGGCAACCTCACGAGCGACAGCGCTGGACTGGCGGTGTCCTACGACCACGACAACCTGCCGACAATCACCACACGCGGCGGCCAAACGATCTGGCTGGCCTACGGCCCGGACAACCAGCACACCCGCGAGTGGGGCAGCGGCGATGGTACGAAGGTCTACCTGGACGGCGGTTACGAGGACTGGATCACACAGGGCACGAGTAAGGTCTACATCGGAACTGAAGCAGAAATCACCAACGGATCGGCGGGCAGGAAGGTCAATTATCTGCTGACTGACCGGCTCGGCAGTGTGGACACCATCGCCGATGCTACTGGCGCGTTGGTCGAGACGCGCGGTAGCGATGCCTTCGGTAAGCCACGCTCTGGTACATGGGCCGACCTGAGCCCAGCGCAGCTCCAGAGCACGGCGATCACTGCGCGCGGCTTCACCGAGCACGAGCATCTCAACGCCGTGCAGCTGATCCACATGAACGGGCGGGTATACGACTACCAGCTCGGGCGGTTCCTCTCGGTCGATCCGTTCATCCAGTTCCCCCTGAATAGCCAGAGCCTGAATCCGTACAGCTACATCCTCAACAACCCGCTGGCGGGAACGGATCCGACAGGATATGCCTCAGACGACGTCGTGCAGGGTCAATGCACCATCGAGGGTAGTACCTGTGTTTCGGCTTCCAAGGACACTGGAGATTGCTCGGCGACTGGGGGGACATGCGAACCTGCAACGAAAACCAACCCTCATCCCGATCCTCCGACCGGATCGCACAACAAAAGAGCGATAACGTCGGCCACACCCAACTTCATCAAATATATAAAGAAGAGTGGGGGCGGGGACGATTCGGCAGCGACTGGCTTTGCCGTTTGGTCGTTTAATGGCGCACAAAGTCAGAAAACCACTACCTCATCGGTCCCCGATGCAGTTAATCAGCAACTACATGACTCTGGGACGTTGGGTCCAACTGGATTTGTACAAGAATCCCCTGCCCAATGCCAACAATGGGGCGATTGCGGTGGCCAACAACCGGCGGAGCAAAATACGAATGAGGGGGCCACTGACCTAAATGCACTGCATCACTCAGCTCATACGATGCTCTTGTGGACGTATCGCGGGGCGAACGCTGCAGCTAATGTTTGGCTCTTCTTTTTTGGCGGAGAAGAAATCGAAGGCGCGAGAGCCATAAAAGGCGGAGCGCAGATGCTTCGCGATGCCGATGCGGCCGAAAGTGTCTGGAGGCTCAATCCATTTCAGCGAGGACAACAGATTGAGCGAGCACTTGGACAAAATCTACCTTATAATTTTCCTGTTATCGATCGATTTGAAAACGGATTGGCTACCAGCATCAAGAGCTTGGATTTGAACGCGAAAACATATCAGAATACTGCTGCTCTTAGCCGAGTCTTGAGAGGTTATGTTGATGATGTGGCGGCCTTCAATGGACGGACTTGGGCGGGCGTGCGCATCCGCTCACAAGATATTTCTGGCCGTGCGCTAGATCTTGCGATTCCGCGGGGGGGCTCTGCTGCGCAAAGATCAGTCTTAAGCCAGACTGTGAGATACGGTGCGGCTCGAGGGGTAAATGTAAACACCATCGTCATCCCATGAAGTAGCGGCAGAAGGAAAAGCACATGAAGGCCGCAACCGCATACGAATATTTTGGCAAGATCTACATACATAGTAGCTCGCAAACTGTCGCGGGAGTTTGGACAATCAATTCGCCAGTGCTTATGGCTTACAAGAATGATCTCCGTGCGATAGGCGATGCAATAAAGGCATGCCTAGAACAATCGCGTCAGGGCATTCCTCACCCGAAAGCATTCGGGGGTTTGTTTGACACCGTTCTTGCGCTTGCCGGCGCTAAGACGTATCGCATCTTTGCAAGGTCGGCGAAGTGTGTAGAGATTGAGGCGCCAGATGACGAAAACGTCGTGTTGATCCCAACGCGCAACGGCGGAGTTAAAGAAGGTTTTTTGCCTATGGAAACGCAGAGCTTTGCTCGTCTTTCTTCGAGCGAAGATTTAGGCTTTGCATTGATTTCAGCGTTTTCAAGGGCAATGTAATGCTCTGACCGCCAAAGAAGGGAAGGTTTTGTCATTACTGCCAGACGCATATTTTGCGTGTTATTCCAGCTGCCAGTCGAGGTTTTTCCGGAGTAGTAAATGAACATTACCGCTCGCTGCGGCTCAAGATTTTGCGAGGGTGAATATACAGGCCATGCGCAAGACCCATTGCCGCCAGCATCAATAGCTCGAAGGCTACAAACCTTCCAGCCATCAGCATCGAAGGGTCACGCACCGTGAGCGTTAGCACCAAGACGAGTCCCATCAACAAGGCGAAGTAAGACACCAGGCACCAGCCGTAGGCTGCGATGAAGAGTGGGGCATGTATCCGGACGCCTCCACCCTGAAAGCTCAGGCTGCCCAACCAATACAGCTGCCTGATCTCTCGATCGGTGAGATCGGCCTGGTGCTTAAACTCCAACACCAGCAGACGACGCGCTCGGCAGGCATCGAAACCAAATCGGCGTATGAAGCAGGATTCGCTCGCCAAGGCTGCTCGATCGTCTGCGTCCAATCGGTCGTCCTCCAAGTCGTCAAGGGCCCCCTTGAGGACCCGTTCGACCCGGTCATAGATCTCGGGATGCCACGGCGTTGCTGGCGCTGCGGGCGCTCGAAGAACGAGGCGGACGACTTTCTCCTTTGAACCGTCCGGCTCGGTCATCCGGCCACTCCAATGATGTGTTCGACCTGGGTCGCACTCAGGGAAGAGCCCTCCAGGCTGAGCATGTACAAAGCGCGCCGTACCCGGGCCCGCTGCGTCGGCTTCATCTTCTTGCGGGCACGCGTCAAGTACGCATCGATGAGGCGGTCGATCCGCTCGACGAGGTCGAAGTCGAGGGCCCGTGCCGCCGCCCGTTGTGGGGTTGGCTCGGTGCCCGAGAGCATCCAGATCGGGTCGATACCGTGTTGCTCGAACAGCGCACGGAACAAAGCCACGGGCGCTTCCCTTTCGCCTCGCTCGTAATTTGCATACGCGCGAAGCGACAGGCCGAGTGTCTCAGCAAACCGGGTCTGGCTCAGACCTGTCGCCGCCCTCACCGCAGCCAGACGCTGGCCGAACGCGGCATTGTCTTCGGGGCTTGCAATACTACTCATCTATGCCTATTGTGTGTCTCACAGTTGCCCTAAGACTACCGCCTTGCGCACCCCAAGGGAACGCCACGAACGCATCAAGATGCGGCTACGCCTGGCTGGCAGCTCGCTGGCTCAGGTCGCGCGCGATCTGGGCGTGCAGCCGACCACGGTGACGTCCGTCAGCCTGGGGCAGCGCCGCTCGCGCCGCATTGAGGGGCGCATCGCCGAAACCTTGCAGACGGCGCCCTCGGCGCTCTGGCCGGAACGGTACCTCGACGCACCGGGCACGAAGCCCTCCCATCTCGATCCGGGAGGCGCAGCGCCCAGCTCTCCTCTCCGATAACCAGCAAGGAATACCGGGCGCAAAAAAGGCCGGCGTCTTGCGAACGCCAGCCTTTTGAGATTGCAGTGTCGATCAGCACCGACGCCAGCATTCTCGGTCTCGAACCCTCGTGTGTCAAGAACGCGGTCCCTTCGGGGTCCGCGTGAGGGTCGGTTGCGCCTGCCTCACCGCACCGCACGAGAATGGCATGAACAAAAAGACGATGTGCCGCATGATCCTCACACCGGGCCTGTCCAACCGGGAGATCGGGGAACGCTGCAACCTGTCCCACAACACCGTCGGGCGATACCGCGAACTGCTCCAGGGGGCGGCCCTAGACGGCGAGCGGATCGGTGCTCTCTCCGAAGCCCAGCTCGACGTCCTTCTCAGCCCCGACGGCGGGCGCTCCAAAAAGGCGTTTGTCGAGCCCGACTGGTCGCACGTGCACGGCGAGTTGTCGCGGGTGGGTGTGACGATCTCCCTGCTGTACGAGGAGTACGCAGAGAATCTCGAGAGCGGCAGCATGTCCGATCGGGAGTTCCGCCGGCGATATGACCGCTACCGCCGCTCGCTCGGGCTGGTGATGCGCCAGGCCCGTCGGCCCGGAGAGGACCTGTTCGTCGACTATTCGGGCAAGCGCCCATCGATCACCGACCCGAAGACCGGCATCAAGACCCCGGTCGAATTGTTTGTGAGCGTGCTCGGTGCCAGCCGCAAGACCTTTGCCTACTGCACGCTGACCCAGCGGTTGCCCGACTGGGTGGAAGCGCACGTGCGCGCCTTCGAGTACTACGGGGTCGTGCCGAAGAACCTGGTGCCGGACAACCTCAAATCGGCGGTCGTCGAGATCTGCCGCAAGGAAGGCCACTACATCAACCCTACGTACCAGTCCCTGGCGGATCACTACGAGGTGCTGGTGATGCCAACGCGGGCTCGCAAGCCCCGTGACAAGGCCTGTGTGGAGGCCGGTGTCCGTCTGGCCCAGATGTGGATCCTGGCGCGGCTGCGCAACAGGACCTTCTTCTCGTTGGAGGAGCTCAATGCGGCGATCGCCGAGCTGCTCGTCAAGCTCAACGCCAAGCCCATGCGTACCCGCGGCAAGAAGAGTCGGGACGAGCTGTTCGAAGAGCTCGATCGCCCGGCCATGCGTCCTCTGCCCACGCAGCCGTACGAGTACGCGGACTGGAAGATCGGGGTCAATGTGCCGCAGGACTACCACGTGGTCTGGGAGGGCAACTACTACTCCGTGCCCTACACGCTGGTCACCAAGAAAGTGAACGTGCGCGTCACCGCCAGGGTCGTTGAGGTCTACCACCGTGACCAGATGGTCGGCTCCCACAACCGTTCGTTCGAGGTGGACCGGATCTTCACGAAGAAAGAGCACCAACCGCCCGCGCACCGCCTGTACGGCGAGGAACAGTTGGCCGAATTGCTGGTCTGGGCGGAAACGGCCGGAGCCTCGGTCTGCGCCTTCATGAAGCAGCACCTGCAGGTGCATCCGACGGCGGCATCGGGCCAGGCCTTCCGCGGCCTCAAGCGCATGGCACGTGACTTCGGCACCGAGCGTCTTGAGCGGGCCTGCGAACGGGCGCTGCGCATGCGCTCCATCACGATTACTTCGGTGCGTTCGATGCTCGTGCGCGGTCTCGAAAACAAGCCGCTGCAGGAAGACATCGCCGCCAACGACCCCATCGCCCCGCACGAGAACGTGCGCGGCGCCGCCGACTACCACTAGGAGCCAGAACATGCATAACCATTTGTTGGACAAACTGCACGGCTTGCGCCTGAACGGCATGGCCGAGGCTTTGAGTCAGCAGGCTACCGACGGCGTCTTTGCCGGACTGGCCTTTGAGCCGCGGCTGCAGATGCTGGTGGAAGCCGAGATTGCCCATCGCGACAACCATCGCTACCAGCGGATCCTCAAGAACGCCAGGCTCAAGGTCGTGGCATCGCCGGAGGACATTGACTACCGCCCCGGTCGCGGACTCGACAAGACCGTGGTGGCGGACCTGCTGACCTGCACCTGGATCGAGAAGCACCGGAACGTGCTCATCACCGGTGCGACCGGTACGGGGAAGACCTGGCTGGCATGCGCATTTGGTGTCCAGGCCGCACGTCGCGGTCTGACGGTGGCTTACCGCAGGACCGCGCGCATGCTCGAGGAGATGGCCGTTGGGCACGAGGATGGGACGATCGCCAAGCAGCGCAGCCAGCTCGCCAAGGCGCAGTTGCTCATCCTCGACGACTTCGGCCTGACGCCGTTGACAGCGCGAGGCCGCACAGATCTGCTCGAGGTGCTCGACGACCGCAGCGACTCCGGCGCTACCATTCTGCTCGGGCAGATGCCAGTGAAGGAATGGCACGGCTTCATCAACGACCCCGCGCTCGCCGATGCGATCCTTGACCGCCTCGTGCACAGCAGCGTGAAGATCGACCTGAAGGGCGAATCACTCAGGCGCCAGAAGACGCGGGGTGGTCAGTAAGTTGCCGGAACTGGTCAGGGCGTTGCCTGTACTGGGCAGCGCCGTGGCGACGCCGGGCAGCACCCTGCCGAAGGTGGTCAGGCCGCTGGCGAAGATGGTCAGGCAGTTGCGGGAAGTGGGCAGTGCATTTGCCGTCGGCGGTCAGTCCTCTTGCCTGACGTGGTCAAAGTTCGTGCCGGAAGTGGGCAGGTGTCTGGCGTTTTGCAGCGGTCGAGGATCGCGGCAATGTCGCCCGAGCGGTGGGGTCCAGGACCCAGTTGCGCCATCGCACGCAGATAGCGCTTCTCGCTGGGCGCCAGTCGGTCAAACCGCACCAGGAAGAAACTGGCATCGAGCGCCGCGGTGGCCAACTCCGAACCGGCCACGACGTCGGCATGCGTGATCGGCGAGGCGTTGGCGGCCTCCCAGGCGTGCTTGCCCCATTCCTGGAGGAAATAGGGGTAGCACTGCGTTTGCGCCAGGATCGCCGCGGTGGCCTCTGTCTCGAAAGCAACGCCTTCCTTGGCGGCCGGGATCTCCAGGGCTTCGCGCGCCGCCGGCTCGGCCAATGCGTCGACCCGGGGAAAATCGAACAGCCGTTCGGCATAGGACTTGGCGTTGCCGGTCTGGGCGAGCAGCTGGGGCAACCCGGCCGCGATCAGGGTGACCGGCACCTGTTCCTGCGAGCACCGGTGCAGCGCGGTGATCAACGAAGCCAGCTCCGGTTCCCGGACGTACTGCAACTCGTCGACGAACAGCACGAGCACCGAACCGGCCGCTTGCGCTGCACGGCCGGCCGCCAGCAGCAGTTCCTGCAGATCGTTGTCGAGATCACCACTGTCGGCCAGGCCCGGCTCGCGTTCGAAATCCAGCGCGACCTCGATGTCGCTGTAAGTCACTTTCAGCGCCGGCGCGAAGCCGGCCAGCGCCCGCAGGGCGCGCTGGGCCAGATCCTTGGCCTTGGACAGCTTGCTCATGCGCAGCAGCGCGCCGCGCAGTTGCGGCGCCAGCAGCGCCGGGAGCGAGCGGCCTTCGGGCGCTTCGATCCGGACCGACTGCGCGCCACGGGCTTCCGCTTCCATTCGGATGCGATCGAGCAGGACCGTCTTTCCGACGCCGCGAAGGCCCACCAGGATCAGGCTCTTGGCGAACCGACCGATGCGAATGCGCTCGATCGCGATGGCCGCGCTTTCCAGAAGCGCCTGGCGCCCGGCCAGTTCCGGCGGCGGAGCGCCGGCACCGGGGGCATACGGGTTGCGTAGGGGATCCATGGGTTCCTTTCTCTTATGCCGATGTTCGGAACCTTATCTGATATTGATAAGAACCCGAAGTTGTTTATAAAATCGACGCGCGCCGCGGCTTCGGCGCCCTTGCGGCCCAGCAACTTTACCTTTTCGGGTAGTGGACACGTTCCACCCGCAAGAGCCTGTTCTTGCAGCACTAATTAGGGACCCAAGCCACCAGGTGGCCTTGGGAAGCCATGAAAACGGACCATTCGGGCCGCGTATTCGGCTGTCCGGGTGTCCGGGAAGCTCCATCTCGCTCCGCGCCTCTGCGTTGTTGAGCGAACGATAGGAGCGACTCCAGCGGGCTGACTTCCCTAACAAGACAGGACCTTTCCCATGGCCGACCGCTCACACCGCCTGTCCATTCTGGGCGAGGAGGAGATTCAGGAGATATGGGGGCAGCCCCGCTTCGATACGCGAGAGCGCGATCTGTATTTTGACATGTCACCCGAGGAACTGGCTGCGGTCATCGGTCGCCGCAACGCGGTGGGGATGTATTTCGTTCTTTTGCTCGGGTACTTCCACGCGCGGCGAATGTTCTTCGAGCCGTCCCATGAGGCATCCGGCGAGGACCTGCAACACATCGTGGGACGCTACTTCCCCGAGCGTCGCGACCAGCCTCTGCCACCGCCGCCGTCCAGGCCCACGCTGCGGTCGATCGAAGACGAAATCCTGGAGCTGCTCGGCTACCGGCGCTGGACCGGCATGCGCGGTGCGCTGGTAGCGCGCCTCCAGGAGCTGGCCACGCGGTCGACCAAGCCGCACTACCTGTTGCACGAAGCCGTGAAGTTCCTCGATCGCGAGCGGGTGGTGCGACCGGCCTACCGGTCACTGCAGGACCTGGTCGGCGAGGTCGTGAACAGCGAACGCGATCGGCTGACGACGGAACTGCGCAAGGCCTTGGCGAAGCGACCGGAGCGCAAGATTCTCACCGAAATGCTTCGGGCCGACGGCGCGCTCAACCGGATCGGTTTGCTCAAGCAGGACCTGGGGGACTTCAGCTACACCGCGCTGCGGGAGGAGGTCGCGCGGCGGCAGGCGTTCGCACCGCTGCACGCTTTCGCCCGCAACTTCCTCAAGAAGGTGAACATTTCGCCGGAAAGCAGCAAGTACTACGCGTCCCTGGTGATGTATTACACCGCGGCCAAGCTGCGGCGGATGGAACCACTGGTCGCTTGGTTGTACCTGCTGTGCTTTGCTTTTCACCGCTTCCGTCAGGTCAATGACCACCTAGTCGAGGCCTTCGTCGTGAGGGTCGAAGGCTACACGCGCCAAGCCCAGTCGGCTGCCGAAGAGGCGATGCATGATGCGATGGAAAAGAGTGTTCAGGGATTGCACGGCGCAGGCGACGTGCTGGAGATGTTCATCGACCCACGGGTGGATGGCGCGGCACGCTTCGCGGCTGTGAAGAACAAGGCCTATCGGCTGCTGCCGAAGGATCGCTTTGAACCCGTGGCCAATTACCTACGCGACATCGCGTTCGACAAGCTCGGCCACCAGTGGCAGACGCTGGGCGAGCTGTCGCAGACCATCAAGCGCAACCTGCGCTACGTGTTCGCAGAGCTTGAGTTCGAAGGGCAGAGCAAAAGTGAGCCGTTGATCGAGGCCGTGACGTTCTTTCGCGAGCTCGCACGGTCCGGTCGCAGCCCACGCCAGGTCGCTTTGGAGGATTTTCCGACGCGGTTCCTGCCGAAGAAGCTGCGGCGCTACGTGTTCGTCGTGGGCGAGAACGGCAAGCGGGCGCTGGACGTCGACCGGTACGAGTTCGCCCTGTATCGCGAGCTGTGCGATGCGATCGGCGCATTCAACGTATTCGTGCGAGACAGCAACGAGAACCGTGGTCTGGAGGACGACCTGATCGAGGCCGAACATTGGGCAAAGAACAAGAAGGCCATCCTGGCATCGCTGGATGCACCGATGCTCGTTGCGCCCATCGAGGAAACGCTCGCTGGCCTCGAGCAGGACATCGAAGCCAAGTTTGCCCAGGTCAACGAGCGCATTCGAAGCAAGGCCAACGCTCATTTCCAGACACGCGGCAAGACCAGTCCGCGCTGGAAGCTGGTCTATCCCAAGGACGAATCACCCGGCGCCGTCGGTCTCTACGCCCAAATGCCCGTGATCAGCGTGTCGGACCTGATGAAATTCGTGGCCGATGAAACTGGCTTCCGCGACCGCTTTACGCATGTCCTGGAACGCAACATCAAGCAAGCGCTCAACGTGCCGCAACTCGATGCAGCCCTGTTCGGACTGGCCACCAACATGGGCTTGCTCAAGACGGCGGAGGTGGCGGACATGAGCTACTCGAGCCTGGCTACAACGGCACGTAACTTCATCCGACAAGAAACGCTGCGCGCGGCGAACGACACGATCGTCAACGCCACTGCGAAGCTGCCCGCATTCAAACTGTTCAACATCCAGGAACGCCTGCACTCGTCCAGCGACGGCCAGCGTTTCGAGACACAGGTCGACACCTACAAGGCAAGGCACGCACCGAAGTACTTCGGCTTGGGAAAGGGCATCAGCGTCGTCACGGCCGTTGCGAACCACATTCCCATCACGGGCCGGGTGATCGGGGCGCACGAACACGAGAGTCACTTCGTCTTCGACCTGCTGCTCCACAACACGAGCGACGTCCGGCCGGAGAGGCACTCGACCGATACGCACGGCACTAACCAATGCAATTTCGTCATCCTGCACTGCTACGGATACCGGTTCGCGCCGAGGTACAAGAATGTCCGCTCAAGAGCCGAATCGTCCCTCGTCGGCATGCGGCATCCGAGCGAATATGGCGACTGGCTCATCAAGCCCATACGCAAGGCCAAACTGGCGCTGATCATCTCCGAGTGGCCCAACATCCAGCGGATCCTCGCCTCGCTGGGGCAGAAGCACGTGTCCCAGGCCACCATCATCCGCAAGCTGAGCAGTTACTCGCTGCAGAATCGCACCAAGGAAGCCCTCTGGGAACTCGATAGCCTCTTCAGGACCCTTTACATCCTGGATTACATCGACGACGTCGAACTGCGCCAGTGCGTCCAGCGGGCCCTCAATCGAGGGGAGGCCTACCACCGCCTGCGCCGGTTCATCGCGTATGTGAATGCCGGAAAATTTCGGGTGACCACGGAGGAACAGCAGCAGATCTGGAACGACTGCGCGCGGCTGCTGGCCAACTGTGTCGTCTACTACAACACCGCGGTGCTTTCCAAAATCTACGAGAATCTGCTGGCAGCTGGGGACTTCGAAGCCATCGAGCGGCTGAAGAAAGTCTCGCCCGTGGCATGGCAGAACATCAACATGTTCGGAGCGCACGATTTTTCCGAGGAGGACTTTGACATCGACCTGGACGCGATCGCGCTTAGCGTAGGAAATCCCCAGAATTGGGGTATCGTCGAGAGCGTCTTGGAAGAGGAGATTTTCGACTAAGACGCCAGGCCGGCTCGGCCCAGACCGAAACTTCGCATTTTTGGGCGTTGGTCAAACTTGGCCAGGTAGCAAAGCTGAATAGCGAAGCCCAGCCGATTCGCCGGGCCACGGCGCTGACGGATGATCGACAGATCGGTGTCACTGAGTGTGTAGTACCGGATCAGATCGTCTTTGGCATCGGGCAATGCCAGCAGGCTTTCGCGCTCGTTGGCGGACAGAATGGAACGACGCGGCATGCTCAGTTTTCCCGCAGGTACTGATACAAGGTTTCGCGACTGATCCCGAATTCTCGGGCGATCATGGCTTTTTGCTCACCCGCTGCGACGCGCCGTTTCAGTTCGGCAATCTGCTCATCGTTCAGCGACTTCTTGCGGCCCCGGTACGCGCCCCGCTGCCGGGCCAGCGCGATTCCCTCGCGCTGCCGTTCGCGGATCAAAGCGCGTTCGAACTCGGCAAACGCGCCCATCACCGACAGCATCAAATTCGCCATCGGCGAGTCTTCGCCAGTGAAGGCCAAACTTTCTTTGACGAATTCGATGCGCACGCCGCGCTTGGTCAGACCCTGCACGATGCGCCGCAAGTCATCCAGATTGCGTGCCAGGCGATCCATGCTGTGCACCACCACGGTGTCGCTTTCGCGCACGAAGGCGAGCAACCTTTCCAGCTCGGGACGCTGGGTGTCCTTGCCGGATGCCTTGTCGGTGAACACCCGCGCCACCTGAACCCCCTCCAATTGCCGTTCCGGGTTCTGGTCGAAGCTGCTGACGCGAACGTAGCCGATGCGTTGACCGTACAAAGTGCCTCCAAGGGGAAATGTGTCAGGGTGAAATCTGTTACTCTTGACTGATGGTGTCAATAAATTTAAAATTTTTTCCCTATTCTGACGTGAATGCAGCTCAATCCCTGACGTGTTGTTAGGGTATAGTTCAATCTGACACGCAACGGACCGACATGGCAACAAGCATCCAATGGCTAGCCGCGATTCTTTTTGGCTTGGCCATTATTCACACATTTTCGACCAAGTTCTTTGAGCATCTTGCCCATCGCCAACCGGCACACGCTGGGTTGTGGCATTTGCTTGGTGAAGTAGAGGTGGTCTTTGGATTCTGGGCATTGGTTCTCGTTGTCGCCATATTTGCAATGGAGGGCAAAGAGTCAGCGGTCGCGTATGTGCGTTCACGCAATTTCACCGAGCCGGTATTCGTGTTCGCGATCATGGTGGTAGCAGGTACTCGTCCCATACTGGAAACAGCGATGGCCGCAGTTGGTCTGCTGGCAAAAGCTATTCCATTGCGGGGCAGCATCGGGTTCTACTTTGTCGTGATTTCCATTGGGCCGCTGCTCGGATCATTTATTACCGAGCCTGCGGCGATGACGCTCTCGGCACTGATTCTTTCCCGACGTATTTTTGAGCACCTGGTATCAAATCGCCTGAAATACGTCACGCTCGGGGTTCTGTTCGTCAACATTTCTATTGGCGGCACGCTGACCCCGTTTGCGGCCCCTCCGGTATTGATGGTGGCCGAAAAGTGGCAATGGGACATCGCCTTCATGTTGAGCACTTTCGGCTGGAAGGCAGCCATCGCGGTATTCATCAATGCTCTTGGAGCGACAGTGCTTTTTCGTGGCGAGCTGATGGCGTTGGAGCCTACCGAAAATCAAGGGAAACGGATGTCCGTTCCCTTCCCATTGGTATTGCTTCACTTTGCCTTTCTGGTAGGTCTGGTCTTTTTTGCCCATTACCCGAAAATAGTATTCGGCCTGATGTTGTTCTTTCTTGGCATTACCCACGCATATGAGCATTATCAAGACCGATTGATCCTGCGTGAGTCGCTTTTGGTCGCTTTTTTCCTTGCTGGACTGGTAGTTCTCGGTGGACAACAGCAATGGTGGCTGCAACCACTATTGATGAGCATGAACAGCGATCAAGTTTTCGTAGGTGCGACGCTTCTGACGGCATTTACCGATAACGCTGCGTTAACCTATCTCGGTTCGCTGGTTTCCGGACTGTCTGACGAATTTAAATTTGCTTTGGTTGCAGGCGCAGTTTCAGGTGGAGGACTTACGGTGATTGCAAATGCCCCCAATCCTGCGGGTATTGCTATTTTGCGAGATCACTTCGATGAGGGTGCAATTAGTCCCGCGGGACTACTATTGGCTGCTTTGTGTCCGACCATCATTGCCATGATGGTCTTTAGATTCTTATGAATCTCTGCCAGCCGGGAGATGTCAGATGCAATTGAAATTGATCTTGATAATCATCATTGCTATTGGTGTGGCCGGATTTGCACTCCAAAATGTTGAACCGGTGTCAGTGTCACTCGCCATCTGGCACTTTGACGGCTCCCTATCCCTTGTATTATTGATCGTATTTGGTCTTGGGGTATTAATCGCAGGACTGCTTTCTTCTCCAGCTCTTATCCGCAACCATTGGCGTGTCGGGCGGGCGAATCGTCGTATTACCCAGTTAGAGGGCATGATTGCTGAGCGGGATGAGCGTATTGCAGCCCTAAATGCCATACGGTCAGGACCCATAGTTGGCTCATCGGCCGGAGGTACCAATGCTTCCGATAATCCGAACAATGCCTCGGCGGATCAATCACATGCATAACGATTTCATCGTTCGCATCACTGGGATCTTCTCATATTACCAACTCGCTGATGAGCTTATTACATTTCTCCAAAAATTGACATTTGCAGTGGTCGTTTTTTTTGGAATGATAATTCTAGGGCGATTAGTAAATCGCGTGGCTTTGCCGAAACTGCGTCACCATCTCGACGATACAGCGGCGGCGATGATGCATGCTCTGATCAAGATGGTGTTCCTCACCATGGCAGTGCTTGCTGCTTTGAACGCTGCGGGCATTCAAACGGGAACACTCCTCGCCTCTGCGGGGGTTCTCGGCCTGACCTTGGGATTTGCCCTCAAGGACACTTCGGTCGTTGTCAAGAAAGATGT